>PBNV01000049.1 GCA_002723345.1 Rhodospirillaceae bacterium
CTTTTTCCATAAGCTTACGTATCGCTGGGGTTATGATGTCGATGTCTTCCCTGCCCATGGCTCCCCCCTCACCCGCGTGAGGATTAAGGCCGGCAATGGCGATCCTGGGGGCGGCAATACCAAAATCTTGTTGTAGGGCTCGTGCCGTGATTTCAGCCGTTTCGATTATAAGAGGCTCGGACAGAGCGCTAATTGCTGCATTCAATGCCAAGTGCCGGGTCACGGGCACAACCCGCAGCCTGTTTGATGCTAGCATCATAACAGGTTCAGTTTTCACAGAAGCGAGGTATGCTAGAAACTCGGTGTGGCCGGGGTGAGAAAATCCCGCTTTATAAAGATTGGCCTTATGGACGGGGTTTGTGACCAGGGCGGCAGCTTGCCCTCTTGAGACCTGGGCGACTGCTATCTTAAGAGACTGTAAAACCAGTGGCGCATCCTGCGGATTTAGCTCTCCTGGGAGACTCAAGACCCGATCCCCCAAGTCATACACGGGGAGAGCATCTTTAAATACGTCACCGATTTTATCCAGGCCGGTTACAGGTTCCACCGCACAGTTTAAGTTTAGCTGCCGGTTAATGTGATCGATACGGTTCGGGTCGTCTATCATGTAAAACGGCGTGAGGTCTACCCGGTGGTCTCTCCAGGATTTAAGAGTGATTTCTGCGCCAATGCCGCCAGGATCTCCCATCGTTATGGCAACAGGGGCCGTTTGATCAGTCATTGTCTTACATCTACAAACGCAGATTGACGGAGATCTCTGAGGAGCCGTCGGGATATCAATTCAGCTTTCCGTTCCGACAAAGACGCCGCAATCCTTTGCCGAATAATTGCCTCGTTCATGCTAGATTCCCGACTGCATACCATAATCACTACTAACCCTGCCTCTGTTCTGATTGGGGCACTTGCCTGATTAATTTCAAGTTCTTGGGCCAGTTGTCTGAGATTTGGCGCAATGGAAGACAATTTTACATTTGAAATTTTACCCGAGCCGCTGAGCCCACTTTCTTTTCCAAGAATGTCCATATCATCACAATTTTGCGCCTTTGCCGCTACGGAGCGTGCGAGTTTGAGCTTGCTTTGAACAGCCGAGCTTTTTGCGTCGAGCCCAAGCGGCAAAAAGATTTGTTGCAGGCTAACGACCGCATCGCCTTCGGGAAGACCTCGGGCGATCCGTTTATTTTGTAATTGCAGGAGATAATACCCATCGGCTCCTTTAACTGGAGCCGATAGTTCCCCACGTTTCAGATGGCGGACCACATCAGCCAATGCAGGGTCGAGCTGATCTTGACGCACCCATCCCAGACTGCCACCCCGTGCAGCGGAAGCGCTTTGCGAGAAGGATCTGGCAAGATTGTCAAAGCGTGCACCTTGACGGATTTGTCTCTTTATGCGCTCGGCAAGATTTTTCACGCCAGTTGCCGTCTCTGCTGCATCAAAAGGGATATAAATCTCAGCGACTAGATATTCTAGTTTTCCCTTATTTGCCCGTATTAAGTTGATCTGTTGATCAATGGCCTTCGGATCGATCAGTTCCGATCTTGATGCCTCACTCCTTATAATTTGGTTCCAGGCGAGTTCGGACTCCAGTTGTCGTTCATAAGAAAAAATGTCGATTTTATTTTGCCTCAATCGACGAATTAGGCCACCCTTGGGTAGCGTATGACGTTTTTCGACGCTCTCAATGGCGGCGGCTATTTGTTGCCGCGACACTGTGATTTTTCTCCGTTTGGCCTCTTGAGCCTTTAGGCGTTCATTTATCAGGCCGGTCAGGGCCTGGCGCTTCAGCCGTTTATAGCTTGATTGGTTGTTAGGCAAGCCAGAGGAGAAAATGACAAAGCGTATTCGGGAGTGCAAATCGAATTGCGAGATGGCCTCCTGATTCACGATTGCCACAATACGCTGAGATCCCTGGCTCCATGCCGATTGCAGGGGTAAGAGGACCTGCAATAGCAGGAAAACGAGGCATTTTCCAAGCGTGATTTTACGAGTGTTAAAAACGCTTTGGGGCATCGGGGAGATGGACCTGTTGCGAGACGTTGAATATGGTTAAACTCATAAACCGGTCTGGGTAATGCCGGCTTGAACATCGCCTAATGTTTTAAAAGATAAACTGAATAAAACCGAGTCATTCGGTTTTATGTCCCTGTCTTCAAAAAACTCCCTTCGCAATGTTGTGCTAAATGTGAAGCACTCACACTCATATGTTAGGTTAAGCGCGAGATTACGTAAATCTCCGGAGTTTTCGAGATTGTATCGCCCCGAGAAACTGCTTTTCCAATATCTGTTTATTTTCCCAACTAAACTTCCTGAAACTTCCTCACGCCCACCAAATTCCAGGCCCTGTTGGCGCTGAAAAAATACGTAGTCTGATTTGACCTGAAGAGCCGGCGGTCCAGCAGTAAGAGATATCTCGTTCCGCCTTGGGGAGAGGTTGTCCTTATCGAGTCGAGTACGGTATGAGAGGTCGATAAATGCGCCCGGAGATATGTTGACCCGGCTGACAATATCCGAGAAATTATCCTCCAGCCCCGACCCTTCACCAAAAGTGTCGTCATCCCGGACCCTGTAACTTTGACCAATGAAAAATGAGCTGTTTCCACCGGACCTTCCGGTCGCGGACCATTTTACACCATAACTAAATCTTGGACCGCCCTCGACGCGATCAAGACCACTGAACCTTGAAGAACTGAACAGATTCGTGTCATCAAGCTCCAGATCCATGCTGTCTTCATTCGGTATGGAACTCGGATTGCCCCCGTTTGGGCTAATCGTTGCTGAGGCGACAGGCTCTAGCGTCTGCGTAATTCTACCTTGTGTTCGAGCAAGTGGAAATTGCCAATTTACAGAGGCTTCGGGATATATGCGCCCGGCGATGCCGCTATCTGTGCCGGCCTGCCCAGCAATTGGTAAATTCGTGGTATGGTACATATCCCCGCGAAGAGATAGGTTGAAATCCATAATTTCCCCGAGACTGCCGATCCGAGGAAGGCGCCAGCCGCTTGACATCGATAGTCTCTTTGTGTCGTGGCCCTCCGTTCTGGTGAGGGCAAGTGCACTAAAGTCAAAGGATGTGGTGGCGCCAAAACGCCCCGGCTTGCTGATATGACTATAATCAACCATTGGGAGAACAATCGGCGTTTTACCCGGAGAGTCGGTACCTTGCAGACCTTGATACAAATAAGCGTCCATCGATAAATAGTCTCTGCCTCGAAACGCCTCGGCGAACGCTCGGCTAGTCATGGTCTTCGGAGATGTCATGCCATACCGTCTTTGGTAGGTATCGTCGCTGGCCCGCTTCAAATCAAAGCCACCCCGCCATGTATCATCGATATCCTCACGGTAAACAGTATCAATATGCCCCAGGACATCGTTATTTGAGTCATAGGTAATACTGCCCTTAAAATCTATTTTGTTCGTCGTGTTTAAATTTCGTAATTCTCCGGCTAAATGTAGACCTTCCTTCGAGGTGATTGTGGGGATCAACGTGATGTCGCGGCTCGGTGCAATACTCCAGAAAAAGGGAGTGGTGAAGGTTGTCCCCAGAGCTGTCGATCCGCCGGCACTTGGAACCAGAAAGCCCGTCTTCCGTTCCACTGTGGGGTCGGGATGGGAGAAGTAGGGGGCGTAAGCCACGGGCACGCCAGAAATTTCCAGAAATGCGTCCGAATATTCGATAACTTTTTCTTTTTGATCGTGGACAATTTTTCGCGCTTTCAGTTGCCATAAGGGATCTCCGCCGGGCACATTAGCGCAGGATTCACAGGGCGAATAGACTGCGTTCCGCATTTCCGTGCGATTGCCGGCAGAACGGCGTGCCCCCGTGGCGGCAATCCGCGCGTTGTCGGCGAGCCTAATCCGAAGCCCTCTGATAACACCATCTTTAAGGTCTCCGCTTAGTTCCATAAAGTTGGCGAATAACACATCTCCGCTTGGCTCGAGTAAGCTGACATTTCCGTACGCTGTTACGGTGTTATTTTTTTGGCTATAGGATACGTTGTCAGCCAGAAGCACTCGGTCACCCTGGGAAATTTCAACACGGCCAGCAGCCGAGATGGTGCCCAAGTCCGCGTCTCGGGTGACTTCGTCGGCCGAAAACAGTAACGGCAGGTCAGCGGATGGACGCGTTTGGGCATCCACGGGCATAGCCAACATCAAAAATATGATGAATCCCAATAACTTATGCAAAAAACTTTTCATTAATGCTAACCATCTTCGAGATGGAAGACCATTGCAAGCCCCAATAGAGCGCTGACCCCAGATGGTGTCCAAGCCGCCAAGACTACTGGTATACTCTCGCGAAGGCCAAGGGCGGACACAACGTCGGAGAAGAAAAACAACAGAAATCCAGACATGATGCCTCCGACAATGAGATAGCTGGTACTAGACCTTTGGGACTGTTTCAACGTAAAGGTGGCGGCAATCAGCACCATGGCGCATAAAAGCAGAGGCGCCGCCAAAAGCGAATGCCAATAAAGGCGGTGGCGCAGAGCGGAAAAACCGGCTTTGTCGAGGTTATCAATAAAGTCCGGTAGGTCCCAAAATGAGAGTGTTTCAGGTGCTGCAAACGTCTCGTTGATGTTGTTTAGGGTGATATCTGTTTCCAGCCAGAACTCTGATCTCCGTTCCGGAAGTTCCCTCTCACGCTCGTGAATCCATACATTCCTCATGTGCCAAAACCCGTCCTCAAGTTCTGCAGTTTCGGCACTGATCCGCTTGCGATATTGATCTGCGCCCTCGTAAACGAAAATTGTGACGTCTTTGAGGTGGATGGCATCATTCAGCAGTTTGAGCCGAGTAGCGTGAATGACGCTTTGATTTTCCGCATTGGCCTGGCGAAGCCAGAGACCCGCAGAGGATAAGGCAAGGAGGCTCGATTGCCCCTTAAAATACGACGAGCTGAGCCGGTCAAACTTTGTCAGAAAAGCCGAGGCGAGGGGGTTTAAAGCACCAATTTGAAGCAGGCCCAGGATAAATGAGACTCCCAAGACTGGCATGAGAATTTGCCACGCTGAGACACCAGCTGCCCGGGCGACAATCAGTTCACTATTTCGTGTCAGCCGCCAAAATGCAGCCATGCCGCCAAAGAGTACAGCAAAGGGAAACGCTTGTTGCCCTAAAAACGGCAGTTTTAAAATACCCATCTTTAAGACAGCTGATAGGCCAATTTCTTCATGGCCTGACGCCCGGCGCAAAAGTTCGATGACATCAAATAAAAATATTAGGCCTAGAAAGATACTAAAAACCGCCAGGAAGCTGATCAAAAAGTGACGACTGACATAGTAGGAAAAGATGGTTGACACTTTATATCAGCCTACGGCCCAGCTGAAGCGACGGCCGTCTTCAACCGGTTTGCTTTGCTGCCTATGCGTCCAGGGAAAGTTAATAACACCAATGCCAGTAAAATCGGAAGTCCGTTGGCGATATAGATACCTGGAATGAGATTTAAATTATTCGCGCTTAAATTAATCAGACCCAGATTAAGTGACATAACGGTAACAAAAATTCCAACCGCCGCTAGAATTCGTTTAAGCTGTCCTCGGCGCGACAAATCACCCCGTAAAAGCGTGACTAAGGCAACTAATGCAAAGCCTAACACGGTCAAAGGCATGGCCAGCCTCTGATGACCCTCCACAACAAATTTTCCAAAATCGTTCGGATTCCCCACATCATTTTTCTTGAGTGTTAACAATTCAATTACTCCCCGCTCGCGAGCTTCTCGAAATCGTAGTGGAGGTCTATTAATGATATTTGTTAGGTCGAGGGTATGGCGGTCAAAAAAGACAACCCTCCCCAATTGGGGGTTTTTCTTATCTATTAGGATACTATTTCCCCTTCGAAGAATTACCTTTGCACCATTACCGGCTTCAATGAGAGTTCCACTTTCCGCATGATAAGTGACAGGGCGGTCTTTTTCCCGAGAGTCATGAACCAGCAATCCCCTTAATTCGTTGCGGCTAGACCTCTCTCGGAGATAAACCGTGATGCTGTCTGAGAAAATATTAAAAACCCCTTCCTTTAACACGATGTGGGCCAAGCTATAGCGAATATCCCACTGTAGGTTTCGAAATGTTTTGTATGATGCAGGGGTAGCCCAAAGGGTAAGAAAATAAACTAGAAGCATCACGAAGAGGCTCAAAACAATAACCGGTTTTGCCAAGGCCAACGGGCTCAGGCCCGCGGCACGCATGACAACGATTTCCCTGTCCGAATTAAGACGGGTGTAGACATAGAGCACCGCGATAAAGAGCGATATCGGTAATATTTGGGTTAAAAAATTGGGAATTTGTAGGGAGGTCAGAAGAAGAAACAATTTAACCGATAAGCCTCGGTTTACGATGGACTCAACAGCGCGCACGGCGACAAAAAGCCAAATTACTCCTGTCATCACAAATGTGATCAATAAACTGGACATGATCAGTTGTCGCGAAATGTATCGGGTCGTTTGATTCATGGTGCAGAGTTATACCCTAAGCCATTGTTCTCGTGTAAAAAAATTACCGGGTTTTTTTGCGAAAATACCGGTTAATGTGCGTGAAACGCTTGGAGTGAATTGTTAACCAAACATCGTTTCGGACATTTTAGCGACGGCCGGTTGACCACTCCTCAGCGTGGATAGAGCGGCCGTCGTTTGCGGCAGGACTGTCTCTGCAAAATGACGGGCTGAGTGCATCCGGCCTATTAACTTCTCACTTGCAGGGTTTCCTTGCTCCATTAGAAGTTGGGTCTCGATGGCGCATTTTGCCATTAACCAGCCACATATGGCGTTGCCACTGATTTTTAGAAAGGCGGCGGCCCCGGCAGATATTCCGTCAGGATCATTCGGAGCTGAACTCAGGACCCAGTCAACGGCAGACTCAAGATCATCAATGGATTGTCGGGTCGCAAACACAATGACTGCGATGGCCCCTGCCTCAGCTACCTTCGCGCCAGCGAGATCATCCCTCATTTCGCTGATGAGCTTCATCATTGATGATCCAGACTCACGTAAAATCTTTCGGCCAATCAAATCGTTTGCCTGGATACCGTTCGTTCCCTCGTAAATTGCCATTATCCGGGCATCCCTTAAATGCTGGGCGGCTCCGGTGTCTTCTATGTAGCCTAAGCCTCCATGGACCTGAATGCCCGTGGATGCGCATTCGATCGCCCGGTCTGTGATCCAGGCCTTTACCACGGGTGTCAGAAGCGAGAGGCGGTCAGAAAATACTTGCCTTGTCGCGGCATCTGCATGGTGCTTGGAGAGATCTATACAATACGCTGCATAAAGGGTCAGGCATCGCCCGGCCTCCGCAATGCATTTCATGTCTAACAGCATGCGTTTGACGTCAGGGTGATGGATGATGGGGGCAGGAGAGGGCGCATTGGAGCTATTTGACCGGCTGCCCTGTAAACGATCTTTGGAATAGGCCAGGGCCTGTTGGTAGGCACGCTCGGTGATAGCGACACCCTGCAAACCGACCATTAGACGGGCCAAATTCATCATGGTGAACATGCCAGCAAGTCCTTGGTTCTCGTTACCAATAAGGTATCCAATAGCACCGGTATTTTCGCCATACGACATCACGCAGGTGGGGTTGCCATGAATGCCAAGTTTAGTCTCTAACGAGATGGGCCTAAGGTCGTTTTTGTCTCCTAATTCCCCGTTCGTCCTCACCAGGTATTTGGGAACGAGAAAAAGTGAGATGCCTCGATTACCGGGTGGTGCATCGGGCAGTCTCGCCAAAACCAGGTGGATGATGTTGTCGCTTAGATCATGGTCCCCGCCGCTAATATAAATTTTCTGCCCGCTTATACGGTAGTAATCGCCCTCTTTTACTGCTTTGGTGCGCAGGAGACTGAGGTCTGATCCGGCCTGTGGTTCAGTCAGATTCATGGTGGTGGTCCATTCGCCGGACACCATCTTATGAAGATAGGTGTGCTTCAGAACCGGGTCTGCGTGTTCCAGCATAAGTTCAATCGCCGATTGACTGAGAACGGGTACGAGCCCAAACGCAGTATTTGCGCCTGACCACATTTCAAAGGCCGCAATAGCAAGAACTGTGGGGAGGTTTTGACCGCCAAACTCCTCTGGTGCTGACATGCTAATCCAACCGGCATCGATCATCTGCCTGTAAGCACCTGGAAATCCCTCAGGTGTCCGGACAACACCATTTTCAAGGACACAGCCTTGTTGGTCACCCAACCTGTTCAAGGGGGCTAAAACTTCATCTGAGAATTTAGCCGCTTCTGCCAATATAGCTCCACTGAGCTCTGGCGTGAAATCGACAAATGGCTTTAGCTCCGAAATTTTGTCATAACCGATCACGTTTTCGATAATAAACTGTAGGTCATTGACCGGTGCAGCATAGTTATCCATAGAAATAGTCTTTCATTTTCATGCGCTTAACAGTTTTTTTAAAGTGCTTACACTTTTGTCAAAATGCCTACAAATCGATTTCGAAAAATTTCCGTGAATAAATAATATTGTTGCCGAAGCTGGGGATTATCTTAACTACTGCGTCCGATGACAGGGTGATTCTGTAGCCGTCTGCATGAGCGAAAACCTTTTTAAGGGCAACATTCTTCTTCCGATCTAACTTGCTCCCAATTGACTTGTCATCTCCCTTTAAGCTTATCGAGCCGTAAAATGTCGATTTTATCTTTACCCGCGATCAAATATCTTGCGAGGGTTCATGATATTGTTTGGGTCGATTGCCCTCTTAATCTGCCGCATAACATCGAGATTAACGGAAGAGGCATAGTGACCCAATTCCATTTTTTTTAAAAGTCCAATGCCGTGTTCCGCACTGATGCTTCCGTTCATATCGACGACAAAATCATGAACAATACGATTTAAGCATTCCCAGTTATCAAGAAATGCCTGTTTATCCATATCAGGAGGTTGCGTAAGGTTGTAATGGATGTTGCCGTCGCCAATATGCCCAAATGCGCAAACGCGGATGCCAGGAATTTCAGACTTAACTGCGTGAGAGGCTTTTTCGATGAATTCGATTGCCGCAGAAACCGGGACCGATACATCGTGTTTAATGCTGCCACCTTCCCGAGACTGCGCTGCGGGCAATTCTTCTCGGATTTTCCAGAGCTGGTGCACTTGAGCCTCACTCTCCGCAATGACAGCGTCGGTGATAACTTCGTCCTCCAGGGCGCGCTCGAGAACCTTCTCGATTTCACCCCGGAGGTCATCACCCTCCCGAGGAGAGGTCAACTCTATAAGCGAATAATGTGGATGGCGGTCCACAAAAGGATCGTCCACGCCGGGAACATGGGCGATGCCGAGTTCCAGCCCGAGACGTGGGATCAATTCGAAGGCGGTAAGCCGATCGCCGCATGTTGCGCGGACGTTATCAAAAAGCCTCATGACGTTATTTAAACGGGGAAGGGCGGCCATGACCGTGACACTCGAGCGGGGTGCTGGATACAGCTTTAGAACGGCCTTGGTAATGATCCCGAGGGTGCCCTCTGCACCGATGAATAATTGTTTGATATCATAACCAGTGTTGTCTTTTCGGAGCGCATTCAGACCGTCAAAAATGCGGCCGTCCGGCAGGACAGCCTCAATACCCAACACCAGCTCGCGGGTATTGCCATATCGCAGAACGTTAACGCCGCCTGCATTGGTTGCAAGATTTCCTCCGATCTGACAACTACCCTCGGCTCCAAGACTCAGCGGAAACAGACAACCGGCATCCTGGGCCGCTTTCTGGATATTGGCGAGCACGCAGCCCGCTTCAACGGTCATGGTGTGGTTGAGAGTATCCACAGCAATAATTTTATTGAGCCGTTCGAGGCTAAGAATGACCCCACCGCTGGCAATGCCACCGCCAACAAGTCCTGTGTTTCCGCCGAGCGGGACAACGCTTACCCCGTGCAAGTCGCATACAGCGACCGCTTTGGCCAAGTCTTCTGCGTCGGCCGGCCGCAGAACCACCTCGCAGTCACTTTTCATTAACCCGCGCTCTTCTCTGAGATAAGGTGCCAGGTCTTCTAGTCGCGTGAGGATCGCGCTTTCGGGTAGTTGCTCCCGAAGCGAGACCATAAAATTTTCTGGCAGATCAATCATTACCTATTTTTATACCCTGAGACGAGAAAGTGCTATGCAGAAGTGGCCGCCCGACGCAGGCGGTCGTTGATTGCAACGCCCAGTCCCGTTTTAGGAATGGGCATGACGGCAATGCCAGCAGGGCCAGCCTGTTCCAGGTCCCTCAGCATAGCAAATAAATTCGCAGCAGCTTCCACGAGGTCACCCGTAACGCTGAGGTTGGGTGCGCTGCCAGGTGCCCCGGGCCCAAAACCCAGCAAAACTTCGCCTGGTTCGATGGTCTTGGCTTCGAGGCGGAGGGGCGTTTTGGGGGCGTAATGCCGATCCAGCATGCCGGGTGATTTCAAGGGCGTCTCAAGTGTTGCCACACCCACCTTTCCAACGGTGCTTTCAAGGCGTTCTCTGCTGATGCCACCTGGGCGCAAAAGGACCGGCTTATCTGTGGTTAGATCGATGACAGTAGACTCCAAACCGATCTGGCTCGGTCCGCCATCCAAGATAACTGACAGTTCCGAACCGAACTCTCTAGACACATGATCGGCCGTTGTGGGACTGATATGGCCTGAGGTATTCGCGCTGGGTGCTGCCACGGGAAATCTGCACGCCCTCAACAGGGATCGCGCGAGGTCAAGAGAGGGGACCCTGACGGCCAGCGTATCTAGTCCGGCGCTTGCGAGGAGTGATACCGGGCAATCCCCAGTTTTCGGCAACACAAATGTCAGGGGGCCGGGCCAAAAAGCATCGGCGAGTGCATCCGCAAGGGTGCTCCACTCAACAAGTGATCTGAGGGCCTCTTTATCTGCTGCATGGACAATTAGAGGGTTAAACTGAGGGCGACCCTTGGCCTCATATATTTTAGCAACGGCGGTGTCATTGGTAGCATCTGCTCCAAGCCCATAGACGGTCTCGGTCGGAAAAGCTGCAAGGCCACCGGATTTAAGTACCTTGGCAGCAGTTCTGACACCATCCAATCCGTGCACGAGTCTTTGTTTTCGATTGCTCACGCTCATGTCTGTCAGTTGGTTTGCCCTCGGGCGATGAAGTGAGGGTTCCGAATATCATCCTTACCGTAAACAAAAGGACTGCCGTCGAACTGGGTCATTTGTCCGCCGGCGGCGAGCAGCACGGCATGACCGGCGGCGGTATCCCACTCAGATGTTGGCCCCATCCTTGGGTACAAATCAGCCTCGCCAGCCGCGATCAGGCAAAATTTAAGCGAACTTCCAGTGATCACAGTTTCTTTGATCGTGAATTGTTTAAGATATTCATCCTCTCCGGACCGGTGAGACCGACTGGTGACGACGACAAGCCCATCTGGCCTGGGTGTTCGGGTTGTGATTTCGCATGGCTCGTCCCCACCATTTGCGGCAAAGGCGCCGTGTGATCGACCTCCCCAGAAGGTCCGTTTTTTTGCTGGGGCATGGACAACCCCAAAAACTGGCACCCCGGCGTCAATTAACGCAATATTGACCGTGAACTCCCCCCGTTTGTTAATAAATTCCTTGGTGCCGTCGAGTGCGTCGACGAGCCAGAAAAGACCACCGTCGACGGCTGGTTTATGGCCGGCGGCATGGGACTCTTCGCCGATGAATGGGATTTCAGGATAAGCATTTTCAAGTCTGGTTCGGATGAGGGTCTCGCCCTTCTCGTCGGCTTCTGTCACAGGAGAGTCGTCATCCTTCGAGCGAACGTCAAAATTTGTATTGTAAATTTCCATAATGGCTTCGCCGGCCTCCTGGGCGGTGGCAACAGCGAATGCCATCATTTCTTTTGTGACAGAAAAACTCATAGATTAGCCCTATATAGGGTGATGGTGTTTAGCGGGCTCTTTGCCGCCGATGAGGATAAATGCGATCTGGCAAGGCTTGTCTGACCTGTTGGCCCAGCCATGCCATGTCGCCCTCTGGACCATGACATCTCCGGCCTTCATCTCAATTTCTAAATCATTGTCCAGGATCATGACGCATTCACCGGACATGCAGATTGCGTAGTCGATGGTGTCAGTCCGATGCATGTAAGGGTCTTTCTTTGGTTGGAGTTCCAAAATGCGAAAAATGGAGCCCCTCTCTGGTGGTTCAATTTCTAGGGTTTGATCGGCAGGATCGTCATCCCCGTCTACGTTTGCGGGGGTATCTTCTGTTTGCCACAGAAGTGTTTGGGGATTACCGCTCCGGAGATGATGAATATTATCCATAACGTAATCTGAAGAGATGATGGCGTTCCCGTCCTCGTCGTGTCCGGTAACTATTCGGCGAATGTTGAGCGTCATTTCACTACTCCCTATTTGTATTCAGCCCAGTAGTATTGGGTGAGGATCTACCATGTAATTTGCCGCTTAGACAAAGATTTAGTCTTGGGGGCAGGCAAAGGCCATTCATGTCCGAGGACTTTTCATAAAATTTTGATAAAAATCGGGAGAGTGCCAAACAGCTTGCCATCCAACAAGATCCCGGCATAGTTAATGTTCCATAAAGCATTCCTAACTGAGATCCCGATTGGCCTCTGAATTAAGTTCCCCCTTACGCGGCATTCTTCTCATGACTGGTGCCTCCGTCCTGTTTTCCATGAAGGACGGCTTCGCAAAGTACCTTGGCGCCAGTTACCCAGTGCCTGAGATCCTTTGGATACAATACAGTGCCATGTTGATCATTTTTATGCCGATCGTGTTGATTAAGTATGGTTGGGCTAATTTGATGCCAAAGTCACCGAAGGCTCAACTTATGCGGGGAATTTATGCTGTCTCCGCGGTAGGGCTCTTTTATTTAGCGTTAACTGACATTCCATTGGCTGATGCGACAGCGCTGATTTTTATCACGCCAATTGTCGTGACCATTCTGTCACCCTTCATGCTCAAGGAGCATGTGGGGGTCCGCCGCTGGGTTGCGGTTATTTTAGGCTTTGGCGGAGTTCTCCTAATTGTACAACCGGGTTTCCAGGAGGTCAGAATGGGTACGCTGGCCGGTCTCTCTGCAGGGTTTTTATTTGGATTGTTTTCCATTTCCTCGCGAGTTTTGGCTCGACAGGATGATCCACTGCTTACCGTTGTCTATACGGCTCTTGTGGGAGCAGTGGGGCTAGCGCCTGCAATTCCAGCTTTCTTCGTCATGCCCGCGGTTATTGATATTTGGCCATTCCTAGGGATGCTGGTACTCGCCGGGTTGGGACAGGTTATGATGATGTATGCTTTTGTTGCTGCGCCGGCAGTGGTCGTCACGCCCTTTATTTATGTCACAATCCTTGCCGCATCAGCCATTGGGTATTTTTACTTTGGGGATTTTCCTGATGCGTTATCCTGGGTTGGGGTCGTCATTCTCATCGCGGTCGGTATTTATATAGCTGTGCGAGAGTCCCGAGCAAAAGAAACAGTCTCAGATTAAAACAGTTGGGCTTCGTGGTCTTACATCGGCGTTTTAACGGATATCCCACGTTTTTAGACGTGTTAACCGGATCATTCCGATTTACTTTTTGTCTGCCAGAGATCAGCCCGAGTAGGGATGGTTTCTGATGAAATGCCCCGAGTAACGAAGCGGAAAACCTTCAGGCTGCTTGACCAATAATCTTCGGATAAACCAGCTTTTCTTTTCAATTGGCGGAAAAATGTGAGTGGTTCGGGCAATGCGTCCCAGACGACTGGGAGAAAGACACCTCGTTGTTTGCCTTCAATGAGTACAAGGCCATCCAAGCCCGGCCGTACTTGAGTAATCAAATCCTCCTCACTGGAAAAAGACATGGGCATTTTTGGGCTCAGCACAGAAATATGGAGCGATATATCATTCTCAGTCAGTTCCTGAGAGGACAATTTGTCAAAGCGGGTGTCCTGGAAAGCAGCCTTACAGGCATTCTCTGCCACATCCGTCACCAGAGGGCGCCAGGCCTCGATTGAACCGATACATCCCCTCAGTTTTCCGTTCTTATTCAGAGTGACAAAACATGCCCCATGAGCCTGAAGCTCTCTCGGAAATGAGGCTAGTTTAATCCGCATTGGAGCCTGTTTGCTCAAACTGTTTCGTATAGTCTTGGCTGCTACCACCAGGAGAGCCTCGCCATATCGATCTAGGGTTTCTTGGGCGGTGTCTCCAAATTTTTTTTCTTCGTTGACGGTTGCTGAGATGCGACTTCCTACGACCGCGGGGCTATCGGAAAACAGCCAAGAGCCGTATCCGACAACCTTATCTTTAGCGCCTGCCGTATCTCCAGAGTTTCTAATATCTGCTGTGGTAACATGCAGTCCTCTATCACGCGCAACCTGGATTAATCCGTTGATGGCATGGCGGCCGCAAGCTTGTTGATCTCCAAGTGCTCGGTCATCAAGTTGTTCGATGGCCTTGCGGGTGATGTCATCAATTTTCTGGGCATCCTCATATGACCTGTAATGACTGAGATCAGATGATACTAGAATGAGCGTTTCCTCTCCGCCCCAGAGTAGGTTCAAAACCTCAGCCACGTCTGATGGCGCTGGTTGTCCTACAATCAAGGGGACGATAGAAAAGCGGGTCAGGATGGTTTGCAGGAATGGCAAATGTACTTCTAATGAATGATCTTTTTCGTGCGTTTCATTGTAAATTTTAACCTGGTCAAGATGCATAATTTTAGCTGCTGCATCCATGTCCATCGGAACGTTGCCAAGCGGCGAGCTGAAAGTTTGTGTGGACGGCAGAGCCAGTCCAGGGATCCCCACCCGGTGGCACGGTCCCATCATTACCACCCGGGTAATTTTATTCGCCCGTGATCGCAGGCTGTTATACCCCGCAGCTGCAGTTAAGCCGGAATAGACGTATCCGGCGTGCGGCGCGATTATTGCCTTGGGAGATATCAGTTTGGCGTCGCCGAATTTTTCCGCAGCCTGGGACAGATAAAATTGCACGGTGGCCGTAAGTTCTTTGGGGGTGCTGGGATAGAAGATGCCGGCCACCGCGGGCGGGCGGACTAGGCTCCTGTCAATTTCCATTCCATCCTGCTCCATAATGACCTATCTTAGGTGAAGCTCGGCTCCCTGAACAGGGGTATTCCAGTTGTTCCAATCAACCAAGCCCGCTTGTGCACTAGACCAAGATCATTTCCCCGCTTAAACTTGGTAAAATTACGAAGGCAGCGTCATGGATAGCTTTACCCCGATTGCAAAGACAACGCTTGATACACAGGCTCTCGTGTTTGAGGATGAGAGCGATTTCCGTGTGCATGGGTCGGTCTATACGGACGACCAAATTTTCAATGCAGAAATGCGCGATATATTCGGTAAATGCTGGATTTTCATCGGCCATGAGAGTGAGGTCCGGAATTCTGGCGACTTCAAAACCTCGTTTATCGGGCGTCGGCCGGTGGTAATGAGCCGGGATGAGCACGGCGAAATCCACGTTTTTTTTAACCGCTGCCGTCATCGGGGTTCAGTTGTGTGTCGTGAAGAGCGGGGATCTGTCAAGCGCTTCCAATGCCAATATCATGGTTGGGTCTATGGGCTTGATGGCACCCTTCAAGGAGTTGCTAAACACAAAGGCGGTTATCCAGACGACTTGGATAAATCCCGGCTTGGTCTCATGGCGGTGCCACGGGTTGAGATATACCGGGGCCTCGTTTTTGCTAACATGGATGCGAACGCTATCACTTTTACGGCGTATCTTGGTGCGGCCAAACCGTTCCTGGACATTCATTTGGACCGGGCGCCAGACGGTGAGGTAGAGGTCGTGCACGGTGCGCATCGAACAGAATACCGGGGGAACTGGAAATTCCAGGCGGAAAACTCAACGGACGGTTATCACGGGGACACAGTCCACGAGTCTTTTTTTAAGTTGGTGGCCGAGTTTGGCAATAAAAGCGGCCAGCATGGCGCTTATACCCAAGGTGACTTGGACGAAATCTTTGCTCATCGAATGACCGGTCGCACACTCGGATTCGAGAATGGTCATGGCATCTGGGAAAGCCCGCTTTCTCCGGATGCCGCAGAAAATATGAGGGCTGGGCCTTTTGCGGATTATGTCGATTGGCTCGAGGGGAAATACGGTACTCAAAGTATGCATGAAATGCTGAATGCCATGAACTTGCTGATATTTCCGAGCCTTGCGGTTCTTCACGGGCAATTCAGGGTAATCCGTCCCATTAGTGTCGACCGAACTGAAGTCGCCATGCATTTTTTTAAACTAAAAGGAGCATCGGAAGCATACAATAACTTCCGCCTATCCGGCTATCAGCGATTTTTTGGGCCGGCGAGTTTCGGGTCTCCGGATGATGTCGAAATTTTTGCCTTCAACCAGACAGGTCTGCAGGCGGAGGAGGTGGAGTGGTTGCTGTTAAGTCGAGGTATGGCTAGGGAGACGTCTGATAAACTGGGCGTCCGAGTTGCGGAGTCCACCGATGAAACACCGCAACGGGCGTTTCATCGTGCTTGGAGAGCCCACATGGGTGCATAATTCATGGCCCGACCAGAAGACATTCTGAGCCGCCCAGATGCAGAAGACTTCCTCTACGAGGAGGCCCGGTTGATTGATGAAGGCCACTTTGAAGAATGGTTAGATATCTTCACGGAAGACGGCATCTATTGGCTGCCGATCAACTTAGATGCCGCGCCCAATGAACACCTTTCGCTCATATTTGATGATAAATTACGCCGAAAGGAGCGGGTTTACCGGCTCAGCCAAACCAAATTTCCGGCGCAAAGCCCGCCCTCGCAAACACAGCACATAATTTCAAATGTTCAGGTTTGGGAAGGAGTCACCGATGATCTCGCAACTGGTGAGGTCACCATTTACTCGTCTCAGATCATCTATGAAATCAGAGGGGTTACAGCGGATGATCGGCAGTTGGGATTGGGTGACCAGCGCACATTTGCCGGTCGGGCTGAACATCGCCTTCGCCGAGAGCAGGGTGTATGGAAGATCAGCCTCAAGCGGCTGGTTCTTCTTAACCGCAATCTTCCTATTCCGAACCTGACTTTCTTAATTTAAATACCCAGGAGCTGTTTTAGGTTGGCAATTTGAAGAGGTCACCCGCCCGGGAGAGCGTGGTAATGAGACCGGCTCCTCCGAGATGAACTTTGGCGCATTCTAGCTATATTCGGCCAGGAGCTTGGCGTGAGAAGTGAGAAGGCCGGGAACTCGGTCTGGATCCGCCCGACCCCAGCCACACTCAGAGCCAATGCCATCCACTTGAGCATACTTTTGGGCGGCGGCTAGACGGCTGGCATCCCCGCTCTCGTCATCATGGTGTACGCAGCCAATATAAAGGTCCGTTCCGTCAGAGAGTGCGAGGTCTGCCAACGGTGCAAAATAGGCGTCATCGTCCCGTTCTTTCGGCACGGGGATATGGAAAAATTCGATTGTTCTGCTCACGGCAGCCGCGATGCCGTGCATCATCTCTACCATGTTGAACGTGTCTTTGGGTTGCACAAGGTGCTCGTCTCGGGGGCTGCCGTAACATAGGTGATAGCCGAGCTCGACGTCTGCCGGAACGCCGTCTCCAATTTGAGCTAGAACAGAAAAGATCTCCTCCTTGTAACCGGGCCGGTCATAGTCGTAATAGTCTTCCCACATTAGGACCTCCTGACAAACATCCCATTGAATCGAGAGCCGCTCATGTGGGATGGCATCGGCGATTTTACGCACTTCGCCGATAATATGATCGGTATATACAGGGATGAAATCGTCCTGGGCGCTCGGGGAGACAAAATTATAACCGGGTGCCAATGGTGTGGGGATGCACACCTGAAACTTGACGCCGGCCGGGATGACGCCCTCCGATTGAAGTCTCTCAAAAACGGTAAAGGACTCGATGGCCTCCTGTCCATAGCCCGTGTCGAAGGTTACTGACTTTGGATCAACTCCGTTCTTGAATTTGGCCATGGGAACTTCTCGGAGGAGCACACCATCCCATTGCCGCCATTGCAGCGGCGGCTGGTCTGTGTCGGTCTCCATGTCCGGGTGTTCGTCGTTAAGGTAGGATTGCAGAAATTTAATCCAACCAATCCGTTTTCCGGTCTCGCCATCCGGCAGGCGACGGAGTTGGGGCCCCACGACGCCGCTCACATCGCGAAATACCTTTTCCGCGCTCTCCAATGGGATGCTGCCAACAAAATGTGGGACGAGATATTCTGACATCGCATTCTCCTGCATTGATCCCTCTTTAATCTCATATTTTAGAGATTTTTAGCCGGCTGGGCAATTTTCTGGAGGACTTGCTGCGCACTTTAGCCATTGGCTATTTGGCACCAGGAGGGCACAATTGGTAAAAAAATTAATCCACTCGAATTGGAGAGGCATATGAAAACTAGCACGGACCGCATTCTAATTACTCATGTTGGCAGTTTGCCAAGACCAGATGATTTGGTCGACCTCTTGCGATTACAGGATCGGGGAAAAGACGTAGACGGCGCCGTTTTGGATACACGTGTCAGCGAGGTCATCGATGACTTAGTCGCTCTTCAAGTAGAGAATGGCGTTGACGTGGTGAACGATGGTGAAGCCGGCAAGATGTCTTATCACGTATATGCCAAGCACCGATTAACTGGACTTGGTAATGCAAACGGTGAAGGTGTCTTGGGCCGCAAGACCCCGAGAGATATACAAGATTTTCCTGAGATGGACCTGGAGCGTGCTGCCGGTGGCGGAACCAACCTGTTGCAAGCCGTGGTATGTGAAGCGCCCGTCGCGCATGCGGATAAGGGGCCCGTAGTTCAGGATATCGGCCGTTTGAAAGCCGCACTCTCCAAAACGCCCGCTCATGATGCGTTTATGAGTTCGGTCTCTCCAGGCTGTCTTATGACGTATGTGCCCAACCAATTTTACGATGATCGTGATCAATACCGGGAAGCGCTGGTTGAAGCCCTCCGGCCTGAATATCAGGCGATCTATGAAGCAGGGTTCGCCCTCCAACTCGATTGCCCAGACCTAGCTGGATGTCGACATACTGATCACCAGGATTGGAGCGATGAAGAATTTCTGGCTGACGCAGAAAAAAGCATTGAGGCCCTGAATGCGGCGACGGAAGACATCCCGCCGGAGGCAATGCGGCTGCACATTTGCTGGCTTAATTATGCCGGACCACATACACATGATTTTCCGGTAAAAAAATTATTCGATCTGTTGAACAGGGCGCGTCCGGCGGCGCTGTTGTTCGAGGGCGCTAACCCTCGCCATGAACATGAGTGGGAAGATTGGGCAGAGGCCAAAATCAACGAGGATAAAATTCTGGTGCCGGGCGTGATTGATTCCACCAGCAACTTCGTCGAGCATCCACAACTGATTTCGCAACGTCTGTGCCGTTATGCCGACATTGTCGGGCGGGAGCGGGTAATAGCCGGGTCTGACTGTGGCTTCAGCACCTACGCAGGCCGGAAAGCAGTTTTTCCTTCTGTCGTATGGGCCAAGTTCCGGTCCCTAGCGGAGGGTGCTAAGTTGGCGACTGAGCGCTTGTGGTAACTTTGAAAGGCACATATTTTTTGTACAACGAAACCATGACCTCATGCCGGTTCGAGCGAACCGGGGGCGAGGGGGAAAAATTTCCAGGGAGAAAAACATGTCAGCTTATCTGATCGTTGATGAACTCAGTGTGGAAAATCCGGAACAATTGAACGAGTATATTTCTCGGGCTGGGCCTTTAATCACCCGTGCCGGTGGGGAACTTATTGCGAGCGGGGTACCCGAAGTCCTAGA
The DNA here is from genome assembly GCA_002723345.1 of Rhodospirillaceae bacterium. GTDB lineage: Bacteria > Pseudomonadota > Alphaproteobacteria > Rhodospirillales > UBA2165 > TMED167. Next base: position 19,678 of record PBNV01000049.1, read on the forward strand.
GGGGAAGTGGGCACCAAAACGGTTTATCATGGCAAGATTCCCATCAATGGAGAAGTTAAAAGAATGGTGGAACTCTGATGCTTATCAGGCGCTCCTGCCAATGCGAACAGATGTTTCAGAGAGCAATATCATAATAATGGAGGGTGTTGATTAGCCTGCCCTGGTTCGCTCGAACTTTCGCCTGAGCAACCCTCATTAGGAGAAGCCCCAATACTTTCAGATAGCTGATGCTGATTGTGCTCAAATAGACCAAGGAGTAGCGCTCAGCCCAAAGGGTCATGCAGCAACAATGCTTGAAAAAATTTGTTCTCTTCCATCACTCTGCAATTTTCTTCTTTAATAACTATTATTTCTCTAGAAAAGACTGAGGAAGTTCGATGAGATTATCCGAACTAGGCCACCAAGGGAGGCGATGATGAGAGATAAAGTCGCGATTGTGACCGGTGGCGGCCGGGGGCTAGGCCGCGCCTTTGCACGAGCCTTGGCGGCAAAAGGCGCCGCCGTTGTTATCGCCGAAATTGATGGCAGGAGCGCGGATCAAGTTGCCAAGGAAATTACGGATGCAGCGGGTAAAGCCTATGCGGTTGAGACCGACGTCAGCGATGAAGCATCCGTTGCAGCTATGGTAGCAACGACCGTCGCTAAATGTGGCGGAATTGACATTCTGGTCAACAATGCTGCTTTGCTGGGTACACTTACCAAAGGGCCATTCGAAAAACTTGGGGTTGATGAATTTGAAACAGCGCTTCGCGTGAACGTGATCGGTCCTTTCATCGTGACCAAGGCGGTGATTCCCCATATGCGTGAGGCGGGCTGGGGCCGGATCATCAACATGTCCTCCGACACTGCCCATGTCGGTGTGCCGGGCTTCGTTCATTATGTCAGTTCCAAGGCCGCGCTGGTGGGCTTTACTCGGGCTCTAGCGCGGGAATTGGGGCCGGATGGCATTACGGTAAACGCCATTCAGCCGGGCCTCACAAAGACGGAGGTTGAGCGGGGCCCCGACCGTGCAGAATTGGCAAAAACGATAGTGGCTAATCAATCGATTCCCCGCCAGGAAGTCCC
>PBNV01000050.1 GCA_002723345.1 Rhodospirillaceae bacterium
CAATGTTTGGTCAGGTTCATTCGTTTGTCCACTATGGTGAGGGAAAGAATGCCGAGGCCAGCGAACGCTATCTCAACGAGTGTAAGCGGATCTATGGAGTGATGAATAAACGTCTTGCGGACAGGGACTGGTTTGTCGGCGGCGCATATTCCATCGTAGATATCGCCATTTTCCCGTGGATCGCCCGCCACGACTGGCAAACGGTGGACCTAAATGACTATCCTAATGTAGCCAAGTGGTACTTAACGATTGCGCGGCGTTCCGCGGTGAAGGCTGGCTGGAACGTGCCGGAAAATGATCAAGTCATGCCAATGCCATAAAGCCGTGCCCGACGAACGTTTATAAGGAGAGATTAAATGCCTGCATATTGGCTTGCCCGCTCGAAGGTCAAGGACCCAGAGGGTTACAAACGCTACACCGACTTGGTGCCCGATATTCTCCGGAAGTACGGCGGCAAGCCGCTTTCCCGGGGCGGTAAATATCAGATCATGGAGGGTCCGGAATATTTTAATCGGTTTATCGTCGTCGAATTTCCAACGATGCAAGATGCCATTAATTGTTTTGAGAGCGAAGATTATCAGGCGGCGGCGGCTTTTCGCCGGGACGGATCCGGAGAGGTGGAAAACGTCATAGTTGACGCCACGGAAGGAGACGGGACCTAAACTATAATTGCGCCTTAGAGTTACTATAAAATGCCCCCCTCGGGGTTGCTCTTGTTTTTGAACCAATTCGAGGTTGATCTTTGGGAACAGGCCGTACAAACTTAAATAAAAATAATAACAGGTATGGCTTTTAGGTATTACAGGGGACGGGATGATCGAAAATCCATCCAGTGAGCATACGCGATTAGATATCGCGGTCGAAAAATTTGTTAAGGGCCTCAATATTATCTCAGCGGCTTGGCTTTCCTCCGTCGCAGTGCTTATCCTTTACGACGTTGTAGGGCGCGAAGCCTTTAACACACCTTTCCACGGTACCAACGAGATTGTTGCCAACTCGGTGCTCTCCATCCTGCTCCTTCAGTTACCACTCTCAGTAATTAATCGGAGTTCTCTTCGAACAACAATATTGTTCGACAAAGTCGGCATAACGGGCAAGAAGACGATCGATGTCATTTCCTATTTTCTCGCTGCCCTTTTATTTTTGTGTATTGCGATAGGCAGTTGGCCTAACATGATAGAAGCTTGGGAAATTCTGGAACTAGAGGGTTCTGGGGTAATCGAGATACCCGTTTATCCCATAAGGACCTTAGTCGTATTTGTAGGAGCAGTCGGTTTCATCGTCTGCATACTCTCCGTTTTTCAATCGATCACACGTGTACAAGAGTATCAATCCTATGAATCCGAAGCGCCGAGCTCAGAATAATTTGTTAAAGATTACCGGGAACCAATTATGGAACTAGATCAAAACACAGTTCTTATAGGCATGTTTGCAATCATGCTTATTGGCATACTCTCCGGTATCCATATTGGGTTCGCCTTTGGGATCACGGCACTCCTCGGAAACGTCATTTTGTTCGGGGGAATTGATGGCGACTGGGAAGGTGGTTTTGATATTGCGATCGCGGGGGTAGGAAGCGTCGCATATGAATACCTGCGGAGTGAGGTATTTGCGACAATTCCTCTTTTCATGCTTCTGGGCGATTTCGTGAATAAGTCTGGATCGGCGCGCGACTTATATAACTTAATAAATCGGGGACTTAAAAAAATTCCGGGGCGGCTCGCAGTTGCGACCGTAGCTGGAAATGCCGTGTTTGCGGCAGTTACGGGCGTGAGTATCGCCGCCGCTGCAGCCTTTAGCCGGATAGCGTATCCGCAAATGCGTCACCATGGCTATAATCGACAATTTGCACTTGGCTCTGTTGCCGGTAGCGCCTGTTTAGGCATGATTATACCTCCGAGCGTTTTGCTCATTGTGTGGGGTATTATCGCTGAGAAATCTATAGCCCAGCTGTTCATAGCTGGCGCTTTGCCTGGATTAATTCTGGCCACGCTTTACATGATTTATATTGGTGTGAGGGCGACCATAAAACCGGAATTAGCACCGGCTGTAAGGGATGAAGGCGAGGATGAACTATCCCGATCTGAGGTGGCCAGTGGCCTTGGCATCGGAGCACTCATTTTAATTGTCTTAGGGGGTATTTGGGGCGGACTATTTACACCGACCGAAGCAGGCGGCGTGGGTGCAGCCTGCGCAATGGGTCTAGGCATTCTCAAAGGAATGAGACTTAAAGACCTTGCAATTGCTGTTGTAGACTCAGGAAAAGCAGCCGCACCGATCATGTTCCTGCTTTTAACCGCCAATATGTATGCCAAGTTCATGGAAGCGGCAGGAATGTCAGAGTTGATCAGAGAAACTTTTGCAACCTACAATTTAGGTGAACTTGGCATTATGCTTGTCATCATCTTCATTTGGCTTGCTCTCGGCATGATTCTGGATTCGATCTCCATTATACTGATCACCGTTCCGATCTTTGCGCCTATTACGGAGCCTTTTTTTGATCCCATAGCGTTTGGTATTTTTGGCATTCTCGTGATTGAAGCGGGGCTTCTTACGCCTCCGTTTGGACTATTGGTCTACACAGTTAAAGGAGCCGTGGAGGATAAATCCGTCCGGCTTGCTGAAATTTTCAAAGGCTCGATACCGTATTGGATATTAATGCTAGTTGTGATGTTACTTATTTGGTACATGCCAGAGGTTGCGACATGGTTACCATCCAAAATGTTGTGATTAGGAGATTCAGAATTTAAACTTTTCTACTTTGCTTCAATTTGATTAAAATAATGTATAGTTGAACAATATGGGAAACCTAAGGGTTCCGGGTTTACCGATAGGAACCATTTTTAGATTGGTATTTTAAAGGGAGGTACCACTGTGACTAACTTCATAAAAAAAGCCGGCGTAGCCGGAGTTGCTGCTGCGGTTCTAGCCGTAGGTAGTGCAGCACATGCTGCTAGCATCAAGGGCAATGAGATCACTCTGCGGATTGGCTCAGGACACCCACCTTTTATTACTTATGTGAAAGAAGTCTCTAAATATTTTGTGCCGAATGTCAAAAAGCGAGTTGCTGCCGAGACAAAATATAAAATGAACTTCAAAGAACACTACGCCGGTACGGTGGTTAATGTGTTTGATACCTTAGAGGGAACACAAGACGGGCGCCTTGACATTGGAGCATGGTGTGTTTGCTTTGATGATGACAAAGCCATGGCCATGAACCTGACCTATTACGTTCCTTTCCATGAGCCTAATGCAAACAAGAATACAAAAATATTTTATGATTTGGTTACAAAATACCCAGAGTTATATCAAGATTATGAAAAGCGTTATAAGCAAAAGCTTTTGGCTATAACCGGGTTTAACAATTACGGTCTACTTAGCGCATTCGAATGGAATACCTTTGAAGACCTAAAAGGACGTAAAATTCTAGCTGCGGGCCCGAACTTACCGTGGGTTCAAGGCGGCATTCCTGTCAGAACAACCATACCGAAAGCTGCTCAGCAGCTGCAAACCGGGGTTGGTGAAGCAATTATTCTTTTCCCTGATACGGATTATAAGCTGAAACTTCACGAGGCAACCAAAGGCGGTGTTTATACGCTAATGGACTTCGGTGCAGTTGTTCAGATTTCATTGACGATGAATATGAGATCCCGGAAGAAGTTGCCGCCAGAAGTTGTAAAGATTATTGATGAAGAAGCCGCAAAGTATATGGTTAAGTCGGCAGCTACATCTCAAGCTGACCATGATTGGGGTATCGATAAGTTACGTGGCGCTGGAGTAAAGATCCGCCAGGTTGACCCAGCCGTCAAATTAGCTTGGGCAAAAAGGTTGGCCGACTGGCCCAACTCTCGTGCACAGGCCGTATCCAAGAAAAAGAAAATCGATATGGGTCGGGCAATGCGTGATTACATCAAAATGGTCGAAGCTGGGGGGCATAAATTCCCGCTCGATTACGTAATCAAGTAAATACCACGTTCTTGTGAAGAAATTAGCGGCCCCCCCCCGGGGGCCGCTTTTTTTGCCTAGATTATGGAAATATCCTAAATGCTAAGTAGAATTACGGCCTCTTCACCAGGAGAATACGTCATGGACAAGCTTGAAATTTCGGTAGAGAAAATGGAGGCTGAGCGGGTCGCTCGTTTCAAAAAACTAAACTATAGTTCTGATGGCTACCTAGATAGCCGTATCCCAGAGCACATGCGTAACACCTATAATGTTATCGGTAGGGGAGTTACAGAAGATGCTAGCCTTACCCCAGCAATCACCGATGCACAAGATTTCAACCTCACCTACGTTAGCGCAGAGCCAGGAAAAGGGGCCTCACTTCACGACCATCCAACCGTCGAGGTGTTTGTCCCCATGACCAGTAACTGGACTATATTCTGGGGGGATAAAGGTGAAAATGAAATTCAGATTGAACAATTCGATGCGGTCTCTGTGCCTCCCGGAGTAATGCGCGGTTTCCGTAACGAGGGAGAGGAACTTGGCTTTATTATGGCAATCTTAGGCGGTTCAAATTCTGGGTATGTTGACTGGGCAGACGATATTATTGATAAAGCCGCGGCCACAGGCCTTAAGCTTGGTCCTGACGGCAACGCAATCGAAATCGCAATTGAGGCAACCGCCGATGGCTCTTGAGTCCATGGACCACCTCTCCATCCGCACCACAAAAATGGAGGAAACACGCGAGTTTTATGAAACTGCGATGGGGATGACTAATGGCGACCGCCCACCGCTCCCCTTTCCGGGCTACTGGATGTATCTTGACGGCAAGGCTGTCATCCACATTGTTGGCATTGACGAGAATGATCCCTCTGGTCTCATTGATTATCTTGGCGATGTCGACCTGAACGACTTGGACGGTGGCGGTGCCGTGGATCACTTGGCCTTCAGGGCCTCAGATCCCCAGGGTCTAATCACCCATCTCAACACAATGGGCATCCCCTACCGGCAGCGCAAAGTACCCGAAATGAACCTGTTTCAGCTCTTCCTGGAAGATCCCAACAACATTACCTTGGAACTGAACTACTTCGAATAAAATAGCCGTCGCTGAAGTGGTCGGCAGGGAGTTTCGGTAATTCTCCAAATCGAGATCTACACCGTTTTTAACGCCTGCAAAATCCGTTCCGGCGTGAAAGGCTGACGGGTCACACGGGCATTCAGCGGTTTCAACGCATCGTTAATGGCGTTCATGATAACACCAGGCGCGCCAGCTGTGCCGGCCTCACCGGCTCCCTTAGCGCCCAATTCAGAATCAGCCGTCCGGCTTTCTACATGCGCGACCTGGATGTCAGGCATTTCGCCCGCCATCGGCACCAGATAGTCCGCCATATTACCGTTCAGGAGTTGCCCCTCCGGGCTATACAGGCATTCTTCATAAAGGGCACCTCCAATCCCCTGAACTACCCCACCACGGATCTGTTCATCCACAAGTTGCGGATTAATCACAGTGCCGCAGTCTTCTACGACCCAATGGTTTAAAAGTGTCACGATGCCGGTTGCAGGGTCGACCTCCAAGTAAGAAGCCTGCACTCCATTGGTGAAGGCAAAAGGATAATCCTTTGGCACATAATGGCGTGTCACCATCAGCTCGGACTGAAAATCCTTTGGCAGCGTGTCCGGTCGATAGTATGCAACGCGGCCCACTTCTGCGAGGCTGATCCGTTCCCTTCCATCGGCCACATCGACGATAACGTTCTCCTGAATATCTAGTGTCCCGGCGTCCGCTTGGAGCATTATGGCAGCGACCTCCAAAATCCGTTGCCGGAGCGCATGGCCGGCCTGGGCTGCCGCCTCACCACCCACGCCAGCTGCGCGGGACGCCCAAGTCCCGCCGCCACAGGGCGTGATGTCGGTATCACCGGTCAGAACTTTGATCTTGTCCATGGTTACACCGAGCGCCGTCGCCGCAACTTGGGCGATGACAGCCTCCGTGCCCTGGCCCTGTTCCGTCACACCGGTTTGGACTATTATATTTCCCTTGGCATCAAGGCGGATCGTGGCACCATCTTGCGCAGAGATGGGGGCTCCGCCAATGCCGTAGAACATTGCACTCGGGTTGGTCACTTCGATAAAGGTGGCAATACCAATACCCCGATAAACACCTTGGTCTCGAAGTTTTCCTTGCTCCTTACGCAGCATTTCGTAATCCATCATCTGGACGATTTTCTCAAGGCTTTCCTGATGAGAGAGCTGTTCGAACAACATACCAGTGGGCGATTTACGAGGATAGCTATCGTCTGGTAGTAAATTTTTGCGTCGAATGTCCACCGGATCCATGCCAATGGCATCCGCTGCCTTGTCAACTAGTCCCTCCGTAAGGGCTGTCAGAATGGGATGACCCACAGCCCGATACTGGCACATTGGCGTTTTGTTTTGGAACACCACATTGGTTCTGGCCCTGTAATTAGGACAGGCGTACTGAGCACCAGTCATATTTACTACCTGATTGGCCTCAATCCCGCTGGTGCGCGGATAAACGGAATACGGGCCCACGCCTGTCACATCATCATAGTCGATAGCTTGGATCTCTCCATCTTGCGACACCGCCATGCGGGCCGTGATCCGATGATCCCTGGCGTGGATATCGTTAGTAAATGATTCCAATCGGTCGGCGATAAACTTCACTGGGCGCTTCAACATAATGCTTAGTGCCACGGTGGCGTATTCGTCGGCATAAGAATGAACTTTAATTCCAAAGGCGCCGCCCACATCTCCGGAAATGACCCGGACACGGTGATCTTCTAGCCCCATGTGCTTGGCGAACAGGGTTTGCATCATGTGAGGGGTTTGAGTTGCGAGATAGACTGTAAGCTGTTCTTCCGACGAGTCGTAGTCTGACAGGATGGATCTGGCCTCCAGGGTTACGCCCGTATGGCGGCCAAAATGAAAGGTCTCTTCCACCACTTGATCTGCGGCCTCAAAAACGGCGTCGATCCCGTCGGTTGCAAACTCTCGTTGCCAGGCCAGGTTATCTCCAAGGTCCGAGTGAATAACGTGGGTCGCTTCGTCCAAAGCCATTTCCATATCGGCAACCACGGGAAGCTCATTCCACTCAACCTCCACAAGCTCAACCGCATCCTCCGCCTGGGCACGGGTCTCCGCGACTACGGCGACAACTGCCTCGCCCTGCCAAGTCGCTTTCTCAATGGGGAGCGCATATTGCGGCTGGGACTTAAGCCCCTCCAGATGAGAAAGCACGCCGATCCACGGGGAACAGACGTCAGCCATCTCCTTTCCGGTAACGACACGCACCACCCCAGGCGCGGCTTCAGCTGCGGACGTGTCGATGGTAACGATCTCGGCATGGGCATAAGGACTTCTGAGGAAGGCCGCAAACAACATCCGCGGCAGGCTCATATCGTCGGTAAACCGACCCTTGCCCTCAACCAGTCGGCGAATATTAGGCCGGGAAACTGAGCGACCAATATAGGAGTTTGGCCTATCGTGAATAGTCAACCCACTCATGACGCTTCTCCCAGCCTGTTCCGGGCTGTCGACTCGATGGCATCAACTACAGCCTGGTAGCCCGTACACCGGCAATAGTTGCCGGAAATATGTTTCCGGATTTCCTCCCGGGAAGCGCCGGGGTCAGCGGCCAAAAGCTCGGCTGCCGTCAGCAGCATGCCGGGCGTACAGAAACCGCATTGGGCCGCATTACGGGTAACAAAGGCATTCTGAAGATCAGCAATTTCACCACTTTCGGTGAGGCCCTCAATGGTCTCAACCGTGCATCCATCAGCCTGGACCGCAAGCGTTAGACAGCCGCGGACAATCTGGCCATCCAGCCGCACCGTACACGCCCCACAGACGCCATGCTCACAGCCAACATGAGTTCCAGTGAGCTCCAATTCGTTTCGGATAAAGTCTGCAAGAGATTGGCGCGGCTCCACTGTCCGGTTCACCGCCTCGCTGTTGACTGACATTGAAACTTGTACTGCCTTATCCATCTTCTCTCTCCTACTGCACGGCGACCAGCCGGCGGACCACACGATCCAATAAAACCTTGGCGAGATGCAGCTTTGTGGCAGCACTACAGCCAATGTCATCAAACGGGTCCAGGTCACTGTCCAACGCATTTTGCGCAGCGCTAATGCAGGAATCATTTATTGTGCCTTCGAGAGCCGCGCCGGCTTTGATTGCCAGTACAGGAGTGCCGGCAACACCAAAATATGCCAACCGGACATTTAATAACGTGGTCCCGCTAACGGACGCACTTGCCGCTAGGCCCGCCATGGCATAGTCGCCGTGCCGTCGGGTGATCTCATCGAAGGCATGGCGCTCTCCATCGCCAAGAACCGGCACATGGACCGCGGTCACAATTTCGCCTTCCTGAAGATCGGTCTCATAGAGACCCTTAAAATACGTGGTCGCGGGGACACATCGCACACCCATTGCGCCAGTTATTTCGATCTCACCATCGAGGCACACCATACAGGCGGGTATTTCCGACGCCGGATCTGCAAGGGCAACACTGCCGCCAAAGGTTCCTCGGTTCCGAATGGCAGCATGTGCCACATAAGGCATCGCCAGGTGGATTAGTGGTACCCGAGCCGCTACGTCCTCAGAGCTGGCCACGTCACAGTGGCGTGTCAACGCACCTATGCTAAGCTTGTCTTCCGAGACCGATATCCCGCTTAGCTCCTTCAACCCGTTGATATCGACAAGTATTTCAGGCGCCGACAAGCGCATGTTCATTGTCGCCATAAGACTTTGACCTCCGGCCAAAATGGCGGCATCGGCTCCATGCTCTGCGAGCAGGCCAAATAGTTCCGCCATGGTGCCGGGTTTTTCATACGCAAAAGGTGCTGGTTTCATGTCACAATCTAAGTCAACCGTTGACGTTCAAAAATCTGGCAAGAAGCAATGGACGCTCCTACCTCATTAGGAAGCAAGCCCCCCGCTCAGTCAATAAGTATTGCCCTGATAGAAGCTAGGGCGCCAAAATTTTTTACCGCTGAAATTATAGAAAATCTAGGAAGCCTGTAACGGTTAGACGCAAAAGAATTGATAGTCATAGATTGATCGATACAATCAACCAGATTGGAAAAAACTCTCAACGCATCTCCAATTTTTTGTAAATCTTTTCTGGAATTGTTTTGAAGCAACGTAATCTTTAACAAAGGACGATCGTTGGAATGCCGTTGATCAAAAGAAGCTAATTACACCAAAAATCGCAGTAATCATAGGCTCCCCATAATCACGAACCAACCTAGAAAATTATAGAGAGTACTGCAGAATGACCTTTACCTTGGTGCAATCTGATATCGATGCTTATAAAAATGATGGTGCCGTCTTACTCAAAAATGTGATTTCTCGTAAATGGCTGGATCGGGTAGCAGGGGCTATTGAGCGGGATATTTTGGACCCCGGCCCGTTTTGTCATAGCTACGAACCGGAGGATGGGCAAGGCAGGTTCCATGGCAATCTCCGAACTTGGCAAAACGACCCTGAATTCCACGCCTATTGTTTCGAGACGGACTTGCCGAAAATCGCGGCGCAATTATTCAATACCGACAAGGTAAACCTCTTATACGATCAAATTTTCGTTAAGGAGCCTGGGACCGCAAATCGAACCCGCTGGCATAATGACCAGCCTTATTGGCCGGTTAGTGGACAGGACGTCGTATCATTCTGGCTGGCACTGGATCAAACCACTGAAGAAAATGGCCGTCTAGAATTTGTTCGAGGTTCCCATAAATGGGACCGTTGGTTTCAACCCGAAAACTTCGGAGAAATCAAAAAAGGTGCAGATGGGTCCGGATATGAAGAGAACCCAGATTATGAGAAGATGCCTGATATTGAGGCCAATCGAGAGGAATATGATATCATTGCCTGGGATATGGATCCCGGAGACGTCATTGCCTTTCATGGTATGACTGTTCACGGAGCTGGCGGAAACTATAGAGATGACATCCGTCGGAGGGGCTATACAGTAAGGTATACGGGAGCGGATGCTTGGTATGATCCTCGGCCAGGAACGGCCCAACCTCTAATATCGCCCGACCTAAAGAACGGCGACCCGATGAATAATGATCTCTTTCCAGTAGTATGGACCCAGCGGATCTAATTGGGCGTCAACACGCCAATATTAGTCACAAGCCCCTCAGCTAATGACCATCGATGCCGGGATTTTTCATTTAGTTCACTTGTGAACCTGCTTTTTTTAAAAAAACTTACTCGCCGGATAAGGGTCATTTTCTTTGTGCTGGATTTACCTTAGTTCGGGCGTTGGACTGTTGGAATATCACTGGGCGGGGCCAGGTCGATCTTATCAATCCAATATTTACGGGACAGGAATTCAACTCCCCTTGGCATAACACCGCCGACACGAACTGCACCATCTTGCTCTCCACTCAAAGCACCGAGCTCCTGATAAATTTCCATGTGGAAGGCTTCTGCGGGAAACTTGGCCCACACCAATACATCCATTTTATTGCCAGCAGTCATTGCCGTTTTCAGTTTATCGGTAACCTTGCCAGGCCCAGTGGCAAACCCATAAAACTGGAAAGCTACGATGCAGGCTACAACAAAGGCGACAAAGCGAAAATCGCGTCGGTGATACCAACGTCGGCGTTTGAAGCCTTCAACTTCAACGATACCAGACTCATACTCGCCCTCGAGTTCATTACCATCAGTATCTAATTGTGCTCGTCCCATATTATGTCGGCTTCCAGACCAGGCCCCAACGCTCTACCGTCCACTTTTCAAGTGGTGCCAAAAGATACCTATCCGTGGCCATAAAAATAACTGCAATAACGATTACCCCAAGAAAAACCTCTTCGATTTTAAACTCAGCTGCAGAGGTAAAGATCATGAACCCGAGACCGCTATCACCGCCGATCATCTCAGCAGCAATCAGTGCCCGCCACCCAAAACCCATGCTCATGCGCATGCCAGTAATAATGCTCGGCATAGCGCCCGGCAGGTAAACCTGACGGATAACGTCCCAGCGACTGCCCCCCATAGTGAGTACGCTCTGTTCATAAACTCGGGCGACACTTCGAACCCCGAGCATAGAGTTGAAGAACATCAGCCAGAAAATAGTATTGAGCATTATGAACAACGTCGTCACCCAGCCAACGCCGAACCAAACAATGGCAAGAGGTATCCAGGCAATGCCTGAGATTGAGTTGGCAAAGACGCCTACCGGTTCCAGGAACTTAGATACCGTGCGGTTCATGCCCGCCAAAATTCCAAACGCAATACCGAAAGGCAGACCGATTATCGCTGCCAGAATCACGCGGCCAACACTTGAAAGAATATGGGTCGACATCAGGCAGCTGTTATCAAGCATTATCAATGGCACGAAGCCCGCGCAATCCTCCTGCAAGAAAAATATAGCTTCCCAAACATCGCCAATAGAGGGAATGAACACTGGCGGAAGCCATTCGAAAACGGTGTTCGCGTGCCAGACGCCAATCATTACGAGGAAAGGGATAGAGCCCAATAATATTTTGCGTAATCGCTGACGCCCGAAGCGCCGCTGAATGGAAATGGAGACTGCAGATAGAGCACTCATCGTTGCACGAGCCCCCACCTCTCAATTGTATCTGCCTCGATGGGCCGGAGCAGGTAATGATCTAAGATAATCCAGGTCAAACCGATCATCACCATCCCGAGAATAACTTCTGCCGTGCTGTCTGTGTCTTGCCCGGTGAAAATCATCCAGCCGAGCCCTTGCCTTCCGGCAAGCATTTCACCCGCGATCACAGCCCGCCACGCAAATCCAATGCTCAGCCGTGATCCTGTTGCGATGTGAGGCATGGCTCCCGGAAAGAGCACATCCTTCATCACTTGATAGCGGCTTGCACCGAGGGTCCTCGCCGCATTGACATAACGAATGGGTATCTCTCGGACACCTGATAGAACATTGAAAGCTATGGGGAAAAAACTCGTGTAGAGGATCACTACAAGCACAGTCATATCCGAATTGCCGTACCAAATCACCACGATCGGGAAGATGGCAATCCCTGAAACGGACTGAAAGAAGTTCATCATTGGATGAAACATGTCAGCGACAGTTCTGTTTAACCCAAGCAACAGTCCAAACGGAATACCGGCGGCAAGTCCGATTGCACTGCCAATTACAAGACGCGTCAGCGTGTCCGAGAAATAACTTGGCAGCAGCCCCTTCACCATCATGTCTACGGAAGATAGCACTACGGCCAGGGGCGACGGCAGATAGCGTGCGGGATTTGGAATTGATTCAGAGATGATCGACCAGCCTATCAATATCACAACAACAAGGATCACCAAATTCATGGCATCAATTTTCAGGAGCTGATTAAACTGCCACATGAACCGGTCAAAGGCGGTTCTTTGCCCGGGCTGTGTCAGGGAGGAGACGCTACTCTTCTTTTGCAACGGAGACCTCCTCACGAACTGATTTTAGAATTCGATCGCGAGCGGTAATGAAATCCGGATCATTATTCATATCTGCCCAAATGCGTTTCTCACGGGGGATATTAATTTCAACAATTTCTTTTAATTGGCCAGGCCGAGCCGAGAAAACGAGGCATCTATCTGCTAAAAATGCCGCCTCGTCGACCGAATGGGTAATGAACAAAATCGTTTTTTGCGTTGCTTGCGCTATACGATTTAGCTCCTCCTGGAGCGTGATCCGCGTTTGTGCATCCACAGCCGCAAAGGGCTCATCCATCAGCATAACCACGGGATCAGAACAGAGCGTCCGCGCGACCTGACAGCGTTGTTTCATACCGCCGGAGAGTTCATGCGGATATTTATCTTCAAAGCCTGTTAGACCGACTAAATCAATAAACTCTTGAACGCGCCTATCCCGCTCCGACTTTAGAATGCCGCGAATTTCCAGACCATGGCCAATATTTTTAGCAACCGTCCGCCAGGGCAGAATGGCGTGCTCCTGAAACACAACTCCGCGATCCGGTCCGGGGCCGTCAATAATATTTCCATCGACACTCGCAGTGCCGACTTTATACGGTAACAGGCCGGCCAGAATATTCAGCAAAGTAGATTTGCCACAACCACTTGGGCCCACCACAGAGACTAGTTCGCCCTCATATAGCTCGAGATTGATGTCTTCGAGCGCATGCACGGACTCCCCGGTATACTCATCCGGATAATGATGGCTTAGGCCTTCGACAACGAGTTTCGCGCTCACAGCATTCATGGTTAGCTCATGATTTTGAGTTGGATTCAGTTATCACTGGCGGACGGGACGACAGTCCCACCCGCCATTTCCGTTCTACAAAGGCTGCTTGAACTTATTTCTTAAGGTCAGCAAACCATTCCGGATGATCTTTCATCGTTTTGTTGATGAATGAGAAATCAAAGTATTTATCCGGATCGTAAGGTTTTTTCATTTTCTTCTGAGCAATCAACTGCGTAACAGAGAAATTGAAAGCCTTTTTGGTATTCTCACCCATACGAACATCATAAACGATGTTGGGCATAGTGCGCTTAATTAGGTCCGTTGACACTCCGCGAAGGAAACGGGCGCCAATTTGAGCCACTTCCTCACGGTTCTTCATATCCCGAATGTACGCTGCGGATTGGGCCATAGCATCAACAACGCCTTGGGTTTTTTTACGGTCACCATAAACCTTTTCAGGAGAACCGTGCAGACCAGCGCAGAAGCATACATAGTCTCCGCCGCGAAGCACCAACTGGGAGCCTTTGATTTTATCAAGAGCTCGGGTCAGATTTGGTTCCCAGGCTACAATTGCATCAACACCACCTGTGTCGAGCACTGAAACCAGGCTAGGTGGCCGTGTATTAATTCGTTTGTAGTCGCGAGTCTTAATACCGTTCTTTTCAAGAACTGTTCGGAGATAGAGATCACCAGTACTGGCGAAAGTCACACCAACTTTCTTTCCGCGCAGATCCTGGATAGACTTGATACCGGTCCCCGCCCGCGCAGCAATACCGACAAAGTTATCACTGGTTGGTTTCAAGAACGAGCCGCCCGTGTAACCAACGAAGCCTCGCAAGTTCAGACCACGCTCCAGCGCGGCTGGTAGGTTCGTGAAAGCCGCCGGTGCATAATCCATCTCGCCTGCCCGAAGAGATTTAGTCAGTGCGCCGCCGGTGTTCCGAAGAACAACCTTGGCATCAATGCCATTGGCCGCAAAAAAACCTTTGGCTTGGGCGACGAAGACAATCATACCACCGACATTCGCGGCCGCTCCAACATTCACGGTTTGGGCTATCGCCATCGAACCAGCTGCCATCACCGGCGCTGCTACGAGGGCTGTCATCATGGTTTTCTTTATATTGAGCATTTAATACCTCCCCATATGGTTTACTCAAAAAATCTGTGAAAAACACAACCGCAATACGTTAAACGTGACTAAGGAAAAAATTGATCTCCCGGCGGTCATTTCATTATTATTTTCACAGGTAAGACACTTAGAGGTCGCACTTAATTATGGTCACAAATACGACAGGAACATCCTATCCTGTACATACATAAATATAAAGCATGTACAAGTTGGTAACTAAGGCTGTAAAAATTATGTAAAATGGTGACGGAAATGGACCCCGCGGTAAGGTTAAGACGCCAATGATCGATATGTCATGACATCGAATCGGAAGTATAGGCAACTGCCGTTGGACGAGATTAAAAAACTTGAAAAGTCTCGACCTTTCCAGAAGATGCTCGGTCGGCTATCTAATAAGTGGAATGTCCTTATCATTCGACGCCTAAGTGGACGCACGATACGGCCATCAGAGCTGCGCCGCGAAATTGGCAACATTTCGGCCAAAGTCCTGACCCAGGCACTTCGCGAGTTAGAGAGCTACGGATTGGTGGCTCGGGCCATATATCCTGTTATTCCGCCCAGGGTGGAATATAGGCTTACTGAATTAGGTGAAACGCTGGTGGTCGCGCTTAACGCGCTTAGAGCTTGGGCCATGGACAATAACGCTCGGGTGGAAGAGGCAATTGAACTTTTCAATGAGCGAGAAAAGGCGAAAAAAGACGGTCTCGTGTGAAAACGAGGGGCCCAATTGAGACAAAAGTAATAGACTGCACAAACCAACACCAAAAACCCTAGGGACGACGGACATATGACAGAAACGTTAGACGAAATAGGTTTAGCCATTGTTGGCTGCGGCACCATCGGCCGAATTCGGGCAACATTTGCGCGTGAATATCCCGGCGTCAAATGGCTTGGGCTCTGCGATATTAATGATGATCTAGGCAAGCAATTAGCGGAAGACACCAACGCCGATTTCTACACCAATGATTTCAACGAGCTCATCAAAAGGCCGGAAGTCAACGCGGTGATGATCATCACTGATGAAAATAAACATACGGAACCGACACTCCTGTCGGTAGAACGGGGTCATAAACTGTTCATCGAGAAACCGCTTGCCACGGAGGCCCGGGAGTCTGCGCAGATCCTTAACGCAATTACGGACGCAGGCCTAGATGCCTGTGTCGGGTACACGCAACGTTTCCGGCGACGCTTTCTAACTGTGAAAGAACGGCTACAAACTGGCCAAATCGGTGATGTTCACACCGTAACCACACGAGCCTTCATGAACCGTATGGTTCCAATCGCTACCATCAACAAAACAAATGCCCGGCATAATTTAACACCCATGGTGGTCTCTGGTACCCATTCGCTGGACATGTCCATGTGGCTACTGGAAGGAAAAAAACCTGTTTCCATTTTTGCACGTTCAGTCGACAAAGTATTAAACGAATGGGGCACCAAGGATACCACTTTTGGCATTTTTACCTTTGAAGACGGCACGCTTTTCTCAATGAACATATGCTGGGCCCTGCCAGAAATCTGGCCCGGATCAGTCTATGGCCTGGAAATTGGTATCGTCGGCACTGATGGGGTGATTGATATCGAAGATACCCATAGGGATACTGTCCTCGCCACCACCCAAGAGATTGGCGGTGGTTATGTCTCTGGCGGGTATAAAGCACCGCCCCGACATGTGGATTTCATGACTTCCTACCCGCCAGGTGATCTCTGGAATGACCAACTCCATGGCCCCATGCGCGAAGAGACACTTGGCTGGTTCTCCCGCATCATGATGGGCGTTCCCACGCCGCATGCCTCAGCAGCAGAAGGCCATGCCAACCTCATTCACACGATGGCAATGGACCGTTCGGCCAAACTCGGCACGGAAATCTCACTGCCCATTGATCCGGAAGAGTTTTATGAGGACTAGGGAATACCAACTGCGCAAAGTGGCGGCAAAGATATTGACGCACGAGTAATAGGGACAGGTTGTAAGGGGGAACATAATCAAGTCCCTGTATAGCTCGTTCTAACTGAAGCCTCATTCTGCCAAAAAGGACCTGTCCACCTTATCATTGATCTTGGGCTCAGAGGGGCTCAACGCCAACTTCCTTCGCCAAGCCATTCAGTGCTGTAACCAGGGCCGTCGGCAGGGGGATGCCATTGGCCTTATGGTCTTCACGTTTTTTTCGTGATGTATCCCCAGGAAGCAGCACATGGTCAAAGCCCGGCAAAGTGGGAGAAGCTTTTATCGCCCGGATCACGCCATCGACCCGTCGTTTAAAGCCGATGACATCGCCAAAGGCCGCCAGATCAATAGCCACGATGAACTGACCAGTATTGGTGACTGTTTTAAAATCTGCGTTGAAGTCCACAACATCTTCACCACAAGCCGCACCATTTAGCGTGCCGGCCAACAAGCCAAACAGAAGCGACAAGCCGTAGCCTTTAGGACCGCCGATGGGCAGCAGGAACCCCTCCTCCGCTCGTGTAGGATCGGTGAGCGGCTGACCTTGTTTGTCGATCATCCAGCCCTCGGGCATGTCCTCTCCCCGCTGCGCCGCAGTTTTTACTTTCCCGTAGGCCGCCACAGTAGTCGCCATATCGAGAACGATGGGTGGCTCCTCCAAGCCGGGCACCGCCGCTGCAATAGGATTGGTCGACAAAAGCATTTCCGTGCCACCCCATGGGGGCAGATGATTAGCATTTCCTACCGCAACATAGAGACCGATCATACCATGCGCCAAGGGCATTTTAGCATAGAGGTTTGCAGGGCCGGCGTGGTTGGAATGATGGGAACCAACCCAAGCAACTCCACTTTCCTTAGCCTTTTCAATCGCCTTCTCGGCACAGAATTTCATCACGAGATGGCCCTGGGCGTTGTCACCGTTTACCAAAGCCATACCACTTTTCTCTGTCTCGACCCGAATATCAGGCTTGAGATTCAAGCCGCCTTCGCGGATACGCTGCACATACCCCGGTAAGCGAAAAATACCGTGTCCGTCCGAGCCATTAAGATCCGCCTCCGCCATCAGGTCTGCGATTACGCCAGCATGGTCTCCCGGCATACCAAATGCCACAAAAACCGAGGCAATGAAGTCAGAAAGCTTCTTTTTGGAATAACGAGCCGGGCCAGTCACTGAGACGTTACCACATCTTCACCAGAGAGATGCTGGACTGTCTTGCCCGATTGTTGAAATGTCCGCGTTACTTCGTCTGCGTCATAAACCCAGAGGATCGTCATCCGGCTTTCGCCCGTATTGATAAATCTGTGCCAAGTTCCAGCTTCGATATACGTGGTGTCACGCACCCTGACCGACGTCATCTTCCCCTCAATCTCGACCATGGCTTCACCCTCGATCAGGGTTACCTGCTCATCACAATTATGCTTGTGAACCGGCACTTCCCGCCCTGGTGGAAAGCTGGTGAACCCCGTCGTAATGCGGGCACCACAAACGTGCTTAGCCGCCAACAGCATGGTTTCCACACCATCTCCCCGAGCATGCACGTTTAGATCGTCAACTTTAAGAATGGTTGTTTCGGACATTAATTTTCCTTCCTTCTGATAGATAGTGTACTTGATCAAAAGGACGAGGCAATGTCTCATGTAGAGATGTAAAAAGGTGGAAAGGTGAAACGATGCCGGCATCAAAAAAACTAGCCGCGAACACGAACAAACCCCGGCGCAAGAGAACTAGTGGCCAACTCCTCTACCAGCAGGTGGATAACATCATTCGACAGCGCCTGATTGACAACGTTTGGAAACCGGGTGAGGCGTTGCCCAGCGAAATGCAATTGGCGGCAGAACTGGATGTCAGTCAGGGTACTGTACGGAAAGCACTCAACGACATGGTATCAGAAAATCTATTGTTTCGTCGTCAAGGGCTCGGGACATTTGTCTCTGAGCATACCGAGCGCCGTGCCCTGTTCCTCTATTTTTCGCTTGTCGGCAATGATGGCTCTCGCCTCTTGCCCGAGAGTAAAATTCTGGAGTGCGAAGAGACCGACCCAACGCCGGAGGAAATTGAAAAGCTAGAGCTAAACGAAGGCGAGATGGTCGTGCGGTTCTGCCGCATCCGCTTTTTCAACGAAATACCAACCATCTTTGAGACCATTACGCTACCTCTGGAGCACTTCCCTGGTTTCGGCACCGAGGTAGAGCCTCCCAATAATCTGTTCCGGTTTTATCAATCCCAGTATGGGGTCACAGTTGCTAAGGCCGCGGAACATGTGCGCGCTATCGCCGCCAACACCGAAGAAGCCATTCTCTTAGGTATTAAGGCCGGACAACCGCTCCTAGAAATTGACAGGGTAGCTGAGATGCTAGACGGTCGTCCCATCGAATGGCGCATCAGCCACTGTGACAACACCAACTACCGTTATGTGATGGAGCGGGGTTAGCCTTCCGCCAGGCAAACACAAATCACCAGGAGCTACAAAAAAGGGGGTGGCAGGGGGTCAGAATAACCTGAAGGCCGCAGTCACCCATTCCAATGGCTGACCACCTCTTCGGCGCCAATGCGTTTTCTCTCCTTGGGCATCTCCGAGGCGGTACCAAGAAACATAAATCCGATAATCTCGATCTCGGGGGCATGGCCCAACAGTGCCTTTACGTCTTTATGATAGCTCGGCCATTCGGTTAACCACTGACCAACATACCCAAGGGCATGGGCACCATTGAGGAGGTTCTGGCACAACGCCCCGACAGACATTTGCTGTTCAATAAGCGGAACTTTATGGATTTTTTCTTGGTTGGGATAACAAGTAACGACGATAAGGCACGGCGCCGTCGCCGGCCGGTGTCGCCAGTAGTCGATCTGTTCTTGGGTGGCTTCATCGTTTTCCTGGGCGAACAGCTCCGCATAAAGGCCCCCCAGTTTATGCTGGCCTTCTTTGCCGACGATTTGAAGACGCCAGGGTCCGCACCGGCTATGATCAGGCACACGCAGACCTGCGTCAATAATGATGTCTAACTCTTCCGAACTCGGACCAGGTTCTGTGATGTTGGCCGCCAATACAGATCGGCGGG
>PBNV01000051.1 GCA_002723345.1 Rhodospirillaceae bacterium
CGTCGGTTGTGATTTTTTTTGAAGCCAATAGTAATTCCGCACGATTTCTTATTGCTCTGACGACACTTGGTCTATACTCACCCTTGGCTGTCGCTTCCCATGCTTCGACAGCAGAGTCAAAATCTCCCACTAAATTTTGAAGTTTACCCTCAATGAAAGCAAGTTGGTCCACCTCCATTGGGGTAAGATCTTCCTCAGAGATAGCTTGAAGATAAATATTAGCAGTTTTTGCGTCACCATTAGATATCGCAGTATTCACAACAAGCACCCCGAGGTGTATCTTCAATTTTTTTGGGTAAGATCTGATAATTTGACCTTTTTCTTTCAGTGTTTTTGCAGCGCCTTTTAAATTACCTTGGGCTACCGAATTAGCAGCCCTCCAAAACAGTCCCTCATCAGTATCGTCTAGTTTAGTGTGCTTGAGGTCCTCAGCAGCTTCCTTGTGTCTACCAACGAAAAAATTAGAACCACCTCTCAAAATTAAAAATTGCGGATCATCACTCAATGCCGGATTATCCTCTATCATGAGTCGCAAGACCCCCAGTGCCTCATACCCAAATTTTTGGCCAAAATAGTATTCGGCCAATCGCTGTCTGGATTGCTGCCTTTTGGAGCCCCTGGTCGTTGCGATTTTATCCATCAATTTCTCTCGATATTGGACAAAATTATTTGACCCATGACGTCGGGATATCCTCCATGCACTCGGCTTAAATACCCGAGTAATTGATCCTAAGGATGCTATCTGTGCACCCGCAGTAGCTTTCGCCGTTAAATTTGATAATACGAGATTACTCGCTGAGGTAATTTCCACCCCTTTGCGTATCGACCTGACCCGAAGATCGTCTATCTTAGGCTCAATTACGATACCCTGCGCAGTTTGCGATAAGATAAGTTGAGGAAATGCCCGCCGATAGTTAATTCCGTGGGATAACGGAAGGACGGGTACTACTATTAAATTATTACCTACAGAGGCATTTTTGATGGCAATTGGTTGGCTAGCTTGATCAACCGGCAGAAAAAGGCGCGAGCCAGACGGTGTATCAAGTTCCGGCTTAACCGCGATAGCCGAGGTAGGCTTTAGCGGCTGTTTTTTAAAATCAAAGATCCACGCTAATCCGTCCCGCCTGACAGAGGGGTTGAAGCCGTTTGCTACATTTAACCGAATAAATGATCCGCGCGCAGAAGGAACTTTATCAGCCACAACTATGATACCGTTTGATCTGTTCATCATACCACGGAGGTCAAATTCACTTTTTTTGTCAAATACTAACCATAATGCCCCGTTTCTTCGATAGACTGCTGAAGCAACAGGCTCTTTCCAATCGATCCTAATACTTGCCTCCGTATCGGGTGAGAGGTCAGGCATCAGTCTGGCTTTTTTTCTAATAGATCTTCTGGCACCAGGAGACAGATCGACAGGTTTGCTGGAACCAATGATCGATTTTTTTGATGGCTCAGATTTTTTTCGCTTTGATCCTGCCTCCCGAGACTGAGATCGGTCGAGGGCCTGTTTTGGCTGCGGTAGTGCGCGTGTCTTTGGCGTTCCAACGGAATTTGACGTAGTTTTATCCGGGCCATTGGTAACTGAGGGATCATAAATATCCACTGCAACACGGTTTCCACTGAAAAAATGCCTTATTCGCGATGAGGCCGGGACCTCCAGGACCACAAGCGTTCTATTACCTTTCACAGAGGAACGGGCATCACCAACATTGAGATTCCTTTTATTACGAACTTTGGATAGATCGATGGAAACGGGGCGGTCAAAGTAAATGTTAGCCTGATTTGGCCCACGTTCGACTTGATAAGACACCCTTTTGACCCAGTCAAAAACCACGCGCCCGTGCCCTCGATGGCGTCCTACGCGCACATTTAATTTTTCTCTAAATTGAGCATCTGTTTTAGTCGGTATCCGCCCATCAGTTTCAGTGTCGCGCTTTGCAAGCTGTTCCATTTTATTTTGGTTAGAACTCAATGGATCACGTCGATACAAATCGACCGTGACCAACCTTCCGCTGAGGTTATAATTCAAATCAAATTCATTTTTTAAAGGAAATATGACAATTCGGCCCCCTTGACGAAGCATTGGTTTACCAACATATCCGGAAAGCTGACCGGGTATACCAACGAAATTTGACTCAAGAGGGCGCCCGAACCTTATGACTAGCTGTCTCTCCAAAATACGCGCTACGAAGGGTACAGGGGTTGGCCACAGAAACGACAATCGAGCGAAGTCAGCGCCTTGCGAACCTGTGACCTTAACCACATCCGCCATTGCGGGCAAAGCACTACAGCAAAAAACCGAAAATCCGAAAGCGGAGACCAGGGGCTTTAATAAACGCCGAAACATTAGAGTTTACCGCTCGTTGAGAGAATCATTACGTCCACACGTCGCGACATTGTCTTTTTTTTACTTTCTGGCAAACCTTTGAGAGCGGATGACCGAGATTTACCGAACCCTACACTCAAAATTTTTTCCGTGTATCCGGCTCTTTTTAATTCGTTAGCAACTGCGATTGCCCGGGCTAAAGAGAGCTCCCAATCCGAGGTAAAAGTACCATTCTCGAATTGTGTTTCGTCAGAATACCCCGATACTGAGACCGTATTTTTTATATTTTGAAGAACACCACCGAGAAGAAATAGTGCCTGGCGGGCTTTGTCATTCAACTGGGCACTTCCCTCGGCAAAGAGCAAATCCCCCAAAAGGGATATTACAAGCTTATCGTCCATATAAATAATCGGACTATTTTTGATAAGCTCGTCTTTTTTTATTTTTTGCTCAATCACCGCGGCCAAATAGTCCAAATCGATCGCAGGTTTTCTGATAATAGAGTCGATGTTGAATTGTGCTACCGGCTTTTCAGCTGGTCTGATTTTTGCGACATCAAAAGTGTTTGTTAGAGCGTTTACAGCTTTTTTGTAGGTATCTACCCTCAAGACAGACATAGAAAATAACATAACAAAAAAAGTTAGTAACAGGGCGACCAGATCCGTAAAGATCATCATCCAGGCTAGAGAAATACCCTGATTCTTCTTTCGTTTGACGGCCATCTCCGCTTATACCTTATTTTTGATCGTTCTGACGCGGCCCGGCAAGGCTAATAAGTTGCTTGTAATATTCGCCTATCTCATCCGAAGAGCGAGTGTAAAACCACATCGTTACAGATTGCGGATCCCCGTCCCGCATACCAATGGAAATTGAGTCTCCAGGGATACCTCTAGAGAGCATGCTGCGAGCGAACGCCCCGGCTCTGGCCATTTGAAGCGTTTGTTCAATAGATGACATCCCCAAAGCATCTGGCTCTCCACCGATGACAAACTCCATATCAAAACGATATCCCGGCGGGCGAGCACTTATGGACGATATTATACGATCTACAAGAGGCAGGTTTTCCTCCCTTATCGTGGCCGAGTTTGTCTCAAAAAAACGGGCCGTCGGCATCACAACTCTCATAACCTTGCCCGGGTCCACGATTTTTGTTTTTACCGCACCAATGGCGGTAGAGAACACTCCCTCAACATGATCTTGAAACTCCTCTGCTGAGATAATGTTACCAGATTTTGACGAAAAAACGGTCTCTATTTTGACTTTGGCCATCGGGTTAAAAACTGAATTCATGCTATCGACGACAGCCTTAGTTTTATTTGCCTCAAAACTAGACATTGAAACCAATAAAATAAAAAACGCCAAAATGAGAAGGTTAAGCGCTAAAAATTGTACAATAAACGCTGGATTGTCCGAACTTTGATTTTTATTTTTATCCTTCATTTACTCTACGCTGTTATTTACACATTTAACCGATCATAGTTTTTCTCTAAATATTACATTGCCAAATTTGAGGCTAACGCACCTCGACAGCGCTACCAACGGGCGGTAAATCTCGAAGTTTAGACAGCTGAACAGTTATTTCTTGGGCTTTATTTGCATTCATTTTAGCTAGCACAGGAGCCAGCTTGCGCTCTTTCATCCTCTCTGCCACCAACAAGATCGTATCAAATTGAAGTTGTTCAAAGATGCGGGCAGCATCTTTGGGCTTCATCGCCTCGTAAATTTTTACCAGACTGCCAATCTTCGCTTCTTGTTGCTCATCGTGAGTTTTAATGAGCCCTTTTATTGTTTTCTCAAGCTGCCGCAAATCTGCTATTTTCCTATCAATTCTTTTCTCAGCTGCAGACATTAAGCCTTCACGAGTGTCAATTTCTTCCTGCAGTTGTTCGAGTTTTTCACGCCTCTTCGACAATTGCTGTAAGACCTCGATCTCCGATTGAGAGAAGAAAGTCGGATCAGCGCTCTGTTCATTTTGTTCCTCATCTGAGGCCACAAACCCGTCATCCACCTCCTCACCAACTTTGTCGGCGCCACCTTCGCCGGTATTATCGACCTCTTTACCTTCGCCTTTTTTTTCGCCGGCAAGATCCGACTTAGATGACCCGGCATCTTCTTTTTTCCCGTCTGACGCAGTTTCCTTTTCTGCTTCTTGAGCATCAGCACTGGATAACTGCAGAGGGCCGTGGTCTATTACATTGCCATTAAATAAGACGCTTATTTTCACAGTGACCAACAATGCAGCGGCAAAAATGGTTACTGGTACGATTCGAAAACTATTGATAAATAACATGCATATACTCGCCACTAATTGAGAATTACCGTACTGCCTGTAAAGCTCTAAGTAGTTCTCTCTCTGCTTGAGTTTCGTGTTCATTACGCAAGGATGAACCAGCACCCACGTTAGGTTTACTCTCTGACGAAACGCCCGGAGAAATTTGTTGTCTTTCAGTCTGGCGGATATCTAACTCAAGCACGTCCGCAAGTTTACTACCGCGATCAATAAGAAATTTGAGATCATCACGGACCAAACCAGCGCTATCAACTGCTTTATCCAACGATTGAGATGCTCCGTCTGTCGTGGATTTCAGTTTTGTAATGCCTTGCTCGGCTCGAATGGTTGCCTCAGCAAATTTCGTCGCCAGCTTATCCAGGCTTTTCTGGTCTCGTCGAAGTGCAACGATACTGCGATTTAAAATAAACCCATATCCGATTGCCAAACTAAGTAAGACCACTAAAAATACATCAAGTAAAATACTCATACCCTACTTTTCCTATCATTGCTTATTCTCTCGTTGATCCTGACCGCAATCACATCGCCCTTCCTACCCATTTTCCCGTTAAACATGGGGATGTCTCCGCAACGCACTTCAATAATGGAGTCCTGCGTCGCGCTCAGAGGAAGCTGTGACCCAACTTTTAAGTCGAAGACGTCCCCCAAAGACATAATTTGACGATCAAGAACCGCCGTAAGATCTATATCCGTTTTCCAAAGTTCTTCGGCCAAATGGCTTTCCCAAATCGAGTCCCTGCCAAACTTTTCGCCCATGAACTGCTGCAACAATAGCTCTCGGATGGGCTCCAGTGTAGCGTAAGGTATAAGTAGCTCCAGGCGCCCACCCCGATCTTCCATATCTATCCTAAGCTTAGCGACGATTGCGGCATTCGACGGCCTGGAGATCGTTGCAAAACGTGGGTTTGTCTCAAGACGTTCAAACCTAAATGTGACCGGGCTCAGAGGATCAAATGCAGCACTTAAATCTGCTAAAACTACCTGCACCATTCGCTCGACCAAACTGCGCTCAATTGTCGTATAGGGGCGGCCTTCAATCCGCATCGCCGCCGTGCCACGGCGCCCTCCCAGCAGGACATCAACGATTGAATATATCAGAGAGCTGTCAACTGTGAGCAAACCAAAGTTATCCCATTCCTCTGCCTTAAAAACACCAAGCATAGCGGGGAGTGGAACAGAGTTCAGATAGTCACTAAACCTAAGGGTGGCGATACTATCGAGTGAAACCTCAACATTATCTGACGTAAAATTGCGCAGAGACGTCGATAGCATGCGGACCAAACTATCAAAAACCACCTCCAACATGGGCAACCGTTCATAGGAAACTAGCCCACTGTTCAATACTGTATGGATACCGCCCTTTTTGCTGACTTCTGCTCCCTCTTCATCTCCCCCAAGAAGGCTGTCAATTTCATCTTGATTGAGAACTCGAGTTGTCTCCTGGCTCGCGCCCGCTGTAATGTCAGGGGAGCCATCATCATCGGTTCCGACCATTGATTCCCATTCAGCGGCAAGATCATCTTGCTCGTCGGCACTAACCTCTTCCCCCCCTTCGGCCACATTGGTGACCTGCTCAGCATCTTCGTCGCCAGGTGGCGCCATCATTTCCAGCCACCTCTAATTGCAAGATAGGTTATCATTGGATCAACATCTCCTTGAATAGGATTGCGTTCACTTTCGCCGGCTGCACGGCGACATTAACCCGCGTTAGCAGCTCCTCCCGCAACCGGTAAAGGCCGGCAGATCCATTAAGATCATCAACCCGCAACTCTCTTAGATAAGTCTGAAAATTATCAATGACCCTGGGAACAACAGCCTGAACTTTCATAAGATCAGCCTGACTAGCCAATTCCAGAGCGACTTTTATTTTTAATACACTTTGGCGTCGGCCTGAGGTGTTCAGGTTTACGACCATCTCATCGAGATCAAAAAATAAAGCCTCTCCATCAGCAGCGGGCTCGCTCCCGCTCACTGTTTTTTCCGGGTCACCCAACAACGGATCCAAAAGTCCTGTAAAATACGCCGCTGCTCCACCACCAATCAGGAGGAGAAGCACAGCACCAACAATGATCAGAAGCTTCTTTTTGCCGCCCGGGGACGAACCACCGCTTTCGCCCTCTTCGTCATCCAGATCATCGTCTTCAACATCTTCTTCAAGGTCGTCTTCAAGGTCGTCTTCGGCCATCACCAACCAGTCAAATTATTACGACTATTTTTATTTAGTCCCGAGCGTTTTTGATCGGGCCATATTACCTTCAGTAACATAAGTTTTGATAGTTAATAAGTGGTTGAAGTTCTCGCTTCTGAGCAACAAAGCAGAATTTTCCTACCAAGCCTTTTGAACATGGATATTTTTAACCGGGTATCAGCCCGAAAAAATGACACATCTTATTGTTTTTAAAGATAAATATATTTTGGCACGGTAAGTGCATCCTCCCTAGCAACTACAAAACGTAAACGTAAGGAACGGGAAAAAATGGAAACTTCAGCGTATATCGCGCTGTCTCGTCAGACTGCGCTCCGTCGTCAAATGGCTGTTGTCGCGAACAACCTCGCCAACATGAACACCCCGGCGTTCAAAGGCCAAAACATGATGTTCGTGGAACATGTTGTAAAATCTCAGGGGAGTGAGAGCTTCATGCCCACGAAACTCTCCTATACGCGAGACGTCTCTCAATATACGAATTTGTCCGAGGGACCAGCACTCCCTACGGGTAACAAATTAGATGTTGCCATCAAGGGTGACGGTTATTTCGTTTTCGAATCTCCAGATCAGGAACTTTACTCACGTAACGGACGCTTCCAACTGGATAACGGCGGGCAATTAGTCAACCAGCAGGGCTTTCCCGTTCTATCCGATGCGGGAGCGCCACTTATTTTTGGACCAACAGATACCGAAATTACCATCTATCGGGATGGAACAGTCTCGACGAACAATGGCGACCTGGGCCGGATCCGCATTGTAACGTTTGAGGATGAGCAACGCCTAAAAAGAGAGGCTGGCGGCTTATTCACCTCGGAACAGGAACCAGAAGATGAAGAAGCTCCGACCCTTGTTCAGGGCGCCTTGGAAGGGTCGAACGTCGAACCCATCCTTGAGTTGACCAAGATGATTGAGACACACCGCGCATTTGAAAGTACCCGGAAGTTAATTGATCGGGAAGACAGCCGCCAGAAACAGATGATCCAAAAATTAGGACCACGCGGATAAGCCTAGCCATACAGGAAATTCAAGAAAGGACGGGAAAATGAAGTCTTTAAGTATAGCAGCGACCGGTATGCTCGCGCAGCAGCAGAATGTGGAGGTCATTTCCAACAATATCGCAAATATGAATACGACGGGCTTTATGCGGCGACGAACGGAATTTCAGGACCTAATTTACCAGAACCTCAGGCGCGTGGGCTCAACTTCGTCTGACTCAGGTACAATAATACCGTCTGGAGTTCAGCTAGGCTTGGGTGTAAAGCTAGCTGCCGTTTACCGAATTCACGAGCAAGGTAATCTAACCGCAACAGATAACACATTTGATCTCGCCATCCAAGGTAAGGGCTTTTTCCAGATTACTCTGCCAGATGGAACAACGGGCTACTCGCGAGATGGGTCATTTCAGCTGAGTCCTACCGGTCAAATTGTGACCCACGATGGCAACGCGCTAGTACCGAATATTACTGTGGACCCGGCTGCGGTCGACGTGACGATTAACGCTACCGGCCAGGTGTTGGTGAAATTGCAAGGCACAGTTGCGCCGACCAACGCGGGCCAAATTCAATTGGTATCTTTTCCAAATGATGCGGGACTGGAAGCTATCGGCGATAACTTATATCTGGAGACACCTGCATCCGGTGCGGCGACGGCTGGCACTCCTGGCGCCGCGGGATATGGAACGCTGCTCCAGGGTTTTTTGGAGACATCGAACGTAAATGCCGTGTCCGAGGTTTCCGAATTGATTTCCGCTCAAAGGGCCTACGAAATGAATTCCAAGGTCATCCAAACGTCTGATGAGATGATGGGCACGCTCAACCAACTTCGGTAGGGACAGAACCATAATGCGATCAATTATCATAATTGCTATATCACTTGCCTTGATGGGAACTGCTGCTTTGGCAAGCGAGGTAAAGCTTAGGTCTTCGATTGTCGTAGAGGACAAATACATCACGCTAAGCGACTTATTCGGACTACCAGGCGAAAAAGGGGCTACTCCAATTGCGTATGCACCCGCGCCCGGCCAACGATCCACCCTAGATGCCAGGTGGCTGTATAGAGTTGCCAGGGCACATAAAATTCGTTGGCGCCCACTGAGCTTAAAAACAAAGTTAATCGTTGAACGAGCAAGTCAGCAAGTTTTCCAAGACGATCTCAAAACTGTTCTTCTTGCCGGCTTGAGGGAAAAAGGCGCTGGAGATGATATCGAACTCTCGATGAACGGTAGAGCACTTGCAATCCACTTACCCACTAATGTTGAACCGACCATTGGCCTCGACAATCTCCGATACAACCGAAGATCGGGCAGATTCGTAGCAACAGTTGCCGCGCCGGCTGACGATCCCGCGGCAAAGCGTCACCGTATCACGGGGCGCGTGCATCCTATGATATCAATACCTGTCGTTGGCAAGCGTTTGCGCAGGGGTGACATCGTCAAAAAAAATCATATCACATGGACCAGCATCAGAGAGTCTTCTGTTCGGAGGGACACCATTCTCCACGAGGAGGACCTTGTGGGGATGGCTGCCATAAGAATGGTGAGGGAGCATTCGCCAATCAGGTTATCTTATGTTCAGCGACCTGTTTTGGTCAGGAAGAATGGGCTTGTTACGATCCACCTAGCATCAAAGTCGATGACGCTCACGGCTCAAGGGCAAGCTATGCAGGATGGATCTAAGGGAGAAATCGTGCAAGTCAAAAACATCCAGAGCAAAAAGGTAATCGAAGCTGTGGTTACCCATGCCGGTAAAGTTAGCGTAAGTGCCCCGTCGCACTTCAATGTAAATTAACCGGCAATAGCAATACCAGAAGGAGACCCAACGTGAGAACAATGAACTCGATATGCCGGCAGCTTCTTGCCCTCATGGCTCTTTGTTTTTTGCTGTCGGCCTGTAATACTTTCACACGTCTTTCTGAAGTTAATAACGGTCCTCAGATCAGCGAAATCGCAAATCCCACGGCGCGTCCAAAATACCGACCGGTGAGTATGCCCATGCCCGCCCCTAAGACCATTAACAGGAAAGCCAATTCTCTCTGGCGGCCTGGCGCGCGAGCGTTTTTCAGGGATCAAAGAGCGGGTCGAGTTGGAGATATTTTGACCATAAAATTAGCGATAAGCGACAAAGCCGCTCTCGCCAATAAAACTACTCGGGCGCGAGATGACGCGGAAGATGCCGATCTCACAAAACTGCTAGGTATTGAGAGTGAGCTAACGAAGGCACTCCCACAAGCAATTACTCCAGAGACCACCGTAAGTCTTGGAACAAAACATTCGACCTCCGGTGATGGAGCAGTGGACCGATCCGAGACAGTTACCATGTCGATAGCCGCAGTGATTACCCAAATACTTCCAAACGGAAATTTGGTTGTGTTCGCCCGTCAAGAAATAAAGGTCAATTTTGAGCTACGGGAAGTAATGGTGACCGGCATAATCCGGCCCGAGGATATAGACTCAGCCAATTCAATATCTCACGAGCAAATTGCAGAGATGCGCGTTGCCTATGGCGGCAGAGGTACCCTGTCAGACCTGCAGTAACCACGGTACGGCACTCAAATGATAGATATTATTTTCCCGTTCTGATTCCGTAAAGAATTGGAACAACTTGAGGCCGGTGGGGATCCCACCGGCCTTCTTTTTTTAGGATAGCTTGTTTCTGAGCCAACTTTTGATACCCTATTACTCCAGGCCAATTTTTTAGTCGGCTCCATCAAACACCCATCTTCGGGCGGCTAGTCGTCCCGGCGCGTTCTTTCCAAACGTTCATGACGCTCTTGTGCCTCTACACTGAGGGTAGCAATTGGCCGAGCTTCCAGGCGCTTCAAACCAATTGGCTCCTCCGTCTCTTCACAATATCCATAGGAACCGTTCTCAAGACGTTCAAGCGCCTCATCAATTTTAGAAATGAGTTTCCTAGCACGGTCACGAGTTCTTAATTCAAGAGATCGGTCAGTCTCCGCGGAAGCCCGATCCGCAATATCTGGCTGCCCCATGCTCTCTTCCTGCAGATTATTTCTCGTCTCATTTGCCTCAGTTAAGAGTTCGTCCCGCCACTTCAACAATTTTTGCCGGAAATACTCTTGCTGGAGCTCATTCATAAACTCCTCTTTTGCCTTGGGCTTGTAATCTGGCGGCAAGGTCACCGTCACCATATTCACCTTTCACTTTATATCCGACATACTGGCGGCGAAATATAGTTACGCCTTTCGAACGCCTCAAGACCTCTTTCATACAAACCCAGCGAAAGTCCCATTTGCAAGTCAGTAACGGGATCGATTGAGAGGAATTTAAATCGCTAGAATTAGATATCGCTGGAGTATTTGGCGATTTCGACTTCGGCTCTCAACTCAATTTCGTTGATCAGGGCGAGAAGGCCTGGATCAGATATGTTGGTTTTTCGGTCACGCATCGCCTGAGCTAGACCGCTCAACCGATCCAGTGGTATTGCACCCACCAAAAGATCGTGGCGAATTTTATCAAGTTGATCCAGAATATCCTCACCCCATTGGATGAGCCGTCGCAGTTGCTGGTCCTCCTTTGCTTCCCCTTCTACCTCCTGCACAGACAATATCGAACTGACCGCCACAACTGCACCGGCATTGCCAGAAGCGTCCGCCTTTGATGACGGTCCCCTTGCAGGGGCCAGGTGGTCCGTGAAAGAAGTTCCACCGGATTCGTCGGCCTTCTGCGTTTTCTTTGCAGATTGCGCGCGTGTTGATTTTATCTCAGGAATTTTCATTAAGAGAAGATACGGGAAACTTCCCACTCAGGGAAGAGCACAATACAACCCAGCAGGATTTGCCCGGCAAAATTTTCATCTCAATTTATTATTGCTAATTAACCTCATCGGCGACCAAGCCAAGTCCGGATGAAGGGCACTATTCCGGTACCTTTTAAATTTTTCAATTGGCATAACTATTGCAGGAAAAACCTGGAATGTAAGGTCTTACCAAAATCAGTAGCGGCGGGGTAATTACTAATGGCAATGTACGGAGCGCTCACTTCACCGTCCCTGGCAATGCTGACTCAATCCTCAGCCTTCGGCACGATATCCCAGAATATAACTAATATAAATACCGGAGGCTATAAATCATCCACAACGAGGTTCGAAACGGTGTTGGCCTCAAGTTATGACTCAAATTCAGATGTAGGCGGCGTAAAATCCTATCGCGTAAATAACATTGAGCAACAAGGAGGTATCCTCTCCTCAACCAACCCAAATGACGTTGCAATCAACGGCCAAGGTTTTTTTGTTCTGAATAGTCTGCAGGACGGAACCGGAGACACGTTTTATTCGCGTGATGGCGCATTTCAACTAAAAACAAATGGAACAGGTTCGGTGACGGGGGCCTACCGAGAGGATGGGTCAATAGATATTACCGGCAATGCTAGCGCTAACTTAATCACATTCGATCATGACTTAACCTACCTGGTAGATAAGAACGACAACTTTCTGCAGGGTTGGGTCTCTGATGAAAATGGAGTGGTGACAACTACCAGCACTCCGGAATCTATAAGGGTGGACAGGTTTGCTTTTCTTTCTGATGCCCGCGCGACATCAAAAGCCTACCTCACAGGAAACATTCCCGCTACCAAAGACGTGGCGGGCACAAATGCCTTTAAAGCAAGTGTGCTGGACGCAGATGGAACCAGTCGCACTTTTGAACTAATTTTTACAAAAACTGCAAATGCGCAGGAATGGACTGCGCATATTAACAGCTCCGACAGCAATATTACATCAGCGACCCCGAGTTCTGGCGCAACAGAAATACTGAATTTTGGGACGTCAGGGGAGCTATCTCCGGGAGCTAAATTAACCCCATCAATTACTTATTCGGATGGAACTACTGTCACTTTTGACATAGACCTTACCAACCTCACATCGATAGGGTCCACATATATTTATAATGGCTTTGATAAAGATGGTCGAACTCCCGGTGACCTGCAATCTTACAGTTTCGACGAACAGGGCTATGTAAATGGAACCTTTACTAACGGCGTTGTGCGTCCATTGTACAAGCTGCCTTTGGCAACATTTGCAAACCCCAACGCACTTGAGAACAGACAATTTAACGTTTTTTCTGAGACATCGGAGTCGGGGGCAGCTTCTCTGAGGGAGGTTACTCTCGGTACCAGTTTTGGAGCCTTCATCCCCTTCTCACATGAAAAATCGAATGTAAATATGGGTGTGGAATTTAACAATATGATCCTCGCACAACAGGCCTATAACACTGCTGCTACGGTGTTTAAGACTGTGGATGAAATGACCTCGGTTGCAGCAAGCCTGAAGACTTAATCGATAAATCACTATATTGCTCCCACGATAGGCGGCAAATTTTTCCCACTAAACGAAAAATCATTTTTGACGAGCACGCAATGAAGTGCAGACATTCGCAGAAAAATAAGAAAAACTTCATATAATCATATACTTGTAAGAATTTTAATACTGGCACAAAATTCGCATAAAGGATGTTACGCACGCACCCTTTTGTCGGTGCCTAAATAAAAGAACGTGGAAATAGGCGAAGAAACCAAAATGAACAAAACACATCCAATTTTGCGAAAAAATTTGCTCCCAGCCGTGTTTGCTGTGCTTTGCGTGACCAATTTTCTCCTAACATCAAGCGTAAGTGCAACCTCCCGAATAAAAGATATTGCTAACTTCGAGGGTGTCCGGGACAACCTTTTGGTCGGTTACGGACTAGTCGTGGGACTGAATAATACTGGCGACACGTTAGCCGACGGTCATTTTACAAAACAAAGTCTCCTGGCAATGTTGGAGCGATTGGGCGTAAAACCCACGGAAAACGGTTTGAGCTCAAAAAATGTTGCAGCCGTTATGGTTACAGCCTCTCTGTCAGGTTTTACCCGCCAAGGTAGCAGAGTTGATGTAACGGTCAGCGCCCTTGGTGACTCTGCTAGCCTACTGGGCGGGACGCTACTTGTGACTCCGCTTCTTGGCGCAGATGGAGAGGTCTACGTCGTAGCCCAAGGCCAATTGGCGGTGGGAGGGTTTCAATCACAGGGTCAAGGAGAGTCGGTTACAAAGGGAGTGCCGACAAGCGCCAGAATTGCGAATGGTGGCATCGTCGAGCGGGAAATCGGATTCAAGCTTGCTTCCATGGAACGTGTCCGGATTAGCCTCAGAAATCCTGACTTCACAACAGCACGCCGCATGGCCCAGGCTGTAAATGCTTTTCTCGGCACCAACGCCGCAAACCCGAGAGATCCGGGTACAATCGAGCTTTCTGTCCCTTCTGGATACGAGAACAATGTAGTCGGACTACTGACCGACATTGAGCAACTACGCATTGAACCAGACCAGATGGCTCGGATTGTTATTGATGAGCAATCGGGCACCATCGTGATGGGAGAAAACGTGACGATCAGCACAGTAGCGATCGCCCAAGGCTCCCTCACTATTCGCGTGACAGAAACTCCGCAGGTATCACAACCAGGTCCGTTCGCCGAAGCGGGCACCACACAAACTGTGAACAAAACCGACGTTCAAATTGATGAGGAACCGGACAAAAAATTTAGCGTGGTTAAGCAGGGGATTACGCTCCAAGATCTCGTAAATGGTTTGAATGCGCTTGGCATCGGTCCGAGGGATCTGATTACAATTCTGCAAGCGATTAAAACTGCCGGCGCATTGCAAGCTGACATTATGGTGATGTGATGACGGACACGCCCCTCATTGCACAAGGTGCGCTCGCGCTTCAGTCGGCAGCAGCAACGCCACCAATTTCAAAAAACATGGACGCTGCGAAAATACAGGAGACAGCAAAGGACTTTGAGGCGTTCTTTCTGGGTCAGATGCTACAACCAATGTTTGCCAGCATCGATACATCAGCTCCCTTTGGAGGCGGTCATGCGGAAAAGGTATGGCGTTCGATGATGGTCGACGAAATCGGAAAATCTATCGCGAAGAGCGGCGGTATTGGGCTAGCTGACTCCGTCCAACGTTCCATACTCGCAATGCAGGAGGCAGCTCAATGAACATTGATGCTAGAATTAGAAGTGTCTTGGAGCTAATGCGAGAGCTAAATGGCCTGATACACCATGAAAACCAGCTACTTAAACAACAAGGCAGTCAGGAGAGTTTACGCGGCTCCCTCGAACAGAAAAAGTTGCTACTCCAAAGTTACGAGCAACAAGTCTCACTGTTGAAGGATAACGCGGAACTCGTCAACGCTGATCGCGGCTTGTGGCGTCACCTGGTTGAAGAAACTGGCTCGTTCAACAAGCTAATTGATGAGAATAAAGCTAGGTTGTTGGCTAAGATCGAGGGCACAAAACGAATATTCGCGATTATCCAAGATGCTGCGAATGAATATAAAAGCTCTGTCTCCACTTACAGTGAAGCCGGTACTACCGAAAATTTGTCCCATCAGCCATTCCGACCGGCGGTCTCCGTTGGACTTAATCAGGAACTTTGAGTATCACAGGCGAGGCCTATTAAGTGTCTTTAGAGATAACCCTTTTGAACGCTATGAGCGGACTGCAAACAAGCCAGCAGTCGCTCCAAACGATTTCAAATAATATCGCTAATGTTAACACTGAGGGCTATTCAAGAAAGGTTGTCGATCAGGCAGCCAGGATAATTGACGGAAGTGGTTATGGTGTCGAGATAACGCGCATTACTCGGAACGTTGACGATGCCGTTTTAAAGCAATTGCGAGAGGAAACCGGCTCCTACAGCGCGTTGGAGCAAAAAGATAGTTTTCTATCCCAGATCAATCAATATTTCGGCAGACCAGAAGACAACGACTCTATTACCCACTTGATTGCCGAGTTGGCAGCCCAATTTGACGCCGTGGCTGTGACACCGGAAACTTCAGCTAATCAATATTTAACGGTTAATGCCGCAACAGACGTGCTGAATGAATTGAAGGGTATGTCAGATGTAATTCAAGACTTGAGAGCCGACGCGAATGCAAAAATCACGACCGCTGTTACTGAACTAAACACCGCGTTAGACACAGTCGTTAAAAATAATTATTCGATCATCGAGTTTGTAGCTTCTGACATCAGCACGGCAGAATTAGCAGACCAACGAGATATGGCGTTGAACAAAGCTGCTGAAATAATGGATATTAAGTATTACGAAAAAGGCGACGGAAGCTTTACTGTGTTTTCTGGCGGCGGGATGACGCTCGTAGACGGACAAAAACAGACTGTTTCCTTTGCCCAGCCGTCCACTATGACAGCAACTTTGGAATACACTGCCACCACTGCCACAAATTATATTGCACCTGGTGTGACGGGTCATCCCGTAGGCGGAGTGCCTGGTATTTTTGTTGGGGACGCCGCATCTACTAACGATATAACCAACTCTATATCCTCAGGGCGTTTGAAAGGCCTAATTGATATTCGTGATACTGAATTGCCGGCATTGCAAGCTCAATTAGACGAACTTGCAGAGAAGCTCAAGGTTGAGATTAACGCTGTCCACAACAAAGGAGCCGGGTATCCGCCTGCCACAAGTCTGACCGGCGACAGGTACATCGCGAGTGATACTATATTTGATGCATCTGGCTTCATAAGAGTTGGTATTGTCAATGATAGCGGAGTACTCCAAGAGGACAAAATAATTGATCTATCACTGCCTCAAGGCTTTGCAGATTATGAAAGTGCATTATTTTCCTCGTCATCGAGCGATGTAATTACCACTGCCGGGACGCTTACCTTTACAGGTGTTGGTGCTTCTTTTACGACAACAGTCGCCTATACTGCCAGTCAAACTCTCACCTCTCTAGCAGCATCGATTAATGCCAATGGCACGCTCTCTGGTCAAGGGATCACTGCGAGCGTTGTCGCTGAGGGGTCTAATTATCGTTTAAGCATTAATGATGCGGGAGACCAAACCTTTGATATAACCGAGAGTGGAAATGGAACTTTTCTTACTGACCTCGTTCCAAAGGTAAGAAATATGGGTGACTTGGTCACAGGTCTGTCAGAAATGACAAATCTGACAGCTTCAATAAATAGTAGTGGTCGATTGAGCCTGGCTGCAGACAACAACTACCGCGTGGCGATAAACGAGTTAACAAGCTCCGTCAGCGCAGCAGGAGATCTAAGCAGAGGTTTCTCGGATTTTTTTGGCTTAAATCGATTGATAGACTCGTCGGAAAATCATGCAACTTACCGTAGTGATTTATTTACAAGTAGCACCAGCGACGTGGTTACGACAGCCGGTACCATTCAATTCTCGGGAAATGACGGGTCGGCTTGGTCCTCGACAGTAAGTTATACGGCATCTCAAACGTTGACCTCTCTAGCCACCAGTATTAATGCTGACTCCACTCTAACCACAGAGGGCGTTTCCGCTGAAGTTGTAGCGGACGGTGACGGGTACAGGTTAGAAATTACGGACGCTTCGGGCGATGAATTTGCAATGGTTGAAACGGGTAGTGGCACTTTGCTATCTGATACCAACTTGCGAACTGAACGGCGCGCATTGAGTGGCAAATTGAGCGTTCGGTCTGATATTTTAGAAGACCCCTTTCTCCTGTCCCGAGGCGCTTTGCAGTCAAATACCTGGACATCAAAAAATCTTAACAGTGATACAACGGCATTCAACGGAACGACGCCGACGGTATCTGCGGGAACATTAACGTTTACCCTTGATGCCTCTACAACGGCATCTGTCTCCTATGCCACATCAGATACATTAACCTCACTCGTGACATCAATAAATTCTAATTCCACGCTTTCTGCAGCTAACATCACCGCCGAAGTGGTGATTAATGGATCAAATTATAGTTTGAAAATCGTCGATACTGATTCCGATAATTTTACGCTTGTCGACTCAGGAGGCCTATCCGTCGACGTTTCCCAAGGCGTAACAATTGGCGATGGTTCGGTAGCGAAGGATCTAGCTGCAGAGTTTAATACCTCTGTTAACTTCCTTGCGGCTCCTGCCGATGGCGGCGGTCTTGCGGCTGCGACAACCACATTTGCCGACTATTCCTCAACAATCATATCATTCAGTGCTGCGCGATCATTGACTGTACAGAGCGACTTAGCATTTCAAGAGAGCCTTAAGGAGGAACTCTACAACAAAAACGCAGCGATAAGCGGGGTTAATATGGATGAAGAACTCTCAAATATGATTATTTTCGAACAGGCATATTTGGCATCAGCCCGGATCATAACGGTCACTCAAGACATGTTTAAGACCCTGACAGAGATGGTCAGGTAAAAAATGAACGATACAAAAATGAGATTTCTTTGATGGTTACTCGAGTTACAGACCTAGCGAATAACAGGCTGATCCAATCATTAATTTTTAATGCACAAGATAAAATCCAGGATCGGCAACTGCAGCTGAGCACCATGCAGAAATCGCAAAACTATGCCGGTATCGCGAAAGAAGCTTCAAAGCTCCTATCTGCCGAGGCAAGCGAGCATCGGATAGATCAATTTCTGAATGATAACTCAACCGTAAACCTCCGGATGGACGCAACCCTCAACAGCATCGACTTTTTAAAAAATTCCCTTAACGACGCGCGTGGCCTCGTTCGCGAAATTTTGGATGACGGAAATGTACCAGACGGAATGGATAAAGATGATATTTCGGCGACCAAGATGTCTGAAATACAAGACTTCTTGAACGTAAAAATCAATGGTCGTTATCTATTTGCTGGTTCAATGACAAGCACCCAGCCAGTGGTACCCAATTCTTTTGGGACCGCGCCAACGTTTGACAGCTCGTATGAAACTGAGGCTGAACCGGCATATTACTACAAGGGAGACGACAACCAAGTTAGCGCAAGGATCAGCGAGAATGTGACACTTGACTATGGCGTAAATGCAGATGATCCAGGCTTTGAAAAACTAATACGCGCAGTCAGAATTATCCGGGAAACAGCCCTAAGCGATGCAAATGCGTCAGCGAAGTTTGATCATGCTCTAGCATTGTTAAACGAGTCCGAAGATCGCTTACAGGCTATTGAACTTAACATCGGTGTAAAAGTTGAACAACTGGCTAGAACTAATGAAAGCCTGACAAGCACTAAAAATAGCCTTGGTGCCGTAATTACGGATATCGAGCAGGCCAACACGTTTGAGGCCGTAGCTGAGCTCACCCAAACACAAACAATGCTCGAGGCCTCATATAACACGGTTGTGCGTCTAAGCGATTTAACCCTCAACAGGTTTCTAAGATAATAACTTGTCATTAATACTTTGGTGGTATCAACCATGACAATAAAAGACAAAACAATAGACAATTGGTATAGTGGATACGTGAATATGGGATTTTTAAGAGTCCTGCAGCCTTTATCTAACTTGCTTTTTGAATCGAATCTCCCTAGTGTGATCGGCGCTAGTCGCTTCGTGGGACTAACAAATATGGCTTTTGCTCCTTCGAGGGTAGGGTTAGAAAATAACACTAGGGATGTAATGGCCCGACAGGCAGAAGGGCTTGTTTGAAACCTAGAATAGGAGACTGAACGATGTCAGATATCAATTTATCCGGCGCAACAAGGACAAACCTTCTCGCGCTCCAACGTACGACCGACCTAATCGCGAGAACACAGGAACGTTTATCTACAGGCCTAAAAGTCAACAGTGCCATTGATGACGCTATAGCGTACTTCCAAGCCAAGAGTTTGACCGACAGGGCTGGCGATTTAGCTGTGTTAAAAGACGACATTGATCAAGGTGTGAGCTCGGTGGAGACGGCAACACAGGGCCTCCAATCAATCGTCGACGTCGTTGAACAGATGAAAGGTGTTGCTCTGTCTGCAAAATCAGATGCGGACGTGTCCAACAGGTCAAAAGCGGCGATGCAATTCAACGATCTGCGTAACCAGCTAGACAACCTCGCTAACGATGCTAGTTACAAAGGAACCAACTTAATTAAAGGTTCGCCGGCTAACCTGAAAGTGACATTTAGTGAAGACGGGAGCTCCACTCTTACGATTTCGGGCGTTGCTTCAGACTCCTCTGGACTTTCTGTCATCGCTGCTGCGAACAACTGGGGGGTTGATGCAAACATTGATGCGGCAATCAATGATCTGGACAGTGCGTTGACGACACTGCGGTCTACGGCCTCAACAATGGGTTCGAATGCCAGTGTATTATCACTGCGACTGGACTTTACTACCAACCTTATCAACTCTCTAGAAGAAGGCTCTGCCAAGTTGGTCAACGCTGACTTGAATGAAGAATCGGCTAACCTTTTGACGCTGCAAACAAGACAGCAACTTGGTACGATTGGATTGAGTATTGCGCAGCAATCTGAGCAGTCTATTTTGCGGTTGTTCTAGGCCTAGGGTTGCAAAATTCGAAGACGGAGGGTCGCTTGGCCCTCCGTTTTTGTTTATCGTATCCATTAGCATGAGGATATTGGGAGACAATAATAAAAAAATTTGAAATTTATAAAGTAGCTCATCTCGATTTACGAAAGATTCATGAAGCTCAGGCATTGTTTTGGTCTTGTCTATGAGCTGTAAAATCTATCAGCCTCCTATTAAGTTACCATCAAAGGAACTTTGGGCATCATGCCTCTCAAATTGACCCTAAAACCCGAAGAAAAAATACTTATAGGCACTGCTGTAATTACTAATGCAGGGCAAAAATGCGAGATCATGATCCAGAATACTGTTCCTGTGCTTAGGGAGAAGGATATTATTACGGAGGAAAAAGCAGATACCCTTGTGAAGAAGCTCTATCACGTCATCTTGAATATGTACGTTGAACCAAAACATGAGCAAGAGTATCACGAGATTTACTTTAAATTAGTCAAAGAGCTGTTTAATGCTTGTCCGGATAAAGTCATACTGGCCATGATTATGGAAGTGTCCCAAAAAATTCTTGAGGGAAATCACTACCAGGCATTAAAAAAATGCAAAAAACTTCTTAACTTTGAAGCGGAGCTGTTAACAAATGTCCCAGGATAAATTAGAGGCCTATGCCCAAACTCAAAAATCTTCGATGCCCCCCAGAGAAATCGAAGCAATGGCGTTTACGAAAGCAGCTTTAATGCTTGAAGAAGCAAAGACAACGTTAGATGACTACGACGCCTATTCTTCGGCGCTAAAGTTTAATCAGCTACTTTGGACCATAATCCAGGCAGATGTTGTCGACAAAGAAAATAAACTTCCACCGCAGATAAAG
Source organism: Rhodospirillaceae bacterium (assembly GCA_002723345.1). GTDB lineage: Bacteria > Pseudomonadota > Alphaproteobacteria > Rhodospirillales > UBA2165 > TMED167. Next base: position 20,945 of record PBNV01000051.1, read on the forward strand.
GCTAACATTCTCAGTCTTAGTATATTTGTTGATCGGCAGACCATCAAAGCACTGGCAAATACGAAAGAAGACTATTTAGAAGTGCTTATCAATATTAACAAAAATTTAGCTGAAGGCTTAATGGCGCGCCCTGATGATCCTCAAGTCCAGCCTTCTGCGAAGATCCCCGATAAGCCAGAGCTTACGCCTGATATCTCAGTTTAAAAAACAAATTAAAACTGCGAGAAATATAAAAGGGCGGCCTTTAGGTCGCCTTTTTTTGTTAATCCTGCCACTCCAGGCAAATATTGCCGAGATAGTCGATCCTGCCGGTAAATAGTACGTAAAAAACTGATCCGAAACCGATATTTTTCATTTTTTTGTTTATAATCAATGCTTTATTGAACATATCAAAACTGGCCCAGTAATTGCTTTGAAGGGGCGTGACGAATGGCGTCATAACGTTGCGCTAAGGCAAATAAGAATGAACGACCTCTTGACCACCGTAAAGGACATCAGAGCAGCCGTAGATCCTGCGGCGCTACTTTCCGGGAGTGCGGGTAAGACCACGGCCCTCTCGGATCAGATCAAGTTTTCGTCGCTTATGAAGACCCTTGTTGACACGCCTCAAGAGACGCTAGCTGCTGTTCAGAAGGATGCCAGGCCTGTCGAACAACTTACTGGCACGCCCAAATATTCCGAGCAGCGATTTGACCAAGGAGCAGGCCACCAGAATACCCGTGATAATGGTGGCAAGAGGCCTCAGATTGAACAATTTGATACACCGAGCCAAGATACATCACCGCTTACCAGTAAGGTCGATAACTCGGAACGAGATAATCCGCGAACTAGTGGATTAGGCGAACAACAAAATGCGGGCGACAAGAAACCTCACCTTAACACCCACGAAATAACAAAGAACAATGGTCTCGAGCAATTCTCTGAGCATGCTTCAATTGCGCAATCACAAAATAAAAATCCAAACCATGACGGTAAAATATCAGGACTCGGTCTGCCGAATGCCAATTTAAATGGAACCTTTGCCAAAAAACCGGGTGAAGGTATCCCGCAACAAACTCAGTCTGGCCTGAAACGACCTTATACTGAAACCACACAAATATCACTCGACAATCAGCAAGGTAAAGACCTTAAGCTCAGTTCATCTGCCGCCAATCCGGCCAGAAACCAGAGAGCAAGTGCTCTAGCAATTCAGCAAGCCCAGGATTTAGCGGGTAAATTTGGTCGGGACGTTCATGCTCAAATTAACGTGAGCGTCACTGATGCAACTGACAAACAAAAGATTAGCGTTAATCAAGCGGTTACAAAGAATGCCCTACTGGCAGCACAGGGCCAAAATAGCGAAAACCCCCTGACCCAAATCACATCACAGCAACGCGCGGCGGGAACGACTGCGCCCGACCGTACCGGCACGAACTTAAATTCATCTAATCAAAATAATAGGGGTCAAAACACTAATTTAGCTAATCAACAAACAGCTCAAGCGAATTTTATTCAAACCCTGCATCTCCAATCGCTTGCCGCCGCAAAAGGTACTCAAACCCATAATTCGGTGCCGAAGTTCGCCTCGGTCATGACGGATACTGCAAATATCACGTCTACTGCCAGTCCCACGGGATCAAGCCAAATTTCGCAGACAGCCCGAACCAATCCAATGCAGGCGCAACCACAACTATCAAAACAGCCTGTTCCGATGGAACAAATCTCTGTGAAAATTCAGAAGGCTATTCATCAAGGAGCGGATAGAATTAACATTAAACTTCATCCTGCCCATCTAGGCCGGGTCGAGGTGCGCATGGATATTGGAAGAGACGGACAGCTCTCAGCCATTATCTTAGCGGAGAAGCCAGAGACACTCGATTTATTGCAAAAAGATGTTCGGGGTCTGGAACGAGCGCTTCAACAGGCTGGTCTCGATACCAACTCCAATAGTTTTAACTTTGGCCTAAAAAATAACGGGGCTCAGCAACCGTCGCAAGATCATAAAAATGCTAATAACAGTGATCAAAATCTCTCCGAAAATTTAGACCCTCCCATCGATGACGCAGACCCTGATACTTTACTTCAGCGCAAAGATCAAAAGGGACGGGAACAGCTTGCAGATAGTTTAGTAGACATCAAAGTTTGAGTGACAAAAAATGATAGAAGGCATTACAGCAACTGAGGAAACAAAATCTAGTAAAGCGGCAACGACGTTGGCGGGTGATTTGGACGCGTTTCTATTATTGTTGACTACGCAGTTACAGAACCAGGACCCTTTGTCGCCCCTTGAACCCACCGAATTCACTGGTCAATTAGTGCAATTTGCGAGTGTTGAACAACAGATTGCGACTAACGACAGTATGGAAAAGTTGCTAGATGTCCAAAATGCCTCTCTTGCATCGGCTGTAGTTGGCTTCATAGGAACCGAAATAGTTGGTGATTTTGGCGGCAAACTGCCGTTGCAAGATGGCGAAGCAAAGTTTGAATATACCTTGTCAAATAACGCGTCCAACGTCGTGATGACAATCATGGATGACAAGGGCAAGGTAATGTTTACGAAGGCAGGCAATACCTCAGCGGGAACCCATGAGGTCGTCTGGGATGGAAAAGATGGTAATGGCTTCCCAGTCGAGGACGGAGAATACTCCCTCTCAATTACGCCAATAGCTTTTTCAGGGTCGACAGTGGACGCAAGCACTCGGATTTATGCCAAGGTCACAGGTGTCTCCATGATCAATGGCACGACCCTTGATGCGAGCGGCGTGAGCATAGCCCTCGACCAGATCGATACAGTCAAAGAACAGAAAAGCACAAGCGGATAAAAACCGTGAAAGTGAAATAGGAGAGTGAAATGAGTATTCTTGGCGCGATGTTTTCGGGCGTGTCCGGACTTAATGCCCAATCACAAGCACTTGGGGCAATTGCAGATAATATTACCAACCAGAACACGATTGGTTACAAAGCAACAGAGGTGCGCTTTCAAACCTTGGTCACATCCCAAGCAAGCCTGAACAATTACTCTCCAGGCGGTGTGCAGCAGAGACCATTTGCGGCTGTCGACGTACAAGGATTATTTGCATCTAGCACAAACGCTACTGATCTCGGCATTTCCGGTGATGGTTTTTTTGTTGTTAACAGCGCCAGCACACATGATGGTTCACTCGGATTTTCATTTACTAGAGCAGGTGCTTTTAGCGCCGACAAAAGTGGCTATCTCCAAAATACTGCCGGTGTCTATCTCCAAGGATATAAAACGAACTCTCTAGGGCAGACAGTTGATGCTGACAATAATAGCTTCAATCCTGACCCCACCGTTTTTACAAACCTTGAGACGATACGTCTTAACAACATTGGTGGCACAGCCGATGCCACAGAGAGCCTTACATTCGGCGCGAACCTCAATGCTGAGGCGGCTGTTGGCGCAACCAGCAATACAACTATCCAAGTTTATGACTCTTTGGGTGTAGCTCACAACTTGCAACTCGTATGGACAAAGTCTGAGAACAATAATTGGGATTTAGGAATTCAGCCGCCATCCGGCGCAGCTACGTCAGTATTACTCGCAAGCTCCGGTAGCGTTTATGCGTCGTCGGGTCGGATTGATATTACTACGACCCCATCCGATGGTGAGACGATTACCGTAACCTTTACAAATTCTACGGGCGGCACAAATGCTCTGACTTTCGAATTTAACGAGTCCTCTGCTGCCGCGACGACTAGCGGCGGGATTGCGGTTAATTTTAATAGTGGTAATGGCGCCTCAGGTGCCGTAACAGCCCTCGTGGCAGCGCTAAACGCCAGCGACGTTGCCGCCACCCTGCGTGCTTCCACTGCAACCCAACGTTTTAACCAAAATACTACCACTTCAACCAGAATTGATATTAGTCAAACAGCAGTTGCCGGAACAGGAACTGACACCAATGCATTAGATATCACGATTGATGCTTCAAATTTAGCAAGTGCCTCTCAATCTGGGGCTGGATCTGCCACGATTAGAGACCTCGACTTAGCCCCATCTTCAACAGCAGGTGTCACCTTCGATGGAAGTGGTATACCCTCGGCGTTTAACGTCGACGACATAACACTGGATCTGAACAACGGGGCTGCTGATCTCGCTATAGATTTTAATTTTGGTACGGTTGGACAAGCAGACGGTCTTGTTCAGTTTGCCTCGGCCTACAACCCCACATTTATCGACACGGATGGTGCTGCCTTTGGCCAGTTCTCCGGGGTAACCATAAATACAGCGGGGCTAGTTACAGCTTTGTTTGAAAACGGCGACATCCGGCCAATTTTTCAGATACCAGTGGCCACTTTCGCCAACCCTAATGGACTGGGAATAAACACTGGTAATACATATGACCAGACAGATTACTCAGGACTTTACTTTTTGCGAACAGCTGGGACTGGAGGTGCCGGAACGGTTCAGAGTTCAGTGTTAGAGAACTCCACAGTAGATATCGCCAAAGAATTCACCACGATGATTACGACCCAACGGGCATATTCAGCTAGTGCTAAAATCATTAGCACGGCTGACGAAATGTTCGATCAATTGGTTCGTATCAAGAGGTAATTAGTTTCACGCCCACCACCAACTTGCCCGGTATGGCTATAGCCATACCGGGTTTTTTTCCAATTCTTCAGATGCTTTACCGAGAATTAACTGTCCTAATTCAAATTTAACATGACGTTAAATCACCCGCACAATTCGGGCGATTACAAGAATAAGAGGCCGGGCAATGAACCACGTAACGACAGCGAGACCATATTCGCAAACAAATAATGCATCTCGAGGCTTGGGATTATTCTCCCCCATTAAAAAAAGATATTCCATCTCAGAATTAATTGCGCTGGGAAATAGTCTCCATAAAAATGGTAAAATGGAGATAGCAGAATCGGCATTCCGCAAAGTGCTCGAGCATGAACCAAATAACCCTGTCGCCAATCATTTTCTCGGCGTCATTGCTCACCAATCAGGACACCTGGAGGATGCCGTCCGACTGATTAAAAAAGCAGTTCGCTTGGCCCCTAGCTACAAGCAGGCCCACAATAATCTCGGTAACATCTATGAGGCATTAGGAAAACCAGAGGCAGCTATTTCGTCGTATCGGAATGCTCTAGACCTTGACGCAGAATATTCAGATGCACTTTTCAACTTGGGTATTGCGTTAAGGCAAGTAAATAAAATTCTTGAGGCGGAGGAAGTTTTTTTAGAATGTGTCCGCTTAGATCCCAAACGCGCCGACCTTCAGTATGAGATAGGCCAAACATACCAAAAGTTAGGAAAAAGGACAGAGGCCCAAATAGCATACAGAATAGCTCTTGAAATTGACCCTCAGCACACGGAGGCCCGATTAAACGTTGGAAATATTCTAACGACACTCGGTAAAATCGATGAAGCAATTAAGGAATTCGATATAGCGCTTGAGAACTCTCCGAAACATATAAAATTAATCAACAGCAAAGGAGTAGCTCAGAGGAAAATAGGCTTATTTAATGAATCTCTCGAATGTTCAAAACAATCCCTAGAACTGGATCCGGACAATATTGAGACGCTAAACACGCTGGGTGCTGCATATCAAACTTTGGGAGATAATGAGAGAGCAGCAGACTGTTATTGGCGAGCGCTTCGTCTTAATCCGGAGGCGGAATGCGCACACAAATGTTTGTTATTTGTTGCCTTAAATTTGCCGGATATCACTTCGCAAGAGCTTTTTGACATCCACCGAGAGGTTAGGTCTCCTTTCGATAAACCACTACTGACGAATAAATCCTTCCCTGATAGAAGTTTGGACGACCGACGGCGTTTAAAAGTCGGATACCTCTCATCAGATTTTAGGACGCACGTAGTCGCAATGAATATATTGCCATTAATTGCCAATCATAATCATGAGCACTTTGAAATCTTTTTATACGGACAGGTCGAATATCCTGACGACATAACCGATAATTTTAAAAACTTCGCTGATCACTGGCGCTCCACAATGCTTATGTCAAATGAAGACGTAGCCCAGATGATTGAAGATGATGACATCGATATATTGATCACGTTAGCAGGAAGATTTGATGAAAATAGGCCGATAGTAGCATCTTTCCGTCCGGCGCCAGTTCAAGTCAGTTTCCACGATTGCGCGACAAGTGGCCTAGAGGCCATGGACTACTATTTAACGGATAAAATACTACACCCATCAGATAGTCCTGAGCAATTTACTGAGCAGTTGTATCGGCTACCAGTATATTATCAGTATCCCATTCAAGAGGGGCTGCCATCTATCCAGGATACACCCGCTATCGAAAATGATTTCATTACCTTTGGCTGCTTTAATAAACCAGAGAAAATTAGTGAACCAGTGTATGAACTTTGGGCGGAAATCTTAAAGGCCATTCCTGAAAGCAAAATTCTAATGAAGTACTTTAATCATTATAGCCAGCCTGGAATGCAGGAAAGAATCCAAGGACGCTTTGCAAAATACAATATCCCAGAAGATCGACTAATACTTAGATGTGGGATTGATAGCCGGCACAGCCATCTGGATAACTACCATGCGGTGGACATTTCTCTTGATCCATTCCCATTTAATGGCGCCACGACGACGTTCGAGTCGCTTACAATGGGAGTTCCCGTAGTAACCCTACTAGGGCGACATTTTGTGGATCGTGTCGCATCCTCAATTGTCACTCATGCAGGTTTTCCTGAGTTGGTTACAAAGGACAAAAAAGCCTATTTGAATTTGGCAGAAAAATTAGCCGGGGATGTCAGCGCACTGAATCGAATGCGCCTGTCAATGCGGGACCAACTACATAAATCATCGCTTTGTGATGGAGAGGGCTATGCAAATAAGGTAGAGGGCGCTTATAGAGACATGTGGAGTCAATGGTGCAAAAGTAACAATTCCGCGGTTGGCCCTTAATTTTTGAGTATTAAATTAGCTCATATTTGCCAAATGTTCTTTGATGCGCTTGAAAATTGTCTTTAACTCACCACCGTAGAATTGATCCGATCGGTGAAACAGCCTCACACTATCATGCCACGGACTTAGTGTTTTGTGTCCGAGCCACTTCCAATCAGGGATTGGCGGTAATATAGCAAAAGTGGGTATCCCAAGCGCTCCAGCAGTATAGAGAGTAGTATTTTGCACTGTTATGACAGCATCCATTGCTGACACCTGGGCAACAAAGGGATCAAAATCCTTGATTGGGTCTATATTTTCGTCGGTTAGAATACGTTGCCCTACTTCGGCCTCAAATCTTTGTATTTCTGTTGAATGATCCCCGTATTGAAGGTTTACAAACTTACAATTAGGCGTTTCAAAAAGGGGAGCAAATTGCTCTAGGGCAACTGTTTTCGGTTTTTTACTATGCCACGAGATACCGACCAGTATTTTATTATGTTCCTGGTACTTCGCTCTTAAATTCTCCTTAATACGGCGATCGGGGAATAAATAGGCACCTGTGTTGGGAAATGATTTGAATTGCTGGCGGAAAAGACTGGGCAGGTCACCAAGCGAAATTTGGTAATCGTAGTCTTTCAAGTTATCTACTACCGGCCTGACCGATAATTGGGGAAAAGACCGTTGAAACACTGGAACCAGTCGCTTCTCTGTCTCAAGGGTTATTTCACCGCCAAAAGGGGTAAGCTCGGGTAGGATACTGGCAAACAAGATTTTGTCTCCGATACCTTGCTCACTTCGTATTAGAAGGCGTTTGTTTTTTATCGACTCCTTGCCCCAAACGGGCACCACAGAGATGTTCCTAGAATGCTTGTAGTTTGGAGATAGCCACCTCCAACCATACTCCCTCCAGCCCTCCTCAAGCCTTCCCTTCGCCAACAAAGCATGACCTAAATTGTGATGAGCCTCGGCAAAACTTGGATCAATTTTTGTGGCTTCTGCGAAAAATTTAATCGCTTTCGTTAGTTTACCTATGTTGAAATAACAGCGCCCCAGATTAAAATAAATATTGGCCTGTTTAGGTTCTTGAGCATTGGCCTTTTTAAGAATGCCGATGGCCTCATTATAGCGCGTCTGATCTGATAGAAGTCCCCCCAAATTAGCAAGAATTTGGGCGTTATCGGGTTCTAACCTCGAGGCAGCAAAAAGGATTTCCACGGCTTTCTCCGGGCGCGATGACCGCAGTTCGAGAAGGCCAAGATTAGCCAACACACCGCCGTTATCTGGCGCTAGGGCAACCGCTTCCCTCAGAGCGTCACGTGCCTCTTCGTACCGGTTCATTTCAAACAAAAGCACGCCCAGATTGGAATGGGCATCAACTATAAGCGGGTCTAAAGCAATTGCGGAACGGTAAGCCTCTTCCGCTTCGTCGAGATGCCCGGCCTGCTTCAGGGCTAGCCCCAAATTGCATTGGGCGTCCGCAGACGTATTATCAATCTTTAGGGACCGCCGAAGCAGACCAATTGCCGCCTCTGCCTCTCCCATTTGCAACCCGATAGCCCCTAGGTTGCGGAGTGCATCCGCGTCATCGGGTTTAATCGCTAAATATTTGCGGTATAGGCGTTCCGCATCTGAAAGCCTGTTTAAAGAATGCGCAGTGCGCGCACGGTGGAGAAGATTGTCAGTCGACAAGCTCGGGCTAGCGAAGGGCCGGAATGTCCGTCTAGGCATCCCAACCCTCCGTTCGTATCACGCCCACGATTCTATTCCGCGGTTTTTTAATATTTATAAATGCCATTTTTTTCTTGCCACCTTGGCAATAGGCAAAAATTGCCGAGTGTTAACGACTTTTTCACACAGTAACCATTAATTTTTTAACAACCTTCGACAATATTTTTCGACGGCGAAAACGCCGCATCAAACGAGAAGGAACATTGCGTGGGCAATCTGTTAGCTTTCCTGAGAAATTTGGGAACCGTCCGTTTGACTATTATGGGCGCCGTTCTCTTCGGCTTGGTCTTTTTCTTTACCTTTATGATTTCTCGCCTCACTGGGACGAATCTTGAACTGCTATTCGCGATTCAGGACCCAACAGATCAAGCTGCAGTAACCACCCAGCTCTCCTCCCGCGGTGTACCGTTTGAAGTTCAGGGTAACAAAATTCTGGTGCCGGCGGACCAGGTGGCAAGCCTGCGGTTATCCCTTGCTGCTGATGGAATTCCGGGCAGTGGTGCCGTTGGTTATGAAATCTTTGATGATGCTAGTACCCTTGGAACCACAAATTTCATGCAAAATGTGCAATTGGTGCGCGCCTTGGAGGGGGAATTGTCGAAAACCATCAAATCAATTGAGGCCGTACAAAGTGCGCGCGTTCATTTGGTGATGCCTCGACGCAAACTCTTTTCCCGAGACAAACAAGGGGCCACGGCATCCGTTATCTTAAAACTCAGAGGTGCCTCGTCATTATCAAACGGACAAGTAGCGGCAATTCAATACCTCGTCGCCGCCGCTGTACCAGAACTAGATCCCACAAAAGTGTCCATCGTCGACAGTCGTGGGAAGTTGCTGGCAAAGGGGAATGAAGTCGACTCTGCAGCAACACGGTCCAGCACGCTGGTAGAACGGAAGGTAAAGTTTGAGAACCGTATGGCAGCACAATTAACAGATCTTTTGGAACGGTCAGTCGGCATTGGCAACGCAAAAGTAACCGTTCAAGCAGACCTTGACTTTGACCGAATTTCAACCACTGAAGAAACATTTGACCCAGACGGACAAGTCGCGCGGTCCACAAAGTCGATCGAAGAGTCTTCTAACGCCGAAGAGGCAGAGGGCTCGGAACCGGTGACGGTTGAGACTAACCTTCCGGATGGCGCTGGCAATGATGATGCGACCGGCAACACCTCTCGCAATGTTGAATCCCGCGCGGAGGAAGTAACCAACTTCGAAATTTCCAAAAAGATCACTAATCATGTTCGGGAGATTGGCCTTGTGCGTCGACTCTCCGTGGCTGTCCTAATCGACGGAGAATTGGTAGAAAACGAGAGCGGTGAGGTGGTCTACCGGGAGCGAAGCGACAAAGAAATGGAAGACCTCGGGCGGCTGGTGGTATCGGCCGCAGGCATTGTCGAAAATCGCGGCGACAGCCTCGAAATAATCAACATGAGATTTATTGAAGACGAAATTGAAGAGGACGAACCTTTGAGCTTCCTCTTCGGTTTGGATAACAACGAGATAATTCGGATCGCAGAAGTTATCGTGCTACTAATACTAGCTGTACTTGTTATCTTGCTCGTTATACGTCCATTGCTAGCCCGGGCTTTTGAGGCTCTGCCAGCGGCAACGGCAGCGGCGGAACAAAAATTGCTTGAGGAGGCTGCAGCCATGTCTCCCGCCTTAACAGGACCGGAGTCAACACAAGAGACCGATACAGAGTATGAGGAACTGATTGATATTGATCGGGTTGAAGGGCGAGTTAAAGCTTCGTCAGTCAAGAAAGTTGGCGAGATCGTTGAAAAACATCCAGAAGAAGCCCTCTCGATCATTCGCACCTGGATGTATCAAGAGGCTTAAAAAGGCAGTTTAAGGACGATGGCACGAGTTAAAGACAACTACCGTAATCTTACCGGCGCCGATAAGGCAGCCATCTTCATGCTTTCGCTCGAAGCAGAACATAGCGCTGTATTGTTGGAGAACATGGAAGATGAAGAAATCAAAGAACTCTCGATAACGATGTCCAATCTGGGGGACATCGATGCGTCAATTGTGGAACGCCTATTTGTCGAATTTGCGGATCAGATTTCTTCGACTGGGTCTTTAGTTGGGACATTGGACAACACTGAGCGACTGCTTCTAGGGTCTTTAGATAAAGACAAAGTCGATATGATTATGGAGGAAATCCGGGGTCCGGCTGGCCGGACCATGTGGGATAAGTTGGGGAACGTAAACGAACAAGTGCTAGCAAACTATTTGAAGAACGAATATCCACAAACAGTAGCAGTTGTTCTGTCAAAAATTAAGTCGGATCATGCCGCGCGAGTTCTGTCAGTTTTGCCGGAGAACTTTGCAATGGAGGTTATCATGCGACTTTTGCAGATGGAGACGGTCCAAAAAGAAGTCTTAGATGGCGTGGAACGGACCCTCAGATCAGAGTTTATGAGCAATCTTTCTCGCACCCAAAGGCAAGACTCTCACGAGCAGATGGCTGACATTTTTAACTTTCTCGACAGGTCGACAGAAAGCCGTTTCATGGGGGCCTTGGAAGAACGCAGCAGTGACAGCGCAGATCGTATCAAGAATTTGATGTTCACGTTTGACGACCTCACCCGTATCGATCAATCAGGGCTACAAGTGTTGTTGCGCCAAGTGGAAAAAGACCAGCTTGCGATAGCTCTAAAGGGAGCATCTGATGAGATTAAAGATCTATTTTTTCAAAACATGTCCGAGCGTGCCTCTAAAATGATGATAGAGGATATGGAGGCGATGGGCCCAGTCCGGGTAAAAGAAGTCGATGAGGCACAGTCCAACGTGGTCAATGCTGCCAAAAAACTTGCCGATTCTGGAGAAATCGTCATTGCTGGCGGCGGCGAAGATGACGAACTGGTCTTCTAAATTATCGCGCCGAAAACCATGACGGAACTAAAAGAATTTCTTCTCGATTTTGATTTTGACGACATCCAATTGATGAAGGAAATTGATCAAACAACAAACGAAAAAGAAATACCAAACGACGACGATATTCTAGCTGAGCCCGACCCCGTAGTTGCAACATTTAGCGAGGAGGAACTATTGGCTGCAAGGCAAGAGGGTTTCGCCGCCGGGAAGGAGGACGGGGTCAAGGAAAGTCTGGGCGGATTAGAAAATAATATGTGTCAAATCTTGGACAAAATTGCATCGGGTATATCAGACGTTGTGGAAGATCAGAATGCATTCAACGAGAAAACTACAAATGACACATTGCAATTGACCCTGAGTATTTGCCGTAAGCTTTTTCCAGTTTTAAGCGAGGAGGGAAAACTCACCGAAGTCGCATCAATGACAGAGTCCATGGTTAGTCAAATCCTAGCACAACCAAAAATAACGATTTTTGTTAACTCTGACATTATTGCTTCATTGAAAGAAAAAATAGATCCGTTTTTAGCAGAGAGGGGCTATGAGGGAATAGCCACTATTTTGGAAGATCCGTCACTATCAGTCAGTGGATGCAGAATTCAATGGCAAGATGGTGAGGCGTTGAGAGACCCAGAAGTGGGGTTGCAAGATATTGAGCAGATCATTTCTAGTTCGCTAAATGACCAAAATCTGGTGGCCAATTTAAGCCAAGGATCAGGCGCTATGACAGAGTTAGGCTCGGAGAACGAGGCCAGAGCATTTAGTGAGCGCAACACCGAGGAGCAACCAGACGATCCCCCTGTTGGTACATCCATAGATGATACGTCTACCTAGAGAGACAGGGGATGCAATATATACCCCCGAAAACCTGGTTTGCGGGCAGCGTTCTCAGGGGCACATTTCACGTGACGAACTCGACGAATCGGCATTAGATGCCGGTTTGGGATTATAAGAAACGCGCGATAGAGTAAACTCTCGTGCCAATTGGCAGCACAAGGAGGTTTCAATGGGTGACGAAGATCTACAATTATCTGAACTAGAAGAAGAGGGAGAAGGAGAGAATTCCACGCCCTCAACTGAGAGTGATGATAGCGATCTTGCTAGTGCCGGAGCAATCGAAATTCCCGAAACCCCAAGAAATGCCCAAGATTTGGAGGCGGTTTACGATATTCCAGTCCAAGTGTCTGCGGTGCTCGGGCGATCCACTATGGAAGTTCAGGAACTTCTCAAGCTAGGAAAGGGCGCTGTCGTGGAATTAGACCGAAAAGTCGGCGAGGCCATTGACATTTTTGTAAATAACCGTCTCGTGGCGCGCGGAGAGGTCGTGGTCTTAGAGGATCGACTGGGGATTACCATGACTGAAATAATAAAAACTGACCGGATCTAGAGTATTATACATGCCAGATGAGCCGATAAGCATTGTTCCCACAAAAAATGCGATAGATCTTGCCACAATAGTTGGTCTCCTGGGCGCCTTCTCGCTTGTTTTCGCCGCAATTTATCTTGGTGGCTCAGTCGGATCTTTCATCAACATACCTTCTATACTGATTGTACTTCTAGGGACTATCGCGGTTACTTTAACATGCTTCAGTTTTAAGGAGGTTTTGACAACTTTTTTTGTAATCCGAAAAACTATGTCAGCAAACCTCCGTGAGCCAAGCGACGGCGCAGTCCAGATCCTACAAATTAGTCAACTAGCCCGGCAAAAAGGCATACTCAGCCTGCAAGAGGTTCTAGAAAAAATAAGTGCTGAGCCATTCTTACACAAAGGCATCTCGTTAATTGTGGACGGACTGCCAGTTAATGAAGTCCAAATAATTTTACGTCAGGAACTGGACGCAATGCTTTTAAGGCATGAAAAAAGTGTGTCCGTTTTAAAAAAAGGTGCCGAGTACGCCCCTGCTATGGGTCTTATTGGAACGCTCATAGGATTAGTCCAAATGCTTGGCAATTTGGAAGATCCTTCAACAATTGGACCGAGTATGGCGGTAGCACTCCTTACAACATTTTACGGTGCTTTACTCGCCAATATGGTTTTTAGTCCATTAGCGGCAAAACTGGAGAGAAGTTCCGCGATTGAAGAAGTGTTAAATGAAATTTATTTGTTGGGTGTTGTGTCTATAGGTCGTCAGGAAAATCCTCGAAGACTGGAAATGCTCTTAAACAGCTCTTTACCGCCTAAAGATCGAGTGCGCTTTTTCGAATAATTAATAAATTGGAGTGAGAATACCAATATGCGCTTACTAATAATTGGCGCTCTTGGTGGGCAAATAGGCGCGGCCAGTCAAATTGCCGTGGCACGGGGATCACAGGTTTCTCAGGCAGAGAATATAGATGCTGCCATGAAATCCCTCCGGGCAGGTAATGGCGCTGACGTCATCATGATAGACTCGGGCCTTGATATAGCAGGTCTGGTCAGCATGCTCGAGAGCGAGAGAATTGATGTACCTGTCGTTGCCTGCGGTGTGGGTGACGATAAGGGAGTTGCTGTCCGGGCCATAAAGTCCGGAGCGCAGGAATATATCCCGCTTCCGCCAGATGCAGAACTAATCTCAGCCGTCTTGGAGGCGGTATCTCAAGAAAACTACTCGATCATCCACAAAGACCCAGCCATGACGAAGGTTTTGGCGTTGGCCAAACAGGTTGCAAAAAGCACGGCAAGCGTTTTGGTCGTTGGGGACTCCGGTACGGGCAAGGAATTAATGGCCCGATTTATCCACAACAAAAGCCCGCGGGCCAAGGCACCCTTTGTCGCCGTAAACTGCGCGGACATTCCCGAGAATCTCCTCGAGTCGGAATTGTTTGGCTACGAGAAAGGCGCGTTCACGGGTGCGGTTGCGAGACGCATTGGAAAGTTTGAAGAGGCAGATAGCGGTACCATATTGTTGGACGAGATCAGTGAAATGGATCTCAGGCTTCAAGCAAAATTACTACGGGCCATACAGGAGCATGAAATAGATCGAATTGGCGGAAAACGGCCCGTAAAAGTAGATGTGCGGATTCTGGCAACAAGCAACCGTAATATGGAGCAAGAGGTCGCAGAAGGAAGGTTCAGAGAAGACCTCTATTTCCGTCTCAATGTAATCACTATTCAAATCCCGAACTTAGCCGATCGACCGGATGATATTGAACCCCTCGCAAAATATTTTATAGAAAAATACGCTGCATCAAATGGGTTGGACGGTATGCGGATCTCCAAGGAGGCCCTCATCCAATTGAAGAGCCACCCCTGGCCGGGGAATGTTCGAGAACTGGAGAACACCATTCATCGGGGTGTGCTCCTAGCAGTTGGTAGTGAAATAAAACCTGCTTCGATCCATTTGGAGGGCTCCGGATCTTCGCACGGCACGGCGGTAGCCCCCAACGGCGAAACCGCCGGCGGGATACATCTTGTAGGTAAGACTGTGGCAGAAGTGGAGAAAGAATTGATCATAGATACATTAGACCATTGCCTTGGAAACAGAACTCATGCCGCCAATATTTTAGGTATTTCGATCCGAACTTTGCGAAATAAATTAAAACAGTATTCCGCACAAGGCGTAACTGTTCCTGCCCCAGGAGAGGGTGGAACAAAGGCCCCCGTGTGATCTGTTGCGTTTCAACATTGAGGTAAAATGGCAGAAGACGCTCCCGAACCACGTCCTATCGCCGCCGCCACTCCCGACGCTGATGGCGCCGTAGCGGCTGAGATAGCTGACGGCCTGCAGACAACGCCGGCCACCGCGACCGAAGATGCTATAGAGGCACTCGGCGCCGATATATATCAGCGTGTCCGCAGCGCTTTTGCGAGAGGGGACATTATGCTGGCTTTGGGTGTGGTGGCCATCCTCGTTATTCTTATTCTCCCGATGCCACGTTGGCTGTTAGACGTCAGTCTGGCTTTTTCAATCACTTTCTCCGTGCTTGTTCTGATGACCGTAATTTTTATGGACAGGCCATTGGACTTTAATGCGTTTCCAACGATTCTCTTGATCGCCACGATGATCAGATTGGCGCTAAATCTGGCTTCAACCCGGCTCATTTTGGCCGATGGTCATCAGGGAACCGGCGCAGCCGGCGAGGTCATCGAAGCCTTTGGTGGATTTATCATGGGCGGGAATTTTGTCATCGGTATTATCGTTTTCGGCATTTTGGTCATAGTAAATTTTATCGTCATTACAAAGGGTTCGACACGTATCGCTGAAGTGGCTGCTCGCTTTACGCTGGATGCCATGCCCGGTAAGCAGATGGCAATCGACGCAGACCTCTCCTCTGGACTTATTAACGAGGAGCATGCGCGAAACAGACGAAAAGAATTGGAGGACGAGAGCTCCTTTTTCGGTGCCATGGACGGTGCCGCAAAATTTGTACGCGGGGATGCGGTGGCCGGGCTCCTCATCGTGGGCATTAATATCGTTGGCGGTATTATCATAGGGGTTGTCCAGCGTGATATGGCTTTTGGCGACGCTATGGAGACCTTCACCCGTTTGACCGTGGGCGATGGCCTCGTCTCTCAGATCCCTGCTCTCATTGTATCTACGGCAGCTGGTATGCTTGTCACCAAGGGTGGTGTCTCGGGGCCAATGGATAAGGCCGTCTTTGGGCAGTTGGGTCGTAAACCGAAGTCTCTCGGCATGGTGTCCTTCCTTCTGGTGGCCTTGGCAATATTGCCTGGTATTCCAGCCTTTCCCTTTTTAATTCTGGCAGGCGGGTTTGGCGGAGTTGCCATTTTGGGCTTTCGTAAGGACCAGACTGCCCGTCAGGTGAAAAAAGAGACAACCGAAGCAGAGGCAGCCGAGAGGGCGCCTGTCTCAGAGGAACCAATCTCTCAAGTTCTCAAGATCGACTTCCTCCGATTAGAACTGGGATACGGTCTGCTCGCTTTGATAAATGAGGGCCAAGACGGGCAACGGCTGACAGATCAAATTAGAGCTCTTCGGCGGCAAATGGCCGTAGAAATGGGTTTCGTCATGCCGGCCGTGAGGATACAGGATAATATGCAACTGCCTGCTAATAATTACATTATGCGGGTTAAGGAAATTGAGGCAGGAAGAGGCGACCTCCGGCCCAACATGCTCCTCGTGATGGACCCCCGGGGTGAGGAAATTACGATTACGGGTGAGTCGACAAATGAACCAACTTTTGGGCTCCCGGCAATGTGGATTGATGCGCAGGCCCGGGAGGAAGCAATGTTCAGGGGGTATACCGTGGTCGATGCCCCCACAGTGATAACCACGCACTTGACCGAGGTCATCAAGGACAACATGTCTGAACTACTGTCTTACGCGGAGACCCAGAAACTGCTGGATGAGCTGGACAAAGACCATCAAAAACTCATAGCGGATATCGTGCCGGCGCAAATTACGGTCGGGGGGATCCAAAGAACGCTTCAAAACTTGCTGCAGGAACGTATTTCCATTCGCGACCTTCCAACAATCTTGGAGGGTATCTCAGAGGCTTGTGTTCAGACCCGTAACATCAACCAAATTACCGAACATGTCCGAATGCGCCTCGCCCGCCAAATCAGCGATCAGAACGCAAATATGGAGGGTATTATTCAGCTTGTGACGCTATCGCCTGAATGGGAGCAGACGTTCGCTGAGTCGATTGTGGGGAACGGCGATGAACGCCAATTATCTATGGAGCCAAGCAAGCTGCAGGAGTTTATTTCTGCTGTTCGGCAGGTATTCGAACGGCAAGCACTCATGGGGGAAACGCCTATCTTACTCACAAGTCCGAATATTCGTCAGTTTGTTCGTTCAATCGTCGAGCGGTTTAGACCATCCACAGTCGTCATGTCTCAAAATGAGGTTCATCCAAAAGCTAAAATTAAAACGGTTGAACAGATCTGAATAATTGTGCCCATTTGGGCGCTAAACTATTTTATTTGGATCGAGTTTAAAATAATATTCGCCATCCCGGAGAGGTGAATGCAACAAAGCAACGGTGGATATAATTCGGCTGTAGCCGAGATGTCTCAGCCAAAGGGGACATATGCCGTAGCATCGGGAAAGGGTGGTGTCGGGAAGACCTGGTTCGCCATTACACTTTCCCATGCACTCGCTAATCTTGGCCGCAAGACCTTGTTGTTTGACGGTGACTTAGGATTAGCCAATGTTGATATCCAACTGGGCCTGATGCCGAAACATGATTTAGGGACAGTTGTAAGCGGTAAATTGCCTCTAAACCAGGCGACCCTGTCCTTCGATGATGGTGGCTTTGACATTATCGCGGGACGATCAGGCTCGGGGAATTTGGCGAATATATCTGCCAATCGGCTGCACACTCTTGGTGAGGACTTATCACTTCTCTCTGCCGCTTATCAAAGTGTTGTATTGGATTTGGGTGCCGGCGTTGAGCGCACTGTAAGGAATCTCGCCAATCACGTTGATACCGTGCTTGTTTTAACCACTGATGAACCAACGGCGCTCACCGATGCCTATGCATTTATAAAAATAACACATATGGAGCAGCCTGACGCAGACATTAAAGTAGTCGTCAATATGGCTAATAGTACGAAGGAGGGAGAACGGACCTATAATACCATCCTGAAAGCCTGCGAGGGATTTTTAAAATTTTCCCCGCCTCTTGCCGGCGTAATCAGAAGAGACCCAAAAGTTCGCGATAGTATCCGAGCACAAAGCCCCATCCTTATGCGGTTTCCAAACACGGAAGCGGCCATTGACGTCGGCAATATCGTCAATAATCTGACTGGCTGAGGCATGACGGATATTTTTCCTCCTCCGCCAGTGCCGCCACCAGCTGTTTCAAACCCTTCGCTCACTCAAACGGCCGTGGCGCATAATCCACCAAGCAACATCCTGAGTTTACCGATTGGCGCAAGTTTGGACGGTGTGGTCATCTCTCAGGTCCCGCAATCCAACTTAGTCGAAATAGAGACCCATCTCGGAAGATTATTACTCCAAAGCACGGCAGATTTGGGATTGGACAACTATCTTCAGCTAATGCTGCACAGGAAGTCCCCTTACCTCCAATTTATAATCAAGAATAATTTGGTATCGGGCACAAACAATTCGCAAACTGCCCAGTCACTGACCGCACACATTGGAACGTCTGAGCCTCAGAAATTAGCAACAACTGGACCAGCAGCCCCATCTCTGCTAGTCCCTAATAATGTGCAGCCTCCAATAAGCGCACAGAAAGTTCCAGCCGAAGGCCAGATTAAGGTAGAAATCGGTTCGGTTGTTAGGGCCACCCTTTTAACGGCGCACCGCTCAGATAATTTAAATAATCTATCAAATTATTCCAAAATCTTTTCCCTACAAAATGGACTATTGCACGCCGGTAGTCAGATTTTAAACACATTCAAAAAAGGTTTTGCGAAGTTTGTGCCTGGAAATGGACCAGGGACTGCATTAATACAACGGGCCGATCTTCCGTTCACCTTTAGTGCAGGATCAAAACTAAATGTCCAAATTATAGATATATTAGCCCCCGCCAATGGCACGGTAGACCCACGCTCTAATTTATCGGTTAGATCGGGGCACGTCTTTTTCGGGGCAGTGTCGTCGCATCTACCATCTGGTTTTCCGGTCATCGATACTGGGATTGGGCGGCTGGTGCTCGAAACAGCCGCCGACATCGCAACGGGTAGCCGCCTATCCATGCAATTAGTCTCTCTACCCCAGACGCAACCTCTGAAT
Organism: Rhodospirillaceae bacterium; assembly: GCA_002723345.1. Classification (GTDB taxonomy): domain Bacteria; phylum Pseudomonadota; class Alphaproteobacteria; order Rhodospirillales; family UBA2165; genus TMED167. Next base: position 40,065 of record PBNV01000051.1, read on the forward strand.
ACACGGCTTAGCGCTAGTGGGCCGCCGCCCCTATGGCTCGGCTTGCCCGCTCTGACAGAAACCTTCGATTTTATAGAACAATTGCCCTCAGACGTCAGGGCCAACGTGCCCTCCCCCGCCATACCTCGCGCCGACAGCCAACTGACGTCTACAGTGCTCTTCTTTCTAAGTGCGTTGAAGGGTGGGAATTTGCGCACCTGGCTGCCAGATCAAACAAGTGCTTTTCTTACCGCGGAAAAACCGGATCTTTTGCGACGCCTGACCGAAGAATTTGGGCAAATCGCCCGTCCCTTCAACGAAGGTACATCAGGCGATTGGCGGACAGCTATCATTCCGCTCATAGGGGGACCATACTTGGAGAATTTTCAGATGAGTTTCCGCAAAGGGGGAGTAGGTGGTGAGGATAAAGTCGACGAGAAAGATGCAAGGTTCATAATCGATGTCACACTGAGCAAATTTGGCAGAGTGCAGCTAGATGGTTTAGTCATCTCCGGGAAAAACAAATTTGACCTTTTTGTGCGCTCGGAAGCGTCCTTTCCGAAAATGATGAGGCTCGGCATTATCGATATATTTTCTGAATTTATTGAAATTTCCGGTGTAAAAGGAACCTTGTCATTCCAATCACGGACTCACTTTGTGGACGTACCAAGCGTTCGGGGCGGCTCGCGTGAGGACGTCTATCTAGTTATTTAACGAGGGTATTATGGACGTGCAATCAAGACGCGCCTTACTCACTTGCGACAGCAACCCAAACGATAGGAGCGACTACCTGATCTCGCTGGGAGACCGTCTGATGATGAGAGATCATGGTACATTCGATGTTCGTGTCACCTACGTTCCGGACTCTTTCATCTTAAATGTCACCTCATTTCACAGCTATTTGATGGCGTTAGGCGACCCAACTGAGATGACACCGGAACGGTCTGGAAAAACTCTTCTGGAAGATGTCAATAACGAGCTTGTACCCCGATGGGTCCGGGTCACCCTCATTGGACGACCGGCGGCCACAGTTGGTGGTTCTTACCGCTGTCTCTTTCAAGACAGTCAGCCCAACTGGTCAAATCCGTCGCTTACAGCGGCGGTCATTGAATTTGAAGCTGCCTAGGCTTTAGAGAGTCTCTTTAATTTTCTTTTGTAGGTGAGCATTCATCCCTATCTCATCGAGCACCGCCTGCTCCGAACGCGATTGCTCTAATGAAACAGCCAGATCGCGGGCCTCCTGGGTCAGTTCAAAACCCTTCAAACCTCTGTATTCCTCCCTGATTTCCCCTTGCGCGATAACTAACTTTTCCTCCATTTCCCGAATTGCAGCCGCAAACTGCTCTCGACGAAGGATGCTATGAGCGGCGAAGTTGCCATACAAAATACCCGCCAGATCAGGCGACGATTTAGCAATACACTGTTCTTTTATAATTTTATCTTCAAGGGCAGCAGCTTGCCGCTCCAAATCTGAGACAACGGCTAACATTCCTCCTAATTCTCTCCGCTTCTCATCAACGCGATGTTGGTGCAAGCGAATTAACGTATGGAGCGATTTCGCCACCTATGCTGCCTCCTCTTGGCCATAATGCATATCCAAACTCGCCGCAAGTTGAGCATAACAGGAATCTAAATCCGTCGCTTCGGTCTTAGTTTGCCTTAGAAACGCCTCGATGGCCGGGAAATAGTGGATGGCTTCATCCACGCTTGGATCAGATCCCTGCCGATATGCTCCCAGCCGAATCAATTCCGCCATGTCTTCATAAGTGGACACCAAATGTCTGGCCCGGTCCACAACAGCGTTTTGCTCCGCTGTATTGCAATCGGGCATCGTCCGCGAAATACTCTTTAAGATATTCACTGCAGGAAAACGTCCCCGGTCAGCAATTGCCCGATCTAATATAACATGCCCATCGAGGATACCCCTTACTGCGTCTGAGACAGGCTCGTTGAGGTCATCGCCCTCAACAAGAACCGTAAACAGTCCAGTTATGGACCCCTGATCCACGGTGCCGGGACCAGCTCTCTCAAGCAGTCGGGGCAACTCTGCAAAAACTGTGGGGGTATAGCCTCTTGTTGCTGGCGGCTCACCTGCGGATAGACTGATCTCTCTCTGCGCCATCGCAAAGCGTGTAACGCTATCCATAAGACACAGGACATGGCGGTTTTGGTCTCGGAAATACTCGGAGACTGCCATTGTCAAATAAGCTGCCTGGCGACGCACAAGAGGCGGTTCATCTGACGTCGCGACAACCACGACACTCCGAGCCATACCATCCGTCCCCAGATCGTCCTCAATAAACTCTTTGGCTTCTCTACCCCGTTCTCCAATGAGACCAATAACGCTGACATCCGAAGTTGTGTGACGCGCCATCATGGAAAGAAGTGTTGATTTTCCAACACCTGAGCCAGAAAATATACCCAGGCGTTGTCCCATGCAAACCGATAAAAAGGTATTCATTGATCGAACACCCAAATCTATTTTGTCCCCCACTCGGGTTCGCTGATGCGCCGGTGGAGGGTTATTCATTATGGCGTAACAATCTGCGCCCTTCGAGAGAGGTCCCTTTCCATCGATCGGCTCTCCAAACGCGTTGATCACGCGCCCAAGCCAACTCTCAGACGGATAGATCGCCGCTGCACTCGTGCCGATCTCTGCACGGCATCCAATCCCGATTCCTTCCAATGTCCCAAAAGGTAGTGCCCGGATCTGACCGTCTTTGAAGCCAACGACCTCACATGTGACCTGTCGACCGTTCCGTGCCTGGACCAGAAAATGATCGCCAATCGAGACAAGTCCCTCAATGCCACCGATCTCGATAAGCATGCCGAGTACCGAGGTGACACACCCACACACTTTTTGGGACGGGAGCCGCTCTATGTCACGAATAATATTGTCGAATGGTATGCTCACGCGATTCTCATTTCATAATTTTTTATACCAGAATTTTTATTAAAAATATGACCCAAAACCGCTTAATGTTTGGTAAAACGGTCTCAGCGCGTCGTTAGCTTGAATAACCTTGGAGCGCGCCCTATTGTTAAGCTATTGAGAGAGATATCTTTAACAACCGACAGAGAGACGGTCATGCGAGTCCTTTTGGTTGAAGACGATCCTACCACATCTCAAAGTATAGAGATGATGTTGAGTACAGCTGGGATGGTGCTGGACACAACTGATATGGGCGAAGAAGGGCTCGAGATTGGGAAACTATATGATTACGACATCATTATTCTTGATCTGATGCTGCCGGATATGGACGGGTATGAAGTGCTGCGGCGCCTGCGCGCGTCCAAAGTTGAAACGCCGGTCTTAATACTCTCGGGATTAACCGATTCCGAAGAAAAGGTAAAAGGGCTTGGAACGGGTGCAGATGATTATTTGACCAAGCCATTTAACAAAGATGAGCTTATTGCGCGGATAAATGCGATCGTCAGGAGATCCAAGGGGCATTCCGACTCTATCATCCAAACGGGAAAACTGGCCGTCAACTTAGATGCCCATACCGTTGAAGTTGATAACAAGCCAGTTCATCTCACCGGCAAGGAATATGGTATTTTAGAGTTGCTGTCCCTTCGGAAAGGAACCACGCTTACAAAAGAGATGTTCCTTAATCACCTATACAATGGCATGGATGAACCAGAACTGAAAATTATCGACGTTTTCGTCTGTAAACTCAGAAAGAAGTTGTCCTCTGCTGCGGGCGAGGAGGTTTATATACACACGGTGTGGGGACGGGGATATGTCTTGAGAGACCCGGATGATGAACGAGCGGCATCAGAACTCTCAAAAAAAGCGAAATCGGAAGCTCCAGCGTAAGAGCCGAAATCTGACTGATATTTTAACGGGTCTAATCCACCAACTAAACCCGGCAATGAGTGATTTCTATGTACTTCGCGGCACTAGCCTCGACCTTTATACAAGTTGAAGGGCCTAATTTATCCTAAGAACTGCCCCCCAAAACCTCAAATCAAATTTAATCCTCAGGCATCAGCTTGGTGGTCCACTGCGGAACCAGCCTAAAATGCGCAGCTTAAATGGCATTTAACGCGATTTCAGTCTCTGCAATCTGCGTCAATTGAAGCGTTTTGTCCAAATGGTCAAAAAACAGCGCCGCCATGTACGCGATTACATTACGGACCGTGAGATCTGCCTGGTCTATTTGTATATTCAATCCGCTTTTAACGTCTTGGCGGAGGCTGCATGGGTCACCCTGGGCAATGATACGCGTTCCCTCCAAAGTGATCCAGTTGGAACTCGACAATTGGATCATCCCACCGCGCGGCAAACAATCGGCCATCACGAGCACGGCGAACATCACAGCTTTGGCAGAGTGTCGGGGCAATTCCATGCCATATTTGGGTCTCGCTATAGCAATCTCCAGAGTTATCCGGCGGTCACCAAGATGAGACTGCAATGCCGCATAAATTTGATCCTCGGCAAAATAATCACTGCCACCTCCTGTCCCCAGCATCAGCCGGAAAAAAGAGAGCTGTTCCACCGCCTGTTGGGCACTCGATTGGACCAACTTGAGGGACTTTTGAAACAAATCTATTTCTGCTGGGTCTAAGAACTCCAAGCCGTTGTTAATGGCATTAACAGGACTGATGAGGTCGTGGCAAATCTTAGAAGACAGAAGTTCCATCACCCTTAAATTTTCTAATTTAATCATGATTCCTCTTGTATGATCTCTCATGAAATTCTTGGATTATTATGTTTACACGGGTTAAACATTTCCAAATGGGTAAAATTTGCTAGGATAATCAGTCTTCTGTAGCCCGAGATGCACAACCCTGACTAAGTAGAATGAATCAGTCCCAACAAACCAAAAGCCGCACCAATGTGAACGGCAAGCGCGCCCGCAAGATTGGTTTACCCAAAGGCCGCATAGTCGACCCTTCCTCCCGGGCAGAGATTAAAAAATTATTGGCCGGGAAATCGATCGAGCGCCAATATTTAATCGAACACCTTCACCTAATCCAAGATAAATATAATCAAGTCCCTGCCTCACTATTGGCCGCGCTCGCCGAAGAAATGAAGTTATCTCAGTCTGAAGTCTACGAGGTCGCTACATTTTACCATCACTTTGCCGTGGTAAATGATAACCAACCTGCACGCCCCCCCCTTACGATCAGAGTTTGCGATGGCATCGCATGCGAATTGGCCGGAGCCAATAACCTCTTCCGTAACCTCAAAAACTCCCAAAAGCCAGGTTTTGAAATTATATGCGCTCCTTGCGTCGGCGCCTGCCATCGCGCGCCAGTTGCCGTCGTTGGTAAAAACCAAATTTGGGAAGCGGACGTGGCGACAGTCTCGAAAGCCATCGCTGAAGAAAAAGTAAATGGGAGACCCACGTCTCATCAGACGCTGAACGAGTACCGGGAGAATGGGGGCTACGCCGTTTTGAATGAAATTCTAGATGGTAATCTGGACAGAGAACAGATACTGAGTCAACTCGCAAAGTCTGGCGTGCGAGGCATGGGAGGCGCTGGCTTTCCTGTACATAAAAAATGGCGTTTTTTAGACGGGACAGCGGCCCCCAGAGCGGTCGTGGTAAACGCAGATGAGGGAGAACCAGGTACTTTTAAAGATCGCCATTGCATGGAGACAGAACCGCACAAGGTTTTGGAGGGGATGCTCACAGCAGCCAATGTTATCGGTGCCAGTGATGCCTATATTTATTTGCGGGACGAATATCCCCATATTCACCAGATGCTGCGGACCGAATTGAGCGAGCTTGCAAAGACAGATCTTGTAGGAGATGTGCAAATCCATCTGCGGCGAGGTGCAGGGGCCTACATCTGTGGCGAGGAGAGCGCGCTGCTAGAGAGCATTGAGGGGAAAAGGGGCCTGCCGAGAAACCGACCCCCTTATCCTGCACAGTCAGGCGTCTTTGGCCGTCCGACACTGATCAACAATGTGGAGACACTGTATTGGGTCAGTGAAATTTTAAAGAATGGACCCGATTGGTATGCGGACGAGGGCCATCCCCGGTTCTATTCGGTCTCCGGTCGAGTAAAAAAACCGGGTGTCGTCAGAGCCCGTTCGAACATAACAGCTGAGCAACTCATCGAAGAGTTTTGCGGCGGGATGTTGGACGGTCATATCTTCAAAGCCTACCTTCCAGGAGGGGCTTCGGGCGGAATACTTCCGGCAACTATGTCAAATATTGCCCTGGATTTTGGAGCTCTTGAGGAGTTTGGGTGCTTTATTGGGTCGGCGGCCGTGGTGGTTTTCTCGGATCAAGATCGAATTCCGGACGTGTCTCTTAATCTCCTGAAGTTTTTTGCTAATGAGAGTTGTGGCCAATGCACTCCTTGCCGTCTGGGGTGCGAAAAAATGGTTGCCCTGCTAACGGACGCCACTTTGGATGAACGCTTGCTGAGTGAGCTCTCCACGGTCATGAGAGATGCCTCCATTTGCGGCCTGGGCCAAGCAGCCCCGAACCCAGTGACGACTGGGTTGGTGCATTTCAGGGATGAATTTGAATGACCGGTAAAATTTTGTTTAGCCTAAATGGCCGCAATGTGGAGGCATTTGAGAAAGAGACGATCTGGCAAGTTTGCTCGCGATTAGGCATAAGAATTCCGCATCTTTGCTACCGTAATGCCACAGACTATGCAGGCGACGGAAATTGCCGTGCATGTGTTGTAGACGTTGAAGGCGACCGAACTCTCTCCGCCTCCTGCATCCGTCAGCCTGAGAATGGAATGACGGTAAGAACACATTCGGAACGGGCCATCAAAGCTCGCGCCATGGTTCTTGAACTTTTAGCATCGGACCAAGAGGAACCCGAAGGCGATTTTAAGGTGTGGCTCGACGAAATGAACGTCCACGCGTCAAGGTTTCC
>PBNV01000052.1 GCA_002723345.1 Rhodospirillaceae bacterium
GAAGTTGCCGGCGCAGGCCTCACTATCCGACCCATCCGTACAATGATCAACCACGCTGCGACAGAGGTCTTTTTTGATGATTTAAAAATTCCGGCAGACAGCCTCATAGGGGAGGAAGGCAGGGGCTTCCGCTATATATTGGATGGCATGAATGCCGAACGCATTCTCATTTCGGCGGAGTGCGTCGGTGATGCCCGTTGGTTCATCGAGAGAGCGGCGGATTATGCGCGCAACCGGGAAGTTTTTGACCGCCCCATCGGCCAAAATCAAGGCATCCAATTTCCAATGGCACGGGCCTATGCCCAAACCGAAGCGGCGGCCCTTATGCTAGAAAAGGCGGCGGATCTATTCGATGCTGGAGAGCCCTGCGGTGCTGAAGCAAATATGGCCAAGATGCTGACATCTGAAGCCGCAGGGGCGGCGGCGGAAATGTGCATTCAAACCCATGGAGGTTACGGATTTGCAGAGGAATATGACGTCGAGCGGAAATTCCGAGAGAACCGCCTATATCAAGTGGCACCCATCTCAACGAACATGATTTTAGCATATCTTGGGGAGCATATTTTGGATCTTCCAAGATCTTATTAGGCTGACACATAGAGGGCTCTGGCCATTTACTGGAGCTGCATTAGAAGAGCCTTTAACCCCATCAAATTCTGCGTATCCAGGTATGTCGGTATTTGTCCGGGCATGCCCTCAAGGGATACCGGCACCCAAAAATTACCATTTCGCCTCATCGCCCAAAATCCAGACCAAGATGAGACCTCGCCGAACTTCTCCGAGACCGCACGTGCTACGCCGGGGTGAGAGGAAAGGCCTGTTTTTTGATCTATGCACTTGTCCACATCAGCAGAGAATCGATCGTTCGACCCACCTAACTCGTGAAATTGAAGCTCAAGGTCATCTCCACAAATAATTCCACCCTCTCGAATTAGGGGACATGCGAGTTTAATATCTTGAGCCACCGCCCCATAAGTATGATCGCCGTCTAAATAGACCAGGTGAAAACTATCGTCTCTTAGCGTCGGGAGTACCTCAGCTGACCAGCCCCGGCATACGGTCACATCAACTGAAGGCGGCATAAATTGCATATTCTCCTCAAATATTTGATATGGCTTATCTGTTTCAAGGGCTTGATTTATCTCTTGGCCAAGTGCGTCCGCCATATTTGCGCGGCTTAAGTAAGGTCTCCACGCGTCAACGCAGATTAGAGAGCCACGGCTATTATTGTGAACCCGGAGCCCCTGCCCCCAAGTGAGTGCGGAGGCGCCCGCCCATGAACCAACCTCCACCAAATTGAGTGGTTCGCGGCCAAAATCATGGGCCAATCGCCAGATAACGCCAATCATAAATACCTGCCTTAGAGGATTAGCGGTACCACCATAAATCCCACCCAGTTTCGGTCGATTTATAGTCATGATATCCTTTCGTTTTGTGTAACTTAGCTCCCATAACAATTGACCTGAGCCAAACATAACCCCGATCATGCAAGTGCGCATTCGTTAGTGCCTCGGAGGTCTCAACAAAAAAGGGGTCCAAAAATGCATAATTTTCGGAGCACATTAACCTCGGATACCCCGCGCAACGAGCTAAAAATCGTTTATCTCTCCATCGAATTGTTATAGCGATTCCGATCGCCATTTCTTCTGCAGGATTATTGAACTCTGACTTTCGTATTTCGCTTGGCACCCAGGGTGTGATGAAAGAGCAAATATATCACTGTAACTATCAAGGCTGTATTTGCGATAGCGGGTAATTTGAGAAGGATTAGGACCCCGAGCACAAGGCGCAAAATGATCTCAAAAGTGTTCAGGGGGTATCTATCTTGTCTACTCAAAGCCGTAGCCACCAGATACAACATAACTCCTAATTTGGCTAACACCCAAAACAGGGACGCAACCTTAATGGTTCCGTCGTAACCGGGAAGGTAGACCGTGCCGCCACTTGTATCTCCATCGAGTGGTTGCATAATTTGAGCAGCCTCGATTAATAAGATCTCAGGGTAAAACGCAAAAATAAAAGGTATGGTGAACATAACGACACCCGCTCTGACTGATGCAAACCCGGTGGCAAGCGGCTCTGCCTTTGATATTGTCGATGCAGCGAACGCTGCGATTGCGACGGGGGGAGTAATTGCGGACGCGACAGCAAAATAAAACACAAACATATGTGCCGTGAAATTTGCCGTTCCGAGAGCCGCCAAAAGTGGCCCGATTATTAAGATGACGTTTACGTAAGCGGGCAATGTAGGCATCCCCATGCCAAGCAAAATTGTGGCAAACATGGTTACGATCAGAGCCAACATCAAATATAAAGACCCGCCAATCACATACTCTTGGCCGAATATTTCAAAGGTGGACACGGACTTTAGCCAATTAAGAACATCAATGGTCAGAATTCCGGTAAAGTTTGTAAATGATAGACAAACGTCAATGACTGCAACTGCTATCAGCAATATGAATAACTCACTAATCACAACACCTGCATCAGCAAGCGCTCTCGCAATTTTGCTGGGCGATTTTCTGACCGCTGGGTCAAGAAAAAGAAGGGCAAGAAGCATCATTACTGCGTAGAAACCAGCCGAGTCCGGATCTCCGGCCGCGTTTTGATAAACTTCCAATATCCAGGGCAAGCTCTCACCAGAGGTTGGATCATATCCGAATATAAAAGCCGAGAACCCCTGCCCCACACTGTCCTTTGAGCTCAACAATAGTATTAATATGACCAGTATAGGCCCTGCTATCATTATAAGATTTTTATAATCTTCTCGTGTGAGCTTTTGTTCTTCTGTCAGGTTGTTAATAGCCTTGATATCCATTCTTCGACACTCGAAAATGACCATCAGAAAAAGGCTAAAGAAATAAGCCACAGCAGGAATAAATGCGGCGATTATAACTTCTGAATATGGCACCGTCGACAACGCTGCCAAAACGAATGCGGCGATACCCATTACGGGAGGCATAATCTGGCCGCCACTAGATGCCGCAGCCTCGACCCCACCCGAAAAGGTTTTTGTAAAACCATTTTTGATCATCATCGGGATAGTCAATGTACCCGTTCCCAAAACGTTGACCACCGGTCCACCCGAGATTGTCCCAAAAGTTGCAGAACCTATGACAGCTGCGTGAGCGGGGCCGCCTCGAAGCTTCCGAGTGACAACCACAGCCATCCTAATTAAGGAACGACCGCCCGCAGACGCTCCGAACAAAGAACCTAAGACCACATAAGGAAAAACCACATTTACAGTAATATTTAGAAATTGACCTAGTATGCCGTTCGACTCCAATATTACTGCGTTGCGAGCTCCAACTACGGCCCCCGTGTATCCCCTGACTCCGTCTACAATTGTTCCGACGCTGGTTGTTAGATACTTATTATCTGTCAAATCGAAATACCACGCGACCGAAGAGAGGACAGTGTAAACAGAAATCACGATCGCTACGGCAACGATTGGGAACCCCCAAACTTTGACGATGTAAATAAAGAAAGTTGCAATTGCCAAAATAAGAAATGGCATAATCCAGTTGCCGCTGTTGGTAATGCAATCTGGGAAGTCATCATCGGGTTCAGTGCCAAAAATGGCCAAATATTCTTGAGCACGAGCCATATTCTCGGCCATCGCACGGGCCCTATCTCCATTGAGCGTATCGATAAGACAGACCTGCTCATTTTCAATAAGATAAAATAAACTGAAGGTGATAATTACCGATAGCATAAAGATATCGATTAAGATCCCGAGGATATACTTACCTCCCCCCACTTGCTTCCATTCTCGCCCAAATGACGAGCGCAGGAGCACTACTACAGTCATAAAAGTGAAGGTAAGTGGGAAGAAAAACTCTGAGTTATATTTACTTATACGCGGCAACTCAGATAAACCTGGGATTGATTGGATTAGCTCCAACAAACCAGGAATGTTGGGTAAATTATTAGCCAACCCCATCAACACTAGGATAAACGCTAACCCAAACGCCAACCTATCCATCCAGTTATCGTGCACTGAATTCAACATCAACTATCAACTGAAGACGGGATTAAAAATGTAGACGGTGTGAGAAAACTAATTTTTCTCACACCGTTAGAGTATTTTTCCGCTAGGATTTAGCGCATGCAGGAATCTTAAAGCCAGCTGCCTCCCATGCAGCAACAGCTCCGGGGTGGTATTTTAATCCTGCTTTGCACACGCCGTGAAGCTTATCATCCACATTCCCGGCGTAGTGGTATCTCATGAATGATGCTTTCTGAAATAATTGATTGATATTTTTGATGAAAGCTGCGGTCAGATCTTTGGCCAATTTGTTGTCCATTTTCTTGTTGACGACAGTTCCACCGGAATTAGCAGCCGAGCGAAAAATATCATCATCCGAGATAATATTTACGTTGGGCCCATAAACATTCATATCTTTTACAGACCACTCAACTTTACCCATACCAGGCGCCTTCAAATATTTTTGAAAACCTGCACTTTCATATTTAGCTTTTGGCACAGAGACGATATTTACCTTACCAGCAGCTGCCATAATCGGAATATAATTTGATGGGTTACCGCACGGCCGAACAGCGGCATCAACTGAGCGATCTAAAAATATTGAGTTTGCTTGCCCCCAAGCAATCTGTTTGCCTTTATAATCTTTGCCTTCTTTGAACCCGCCTGTGCTCAAACGAATAACATTTCGGGCTGTGACAAGTGCTCCACCGCGCGGGGGACCGTTGTGCACTGTTTTTCCTTTTAGTTTTGGGTAACTATCAATACCCGTAGATTGAAACGAGACCAAGCAAAACGCTGCTAAGTGATAGGGGTAGAGAAGACGCATATTACTCGCCAATGCCTTACCCTTTTCTTTGCCTAACCCAGAGTACGGACCCAGACCTTTGGACATCAGGAAGTTCAATATGAATGCCGTCGCCGACATATCTGTCTCGCCCTTGGCAACTTGCACTATGGTCTTGGTTAGAACCTGACCACCTTGCACCTGGATCGTTGCTATTTTATTTGCGGCGGCTATCTCCGCGCCATATTTTGCAACCACGTCTGTTGATAGGCCTGGTGCAGCAGCAGCACTCGAAAGCGTGATGCCTTGCGCATCCGCATTATTGGTAGACAAAAGCAAGGCGGCTCCTACGAGCATAAGTTTTTTCATTATAAAAATCCTTCCTGAAGAATTTGGCGGGAGATCGTTGATTATCGTCAGCCTCAATACGGATCGTAACACACGGATTTTTGAATGTCTTGATCTAACTATTAATTTTCTGATCGCTCATTTTCCGCTTCAAATGCGAGGATCACACCGTATGATAAGGCCAACCCTGCAACAGGTAGTTGGCTGCTAAATTAGGCTTGTATTCTTTTTGGGTCCCATCAAACTGGCATTCGGAGCCTACCGATAGGATGGTTTAAATATGACAAAAATTGAAATTTGCGAAGTCGGCCCCCGCGACGGGCTTCAAAGCGAACCCCGAATCTGGTCGGCGAATGAACGGATTGAGCTAATCAACCTGTTGTCCGAAACCGGCGTCAGCCGCATTGAGGCGGTGAGTTTTGTTCACCCCAAAAGGGTGCCCCAGATGGCAGAGGCAGAAACCGTCATGGCCCGCATCAACCGAGAGGAGGGCGTTACATACGCAGGATTGGCGCTGAATGCGCGGGGCGCAGACCGAGCTATTGCCGCAAGTGTCGATGAAGTCCGCTACGTGGTCGTTGCCAGCGAAACCTTTAATCAAAAAAATCAGGGCGCCAGCGTGAATGATACTATGTCAGGCTACGACGAGATCGCCGGAAAAGTGAACAACGCGGGGCTCAAACTCACAGGCGTTATTGGTGCCGCCTTTGGTTGTCCCTTTGAGGGAGACGTAGATCCAGAGCAAGTTTCCAGCCTAGTCAAACGCCTGATGGACGGTGGAGCCACAGAAATCGTGTTGGCCGATACCATCGGGGCAGCAGTACCAACACAAATAACGGACATGCTCAACCGAGTAAGGGATGTTCACGGTGATGATTTTGGTCTCGGCCTTCATCTACACAACACACGTAACACTGGATTTGCCAATGCAGCCGCGGCGGCCCAAGCCGGAGTAGACTTTCTGGACGCTTCCGTGGGCGGCATAGGCGGGTGCCCCTTTGCCCCACGGGCAACGGGCAATATTGCCACTGAGGATCTGTGTTACATGCTCAGAAATATGGGCTTTGATACGGGCGTTGACGCGGCAAAACTGATTGGTGTCTCAGAATGGACGGAAACATATTTTGAGGCCCCACTGCCGGGCCAAATCATGAAAGCCGGCCTGTTCCCGGAAGCCGCCGCAGGAGCCTGAGGCCACCTGATGTCAGAACGGCTCCGGCCGGATTATACCCGCTCCGCCACCCTCCAAGATATTTTGGATAGCCATGGCTCGGCCGAGGATGCCCTTACGGCGGGCGCGCCCTATGCTGCGTTAATAAAGGCCTTGGAATCTAGCAACGAACCCCTGGCGGCAACCGCAAGAATTATGTGCGGTGTCTTGCCAAAAGAACCGCCTATACCAGCTGCCGAGAATGGGATTATCCAGGCGCTGGTCCACTGGTGCCACGGCAATACCGGGCCGCTTCGCAGCATAGAGGGGGTGGGACCGAACTGGGCGTATTTCCAGGCACTTCTGGCAAAACCTGAAATCAATACCTTAATGCTCTGCGGACCACTGACGCAGCATGGGATCCCGACGGATCCTATTCCTGGATTTCGGGTGGAGTCAGTCATGCTGAAGCGGGATGACGCACCATTCTCTTTGCAGGATCTACTCCCGGCCGGATTCCGACCGGATGTTGTCTTTATTTTAGATATCTATGGTGCACGCCTGCCGGAGTCTCTCTACGACATCAGCGCGCCTATCATTTTTTTTAACATGGACTCTGACTTTCAGCTCCCACGTCAGTATCAGGATCTGAACCGAGCAGATTTGATCATTTGCAACAGTCTCCATGAACACCGACAACTGGCAGGCATTTACCCGTGTCCGGTTTTAGCCCTGACGGCCAACGCCCTCTCATTTGACCCGGTCGAGCTCTCCCTGGCGGCCAACGACAAGGACCTGGACCTGCTGCACACCGGCCTCTCTTTCACGCCCATCATGCGGGAAAAAGCACAACTTCTCTTCAGGCTGGCGACCATTGATAATCCCAAATTAAAGATCCGTTTTCATCATGGCTTCATGAAGAACGACGAGTATCTTGCCGCCATCAGGCAGGCCAAGTACGTGCCCGTCTTCAGCGCTCGTATGACCGGAGGAATACAAACGCGGTCGATGGATACCTTGTGTAATGGCGGTGCACTCTTGCTTGGCGGGGATGATACCGCTGTTGAATTGTTGGGCCCGCTGCGCGATCGGCTCCGGGCGGTCGGCGCTAACGACGAAGAGACGGCGGTGACTTTAATGGCAGGGGTCGGCACCGGCATGAAACGCTCGCCCTTCGGTCAGGCGTCAGTCAAACAAGCACTTGAAAGGCTTTTCCTGCCCGAGGGAGGCCCGGCAGCACGGCTTCTCAGATTTGGGCTTTTTGAGTGGGCTCGTACCGGCTACCGGCGGCCAGAGAATTCTCACCGGCGTACAACGTCCGTCTCACGTCTGGACGATTGTCTCGTCTGCGCTAGAACCGGAACAAGTGACAGTGCATCCTATTTTGCCCTTGCGCATTTCCGCGCACTCGAGGCCGTGATTGAACGCCCCCTCGATGCGGGTAACCGGTCCCGAGTTGAGACAATCTTTGACGAAGCCAACCAGAACGGACCTGGCTCTCTAGTAATAACATTTAACCAGGGACGTTATCTCTGGATGATTGACGATAAAAAAGGCGCGGCAACGCATTTTACGGCAATCATTTCATCGCCGGAAAGGCTCATTTATGAACCCACCCGGGACCTTTTGATGCTGAAACTGTTTGATGCGGCGGCCGAAATGTTCCCTGCGCAGGATTATTTCATGGCCCTGGCCGAAGACTTGACGCTGGGCAAAATTGGCGCGCCGACCGCCAAGAATATTATCATTGCAACAGCTCACACCTATATGGGTCTCGGAAAATTGCAAACCGAAGACCTGCCCGCCGGCTTGATGCACCTTGATCAGGCACTTGAATTATTTGCCGATCACTTTCCCGCTGCGCGCCTGCGCTTCAAGGCGTGCTATGCCAATAAGGCACCCTACCCTGAAATTGCGGCAGCATTTGACCATGCGGTTAACTGTTATCCGCCCGTTATGACCAATTTATTACCCTATGCCATTTCCACAGAGCTTCGCGCGAACCGACAAGAAGAAGCTCTCGAACTCATCAAAACCTGGGCTTACTTTATCACCCGCTGCACTTGGCAGGACGGCAAGGAACCAGAAATACCGGAGGTCACCTTCAAGTCTGTTCGCGCCTTTTATCTAGACCTCCCAGATCATCTTCAAACGGCATTGGCAAAGCGGTTTCCAGCTGAGTTTTTAACGACGTAAATACCATGCAGGTAACGCAGAGATTACTGAAATTTTTCTTTGAATAAGACTTTTCTGCTATCAAGATGTCGGAGAGTTTTGGCAGTGGATTTGAACAGTGGGCGGAACATTCATAATTACCTCGGGCGCATATGCGGGACCGGATTTTGTATCGACCTTTGGTCTTCTGCCACCGGCCTTCCTGCCGGTCGGCAATCAGCGGCTTTACGAACTCCAAGCTGAACTTATTGACAAAACCGATAGTCGGAAAATTATCTCCGTACCAGATGATTTCATGATCGAGGATCACGAGCGGGCCCGCTTAATGGCCTTGGGGTTCGATATAATTCCGGTCTCAACCGGTATCAGTCTGGGTGCCTCAATCGCTCAGGTCCTCGAGAGAGGGACGGTGAAATCGGGCAAACTCGAAATTCTGCATGGGGATACTTATATCTTCGGATTGCCAACGGACAAAACAGACATCGTATCTGAAGGCACCTCATCCGATTATTATAGCTGGGCAGAATACGAGACGACCCCCTCTGGTGCGATTTCGTTTTTCGATGGTCTACGGGCGGGGCAATCTGCCGCCAGAGGCGGGGCGCGGCCGGTTCTCTCAGGTTATTTCTGTTTTGAGGATACGGATTTTTACCGAACTGCCCTCTCTGCATCTGACTTTCACTTTGTCCCATCATTAAATGCTTATTCAAAAATGCGACCTCTGCAGCCCGTTCCTACTGGTCATTGGCTAGATTTCGGACATTTGGACCGTTACTACAAATCCAGAGCGGACATCACCACGGAGCGGGCTTTCAATTCTATGGATATTTCCCGGCGCTCAGCCAGAAAATCGAGCAATGATGCCTTCAAAATGACGGCAGAAACGGATTGGTTTGAGTCCCTTCCCCGGACTGTAAAAACCTTTACACCGCAATTTCTGGGAACTCATACGGACAATGGCCAGACCGGCTATGAAACTGAGCATCTCTACCTGTCGCCTTTGAGCGATCTTCATGTGTTTGGACGGCTGCCTACATTTGTCTGGCAACGCATTTTTCAGTCATGTGATGCTTTTTTGACTGCATGCCGTGGCCATGCGCCCGATAACCCTCAGTTCAACTGCGAGGGCTTATATCGCGAAAAAACCCTCACACGTCTAAATCTATTCAGCCAACAATCAGGGCTGAGCCTCTCTGACAGCTGGCGTTATTCCGGTCATCCGCTGCCTAGCCTTCGGGGTATCGCAGAACAGTGCGCCGAAGCGATCCCCGCTGCGTCACAAGATCATCTTCAAATCATGCACGGGGATTTTTGCTTTAGTAATATTTTTTACGACTTCAGGGCCGATACCATTCGGGTGGTGGACCCGCGCGGATACGTGACGGATGGCTATCCCACTATCTTTGGCGACATTCGGTATGACATTGCCAAACTGCACCATTCTGTGATCGGCGGCTACGACTCAATCATCTCTGGGGTCTACTCACTAGAAGGTCAAACATCAACCGACCTGATAATCAACTTCCCCCAAACCGCGCACCTTATGGAACGCCAGGCCGAATTCCGGCAACGGACATTCGGCGGACTCGAGGTCTCAGACTCAGCCGCAGAGCCAATCTCCATCCTCCTCTTTCTCTCCATGCTCCCCCTTCACGCGGACCGACCGGACCGTCAGCGCGCATTCTTAGCCAATGCCCTGAGATTATTCCAAGAGCTCGACACCTAACGCCATGGTTATTATCTTTCCCATGGCGGGCAAAAGCCAGCGCTTCCGCGATGCGGGATATAGCCGGCCTAAATATGAGCTCCCGCTCGCCGGCCAATCAGTTTTCCGGCATGCCGTAGCCGGCTTTTTGTATTATTTTCAATCCGCCAGATTTCTCTTTGTCCACCTAGAGGGCGCCGGCGCCTTTATCCGGTCTGAATGCATAGAACTTGGCATTAAGGATTTTGATCTGGTTGAAATATCCCGAAATACGCGAGGCCAGGCGGAGACCGTTCAACTGGGTCTCGAAGCCGCCGGTGTGGCAGAGAGGGAAGCCATCGCTATTTTCAACATCGATACGTTCAGGCCAAGGTTTCGCCTTCCGCCACCGTCTTTTCTCTCGTCTATCGAGGGATACCTCGAGATTTTTAAGGGGGGTGGCCCGAATTGGTCTTATGTCCTGCCCAATCCGGAGCACCCGGGCCTCGCACTCGCCACCTCTGAAAAAATTCAAATATCAGACCTTTGCTGTACCGGGCTCTACTACTTTAAGAAAGCCGGCGACTTCAGAAAATGCCTGAGTACTGCGTTAAACACCGAATCTGAAGCCCCGTCTGGGGAAATCTATGTGGCGCCCTTGTACAACCAACTCATCAAGGCAGGCGTGTCAATCGGGTATAAAGAAATTGCCAGAGATGACGTTATCTTTTGCGGCATACCCACGGAATATGAGACCCTTAAACAGGTCTGGGAAAAAAGGGATGCCTGACACAAAAAGAATCTCTGTCGTCATAACCGGTCTCGTCCGGAATCCGGAATTATTCTCCCGATCCCTTGACAGTCTCAGGGGGCTGGCCGGAGTCGGGGACATTGTCTTGTCTACTTGGGACACTGAAGCTCAAGAAAACGAGACACTATTGGCCGAGTTTCAACATAAGCAAGGCCTCAAAATTATCGCAGTTCCGGAACCAGATAAATGGAGTGGCAACCTTCTAAGCCAGATGAAATCTCTTTATACCGGGCTAAATCAAGTGCCTGCCGGGTCATACGTGCTGAAAACCCGAACTGACGTCTATATCGAACCCGAAGCACTTCGACATGTCTTTGCAAAAGACTTAACCTTGACCCCGCCACCAAATTTTAAGCAGGTTCGCCATCCGTTCGACGAAAAAGTCTGCGTCTGGGGTGTGGAAGCGACTTCGCCTTTTTACATCCATGATCTCTTTTTCTTTGGTCGCCATGCCGATATATCGAAACTCGTGAACATGGATATCCGCTATGACTTGCTGTATCAGATGTCGGAGGAAAAGATACATATTCGGCGCTTCCTGCACCCTTTTCTCCATGAATTCCCTATCTTCGAAAAATTTCTTCACATTGAACACGTTCTGGGCAATACCAATAAATTTCCGGTGGAATATCGCTATGCAGTTCTAGAGAAACTCCTCGAAGACGAGGCGTATATTCTAATAATGGCGTTATATTATAGGGTGGTGGGCACATATTTTACTAATGATTGGGGCAAACAGAATGTTTTTACTTGGAGCAATATCCCAGATCAGATCGAGTTTCAGCCGGGCATGACGCTCAGTGAATTGCTGCTTGGCAACCGGCAATACCTAGCTCTAATGCTGCGTGGTGACAGTTTGTTCAGAGCGATGAACACTCTCTCTTTCGGCATCTGTCCCGTGGGAGAACGTTTCGTCGCGGCCCTCCGCCAGTTGGACGAATTGGACGATCTCCGCGATGCGGGCAAACGTCTTGATTTGAGCGACTTCATCTCACGTGTCCTCTCCTACGGGGAGGAGGCTCTTGCACTCCTCAGAAATACCTACGGCTCCGAGCTTTCGGAGCACGATTAAATATTGACTTCATTCCACTATGAGGTGGGCCTTATTCTATTGATCGCCCCACACGTTTTCGGGGCGCCGCATGCACCGATGGGGGCGGTTGGCACAGCGCCACCAGAGCTTGCGTCTCATTTCGCTATGACCACATTGTTCTCTGGTGCAATGATGTGGCTCGCGTTGGGCTTTGCCATGGCCTATATGATGCAGCGGATCGACGCCCGCAAGACGGCCACACAACCCATCACCTAGTCCTTATCGCTGACACCCGCCTCACCAAAGGTTGCCATACCAGCATGGCAGGCGGCGGAGGCTTTGAGGATGTTGATGGCCAACGCTGCCCCGGACCCTTAGCCCAATCTCATACCTAAAGCCAAAAGGGGTAGCTTCCCGAGTTTTCTCAACAAGCGGGGATGTCCGGGTTCGGCGGACACATGTCCAACCTGACAATGATCTAGTGCCTGTGAATTAAGGGCATGGAGAATAGCGGCGGCGGCACCAGTGACATATCCATCCAAGATAACAGGTGTGCGATTAAGGCGCGCGCCAACTATGGCGCCAACCAGGGCCGCGATCTCTCGGCCACCCAAATGACGGAGAACCTCCGCACCATCAGTCATTGCCTCTTTGTGAGTGGCAGCGGAAGCCCCCACGACATCAATTTTGTTCATTAGTGAATCCCCGTTCACACCAGTGCCCGGCCCCGTCCAATCTGCAGGTTTCCCGCCAAAAACTGCATGACAGATCGCTGCGGCAGAGGTGGTATTACCAATCCCCATCTCGCCCACACAGAGAAGATCCAGACCATCGCCAACACTGGCCAGTCCGGTATTAAGAGCCGCAACCGTCTCGGCCTCTGTCATGGCCGGTGTTTCAGTGAAGTCTGCCGTCGGGGTATCAAGATCCAGGGGGATCACAGCCAGTTCCGCATTTTGCAATTTACAAAGCTGATTGATTGCCGCCCCGCCAGCGTCAAAGTTTGCAACCATTTGCCCGGTAACTTCGGAAGGAAACGCCGAGACCCCCTTTGCGGTGACACCGTGATTTCCGGCAAAAACAACCATCTTAACGTGCTCTACCTGGGGCGGATGGCGTCCCTGCCAAGCCGCAAGCCACTCTGAAATATCCTCCAAGCGTCCAAGACTACCCTCGGGTTTCGTCAATTTCGGCTCCCGACCCCGTGCAGACGCCAAAGCTACGGCATCGCCCGCGGGCAAGGAGAGCACTAAGTCGGAGAATTCCGAGAGGCTCTCAAAAGATGTCATAGAATTGGCTCCAATTTTTGTTTGGGTTCGATGGAAACATTGTAATATAGAGAGGCATAAAAGATGCAAAGCTCTAAGGAAATAGCACAACCATGGGAGAAGACACGCCAGATATCGGTACCGACACGGATGCCAGTGCACACACTGAAAAAAAATCAAAAAGGAAATCGAAGAAAACGGTTAACCAGGATCTCGAGGTCAATGATAGGTTAGATAAGTCTTCAGATGACCCGGCAGTAGAGGCGCAAATATCCGAGGGGGCCGTTCAAGACTGGATTGACGATCTGCAGATCTGCCTCATGTTCTTGACGCGTATCCCAGTACCCGGTGGCCTCGCTTTGTCACATCCTTCCCTCTCCAATGCGTGTCGATTTTTTCCTGTTATCGGTAGCCTCATAGGTGTAATCGGGGCCATTGTGCTCGCCGCGGCCGATCAATTGGGTTTACCCCAAGGGGTATCTGTCCTGCTGGCAGTTGCCGCCATGGTTATGGTTACTGGCGGACTGCATGAAGATGGCTTATCAGACACAGCCGATGGCCTCGGCGGCGGTTCAAACAAAGGCCGACGTCTAGAGATCATGAAAGACAGCCGCGTAGGCGCTTTCGGCGTCATCGCCCTCGTGTTTATCATTGGCCTAAAATGGGCGGGCCTTGCGGCTCTCTCTATCGGGCCCGCAGCCCTCGCACTGTTTGCCGGGGCCGTAATTTCAAGGGGAATTCTACCTCTATTCATGCGCTATCTGCCGCTAGCCAAGGACGATGGGCTGTCAGCCGAAGCCGGGCGACCCGGCTTTAGTCAAGTGACTCTCTCACTCGCGATCACGCTCGTGGTAGCCTTCATTGGTCTCGGGTTTTGGTTGACCATAGGCGTGGCCATTGTCGTGGCGTTGGTCACCGGCGCGATGAGCTTTTGGGTCAAAGTCAAAATTGGCGGGCAGACAGGAGATGTCCTTGGCGCGCTCCAACAACTCGGCGAAATAAGTGTGATCTTGACCCTCGCCGCGGCAGCGGCATCATGATAAAGGCAACGCGATGGTGGTGGATCAGGCATGCTCCCAGCGCGGGCGACCAGGGGATTATCCATGGCCAGGACGATGTCGCCGCGAACCTCAGCGATGCACAGGCCCTCGCGGCACTTAATCGGCGGTTGCCGGCGAACTCACATCTGTTTTCGAGCAACATCCGCCGGACCATAGAAACCGCCGAAGCGATTACCGGGCGCGCGCCGATACAGATAGCAGAATTTGCAGAACAAAGCTTCGGTGACTGGAACGGCGGCAAGTGGCGGGACCTCCCGCGTGGAGAGATGAACGCTTTCTGGACTAACTATGCCGAACAAAAGGCTCCGGCCGGAGAGAGCTTTCGGGAACTCACAGAAAGGGTTCATCCTAAAATTCTGCAAATGAGTGCCGATTACCGGGACCAGGATCTGGTCGTGGTGGCACATGCAGGCACCATCCGAGCGGCACTTGCCCTCGCACTCGAGACCCCCCTAAACGCGGCTCTCAACATGGCCATCTCCAACCTCTCTCTGACCCGGATTGACGCCTTCCCAGATGAGAACCCATACGCCTGGCGGGTCGACGGTGCGAACCTACCCGCAGCGTAAAAATCGCGGCCTGAATCGTGGCGACTAAAGACCCATGGCGTGCGCCGTATGTGAATGTACGTTCTAGTGAGGTAATCCTTTTTGCCGTTTGTGATCGCATCGCCGACCTGATAGGGTGCCGAGAACTGGCGGAACAGGGAAACCGGTGAAATTCCGGCGCTGCCCCCGCAACTGTGACCGGCCTACTTAACGGCCCTATCACGCGCCACTGACGCAGAATCGTGTTGGGAAGGCCAGGGACCATCGGCCGCAGCCAGGAGACCTCTCCGGCCAGTTTATAGGAACGGCATTACCCCCTCGGGTGGAGGACACACGCGTTCATGACCATGACGCACGACCTTTCTGGCACCATACTCGTCTTGGGCGGGGCCCGCTCTGGTAAAAGCACTTTCGCTGAAAGCCTTTTCGAGTCCTGTGGCAGCGCCGCCTATCTCGCCACCGCCGAAGCGCTCGACACCGAAATGACAGCGCGCATCGAGCGCCATCAGTCCCGGCGGGGTAACAAATGGACTACCTTGGAAGAACCGGTTGATATCAGCGCCGCGATCACGCGCACGCGCGACCCCCTATTGGTGGACTGCCTCACCATCTGGCTTTCCAATCTGATGCATCTCGAAAAAGACCTTGAGATGGAAACCGCTGACCTCTGCCAAGGCCTTCAGGACCATGACCAGCCCGTGGTCCTGGTCTCCAATGAAGTGGGCAGCGGGATCGTACCCGAAAATAAACTGACGCGTCGGTTTCGGGATGAAGCGGGTCTGCTAAATCAGCGGGTGGCATCGGTCGCTGACTCTGTGTATCTGGTCACGGCGGGCCTACCTCAAAAATTAAAATAAACAACCGAACGGGACGCACATTCATGCAGTCAAATCATCAATCTTCCGGTAAAATTCCTGTTACCGTAATTACTGGCTTCCTAGGGGCCGGCAAAACCAGCCTGATCCGGCATATCTTGGAGAACGCCAACGGAAAACGCCTCGCTCTGATCATTAATGAATTTGGCGATTTGGGTGTCGATGGCGAAATTCTCAGAGGCTGTGGGGACGCGACCTGTTCCGAGGAAGATGTGCTGGAGCTCACCAACGGGTGCATCTGTTGCACAGTGGCGGATGACTTTATCCCGACATTGGAGACCTTGCTAGAGCGGGACGAAAAACCGGACCACATCGTCATCGAAACCTCGGGCCTTGCTCTCCCAAAACCCCTCATTAAAGCATTCCAGTGGCCGCAGGTTCGGTCTCGCACGACGGTGGACGGTGTCGTCGCCGTCGTGGACGGCCCGGCAGTTAAGGCTGGCATGTTCGCGGATGACCCCGCTCTCGTACAACAGCAACGTGAGCAGGACGAAAGCTTGGACCACGACAGCCCATTGGAGGAGGTTTTTGAGGATCAACTCGCCTGCGCGGATATGGTGGTGGTGAGTAAGTCTGATCTTCTGGAGGAGGGTGATGCCGAGGCTGTTATTGCCAAAATTCGCCAAGAAACGCGCCAGGCGGTAAAGACACTGACGGCCTATCATGGGAAGGTCGACGCGGCTCTTCTGCTTGGACTGGATGCAGCTGTCGAGGACGACGTCGATAAGAGAGAAACACACCATGACAGTCTCGAAGACGATCACGACCACGATGACTTCGATAGCTTTATTTTGGATCTACCATCAGCTCCGGCACCCGAAGCGCTTATGTCGCGTGTGATGGAAGCCCTTGGCCTAGATGGCGTCTTGCGTATTAAAGGCGTCGTCGAGATCGACGGCAAAGACGCGCGACATGTCATCCAGGGTGTCGGTCCTCGGGTTGACGGATTTTACGACAGGCCGTGGGGCGCCGAGGAAACCCGCCAAAGCCGGCTTGTGGTGATTGGCCTCAAAGGGATCGACCCGACTGCCATCGAGACGGTGCTTCGGCCAGGCTAGCGCATGCATCTGCTCGTCACTCAGCCTGGAGAGATCAGCGATGGCACCGAAGCCGTCGATCTCGGTC
>PBNV01000053.1 GCA_002723345.1 Rhodospirillaceae bacterium
AGCCCCAGCCGAGGAAGCCCCAGCCGAGGAAGCCCCAGCCGAGGAAGCCCCAGCCGAGGTGGAAGCGAAAACGGACTAGACCGCAGGGTACAAGGTTTCTGCTACTATGGGCTCGCCTGACAATAACCGGGTTTGTCTTGGTATCGTTGCCGGTCCGCAGGGGCTACAGGGTGCGGTCCGCATTAGGAGCTACACGGCCTGTTCGGAGGATATTGCCTCGTACGGGCGGCTCAGCGACGTTACCGGGGAGCGGGAGTTTTCCATCCGCATCTTGCGGTCAACCAAAAAAGGGTTGGTTGCCGAGCTGAGCGGGGTCGACGATCGGATGGCGGCGGAGAAGATCAAGGGCCTGGAATTATATGTTTCCAGGGATGCTTTACCCGAACCAAATGAGGAAGAGTTCTATTACTCGGATTTGATTGGTTTAGATGTTGAAGACGAAGGTGGCAAGATGATTGGCCAAGTGACGATGATGGATAACTACGGTGCAGGCGAAGTAATGGAAGTAACTCTCTCTAGCGGGGAGGCATTGCTGTTGCCATTTACCAGGAAGGTGGTCCCGGTTGTTGATGTTGCTGCCGGTAAAATCCAGATTGTCCGGCCTGCTGAAGTTAATCCTGGTCAGGAAGAAGTCGTTAATGACGAGGGGTACCGTGCATGAACAGCTGGGCGGCGAAGGTTTTAACTCTGTTTCCGGACATGTTTCCAGGTCCACTCGGCTATTCACTTGCGGGGAAGGCGCTGATGGATGAACTTTGGTCATTGGACGCAATTGACATCCGGTGTTTTGCTGGCGACAAGCACCAAACGGTGGATGATACGCCCTTTGGCGGTGGCCCCGGCATGGTCATGCGTCCAGATGTAATGGATCGTGCCCTGGATGAGGTGATGTCCGATCTGGGTGACTTGCGGTTGCCAGTGCTTTATATGTCGCCCCGGGGCGCACCCTTGACCCAAGCGCGGGTTCGTTCCCTCAGCGCCGGTCAGGGAGTTATTGTTGTTTGCGGTCGATATGAGGGTCTGGATGAGCGCGTGATTGAGGCGTGGCAAATGGAAGAAGTGAGCCTCGGCGATTACGTACTATCCGGTGGTGAGCTCGCGGCTTTGGGCTTGATGGATGCCTGTGTTCGTCTGATACCTGGCGTCATGGGATCCGATGAAAGCCCTGAAGAAGAGAGTTTTGAGCAGGGTTTGTTGGAGTATCCCCACTACACCCGACCAAGAACGTGGTGCAACCGGAACGTGCCGGAGGTGCTGCTCTCCGGCCATCATGAGAGGGTACGCGCATGGCGTCAGGCGAGAGCAGAAGAAATTACACGTGAACGACGGCCCGATCTCTGGGATCGGTTCGCTCAAGACCGGGATCCGTCCCGGCATTAACCTGAGGAAAGAAAAATGAATACCATTCAAGAGATCGAAAATGAGCAGGTGGCCAAGTTGATGGCGGACAAGTCTCTGCCGGAATTTGCGCCCGGTGACACGCTCAAAGTGAATGTGAAAGTGGTTGAAGGGTCCCGGGAACGTATCCAGGCCTTTGAAGGCATGTGTATCGCTCGTAAAAATGATGGCCTTCACTCTTCTTTCACCGTCCGAAAACTCTCGTACGGCGAGGGGGTTGAACGGGTCTTTCCGGTCTATTCGCCGAATGTTGACTCGATTGAGGTGGTCCGCCGGGGAGATGTGCGACGTGCTAAGCTCTATTACCTTCGCGACCGGCAGGGCAAACGTGCGCGAGTTGCCGAGCGGACGGATGGTTACGCCGCCAAGCTTAGCGCGGCTGAGCGCCAGGAGGCTGCTGATATGAAGGCTGCTGCCAATGCTGCTCAGGCTGAAGCCCTAGGTTTAGAAGATCAGGTCGCAGACGAGCAGGTATTAGAGGATAAAGCCATAGAGGAGGCAAAAGACTCCTCGGAGGCCGATAAGTCCTGAGAGCGGACCGACAGGAGAGGTGCCATGAGCCGACTGACGACATTGTATGATAAAATTTGGGATGCCCATTTGGTAGATGAGCGTGAGGACGGCACGTGCTTGCTTTACATCGACCGCCATTTGATTCATGAGGTTACCAGCCCGCAGGCCTTTGAGGGTCTGCTGAACGCGGGCCGTAAGGTGCGCCGGCCGGACCTGACCCTGGCGGTTGCTGATCACAATGTACCGACCTCGGATCGCTCCAACGGAGTCGATGACGATGAGTCTCGCATTCAGATTGAAACGCTGGATAAAAATTGTGCGGATTTCGGTGTCGAGCTGTATGGTATGGACGACATCCGACAGGGTATCTGCCACGTCATTGGTCCCGAGCAAGGGTTCACCCTCCCCGGCACGACTATGGTATGTGGCGATTCTCACACGGCGACCCATGGGGCTTTTGGATGTCTTGCATTCGGTATCGGAACGTCTGAGGTCGAACATACGCTCGCGACCCAGACAATGGTGCAAACCAAGGCCAAAAACATGCGGGTGACCGTTGATGGAGATTTGCCGCTGGGGGTGACAGCAAAGGACATGGTGCTGGCCATCATTGGGGCCATCGGTACTGCCGGGGGCACAGGTTCGGTTGTCGAATTTGCCGGCGCAGCAATCCGGAACCTTTCCATGGAAGGGCGTATGACGGTGTGTAACATGACAATCGAGGGTGGTGCGCGCGCTGGTATCGTGGCGCCCGACGAGACGACATTCGAGTATCTTAAAGGGCGACCCAAATCCCCCAAAGGCGCCGCCTGGGAGTCTGCGGTCGCGTATTGGAAAACGCTCAAGACTGATGATGGGGCGTCGTTCGATCAAGAAATAGCTCTGAATGCTTCAGAGATCGTGCCGCAGGTCACCTGGGGGACAAGTCCCGAAGATGTTCTGCCGATCACCGATGTGGTACCCAATCCCGCGGATGAGAGCGATCCCAGCAGGCGTACGAAGATGGAGCGGTCTTTGACCTATATGGGTCTCAAACCAGGCACGCCTCTGACCGACATTAAAATTGACCGGATGTTTATCGGTTCCTGCACCAATAGTCGCATCGAAGACATGCGGGCGGCGGCAGAAGTTGCTCGGGGTCGCAAGGTCGCTGATCATGTGGATGCTATGGTGGTTCCTGGCTCAGGTCTTGTGAAGGAACAGGCAGAGCAAGAGGGTCTTGACCAGATTTTTATCGATGCTGGATTTGATTGGCGCGAACCGGGCTGCTCGATGTGTTTGGCGATGAATGCCGACAAACTAATGCCGGGTGAACGGTCGGCCTCGACATCCAATCGAAACTTCGAAGGGCGTCAGGGGCCAGGCGGCAGGACACATTTGGTCAGCCCAGCGATGGCAGCTGCGGCTGCCATCGCCGGGCATTTGACAGATATTCGGGAACTGGAGGCTGAGTAGGAGAGAGATCATGAAAAAATTCGAGACCCTGACCGCTGTCGCTGCACCGCTTCCTCTGATCAATGTTGATACGGACATGATCATCCCTGCACGTTTCTTGAAAACCATTAAACGAACAGGTCTCGGCAAGAGCCTGTTTTACACCCTTCGCTATGATGAAGATGGCAGGGAGCGGGAGGACTTTGTTCTCAACAAACCAGCCTATAAAGATGCAGAAATTCTGGTGACTGGGAGTAATTTTGGCTGTGGCTCATCCCGGGAGCATGCGCCTTGGGCCCTGGATGATTTCGGCATCCGTTGTGTTATTGCCCCAGACTTCGCCGACATTTTCTATAGTAACAGCTTTAAGAATGGCATTTTACTCATCAAACTACCCCAGGAGGATGTGGACAAATTGATTGAGGGTGCGGAACGCGGCGCCAATGCCACAGTGACCGTCGACCTCGAAAATCAGGAGATCAAAGGCCCGGACGGCGGGGTCATGTCATTTGATCTTGATCCATTCAAGAAGTATTGCCTGCTCAACGGCTTGGATGACATCGGTCTCAGTTTAGAGAAAGAGGATCAGATCCTCGCCTTCGAAGAAAAACACAGGGCGGCTCAACCTTGGTCATATTGACGTGACCTCCCCCCCAATTCTTGTAAATGGAAAAAATACAGTGGCTGCAAACAAAAAACTCTTATTTCTGCCCGGAGACGGGATAGGTCCTGAAGTCATGACGGAAGTCCGTCGTGTGATTGATTGGATGGACCATCGCCGCACGGTAAGCTTTGATATCACCGAAGGTTTGATTGGGGGTGCCGCTATTGATGCGACAGGCGGACCCCTACCGGATGATACATTAGATGTAGCTATAAATTCGGACGCGGTACTGATGGGCGCCGTGGGCGGCCCTAAATGGGAGACCATGCCGTTCGAAGTCCAGCCTGAACGCGGCTTGCTGGGCATCCGCAGAGAACTCGGCCTTTTTGCTAATCTGCGTCCTGCGTTGGTGTTTGATGCTCTCGCAAGCGCATCTACCCTTAAGGAAGAGGTGGTAAGCGGCCTCGACATCATGATTGTTCGAGAACTAACCGGCGGAATTTACTTTGGCGAACCTCGAGGTGTGGAGGATCTGCCGGGCGGCGGTCGCAAAGGCGTGAATACTTTGACCTATACAACGGCTGAGGTGCAACGCATTGGCCGTGTTGCGTTTGATCTCGCTCAAAAACGGAATGGGCGCGTTTGTTCGATTGATAAGGCGAATGTTCTCGAGACGACTGTCATGTGGCGGGAGGATATGGAGAGCATCAAAGGAGAATTCCCAGATGTAGAATTGAGCCACATGTACGTGGACAACGCCGCCATGCAATTGGTGCGCAATCCCAAGCAATTTGATGTTGTTGTTACCACCAACATGTTTGGTGATATTTTGTCTGATTGCGCCGCTATGTTGACGGGCTCTCTCGGGATGCTTCCTTCGGCGTCTCTTGGGGAACTGGATGAGTCTGGCCGGCGTGCTGCACTGTATGAGCCAGTTCACGGGAGCGCGCCAGATATCACTGGAGAGGGCATCGCCAATCCACTAGCGACCATTCTTAGCTACTCCATGTTGCTGCGTTACTCCTTTGATATGAGCGAGGATGCAGATCTTATCGATCAGGCTGTCTGTAATGTTTTGGATGGGGGGTTGCGAACTGCAGACATCATGGAGAGAGGGAAAGTGCGTGTTTCCACTGAAACCATGGGCAAGGCAATTATCAAGGAATTGGACAAGCTCGCAGCGTAAGTAATTGTCTGAAGCTTCGATTGAAATATTTTACAAATGGGCCTGTTCGAACGTCCCTTTTGACCGCTGGGTAACGTCCCGGGAGATGTTGCGATGAGCAAAAAATATGCGGTGGTTGGTGCAACCGGTAATGTTGGGCGCGAAATCCTGCAGATTCTCTCGGAGCGAGGGGTCGCGGCCAAAGCAGTTGCCGCCGTTGCATCATCCCGTTCTACTGGAATGGAAGTCTCCTACGGCGAAGAAGATGTATTGAAAGTTGATGCACTCGATGACTTTGACTTCAGCGGGGTGGACATGGTGTTGTCCAGTCCAGGCGCCAAGGTCTCTGCCGAATTTGCCCCTCGGGCGGCGGCGGCCGGGGCGGTTGTGATCGATAATAGTTCCCATTTCAGAATGGACCCAGACGTGCCCCTGGTTGTACCGGAGGTTAATCCAGACGCTCTTGCGGGTTATCGTAAGAAAAATATTATATCCAACCCAAATTGTTCGACGATCCAAATGGTGGTGGCCCTTAAGCCTCTGCACGATACGGCGGGAATTAAACGAGTTATTGTCTCGACCTACCAGTCTGTCTCGGGCGCTGGGAAATCGGGTATGGATGAACTGTTCAACCAGACACGTGGCGTGTACATGAACGAACCGGAACATAAATTCCAAGAGACATTTCAGAAGAAAATCGCCTTCAACGTGATCCCCCATATCGATGTGTTCATGGAAGACGGCGCCACCAAGGAAGAGTGGAAAATGGTGGTGGAGACAAAAAAAATTCTGGATCCTAAGATCAAAGTCCACGCTACCTGCGTTCGCGTGCCGGTGTTTATTGGACACGCAGAGGCTATCAACCTCGAATTGGAAAAGCCGCTGACGGCAGAGGAGGCCCGCGTCCTGCTCCGCGACGCGCCGGGTGTTGCGGTGGTAGATCACCGACAAGACGAGGGCTATGTAACGCCCTCTGAATGCGCAGGCGAAGACCCGGTCTACGTGAGCAGGATTAGAGAGGATGCCACGATTGAAAACGGTCTCAGCCTCTGGGTGGTAGCAGATAATCTGCGCAAGGGAGCCGCGCTGAACACGGTGCAAATAGCCGAGAGTCTGGCAACCGAATATCTGGGCACCTCTACCTAAACACCAGCATTCTGTTCATTTCCATTTTTGTAACTAGGCGTCGACTCCGCGCTTTACAGATGCTCCCGATTCCATTCTTTTGGTGCGGGTGTCTGAACTACCTACCTTTGCATTATCTTTTGTTGACGCACTAAAGGTCTTCCTATGGTAGGACCTCCTCTTTTCAGCGTCGACACAGACCCGAAGCAATGCAGCGGCTCGAGCAAAAAGACGCGATGCAAGCGCTTGTATCTACCGTCTTAAATTATGGTACACAAAGAAAATAGTAAAAAATATAATAAATAATAAAAAAATAATACAATATTTATTATATTATTATCAAAATTTCGTAATTTACAAATAAATTATAAAAATATAAAAAAATATAAATGAAAAATTTGAATATTATAAATATAAAATATTTTCATGATTTGAGTGATATTCTGCGGCTTCGACTCTACTTATTTCCCCTGCTCAAGTTGACTTGGCGCATTCGAATGTCTACATCTCGGCAATCGCGGTTGACAAAGGGTAAGTTTAGTCAAAATCGCTTTCGCGCGAAAACAAAGGGCCAATAACATGACCTCGGTGAAAAGACCTCTCTCACCTCACCTCCAAGTTTACCGACCCCAAATAACTTCGGTTCTCTCTATCTCGCATCGGATGACCGGGATTGTTCTGGCAGCGGGTGCGTTTTTACTTGTATGCTGGCTTGTCGCCGCTGCTTACTCGCCTGTTGTCTTTGAGACTATACAAGCGGCCGTTACCAACTGGTTTGTCAGGTTGATAGCTGTCGGTTGGACATTGTGCCTCTTCTACCATTTAAGCAACGGCATTCGTCATTTGTTTTGGGATGCGGGGGTAGGTCTAGAGATAACGCAAGCACGTGTTTCTGGCTGGGTTGTGCTCTTTGCCGCCATTTTTTTGACGGCGTTAAGCTGGGCCGGCGGCCTGATAATCTAAGTCGGTCTCCTGGTTAGCTTCGTGCGATTCTGCAGAGCTTTTAGATAAAAATTGAGGAAAGATATATGAACGACGGCACAGCCCACTGGTTGAGACAGCGAATTACCGCATTAGCTATGATCCCATTGACTATTTGGTTTGTTTGGTCCTCAAGCCACCTTTTTACCCTTGATAGGGCTGGATTTCAAAGTTGGTTGAACCTACATCATCACGCCAACCTCATTTTATTTGTTATTTTTATTTCGACACTGTTTTATCACATGAAGTTGGGTGTTCAGGTAGTCATTGAAGATTATGTGCACAGTGAGTCGGTACACAATTTGGCGTTACGGTGTAATACGGTTTTTGCGGCGATTTTCTGCTCAGCAGCAGTCATATCACTGCTACAGATAACGTTTGGAGCTTAAAGAGTAATGACGCAAGCGTACGAATTCATAGACCATTATCATGATGTTTTAGTCGTTGGCGCGGGTGGAGCAGGCCTCAGATCCACATTGGGTATGACAGCGGCGGGACTGTCAACCGCGTGTGTTACGAAAGTCTTCCCCACTAGGAGTCATACGGTAGCTGCCCAAGGTGGTGTGGGAGCAGCGTTAGGTAACATGCAGGAAGATAGTTGGCAGTGGCACATGTATGACACAGTGAAAGGAGCGGACTGGTTGGGTGACCAAGATGCAATAGAGTACATGTGTCGTGAAGCAGTACCGGCGGTTTATGAATTGGAACACTTTGGAGTTCCGTTCTCTCGAACGGACGAAGGAAAAATATACCAACGGCCTTTTGGTGGCCATATGAAAAATAATGGAGAAGCACCAGTAGA
This sequence comes from Rhodospirillaceae bacterium, assembly GCA_002723345.1. Classification (GTDB taxonomy): domain Bacteria; phylum Pseudomonadota; class Alphaproteobacteria; order Rhodospirillales; family UBA2165; genus TMED167. The sequence continues at coordinate 8,023 of PBNV01000053.1, forward strand.
GCGTGCCTGTGCAGCGGCTGATAGAACCGGGCACGCTATTCTCCACACGCTGTATCAGCAGTGTCTAAAGCACAATGCCGAGTTTTTTGTTGAGTATTTTGCCGTAGATCTGATCATGGGCGACGATGGGGCTTGCCGCGGTGTTGTCGCATGGAACTTAGCCGATGGAACTGTTCACCGGTTCCTGGCGCAAATGACCGTGCTAGCAACCGGCGGATATGGTCGGAGTTACTTTTCGTGTACTTCTGCCCACACATGCACTGGCGACGGGAATGGGATGGTAGCGCGAGCAGGCTTGCCGCTTCAAGATATGGAATTTGTCCAATTCCACCCAACCGGTATTTATGGTGCTGGTTGCTTAGTTACCGAGGGTGCGAGGGGAGAGGGCGGTTACCTTACCAATTCGGAGGGGGAAGCATTCATGGAGCGTTACGCTCCTTCGGCCAAAGATCTAGCCTCCCGAGACGTAGTGAGCAGGTCCATGACTATAGAGATCAGGGAGGGCAGAGGGGTAGGTAAAGACAATGACCATATCTATTTGCATCTCGAGCACCTGGGTGCGGATGTGCTCCACAAGCGCCTTCCTGGAATTACAGAGACGGCGAAAATTTTCTCCGGAGTAGATGCGACTAAGGAGCCAATACCCGTTTTGCCTACTGTGCACTACAATATGGGAGGGGTCCCAACAAACTATCATGGAGAGGTGCTTCGGCCAACCAAGGATGACCCCGAGGCGATATGCCCAGGCCTTATGGCTATCGGTGAGGCCGCCTGCGTATCGGTCCATGGTGCCAATAGGCTTGGAACCAACTCTCTTTTGGATATCGTCGTTTTTGGGCGAGCCGCCGCGATAAGGGCGGGAGAACTGGTCGAGAAAGGTGCTTCAATAAAGCCAGCAGATGCTGGCACGGGAGAGAATGCTCTTGATCGTCTGGATAAGGTGCGCCATGCAAACGGCGGAGAGAAGACATCTGACATTCGTTTAAAAATGCAACGCATTATGCAGAATAATGCTGCTGTATTTAGGACCACAGAGGTACTAAATGAAGGGTGTCAACTAATAGACCAAGTGGCAGAAGAATTGGACGACATTAAAATTGCAGACCATTCGATGATATGGAATTCCGATTTGGCTGAGGCCCTCGAGCTGGATAACTTAATGGTTAGCGCGAAGACCACTATTCATTCTGGTAACGCCAGGAGAGAATCACGGGGTGCACATGCTCATGAGGACTTCCCAGATCGAGACGATGATAATTGGATGAAACATACGTTGGCGTGGGTAGATGATGATTGGGCGGTGAGGCTCGATTATAGACCAGTTCATACGTATACATTAACCGATGAGATTGACTATATTTTGCCTAAGGCCAGGGTATACTAGTCGATATTTTGTGACTGAGACGGTAAATCTCAAAAAAAGGACCTAAATTATGGTTGAATTCACACTTCCTGCCAACTCGAAGGTTAAAAGGGGGCGCACTCATAAGGCAGCTGACGGCGTCAAAAATATACGTAAATTTCAGATTTACCGATACGACGCAGAAAGTGGCGAAAACCCGCGTTTAGATACTTACGAAGTAGATATGGATACTTGTGGGCCTATGGTGTTGGATGCCCTAATTAAAATAAAAAGCGAAATGGATTCGTCGTTGACTTTCCGACGCTCTTGTCGCGAGGGGGTTTGCGGTTCCTGTTCCATGAACATTGGTGGAACTAATACGCTAGCGTGCATACAAGCTACCGAAGAGATCAAAGGCGACATTAAAATATACCCGCTACCACACATGCCAGTAATCAAAGATTTAGTCCCCGATTTAACCCACGCATATGAACAATATAATTCCATCCAGCCGTGGCTACAGTCAGAAGCTCCGGCAGGTGGAGAGGAGCGGCTTCAGAGTCCGGAGGAGAGGGAAGAATTAGACGGCCTTTGGGAGTGTGTGCTGTGCTTTAGTTGCTCGACATCTTGCCCGAGTTATTGGTGGAATAGTGATCGTTATTTAGGGCCGGCAGCATTGCTGCAGGCGTACCGCTGGATAGCCGATTCGAGGGATGAAAAGACAAATGAGCGTCTGGATGAATTGGAAGATTCTTTTAAACTCTACCGTTGCCACACAATTATGAATTGCACTAATACCTGTCCGAAAAACCTAAATCCGGCAAAAGCCATCGCTAAAACAAAAAAAATGATGCTGGAGCGTCGGTAGGAGCCGTTATCTGGTCCACATCGGAATATGATATTGGGGGTGCAAGGAACGACGCGGTTTTCCGATGCGTATAATTAGCCTTTTAGTTGCATTATGGTTGTATGCGGGGCGTATGCTGATCTGCTTCCATTTGGCCTTCCTTTGGACAACATCACGCGGCGGCCCGGGGCGATAATGGAAGGCCCTCTTCTTTCTTACCAAAAAAAACTTGCCGCAGGGGAATTGAAACCCGATGCCGCACAAGAGTTGCTGGCAGAGAAACTGCAGAGCCTTCATCGTTCGCTAATCGGCTATCGTCCTCGCACAGGCCAAGTCGGCTGGAGAAAATGGCTGGGTTTTGCTGCGCCGCGCGGGGCGCCTCTGCAGGGGCTTTACATCTATGGCGGCGTAGGTGCGGGAAAGTCTATGCTCATGGACCTTTTTTTCAGCACCGCGCCGGTGGCGAAGAAGCGCCGTGTCCATTTTCATGCGTTCCTTCAGGATGTCCATAGCCGGTTCACGGCATTCCGCAAAACCAAAGGGGAAGATGAGGGCGATCCGATCCCTGCAGTTGCAAACGATCTAGCGAACGAGGCGTGGCTCCTGTGTTTCGACGAATTCCAAGTGTCGAATATCGTGGATGCCATGATTTTGGGTCGTTTATTTGAGGCTTTGTTCGAACGCGATGTCGTTGTTGTAGCAACATCCAACCGGCCCCCGCAGGACCTCTACAAGAACGGGCTCCAGCGGTCCAAGTTCCTGCCATTCATTGACCTTATCAGTGAGAAGCTCGATATTTTTCAGCTGACAAGCGCAGAGGATTACAGGTTGAAGCGCATCTTGGGCATGAGAGTGTATCATGAGCCTCTCGACGCTACCGCCTCACAGAGTCTGGAGACATGTTTCAAGGAATTGTCTGATGGCCAGCCGGTAAAAACGGACACGCTTGAAATCAAGGGAAGGCAGGTACGTGTGCCGTCAGCCGGGGGTGTGGCCCGCAAATCATTTGACGACCTGTGTGGCCAGCCTCTAGGACCAGCTGACTATCTTGCCATTGCGGAACGTTATCACACCCTCATACTTGATGATATTCCGCGCATGGGAGAAGAGCTGAAAAGCGAAGCCCGACGCTTTGTTACCCTCATCGACGCCTTGTATGAAGCTAGGGTCAATCTCATTTGTTCAGCGGATGCTCCTCCCCAGGAACTCTACGTCGAAGGCGAAGGGGTTTTTGAATTTGAACGCCTGGTATCGCGGCTAATGGAAATGCAATCTAAAGACTATATCAGCCTTGCCCATGGAGGAGATGAATAACGCTAAGGCCTGTGAATCGGTTTGGCCAGAGGTTGAAAATAGGTTCCTACGATCACTCCCCTTCCTACCTGTTCTGTGCGGAAACACCAATAACTGGAAGCCAGACGGGCTGTGATCCTCGACCGGAGGAAGAAAGTCTCAATGTCTTAAAGCCTGTAACCTGTTCCTGTCTTGCCCGGTAACATAATATGCGCTACCAACCCGGCGGTGTAACCCCGAGGTGCTTAAAAGAGCACCGAAATCGAACAACCAACTCTATTGGTCGAGAGGAAAACTGATGGCACGTAATAAAATTGCACTGATTGGCGCAGGCAATATCGGGGGCACGCTTGCCCATCTGGCAGGCCTCAAGGAATTGGGCGATGTCGTTCTATTTGATATCATCGATGGTATTCCCCAAGGCAAAGCACTGGATTTGGCAGAGAGCTCTCCGATTGAAGGTTTCGATTCCCGGCTTCTAGGCGCTAAAAGCTATGCCGCCATTCGTGGCGCTGACGTGGTCATCGTCACAGCTGGGGTGGCCCGGAAACCTGGCATGAGCCGGGATGACCTTATCGGTATCAATACAAATGTGATGAAATCCGTTGGTGCCGGGATTAAAACCTATGCGCCCAAAGCTTTTGTCATTTGCATAACGAATCCGCTGGACGTGATGGTAGGCGTCCTTCGGGACGCCTGCGGTCTGCCTCATAACAAGGTTGTCGGCATGGCAGGCGTCCTTGACTCGGCTCGCTTCCGCTATTTCCTAGCGGAAGCGATGAATGTGTCCGTGGAAGATGTCACGGCTTTTGTGCTGGGGGGGCATGGTGACACGATGGTTCCGTTGGTTCGGTACTCGACGGTGGGCGGCATTCCGCTTCCCGATCTTGTCCGGATGAAATGGATGACCCAAAAAAAACTTGATGAGATCGTGCAACGTACCCGTGATGGCGGGGGAGAGATAGTGGCGCTTCTCAAAACTGGCTCGGCATTCTATGCACCTGCCAGCGCCGCGATTCAAATGGCAGATGCCTACCTCAAGGACAAAAAACGGGTGCTGCCTTGCGCAGCTTATTTGCGCGGTGAGTTCGGTATCAATGGTTTGTATGTTGGCGTGCCCGTGGTGATTGGTGCCAAGGGTGTTGAGAAAATTGTCGAAATTAAGATGGACCGTGAAGAGAAAGCAGCATTTAATAAATCAATTCGGGCAGTTAAGAAACTGGTAACGGAAAGTAAGAGAGTTTTGTCTGGGCAAGCTCAAAAGAGCAATATGGCCAAGAAAAAAGCGCCGGCTAAAAAGAAAGTGGTCGTGAAGAAGAAAGGGGCTGTCAAACAGCGCGCAAAAAAGTAATTTTAAGACACGTATATCAGCTGCACCTACACGGCTAAAATAAGGGGAAACCGGTGAACATTCATGAATACCAAGCCAAACAGCTGCTTGCCAAATATGGCGTGGCGGTGCTCAAAGGCGGGGTGGCCTATACAGCGGAAGAAGCTGAAAACGTCGCTAAGGACCTTGGGGGACCCATTTGGGTCGTCAAATCGCAGATCCACGCGGGCGGGCGTGGTAAAGGGAAGTTCAAAGAGAACTCCGCCGGTGACACTGGTGGTGTCCGGGTTGTCAAAACCGTTAAAGATGTGAGAGATAACGCGAATCAAATGCTTGGGGCGACGCTGGTCACTCACCAAACTGGGCCTGCTGGAAAGGAAGTTAAACGGGTCTACATTGAAGATGGCTGCGACATAGATCGGGAACTTTATCTCAGTCTCTTAGTTGACCGGGAAACATCCCAGGTAACCGTTGTCGCGTCGACCGAAGGCGGCATGAACATTGAAGAAGTGGCTGCCAGCACACCAGAAAAAATACAGACTGTTTCCATTGATCCCGCGACCGGCATGTTGGGCTATCATGCACGCGAGATCGCTTTTGGCCTAAATCTTAGAGGCAATCAGGTGAAGTCGGCCGTTAAGTTCCTACTCTCCATGTACACAGCTTTCGAGGAATTGGATGCGAGTATGGTTGAGGTCAACCCCCTGGTGGTTACCGATGCAGGGGATGTGGTCGCGCTTGATGCCAAAATGAATTTTGATGACAATGCTCTTTATCGCCACAAGGATGTGGAAGAAATGCGGGATGAGGACGAGCAAGATCCAGCGGAGCTCGAGGCAGAACAGCATGACCTCAACTATATCAAACTCGATGGCAGCATTGGGTGCATGGTGAACGGCGCTGGGCTTGCTATGGCGACCATGGACATCATCAAATTATACGGGGGGGAGCCCGCAAATTTCTTGGATGTCGGTGGTGGTGCCACCAAGGAGCGAGTAACCACGGCGTTCAAAATTATTCTCTCTGACTCCAATGTGGAGGGTATTTTGGTGAATATTTTCGGCGGAATTATGCGGTGCGATGTCATCGCTGAAGGCGTTGTCTCGGCAGCCAAGGAAGTCTCTCTAAATGTTCCGCTTGTTGTCCGGCTTGAAGGTACCAACGTAGAACTAGGCAAACAAATTTTGGCAAAGTCGGGGCTGCCGATCGTGTCAGGGGAAGACCTGGCCGATGCCGCTGAAAAGGTCGTCAAAGCCGTCAAGGAGGCCGCATAAATGGCTGTTCTCGTTTCTAAAGAAACCAAAGTGATCTGTCAGGGGTTCACGGGCTCACAGGGTACTTTTCACTCTGAGCAAGCTATTGCTTATGGTACTCAAATGGTCGGTGGAGTGACGCCTGGAAAAGGTGGGTCAATACATCTGGACCTTCCCGTCTTTGACACCGTAGGGGATGCCGTTGAGAAAACTGGCGCAGACGCAACCGTTATCTATGTGCCGCCACCCTTTGCCGGGGAAGCCATTTTGGAATCCATAGATGCGGGGATTCCTTTGGTAGTTTGTATCACAGAAGGCATCCCTGTACTGAACATGGTCAAGGTGAAGCGGAAACTGCAAGGGTCGGCCACACGCCTCGTGGGCCCCAACTGCCCTGGTGTCATCACACCTGGTGAATGTAAAATCGGCATCATGCCGGGTCATATTCATCAACGAGGAAAGATCGGGGTTGTCTCGCGCTCTGGCACTTTGACCTATGAGGCCGTCGGACAAACGTCCAGTGTCGGGCTTGGCCAGACAAGTTGTATTGGTATTGGCGGTGATCCCGTCAATGGGACAAACTTTATTGATTGCTTGGAGATGTTTTTGGGTGATGACGAGACCGAAGGTATCATCATGATTGGTGAAATCGGCGGGTCGGCGGAAGAAGATGCCGCAGACTTTATTAGGTCATCTAAGGTCAAAAAGCCCATGGTCGGATTTATCGCAGGCGTGACAGCGCCCCCGGGACGTCGGATGGGCCACGCGGGGGCCA
>PBNV01000054.1 GCA_002723345.1 Rhodospirillaceae bacterium
CGGAGCCGCTCTAGCCCGGTCATAGTATCGTCGAGCACCAATAACGGCGCTGTGTCCTCGAGCCCCATGGGCCGACGGGTGACAAGCGCCGCGGCGGCGCCGCCCTTCAGTGCTCTCGCAACATACTCATGACCGTCAAAGTTCGGTCCCGAAAGCGCAACAAAAAGATCTCCGCTCTGAAGTGTCCGGCTGTCAATTGACACTCCCAGCGCCTCCCAATCTACATCGGTTTTACCTCCGGTGGCTTGAACCGCTGTTGCAGCGCTCCACAGAACTGTCTCCCGCGGCGACAAACCTGTCATCCGCCGGCTCCCGCCAAAGCGTCCCGGCATAGGCTCACGTCGTCAAAAGGAATTACGCGATTTCCCTCGATCTGGCCCTGTTCATGACCTTTACCCGCCACTAACAAGAGATCTTCAGGCGCCAACTGGGACACCGCCTGCAAAATGGCCTCCTGCCGATCGCCTACATCGAGCGCGCTCGGACATGCTTCTAGAATGGCTTGACGGATCGCCGCCGGGCTCTCATTTCTCGGATTGTCGTCCGTGACGAACACCCGATCTGCCATCGTCCGGGCAATGTCGCCCATTTCATACCGCTTGCCTTGGTCCCGATTTCCGCCGCATCCAAAAATCACATGGAGGTCGCCCTCCGCATGCGGCCTTAGGGCCGCGAGTGCGGCCCTGAGTGCATCCGGAGTGTGGGCATAATCCACGTAGACTCTCGCGCCATTGGGATGCCGTCCCACGAATTCCATGCGCCCACGTACACCCTTCAGGCAGGCTAGGGCCGCTACTGCTGCCCTAGCCTGCATCCCGGACGCGAGAACAATTCCAAGTGCGCACAAGGCATTCAAGACCTGAAAGAACCCAATCAATGGTAGAAAAATCTTTTCGGGCCGACCGAATACTTCAAGGCCAAGTTCCTGACCAGAAGCCACAGATGAGGCGTTTAAGAGCCGAATGTCTTCGCTCTCTCTGCCGTACGAGTAGATGCGGCACCCTCTCTCCGCAGCCAAAGGCCTAAGTTCCTCATAAATTTCATCATCAGCGTTCAAAACAGCCGTGCCGTCTGCGGGCAGCAATTCCTCAAACAGGCGCTTTTTTGCCGCCCAGTAGGCAGCCATGGACCCATGGTAATCAAGATGATCTCGGCTTAAATTCGTAAACGCGGCAATCGACAGAGCCACACCATCCAAGCGGTATTGATCTAATCCATGGCTGGAGGCTTCCACGGCCATATGATTAACTCCCTCTTTGGCAAGGCGGGAGAGAGTTTGGTTCAAGGAAGCGGCGTCGGGCGTGGTTAGACCGCCGCTCTCCACCCCTGCCATTGAGACAAGACCCAATGTGCCCAAACTCGCCGCAGGCAGACCAGCAATATCCCACAGCTGCCGGGTAAAGTCAGCAACCGACGATTTTCCATTTGTGCCCGTCACAACGGCGATAGTCTCCGGCTGATTACCCCAATATCGAGCTGTCAACAGGGCATAGTCCCGGCGCGCAAGGTCGCTCTTAAGAAAGACTATGCCCTCGCTGTTATCCGGGCGCGGTGTTCCCTTGGGCGCAAGGATCGTCCGCGCGCCCCGCGCGATAGCATCGGCGATGAATGTACGGCCATCCGCCTTCTCGCCGTCAAATGCGGCAAACAAAAATCCGGGCTGAACATTGCGAGAATCCGCCGTCAGTCCTGTAATGTCTGAATCGGTCGGTCCCGTGAACTCCATATCGTTCCATTGGTTTTCGCTCACTAAATTAGTTAACCGCAACGGTTGGCCCTCGCTGCTCTTTAGTTGAACTCAATATGTCGGACAAGCGCCTGTCAAAATCGGTTTCTAAACCGGACACCTTGGAGGCGGTAGATTTTTTTTTGCGAGTCTCTGAGCTCTGTTCGGATACGCGTTTTCCGTCAGCGGCCACATAAAATACATCTCCGGGCTTGGGATCCATCTCGACCACTGAAGATGGTTCTATCCCGGCCATGGGGGCGATTTGCCAGACAATATTCTTGACCACCGGGGCAGCAACCCAGCCGCCAGTGGCATAGCCCTGAGACTCCGGAATACCCTTGGGTTCATCCAGTAGGGCCAGCACCACGAAACGCGGCCCCGTCATGGGAAAAGCAGACACAAAGGACGAGATCCGGCGGCGACCGCCATAGCCTCTCTTGGTCACCTCCGGCTTGTCGGCCGTACCTGTTTTACCGCCAATCACATAACCTTCGACATCAGCATTTTTGCCCGTGCCCTGACGCACCACAAGGCGCATTAATCGACGCATAATCTTGGATGTCTTTGTGCTGATAACACGCATGCCAGCCGGCAGCTCGTCATCGACCCATTTGACGAGTGTCGCATTTCTCAAATAACCGTCATTTACAAGAGCTGCCACGCCTGCAGTCAGCTGGAGCGGACTGACAGCGATGCCGTGGCCATAAGAAATAGTCATAGTATTTATGTCCCGCCAGCGATCAGGCGTTAACGGAGAGCCAACTTCGGGAAGTTCAATACCTGCCGGACTAAGCATACCCATTTTCTTGAGGTATTTTTTTTGTGCAAGCGTACCCACATCAAGCGCCATTTTCGCCGATCCGATGTTGGAGGAGTGGACCAGAATTTCCGGCACAGTCATCCATTTATTTTTGGCGTGATAGTCGGAAATTTTAAAGCGGGAAACTCGTATGGGCTTGGTGGCGTCGTAGCGGTCTCTTAGGCGCACCCGGCCGCTGTCTAGAGCAATGGCGGCGGTAAATAGCTTGAAGGTAGAGCCCATTTCATAAACCCCCTTCGTCGCCCGATTGAACCCAGCGATTCCGGCAGCGGACACCGGATTATTCGGATTAAAATCAGGTAACGACACTATGGAGATTACTTCCCCGGTCTCAACATCTAACACAATGCCGGCGGCCCCTATCGCCGAGAATTTTTCCATAGCCTTTGCGAGCTCCGTACGAACAACCGCTTGCATCCGAATGTCGAGTGAGAGCTGAAGCGCTTGCTGCCGGCCTCTCAGTTGACCATTGAAATAGCCTTCCACACCAGATAACCCCTCCCCATCGATGTTAGTCATGCCGATGACATGGGAAACCAATGGACCGTGTGGATAGACCCGACGCTCTGTTTGCTGAAAATAAAGCCCGGGGATGCCCAGAGCGTTAACGGCGAACTGGAGTTTGGGGGTGAGGTTGCGGTGAAGCCATACGAAGGTTTTATCAGAGGATAATAGCGCGCGGACTTTCTCCAAGGTAATGTCCGGCAGGACCTGGCTAAGCTTACCGGCAGCCTCGTCCGCGTCCAATACGTGCCGTGGATTAGCGTACAAGGCGGCGGTTGGCAGGCTAGTGGCTAAAAGAATACCATTTCGATCGGTAATGTCGGCCCGCACATTCAATGCTGGATCCGTGTTCGCCAGACGCGGCGGCCGCTCCGATATATTTTTACTCACAAGGGTGAGCTCAACAACTCGACCGCCAATCATGACAAAGGCCAAGGCAAACAGCACGCCGGTCACCATTAGGCGGTTTCGCCCCGTTTCAAGGGCCTGTTTCCGGGCACCCTCGAACACAATCCTCTCGGGCAATTCCATGTTCGGGCTATCACCACATTGGCCAGAGGGTGCAAAGGGATGGCGGATACGCTCAAAAATCATCTTAGCCTAAGCCCTTCCCCATCTGGATCATCTATCACATGAATATTCGAAAAATCTTCAGCCTGCTTGACCTGAACAGGGGCCGTAGGTTGCATTTCCAAATACCTTTCCGCCAAATCTCTGAGCCTGTTGACGTCATTAAGATGGCTCCATTCCGCCCTCAAAACATGGATCGTCTCGCGGTCTGAGACGATCTTATTGTTAAGGCCATCCAGTTCGTCCTCAAGTTCGGTCACTTCGAAATTCAAATAAAATAATGCTACACTCATGACCGTCGCTAGCAGGATGGTAAGGAGAGTTGTCTGTCGCATCAGTAAAGCTCCCTCGCTGCCGATGCCCAGGAGGGTGCATCAGTACGTTCTGCAACCCGAAGCTTAGCGGAACGGGAGCGCGGATTACGCGCCACCTCACGGGCAGATGGTTTAAAAATTCCCCGCTTAACCAGCCGGAAACTTGGGAGCCTATCGGCGCCCGGTACCGCGGGCAGATGGCGGGAGCCGCGGTCACTCTTACCGACTCGAGATTTCAAGAAATCCTTTACAATGCGATCCTCTAGAGAATGAAATGAGACAACGGCAAGTCGCCCGCCCGGGGCGAGGATGTTTTCGGCTGCTGTCAGGCCCCGGCTTAATTCGCCAAGCTCATCATTTACCCGGATGCGTAACGCCATAAAGGTCCGTGTCGCAGGATCAATTCCGTTCGAGGTCTTGCGAACAATGCTGCGCACGATAGTGGCGAGCTGATTTGTTGTTAAGATTGGTGTTTCGGCACGGGCTAGGACAATGGCTTTGGCAATACGGCGCGCGTTACGCTCTTCTCCAAGCTGGTGTATGAGATCAGCTAAATCACGCTCGCCTGTTTTATTCACAATATCTGCGGCATTGGGACCGTCCCGCCCCATCCGCATATCAAGAGGGGCGTCGAACCTGAAAGAAAATCCGCGCGCAGCCTCATCCAATTGGATCGAAGACACGCCAAGATCGAGGGTAACACCCTGAACTGCACCCACACCGGCAGTTGCCATTAGGGACTCAAGACATCCGAAACGACCCTCCAACAATTCCAAACGCCCCGGATAGCGCTGCGACAGCTCTGCACCGAAGGTGATTGCTGCAGGATCGCGATCAACCCCGAAAACTTTATTGACAGCTGCGCTTAGAATTTCCTCTGTGTAACCGCCTCGGCCAAATGTGCCGTCGACATAGACTCCGCCATCCCGGGGCTCGAGAGCCATTATGACTTCCTCAAGCATAACGGGAATATGGCCGGTCAAGAGATCTCCTCCCCCGCCCTTGCGGCCCGTAGGTTAAGGGTCGCCCCACGCTCTCGCGCGCGCTCAAAGGCGCTTACATTGTAGGCATCATACTTGGCCGGCTCCCAGACCTGACACCTCGTGCCACGGCCGACAAACAAGGCCTGTGCCGCAATGCCGGCATGGGACAAAAGGTCCGGCGGCAATATAATCCGTCCCTCGGTATCGTAGGCAAGCTGATGCGAATTTCCAAGGATGGTTGAGGCGAGGTCATCTTGGTCGTCCGAGAACAACTCTAGATCGTCAAGACTGGTAATAATCCGCTGAATGAAGGAGTCACCGCAGATTTCAACGGCAGCGTGCTTAAATGACGGGAACGCGTATACCCCCTGAAAGTCTTGATCTGCTAAGGCGTCACGAAAGGGCTTAGGCACGGAAACCCGGCCTTTTTTATCAATCTTATTGATGTGCCTTCCAATTAACGCAGCCATTCCCGCCTCAGCGCACTAAGGGAAGCGGTCACCGGAACCCGCAGCCCGCTGAGAACGCTTCCAATTGCCCATTACCACCCCTCTGATAGGTGAGTAAAAAATTGGGCACTATTGGGATAACATGGGATAACATGGGCGTCAATGGGTGACTATGGTTTAAAATGGGTTAAAAAATGGTTTACCTCCGGTGCTCTCATGACTCACCGCTCCCGCGTCGCCAGTCACATCATTTACGGCCTCCACAAAACGCCCGAATTTGGGTCATAAAAGGCAGCAACTGTGCTTTCTCACGAGCGCTGCAAGATTAGAGAGAGAGGCATATGCCACAGGAACCCGCTATGCTATCTGAGCGGGGGTGTTTTATTGCCCGATGTTAGTTCGGCTATGTTTACAGGGGAGGTATTATAAAGGAACGGCGGGGCCGAATGATGATAATGAAAGCGGAACGCGAACAATAATGAAGCCATGGACCAGAGTCTCACCAAATAGATAAATGTCATTCCAGGTCCTGTTGAGTGTCCACGGATCCCAATAAAAATCATCCTGCAGATCTGGTGTAAGATAATGCATCAGTGTAGCACGTAGCGATAAGCTTGCCCCATGACGCTGCTATAATGAGATTAAAGCAAGGTATCTAGTCATAGAGAGCAGACATGGGCCAGTAGTGGTCAGATAACCCGGGCAAAATAGTCGATGGTACGTCTGAGGCCGTCTTCGAGAGGAATTGCCGGTTGCCAGTCCAGCAACGTTTTGGCGCGACCGATATCGGGACAGCGCTGCATGGGATCGTCCTGGGGCAATTTGTGAGTCTCTATCGGAGAAGAAGACCCCGTCATGGTGATGACCTGCTGAGCCAATTCATCAATAGTAAATTCGGCGGGATTGCCCAGATTGATAGGCCCAATTACATCGTTCGGCGCCTCCATCAGGGTAATGAGCCCGCTTACCAAGTCATCGACATAACAGAACGACCGGGTTTGGCTGCCATCGCCATAAAGGGTAATAGGCTCACCTTTCAGCGCCTGGACAATGAAATTGGAGACGACGCGCCCGTCATTGGGGTGCATTCGGGGGCCGTAAGTGTTGAAGATACGCGCCACTCGGATATTTATGCCGTGCTGGCGATGAAAATCGAAAAATAGCGTCTCGGCACAGCGTTTGCCCTCGTCGTAGCAGCCCCTGGGACCAATTGGATTGACGTTGCCCCAATAATCTTCCGTTTGTGGATGAACCTGAGGGTCTCCATACACTTCGCTGGTGGACGCTTGGAGAATTTTAGCACCCGTCCTTTTTGCCAGACCAAGCATGTTGATCGCGCCATGAACGCTAGTTTTTGTGGTTTGAACGGGATCATGCTGGTAGTGGAGAGGCGAGGCCGGACACGCGAGATTGAAGATTTCGTCTACCTCGATATACAACGGAAATGTAATGTCATGGCGCATCAGTTCAAAATTCTCCGCGTCCATCAGCCCAAAAACGTTTGATTTGCTACCAGTAAAATAATTGTCCACGCAGAGAACTTCGTGGCCCGCTGCCACAAGCCTGTCACACAAATGGGAACCGATAAATCCGGCGCCACCGGTGATTAGAATACGTTTTTTCACAATAAACCGCCTTTTTTGAACTCAACACTCTGCCCATGCACTCGGAACCTAACACTTCAGCCCGCGAAAAAGAAGAGCAATTCCAGCGTCTTAGTAAGGCATTACAAGTTGCCTGGTCAATTTTCTATGGGGACCTGGTCGAGCGGCGCCAACGCGTTAGACTTTTCTCGTAACCTCGCCAAATAACGGTGCTAAACGATGTTCAATGAGGTAAGGACCCTTTAGGTCATTCCACTCGTCAACAGGGGTCGCTAAGCGCGGACCTGCCGTCGGTACTTGGCAAAAAGAAGGCGCGTGGTATCTTGAGGGCACACGGGATCTAACGATTCAAACCGTACAGCCTTAATATCGAGAATGTCATTAACCCCGGTCATGATGAGGAAATAAGCGTGTTTCAGTGCCGTCAGATCGAATACTGCATGGCAGAAGAAACCTGCCCGGAAAAACTGGATATAACCTGCCGAAGTTCAAATAATTCGGATGTTATTAAATAATGGACTCATCTTCCTGTGGGACGGCCTCTCCCGCGATACAAGTCTCTAAACTTACCAAAGACTACAGCGGCACCATGGCCGTTAAAAACATCTCATTCACCGTTGAACGGGGCACCATTGTTGGGCTTCTCGGCGGAAATGGTGCTGGGAAAACGACGACCCTATCAATGTTGCTGGGTGTACTCGTACCCACCGCGGGCGAGATAACCATTCTGGGAGCCAACATGTTGACTGAGCGACACCGTGTCCTGCCCCGCATGAATTTTTCATCTCCTTATGTCGGCATGCCAGCGCGGCTTACAGTCGCCGAGAACCTCTCCATCTACGCAAATTTGTACGGCCTCAAGGACATCAAAAATCATGTTCACCGGATGGCAGAGGGTCTTGCATTGACAGAACTATTGAAAACGCCCGTTGGTGATTTATCAGCCGGTCAGAAAACCCGGGCATCCCTCGCGAAAGCCCTCATTAATGATCCGGACGTATTACTGCTCGATGAACCAACGGCATCGCTTGACCCCGATACTGCCGACTGGGTCCGCGGTTATTTTGAGGCCTATCATAAAAAAGCCTGCGCAACGATCCTGCTAGCCTCACATAATATGGGAGAGGTGGAGCGTTTATGTCATAACGTGGTGATGATGAAAGCAGGCGTGATCGCTGACCAAGGGTCACCGGGGGGGCTAATTTCCCGCTATGGCCGGGATAACCTGGAAGACGTATTTCTGGACATAGCTCGAGACGCGAGCGATGTCCGGGAGACCCTCTCATGAGCGGCACCTGGCAACGCATATGGGCGATGGTCCTTCGACATTCATATTTGTTACGCTCGTCCTGGCCTCGTCTGCTGGAACTCGCATACTGGCCAACGTTCCAGCTCTTGCTCTGGGGTTTCATTACAACATTTTTCTTGCAGCACAGTTCCTGGATCGCACAGGCGGCGGGTGTTCTCATCAGCGCTGTACTATTGTGGGACGTTCTGTTCCGGGCCAATCTTGGCCTCGCCCTCACATTCTTGGAGGAAATGTGGGCGCGCAATTTGGGCCAACTGTTCATTAGTCCACTGCGTCCATCGGAGTTGATTGCGTCCCTTATGTTCATCAGTTTAATCCGAACCCTAATCAGTGTGACGCCAGCGGCATTTTTAGCGCTGCCTTTGTTTGATGTCTGGGTCTTTGATCTAGGTCTGGGACTGGCTGCTTTTTTCTTCAACCTGATGGTTATGGGTTGGGCCATAGGTCTCCTCGTCTCGGGCCTACTTCTCAGACTAGGCCTCGGCGCAGAGAGTTTGTGCTGGCTTGGCATCTTTCTCATCGCGCCAATCACCGGTATTTATTACCCGGTGGAGGTACTGCCTGACTGGCTTGAGCCAGTCGCCTGGACATTACCCTCTACTTATGTCTTTGAGGGCATGCGCTCCGTCCTCTTCGATCAGGTTTTCCGATGGGACCTCCTGGCTGGTGCAGTCTGTCTCAATCTCTTGTACTTGCTTCTCTGCAGTGGCGTATTTCTCTGGATGTTTCGAGTGGCGAGGTACCAGGGCAAACTTTTGCAACAAGGCGAATAGCCCCGTTTAACTTTTTGGTTACGATTGATCTTGCACACTCACCAAATTAATCGCTGCTGACACAAGGGGCGAGAGCCGTGCGCGCTATAAAATTCTCTCTGGCAGGGGCTGCCACCATGCTAATCCTGGTGGGCTGTACAACCGTCAACGAACTCACCTCAAGAGTCTCCGAGGCCATCTCGCCGAGTTCAGCTGTGCTAACATCAGACGGGCTCGTAATTGACTCTTTAAAAACCCTCAATATCCTGAAAAACCGGGAAGACAGGCGGGTCTTCCTAACGGCACTCCAGAATGCTGCGGGGGTCGCTATCTTTCCCGCTGTCTATAAAGCTGGTTTTTTTGTTGGCGCAGAGGGCGGCAATGGACTCGTCATAGCCCGCGACACACATGGCAACTGGGGTTATCCGGCATTCTACACGCTCGCAGGTGGGAGTTGGGGCATCCAGTTCGGCGGTCAACGCGCAGGGGTTGTGCTGATCATGCGGAGCCGCAAAGCGGTGGAGGCCGTGCTTAAACACCAAGGCAAAGCCGGCGCCGATTTGGGCATCGCCCTCGGTTCAATCGGTACAGGCCTAGAGGGATCAACGACTACCAACCTCGCCGCAGATATCTTTGCTTTTTCGGATGCGAAAGGCTTGTTTGGTGGTTTTTCCCTCGAAGGAACGGCCATCGTACGTCGGAACGATCTCAACCGACAATATTATGGCGCCGACGTAACACCGGCCTCCATCCTCATCGAACATGCTCAACAGAACGCACACGCTGATACGTTGAGGGACGCCCTGATTGTACGTTGATCCATGAGATGTATCTTAGCTCATCTGTCCAGCCCATTGTTAAAAAAGGCCAGCAAGCATATTAGCGATGATCCGGTTTGGAGAAACTCTCGGGTGCGATCAATCCAGCCTGTTTTGCAGCCCTGCTGACCGGTAAAATGTGAGCCCAAACCCTTTTCTCACCAAACTCCGTTCGGCGCCGAAGTCGTTGCGGAGTTGATCGTCGTTGATTTGCTATAAGGCCCAATTATTGGGTCGCACCCGCGATTTTTGATTTATTCAGGAGCACACTCACCGTAGTCGCAGTCAACGATCTACTCTATACCGCTACCAATGGTGGGTTGGACTCTACAATGTCTGACCGTGGAGAGTGTGTAACGGAGGACTAAGTTGTAGTGCTAAATGTTTTGGTCTTTCGCCACCTGCCGGGTGCAGTTTTATAGTAATCACTACGTTCGAGAAAAATATGAAACACCATTAGAACACGCATTAAAGGTAATCGTTGAAGCGGATAGATGAGCAAACGATGACTATCGCAGCATTTTAGCGGCGAGTTTGAGCCGTTCACCTATTGATTAAGTGCCAAAAATGTCTCTATCGAACCTAAAAAAGTTATGAATATAACGCTGAGACAGTTTGGCTTCCGCAGCACAATCGTCGACGTTGTTACCAACTTTAATGCAGCGCGCGCGAATTAGGTTCCTCACCCTGCCAGTGGCGCGATGGCTCGGCCGCCCTGTTTTGTCTCGTGACCGTCTTATCTTCTCCTTTCAATGTAACAACAGGGTCAAGAATTCCTCTGTGGAGTCAATTTTTAGCCTCTCAGAGCCGATTAAACTGCTATACTTCGTGCCAACATCAAGTGTGAGAAGCCAGAGACTGCCGCGTGTATCGAAGGGCCCCGTTATGCGTCTAACGTAACTGGTGAATGGCCTATTCGTATCTTTGAACTTTAACAGACGCTGTGTTTTTTTAAAATTCACTTACAGCGTTACGGGCTAGAAATCACTTACAAGCAACACATATTGTATTACGTCCCCACGAAAACGCGGATCGTTGACAGTAGCTAGGCCCTTCTCTAATGCTAGCCCGCTAGAGGACCGTCGGCTCAAAGGTACCGAAATAGTAAAAACACTAGTATTCCCGGAACACTGGCATGACAGCAGATCTCACCATTGCGCTGGCTCAACTCAATCCCACCGTTGGAGACGTGACAGGAAACCTTGCGCTCATTCGTGCGGCGCGTCAGAAAGCAGCGGGCGCTGCTGAGATCGTTGTCACCGGCGAACTCTCTGTCTCTGGTTATCCACCGGAAGACCTGGTTCTAAAACCAGCCTTTTTGGATATGATCGAAACTGAGGTGAACCAGCTTGCATCTGAGACTGCGGATGGAGGTCCGGCATTGCTTATCGGCGCCCCATGGCGGGAGAACGGACAACTTTATAATGCCGTGTTGCTTCTGCAAAACGGCATAATTGTGACCAAGCGTTTCAAGCACCTTCTTCCGACCTATGGCGTTTTTGACGAGGACAGAGTGTTCTCAAGAGGCCCAATCCCCGGTCCGATCCCTTTCAACGGTGTTCGACTTGGCGTCATGATCTGCGAAGACATGTGGCGCGAGGATGTCGCCGAAGGTTTACAGGAGTCTGGCGCAGAACTCTTGCTTGTCATGAACGGATCGCCATTCGAGGTGGACAAACCTGACCAACGCATAAACTTAGCCGCCGCTCGGGTCGGTGAATGTAATCTACCTCTAGCATATATTAACCTGGTGGGCGGCCAGGATGAACTGGTATTCGACGGTCGTTCATTCGTAATCAATCGCGATCGCGCCCTCAAGGCTCAGGCAAAAGCCTGGGAGCCGCAGTTGCTGATTACCAACTGGTTGAGAGAAGGCGACGGATGGGCCTGCGTCGACGGTGATATTTCACCCGATCCAGTATCAGGTGATGCTAGGCTACGCGGGGTCTACCGAGCGATGGTTCTGGGGCTGCGCGACTATGTAGGCAAGAACCACTTCCCTGGCGTCATCATGGGGCTCTCGGGTGGCATTGATTCCGCTCTATCGGCTGCCGTTGCCGTGGACGCCATTGGGGCAGACAAAGTGCACTGCGTCATGATGCCATCTCCATACACCTCGCAGGAGAGCCTGGAAGATGCTTCGGAAGCGGCGGAGCTTCTGGGCGTTACGTATGACAGCATCTCAATCAAGGACGCGATGACGGCATTCGATACTATGTTGACGCCGGCATTTGCTGATCTTGAGGCGGACACAACGGAAGAGAACATTCAGGCGCGCGCGCGCGGCATGGTTGTCATGGCTTTGTCCAACAAACTGGGGTATATGCCGCTAACCACAGGCAATAAATCAGAGATGTCGGTCGGCTACGCTACATTATACGGTGACATGTGCGGCGGATATTCTGTGCTGAAGGACGTATACAAGACAACCGTGTTTGCTGTATCCGATTGGCGAAACAAGACCCTTCCACCGGACATGAGAGGTCCGGCCGGCCGGGTGATCCCGGAGCGCATCATCACCAAAAAACCATCAGCCGAGTTGAAACCCGATCAGTATGACGAGGACTCCCTGCCTCCTTATGAGGTGCTGGATGATATCCTCAAAAATCTTATCGAGGGCGAGCAGGCAATCCCAGACATTGTGGAACGGGGCCATGACCCAGCGATTGTTCGACGTGTCTGGCACATGCTGGATCAAGCAGAGTACAAACGCCGGCAAGCGCCACCTGGGGTGAAAATATCATCGCGTGCTTTCGGCCGAGACCGGCGTTATCCAATCACAAATGGCTTCACAAATTTGCTATAGGTAAACGCAAGGCCCCTTCAGCTCTACAACACCCTCACTCGGAAAAAGAGCGTGTTTACCCCCCTAGATCCAGAGAATATCCGCCTTTATGTATGCGGCCCGACGGTCTATGACTATGCCCATATCGGCAATGCTCGACCGGTCATAGTCTTTGACGTTTTGGCCCGTCTTTTGCGCCAAATTTTTGGCACAGACCATGTAACCTATGTGCGAAATATTACGGATGTAGATGACAAAATCATACAGGCCCACCAGGAAACCGGCCAACCAATAGCCATCATCACAGCGCGGACGACCCAGGCGTTTCATGATGACATGGCAGATCTCAACAATCTGCCGCCAGACGTGGAACCCAGAGCCACCGAACACATTCCGGAGATGATCATGCTCATTCAGAAGCTCATTTCCACGGAACATGCTTATGAGAAAGACGGCAACGTCTTATTCAACGTGAAATCCATGCCGGACTATGGAAAGCTCTCACGGCGCAATAGAGACCAACTGATCGCGGGAGCTCGGGTGGACGTGGCACCATATAAACAAGATCCAGCAGACTTCGTGTTGTGGAAACCGTCAAGTGAAGGTCAGCCAGGCTGGGATAGTCCATGGGGAAATGGCCGGCCGGGCTGGCACATTGAATGCTCCGCCATGTCGCAGAAATATCTTACCGAATCCTTCGACATTCATGGCGGCGGTGTTGATCTAGTTTTCCCGCACCACGAAAATGAAATTGCCCAGAGCCTATGCGCCCATGGCCCGGGTACTTTCGCTCAGACTTGGATGCACAATGGCTACCTCATGGTCGAAGGCGAAAAAATGTCCAAGAGCCTCGGTAACTTTATCACAGTGCGTGATCTGCTGAACGACCACCAAGGCGAAACTATTAGGCTTTGCATGCTAATGACTCACTATCGCCAGCCCTTGAATTGGACAACGGCAGGATTGGTTCAAGCGAGAGATGCCCTGGATAAATGGTACGGCGCGGTGCGATCTACACCATACAGCTCAACCGGCCATATCCAAAGCAACATGGCCGACGCCCTCGCCGACGATCTTAACACTCCGCTTGCGATTGCCACGCTGCATGAGATGGCAGCGAATGTGAACAGATCCTCAGACCCAGAGCAAGCTGCAAACCTTGTTGCATCTGCAAATCTCATGGGGCTACTTCAACACGACCCCGAAGCCTGGTTTAAAATACGCCACGGAGACTCTATAAATAGGCTGGGCGATGCAGAGATTAATGATTTGATCGCGGAACGTGACCAAGCCCGCGCCTCAAAAAACTTCGCCCGATCAGATGACATCCGGAACCAGCTAGCAGAGAGTGGAATTCTTCTGGAAGACGGCACCGGAGGCACCACCTGGAAACGGGCCTAGGTCTGCCCCACCTCCATCTCTGGGGCGGCCAAAAGAAGTCGCCGGCCAATCAACAGCAAAACAATTAGAACTAAACCTGCAGCGCCGAAGAGTGCCCAGCGGAAACCGACCATTTCGGCTACAGAACCGATGAGTAAGGTTCCAAAAGCCGGCCCACCAACCGAAATAGCCACTGAAACGCTAATGACCCGGGCTCGGTATTCATCAACGACCATGTGTTGGATAAGGGTTTGCGCGCTTAGGCTCGCTCCTACTAAGGCCCCGCCGGCAAACGCCAATGAGACGAGAGCCATCGTAAGATTTGTGCTTGATATCAGAACCAGGAGAGCGAACGCCGTAACCGCGGCGCCCAAAACAAATATGCGGGTCAACCCCTCAATCTTGCCGCGAATCGAGAAGAGGAGGGCCACGGTCAACGCCCCAACACCTGAGGCCGCGAGCAGACTGCCAAGCCCTTTTTCGTCTACGCCGAAGACGGAATCCGCCAGGCCAGCCATAATATTTTGATAAGACCGAAGGCAAATCGCAATGGCAATGGAGAGCAACATGATCATCTTGAGCTGGGAACTTGACAAAATATATCCGAGGCCAGCTCGGATATCTGCAACGATCGACGTTACCAGCGACCCGGATCGGTTTTTCGCGGGCAACGGGGAAATAATTTTTACCCTGGTCAGGCCATAAATCATTATGGAAAAGGCGAAAGCTGTCGCCAGGTAGGCTATGGCTGCCCCACCAGGTTCGCCGAAGATGTTATTTCCCCAAGTCAGTAAGCTGGCTCCTATAATCGGCCCAATAAAACCGGCCGTATGAAAAGTGGTGGTATTCATTCCTATAGCAGCGGACAAATTAGCCCGTTCGATCAACTGCGATATCACGGCTTGGCGGGCAGGAAAATCAAACGACATGAAAACGCCCTGTACAATCGTGACGAATACGAGCGACATAGGAGTAATTAGCTTGGTAAGAATTGCTGCGGCCGTAAGGATGGTCATCAAAATACCAAGGCTAAGTGCGATGATTGCTGTTCGGCGGTGCCCATAACGATCGGCTACTGCGCCTGCCAATGGCCCTAAGACGAACAGTGGCGCGAGGTAAGAAAACCCAACCGCGCCCAACCAAGCCGGCGACTGGGTCAAATGGAAAGCCAACCACTGAGAAGATATTAAATAGATCCAGACACCATTCGCCGAAAAAACATGGCCGTACCAGTAGCGCCGGTAATTAGTGGCGGAGAGAGCCCGGCCAATACCGCCGAGATAACCGATCAAGCCCCTGGAGTTCATCATCGTACATATGTATCCAGTACTCTAGGTAGCGTAAAACAAATTGACGGCAGCCAAATTCGACTATCTAACGATCAGTTAACAATCAGATTGGGATATGATGGTGTCAGATATTGTTTCAAGCATCACTGTTTCTGTCCTGGAGGTGCCCTTCGATAAACCCATCCGAAGCGCGCTTGGCACGTATATTGGCTCCGACTACGTGGTTGTGGAACTGAGGACAGAGTCTGGTAATACCGGCCTTGGCTATTCCACCTCTTTGGACCGACGCGGTACCAAAGCTGTTGTGAGCTATATCAAGACCGACCTGATACCCCTCGCGATCGGGCAAGACGTTTCCCAACCGGTGGCTCTCTGGCAACGGATGTGGTCTCCCAATAAAGCGCGCATGAGGGGCGGTGTAGGGGTGCATGCATTGTCAGCCGTGGACACAGCCGTCTGGGACGCCGCTGCCAAAATGCAAAACCAGGCCCTCACTACGTTGTTAGGCGGCTCGCGAGACCGGATCGGAGTTTACGGCTCCGGAGGTTGGCTGTCACTGTCTGACGAAGAACTCGTGGCCGAAGCAAAGGATCACGCAAAAAAGGGTATCACGGGCTACAAATTGAAGATTGGGGGGCCCAGCGACCAGGAAAGAGTGGCACTTCTCCGCCGAGAATTAGGAGACGATTTCGTGCTCTACGCCGACGCAAACCAAAGTTATACCGTAGGGGAGTCTGTGTCTGCATCCAGATGGTTGGCCGAACATAATGTTGCATGGCTTGAAGAGCCGGTCCTTGCGGATTGCCCCTGGGACATGGCGGCCGTTGCCGCGGAGAGCGAAGTGCCCGTGGCAGCGGGCGAGAATGTATACTTCGGATGGGGCTTCCAGGATATCGTGGATCGGCGAGCCGCTGCCTATCTACAACCTGATATTGGCCGTTGCGGCGGTGTGACGGAATGGATCAAAATTGCGCAGATGGCAGAAGACCACGATCTCCGGCTCACCAGCCATCTTCTTCACGAGCTCAGCGTTGGCCTTATCGCTGCTTTCCCGAGCGGTTATAAAGTCGAGTTTATGAATTTTTTCGAGCATGCCCCCTTTACCCAGGATTTCTCGGTTCGGGACGGCTACATTATGGTCCCGGAAGGTCTCGGCCATGGGGTTGTATTCACAGACACTGCCAAAAAGCTTTATGCCGCTTGAACCCGCGCTGACTGGCTAACGACCCACTGACCAACGATGAGATCAATGGAAAAAGTAGCGAACTAATATTCCCCCTCTTTTCAGCGCTTTAGAAGCATAAAAGTCTATTGGATTGTCACCTCGCCCAGAGACCGGCTGTTGGTCGGACACCAATCTGGGATCATCGGTTTCGATGCCGTTGAACCCGAGCAGCAAAATATCGTACAGGGTGATTTTGTCATTGTTTACTCCTCCTTGGAAACGACCAGTGGCGCACGACTTAACGCGTTTACAGGCCTGGTCGGACGGCAGGCATACCTGGGCAAATGCCGGAAGGCCCGGGGGCCACCCACCGACGAATTTCTCTCTTTTCGACGTTCGATCTTCCGTTCGCGAGCATCCAGATTGAACTCGCATATCCAAGCGAATTGCCGCGGTCGCGTGAAAGAACCGTTTTCAACGTCGATGCAAGCGATTTTGATGCCATCGCCGAGGCGATGCTGCTGCCACCGGTTTTCAAAAAGGTAAAATCCATAGCAAAGGGCCCTCTCCTATGAACCGCTCTGGTCAATTAAAGGATCAATTTCTAATTGATCGATCTATGACCTCTTTGTCCTCCACCCCGCTAAATATTCCCCGTTCTGTCAACTAGAGGCTGAGACTAAACTGAGCACCACCAGGGGAGACACCAAGATCAATTTGTTGCCGCCCCTGGAAAGCCCCTTGAGAAAATCGACTATTTTGTGCATGCTCCGGCTCTTTCCAGAACTTCAGCATCACTAGAAGCCCTCTATTAGAGAGGACGAGCAGATAATGGCTGGGAAATTTATCAGAATATAAGGCAAATACTGAGCCGGAGAAAAAAATGATCGGCGAAAGAGTCTATCTTTTTGACAGTACCCTGCGGGATGGCGCCCAAACCCAAGGCGTAGATTTCAGCGTTGCCGACAAAGTCGCCATAGCGGCTGATCTCGATGCACTTGGTATCGATTACATTGAAGGGGGATGGCCTGGCGCTAATCCGACCGACGACAACTTTTTCCGTGCCCCTCCACAACTCAAGAAAGCCAAGTTAACGGCTTTTGGAATGACCCGGCGGGCGGGTCGTTCAACGGAGAATGACCCAGGGCTGAAAGCCTTACTCGATCCAAAAACACCCGCCGTCTGTATCGTGGGCAAGACCTGGGATTTTCATGCCCATGTCGCCCTCGGCGTAGAACTGGATGAGAACATCGCAATGATTGGGGATTCAATTGTCCATGCCGACAAGCAAACAGAAGAGGTTATCTTTGACGCCGAACATTTTTTTGACGGCTACAAATCCAATCCTGAGTTTGCACTGAGCTGTATAACGGCCGCTTACGAGGCCGGTGCACGCTGGATTGTCCTCTGCGATACCAACGGCGGCACACTCCCCCACGAGGTCTCGGAAATCGTCAACAAAATCACCAACCACATACCAGGGGCTCACCTTGGCATTCATTGCCACAATGACACGGGCAACGCCGTGGCCAACAGCTTAGCGGCGGTCACGTCCGGCGCATGTCACATCCAAGGCACTTTAAATGGGCTGGGTGAACGTTGCGGAAATGCAAACCTCATCTCACTTCTCCCAACGCTTGTTCTTAAAATGGGTTTCGACACAGGTGTCTCAGACCAGGCGCTCGCCCAGCTCAGCCAAATTTCCCACGCCTTGGATGAGAGACTGAACCGTTCGCCGGACAAGGGCGCTCCTTATGTGGGAGAGCGAGCCTTCTCACACAAGGGCGGCCTGCACGTCTCGGCAGTCGAGAAAGATCCAAAGAGCTATGAACACGTGCCTCCAGAGTCTGTTGGTAACAAACGGCATGTTGTGGTCTCGGACCAATCCGGTAAATCCAACATCCTAGCGATGTTCCGAGGTGTTGGCATCGAAGTCGACGCCAATGACCCAAAAGTCGTCCGACTCGTAGAGATTGTCAAAGAGCAGGAATATATTGGCTATGCCTATGACGGCGCCGAAGCAAGTTTCGAGCTGCTCGCCCGGCGCACATTGGGGGATGTGCCCGACTACTATCGGCTCAAAAGCTTTAGGGTCATTGACGAACGGCGCTGGAATGCGAAGAACGAGCTTGTCACCATTTCCGAAGCCACCATTAAAGCGCAGGTCGGCGGAAAAGAATTTATGACGGTTGCAGAAGGTAATGGCCCTGTAAATGCGCTGGACTCGGCGTTGCGGGAGGTTCTCCTGCCACTTTATCCGGAGCTGGAGGATCTGCGCCTGGTAGACTACAAGGTCCGTATTCTTACCCCGTCTGATGCTACCGGTGCCGTGACCAGGGTTATG
Source organism: Rhodospirillaceae bacterium (assembly GCA_002723345.1). GTDB lineage: Bacteria > Pseudomonadota > Alphaproteobacteria > Rhodospirillales > UBA2165 > TMED167. The sequence continues at coordinate 18,816 of PBNV01000054.1, forward strand.
ATTGAGAGCGCCGATGGAAAGGGTACCCGCTGGGCCACGGTAGGCGTATCCGCAAATATTATTGATGCCTCCTATGCCGCGCTCCGAGACTCTATCGTGTATAAATTGTATCGGGACGGCGCGGCAAGCGTGCTGTCCAATTGAGCCTGATGACGAGTACGGACAACAGCCTTACTGTTCTGACCGAGCGCGCCACACCTGCTGTTATCCTTGTAGACCCGCAATTAGGCGAGAATATTGGGATGGTAGCACGTGCTATGCTGAACTGCGGGCTCAACGACTTGCGTCTGGTCCGCCCCCGCGATGGCTGGCCCAATGCTAGAGCAATCAGCGCCGCATCAGGCGCGGACAGTGTGATAGAGGGCGCCCAATTATTCAGCACAACGGAAGATGCGATTACCGATTTATCATTTCTCTATGCGGCAACCGCACGTGACCGGCACATGACCAAACGGGTCGTTACCCCGGACGCGTGCGCCCGCCAGATCCGGGCCATAGGATCTACGGGCTGCGGTATTCTATTCGGCGGTGAAGCCAAGGGCCTGACAAATGATGACATAGCACTTGCCGATACCATCCTCATGGTCCCACTCAATCCTGGATTTACCTCCCTGAATCTGTCTCAAGCCGTCCTCTTAGCAGCTTATGAGTGGTATAAGCTGGGCGACAATACGCCGGAGGATATACTGGCCATGCAGTCGAGCCGTCCAGCCAATAAGAGGGAACTTAGCGGTTTGTTCGAACATTTGGAGTCTGCGCTAGACGCCAGCGGTTTTTTTCATGTGCGGGAAAAAAAGCCGATCATGTCGCGAAATTTGAGGAATTTGCTGCACCGCGCAGCACCGACAGAGCAGGAGGTCCGCACCCTACGTGGCATTATAAAAAGCCTCTTTAATCATCATGGCTAGGAGAACCTCATGCGGACGGCATCCACACCTTGGCGCGCCAAAGCATCGGCACGCTCATTTTCCTCGTGACCGGCATGACCTTTCACCCAATACCAAACAATGTCATGGGTTGCTGCCAAGTCGTCGAGCACCCGCCAAAGATCGTGATTAGGCCGATAACCGCCGCCCTTTACTCTAAAATCTTTTTCTTTCCAGCCTTCAAGCCATTGCGTCATTCCCTTCTGCACGTATTGACTATCCGTGTGGACGGCCACGCGGCAGGGTTTCTTGAGGGCTTGTAGGCCTTTGATAACAGCCAGAAGTTCCATGCGATTATTCGTTGTAGAAGGCTCGCCGCCAAACAACTCTCTCTCCGTGTTCCGCCAGCGCAGAATAACTCCCCACCCCCCAGGGCCGGGATTGCCGCTGCAAGCTCCATCGGTGAACAGTTCAACATTTGAAGATTTCGTTACCATGATCACCCATCTAAACTGGGATCAAGCACACATTCAAGCTGGAGATCCCGCGTAAGCGGTGGAACCTGTTTAACCGGTTAAATTCACACCAAACCACTTGCGTAAGGCGCTGGTTTGTTGCCGCCTCTCATGTATCGGATATACCAAAACCATGCGACTATCAAAGTGATCGAAATTATTGGGCTAATGTTTTATCATCAAACCGAAATTAACGATGTTTCCAACACGTTTTACCTGACGGAGAGACCTTCTATGACCGACCCCGTAGTTGCCCAAAACAGCCCGTACAAAGTTGATGTGAAAGAGGGTGAAAAATATGCGTGGTGCGCCTGTGGTCTGAGCACAAACCAGCCGTTTTGCGACGGGGCCCATAAGCAAACAGACGATCTGAAACCCCTGGTCTTTTTGTCTAAGAAAGACGAGACCGTGTTCCTTTGCGGATGCAAACAAACTAGCAACAGCCCGGCCTGTGACGGGGCGCATAAATCGCTCTAGAATCGAACCTGAATTTGGCAGTGGCAATAATGATGAAAATGAGGGCCGTTCGCAGCCTCGCCGTCTTGGGCGTTTTTTGTTCTGTTTTGATGGCATGTGAGACAACGCACGACTTAAACCCTTTTTATGGTTCCAAAGTTGTCGTGCCTGATTGTCCCGAGGTGAGGCTTCTGCAGGATGCCGACAAAGTGACTGTATATCGCCCTGGCCCCGGGCGGGACATTACAGACATTCTCTACGAGGCCAAATTATTGGGATTCTTTGGAGATTGTGAATATGTCGGCGAAGACGGTGTCTTTCATGAGGTCGTTGTAAGCCTCCGGGCTAAATTTAAATTGGCGCGGGGGCCTGCGGACTCGACACGTATAGCTGAGCTCAAGTACTTTGTAGCGATTCCTGAATTTTTCCCAGCGCCCGAGGGCAAGAGACAATTTGTAAGGCGCGTCAGGTTTCCAATAGGACGAAACAACATCACCATTAACGATGATTTCGTGGAAATTCGAATTCCTTTGACAAAAGATCGAAAAGGTCCCGGGTCGCGGGTATATCTCGGCTTTCACCTGACGCAAGATCAGCTCAACCTAAACCGTCGGCAAGAGAATTCAACAGGCCTTGGAGGATAAGGCTGCCACAGTTTCATTTAAGCTCAATTATTTATGCATTACACAATGGGAAAAAAAATGGCGATACTCAAGTTTACCGATCAGCATGAATGGCTCTTAATCGAAGATGACATCGCCTGCGTCGGCATCACTGGCTATGCTCAAGAACAATTGGGAGACGTAGTCTTTGTTGAACTGCCGGAAACAGGTGACGAATTTAAACGGGGAGATGAGGCAGCAGTCGTGGAATCGGTGAAAGCGGCAGCGGAGGTTTACGCACCAGCGACCGGTGATATCACAGAAACAAATACAGATTTAGAAGGCAGCCCCGAGCTCGTTAATCGTGATCCGCAAGGTACCGGCTGGTTTTTCAAAATGAGGCTCTCTGATCTTTCAGAGACAGAAGCCATGATGGACGAGCAGAACTACGCGGATTTTGTGGCCAAACTGGAATAAGGCCGCAAGACAGCGTCTATCCTAAGGACCATCGAACCATATAAATAATTATCTTCCGCGCTGCCAAACACAGCCTCAAACTGGGACATCTCACTCCTTAGGCCTTGCCGGGTGATCAGTCTGTTATACCCACCGCTCGGCAGATCCGTAAACGAGATGGTCCCATTTTTAAGAAGGACGTCGATCGGGTCTTCAGTCACACGCGCCAGCTTTAAGTCGGCTTGCAACCATTCGTCCGCATCCAGGACCTGTCTCCCCGATACCCCCATAAACTCAACAAGATCCTCATTCACTGCCGGAACTTCGTTCTGAGCGCGTTCCTCGGGCTCATGAAATACGACGGCAATTTTTCAGTCTTCATCTCGCGTTACAAATGGCAGGGCTGAAGTCCCTCTCCGGAGTGCGGGTCGCCCTGCAGCAGACGCAACTGGTCTCGGGTCACTCTTTGAATATAAAGCGACGCCCGTGAAGAAAAAACGTTATCATGCCTTTAGTATTTGCCCTCGCGCCACCAGGATAACATGACGCCGCCGGCCACGAGCAACAAAAACACCAGGGCCGGTAACAATGGTGTCTGCCGCACCCCCGTCACGACAAAGGCACCGTTCCGCTGAAGCCCGAGCCAACCCGCGCCCGTGCCTTTGCGTTCAGGACGGGTGCGCCGTAAATCCGGAAGACCCTCCGCGATCCAGGCTGTGCCGCCACCGCTAGCCTTTACTGCAGGTAAAAGTGGCTCCGCTGATGCCCGCAAATCCGCGAGCTCCGGCGGATTTAGCCGGCCCGCGGCAGCCATCGCCCGGCGGCGACCGTCCTCAATCTGGTAAAGCCCTGTTTCCATGATCTCAACCGTTGATTTGGCGCTGCCATCGGCGGCCGGCGTCAGGGTGACGCCTTTTTTGGCGCCGGACGGTGACGTTACGGTGACAGGTGGAACGGCGGGGTCTAGGGAGCGACGTTGAATGGTCAGCCGGTTGCCCTCCACAGAGGCCCGCAAGTCCTCCTCTTCCAGATCGGGTTCTTGCATTAGCCAATGGGAAGTCCGGCGCATCAGTTCGGCATGCGGCCCTCCACCGTCAAAGCCCCGCGCCCAAAGCCAAATATGATCACTCATAAATTGGGCGATTCGCCCCTTGCCCACACGGTCCAGTATCAGAAGTGGTTGCTCGTCAGACCCCGTCATCAACGTCTGGCCCCGATTGGCGACCGCTTCGACTTGCCGGTACCACCGGCCCCAGTTAGGAGTCTTGGCATTATCCCCTGGGAGCCCCGCCGTCACTGGGTGGAGCCGCCCCTTTGCTGTCAACATGGGCCGGAAAGCATCTTCAATGACAGGGCCACTGGGCTGGGCTGGAAAGATGTCTCCCAGCGGCGTGTTATAGATGCTTCGAATATTGGCGAACTCCGGTCCGACCGATGCCAGAACAGCGCCGCCGTTCCGAACGTAGGTTGCGATATTCTGGAAATAGCTCAGGGGCAGCACATACCGGAGCACATATCGGTCAAAAACAATCAGATCGAAGTCTTTTAATTTAATTTCGAAAAGCTCTCGGATGGGAAAGGAGATCAGGGCCAATTCATTTAGCGGTGTGAAGTCGCTTTTTCCCGGCGGACGCAAGATCGTGAAATGCACCAAGTCTATGGACGGATCAGATTTGAGAAGGTTGCGCCAAGTGCGCTCTCCCAGATGCGGCTGACCGGAAACTAAGAGCACCTGCAACCGGTCGCGCACACCATTGACGGTGACTACGGCCCGGTTGTTCACCAGAGAGATTTCGTTCCGCATGGCGTCGGCCTCCAACTCAATTATGGTGTTCCCGCCGTGGTCCAGGGGCACCTCGACATTAGTGGATGTTCCAACAGGCATCGATGTCCGAATGGCCTCCCCGCCATCCACGCGAATGGCAACTCCGACGGGGCGGCCCGCCGGCGATGGCTGATCTTCGATCCGAAGTTTTAACGTCACCTTTTTTCCCACAATCCCAAAGGCGGGTGATTTTTCGACGATCAAACGGCGGTCCCGCTCGTCCGGTTGTCCCGTGAGCAATACGTGCAGCGGGGCGTCTAACTCGGGTCGTCGGATCGCTGATCCGTCAGACCGTTTTTCATCCAGCGTTGGCATATCGTGAACCTGTCCATCCGTGATAAAGACCGAACCTGCATATCGGCCTCTCGGCAAATCCGCGAGAGCCTGGCGGAGGGGGCCAAATAGAAGGGTACCCTCCTCGGTCTCCCGACCCTCGACCATGCGAACTTCCAGATCGTCAAACTTTGCGAGACGGTTCCGCACGGCTGCCACGGCCCGCGCACGTTGAGCGGGCCGTTTACCGGCATTCTGGCTGGAGGAGCCGTCCACCACGACAAGTGCAATATCAGGGTGTACGTCTCGGCTCTCACTTTCAAGATGCGGATTGAGAATACCAAGGGACAACACTGCCAGGACAAACAGGCGTACGAGGCACCCTCTGGCACCCCGCCCCATTCCGAAGATGAGCAGGAGGGCACTGACGGCGGCCAGGACAGCCACCGCCTCCCATGGGACCAGGGGTGCAAAACTGAGGCCCGTCACTCCGGTCATTGGCCGAGCCTTTCCATAATCGCCGGCACATGCACCTGGTCGGCTTTGTAATTGCCAGTCAACACGTACATTACGAGGTTAATGCCAAAACGGAACGCCATCTCGCGCTGACGTTCCCCGCCCGGCACCACCGGGTAAAGCGGTTTACGTTCGTCATCCAACGCCCAGGCGGAGGCCCAGTCATGACCGCCCACGATTACCGAGGAGACGCCATCATTGACCCGGGAGCCTTTGCGCGCCACCCAGAGGCGCCCCCCGGCCCAGCGACCGGGAAATTCCCGCAGCAAGTAGTAGGTTCGTGTAAGCACGTGATCCGATGGCACCGCCCGGAGCGGCGGCACATTGAGATGCTTGGCTATTTCCTCAAGCCGCTCTGTGCCAAAATTCGCGCCGCCCTGATCGCGGGTATCAAACAAGATCGTGCCGCCTGACTTCAGGTACGAATTCAGCTTTGCTGCCGTGTCCGGCCGGATGACAGGTGTATTATCGGTGACGGGCCAATAGATGAGAGGGAAGTACGCGAGTTCCTGCGTGCCAGGATCTATGGCCACTGGCTCACCCATCTCCGCCGCCGTACGACTGTTGGCTATAAAGGCAAGCCCCGACAATCCCATACGGCTGGCGTTATCAACCGCCCTGATTCCCGTTTTTACATAAGCGATACGGACATCCAACGTGGGCGCAAAGTCTCTGATGTCATGTCGCATCTCAGAAATGTTGCCCTGCACCACCGTTTGGGCAAACGTTGGGCCCGCCATGACCACGGCGAAAACCAGGGCCGCTATTCGGGCAACACCAAGAAAGCCTCGCAACGCCAAGCTTGCGACGATATCGGCGAGAAGCAAAACCAGCGCCGCAGACAGAAGCCAAGATCTGAGGTTGGTCTCCCGTGCCTCCTGATAACCGCCGGTTTCTATACCCGCGCCGAACGACCCGAGTGGTTTATATGTGGTCACGGACGGGGCCAAGTTGATTGCCAGGCCGGCCGTATCGTCACCATAAAATCCGGGCGGATGTTGCGGACCGGGTCGCATCTTTGTCGCGGCGTCAGCCTTAATGCCCAATGCGCCGTCTCCGGGGGCGCCAAGGAGCCCAAACCCATTCAGGGATTGGGCGGGCTCCAAAAGACGGTCATCGGTCGTCCCCGTCACGCCGCGGCTCAGCCGCACAAGGTTTTGTAGCATCCCCACAAACAGCCCAGAGAGAGGCAAATTGGACCATGTGGGGTTTGCCGACGTATGAACGAAGACGAGCCAACCAGCGCCAAATTTCCGAGACGTAACCAAGGGCGTGCCGTCGGTTAGCCGCGCCCAGGTTTGTTTTGACAGCCCGATGGACGGCTGGGCCAGTACTTGGCGGCGAATGCGCACATCCTTGGGCACCGCGAGACCGGCGAAGGGACTGTTTTCATCAAACGCCGCCAACTGGGCCGGCGTCGTCCAAGACAACGCTCCACCCAACTCCCGATCATCCTTCCGCAATTTCACTGGCAGCAACGTGTCACGGTCAGCAGCCAATCGGGGGCCGGCGAAGCGGAGAACAATCCCCCCATTCTGCATCCACTGAACAAGCCGTGCCCGCTGACCACCTGAAATTATTCCCGGATCAGCCAAAACCAGCATAGCAAGCTTCCTTTTCAAAAGTTCTGGAATATCGCCAGTCCTTACCTCGGTGAACGGATCTAAGGCGCGGGCCAGATAAAAATAATCATCCAACAGTGGCAAGTCGCCTTTTGGATCCGCGCTATTGACCAGGCCGACCGGGCGGCGGCGCCAGCGCTCGTCCACCAGGGCGGTCGCCCCCGCAGAGTTTTCATTCTCTATTTCCATATGCGTCACTTTGTTCCTGATCTCGACCGGCAGTTCGAGGGTCAGGCGGGCCGCTGTTTGGCCGGGCTCAAAGATCATGGCCTTGCGCGTGAGAACCGCGCCATCATCGCCGCCTCGCACGCGCACCATCATGGTGCGGCCGGACGCCGGATCAGCGCGGCGCGCTCTCAGCGTGAGCCCATTCCGATCGGACGTGGGCGGTAGTAGGAGACGGGGCAACCCGGCAGGGGCATCGGCCAAGACAGTCACTGTCCCCACCTTCTCTAGAGCCGCGGCAAAGGCCGCCGCAGTGCCATGATCAGCCCCATCGCTCAACCAGATGATCTGCGGGTCACCTTGTAAGGCGATCTCTTTAATTACGGATAAAGCCGCCTGTCGGTCAGTCGCCCAGGGCTTCGGCGTCATGGCCAGCAAAACTTCTCTCGCGGCCGCCGGCGCCATGACGGACTGTTGCGGTCTTTTGTCACCTGATCCGCGAGGCGCCGTGGTGACAACAGCAACGGATCTGTTCCCGCGTTCCGCCTGGTCCAGCAAATTGCTGAACGTGGCCTGCCGCTGGGCCCAGTTTTTGGCCGCAGTCCATCCATCATCGACGATTAAAACGAGCGTCCCCTCCCCGTCCAGCCGGTTATCCGCATTCAGCATCGGATGGGCCGCGCCGAGGATCAACAGCGTGACGAGCGCCAGCCGCAAAAGGGTAAGCCATAGCGGCGACTTGGCCGCGCTTTGCTCCGGATTGACCAGGGGTATGATTAGCTTGATGGCCGGGAACCGCACGCGGCGAGGGGCCGGCGGGATCACCCGTAACAGCCACCACAGCGCAGGCAACGCTACCAACCCGAGAAGCGCAAACGGGGCAATAAAGGAGAAGGCGCCGAGGGTAAGCATGGCGGATCAGGCTCCTACCCCGATCGCCGCACCTACATCTTGAGGACCTGCTAGGGAGGTGTACAGACTGAGCAATGCTGACTCGGGAGAGTTGCTAGTGACGTGGAAACCGCAACTCCACCCGGCACACCGTGCAATGTCGAGGAGCCCCGCTTGATGTGATTTAAGCATCGCGCAGTAAGTGTCCCGAACGCCCTCAACCCGGCCAATTAAGGCCGCTCCCTCATTTTCCATACCTTCAAACTCTGTCCGCCCACGGAACGGCAAATCTTGCTCCGCCGGATCTAATATTTGCAGAACATGGCCATGGACGCCCCGGCCGGCAAACACGCCAATGGCGCGATTGAGATCTTCCAACGGTTCCAAGAAGTCGCTCAGGAGCACAAGACGGCCGTATTTGGGAATATCTTCGTGAGGCGGCAAACTATCAGATACATCCATCCGCGCCGGGTCCAGCCGATCCGACAAGGCTGCCGCCAATAAATTAATCGCCGCTTTCCCCTGAGTCGGCCTCGCCTGTCGACCCAACGGCGCGATCTGCTCGCCTCCCTTTACCAACAGGGACCCGAGCGCCAGCGTAAGCAAGTCGGCCCGCTCCCGCTTTTCTGGCAGATCGCGCTCCGATTTATACTGCATGGATGGTGAAGCGTCACTCCAGAGCCAGACACTCTGCGCGGCTTCCCATTCATTTTCCCTAACATAAAGCGCGTCGGACCGCGCTGAACGGCGCCAATCAACATGATGGGTGGGGTCCTCAGCCTCATGAGCACGGTACTGCCAAAAACTCTCCCCTTGGCCAGCACGCCGGCGCCCGTGCACCCCCTGGGCCACTGTCGCCGCGACCCGGTCCGCCGCCACCAAAAGGGATGGTAAATTGCCGGCTAGTGCATCCGCCTGACCTTGGAAGCGGGACATGTAATTTGAATGTTTTGCAGTCATAGCAATTTCATGGACCTTCCAGCGGGCCTAGCCGATTCGAGCAGCCATCAAATCAATGATATTTGCCATAGTGACGCCCTCGGCGCGCGCGGCAAAATTCAGGGCCATTCGGTGACGAAGAATGGGCGGCGCCAGGGCAATGACATCATCCACCGACGGCGCCAATCGGCCGTCGATCACAGCGCGGGCGCGGACAGCAAGCATGAGCGCCTGGCTGGCGCGCGGACCTGGACCCCAGGCCAGCTGGTCATTTACCTCCGGCACCTTGCTCGCGCCAGGGCGCCCGGATCGGACCAATTCCAGAATGGCGTTAATCACGCTCTTGCCGACCGGAACATAGCGTATGGCGCGCTGCGCCGATTTCAAATCATCTGCGGACATAATCCGCTCGGGCGACTGTTCGTCCGCGCCTGTGGTTTCTGTTAGAATTTCTCGTTCCGCCTCCAACGGTGGATATTCTATATTTATTTGCATGAGAAAGCGGTCAAGCTGTGCCTCCGGCAACGGGTAGGTACCCTCCTGCTCGAGCGGATTTTGCGTTGCCAAGACATGGAACGGGCTCGGCAGGCTATGATACCGACCAGCTATCGAGACGCGGCTTTCCTGCATCGCCTGGAGAAGGGCCGATTGGGTTCTTGGACTCGCGCGGTTAATTTCATCGGCCATCAGCAACTGGCAAAAAACCGGGCCTTCAATGAACCGAAAGGACCTCTTGCCATTGTCCGACTCTTCCAAAACTTCCGAGCCTAAAATATCAGCAGGCATCAGATCGGGCGTAAACTGGACGCGCCGTTCCTCCAGGCCTATTACTTTACCCAGCGATTCCACCAATTTTGTTTTGCCCAGGCCGGGTACACCGATGAGCAAGACGTGACCCCCGGCAAGTAGCGTGATAAGAGTCTCTTCGATGACGCTATCTTGGCCAAAAATGATCCGGCTAATGGCGCCTTTGGCGTCCGAAATCTGGTCACTCACCGTTTCCAGTTGGGTTACTAGTTTAGACCCATCTTGTTTGGTGGTGACCTCGGCTGTAACAGGTGATTGATTTTCGAGAGCAGGTTCGGTCAAAATTCATCTCCCCTGGTAGTAGGTAGGTTCAGGTATTTATCCGTCATGAGCATCTCTTCAAAAGACAACGCACCCAGGGATATTACGTCCTTCTTTGGTGCAGGAAAAACAGAGAATTATGACAATTCTGCGGATCCCATATCTGTGACGCGTCCACATGAAATACGCGACGATAACGGGCGCTTTCTGTGCGGCGATCTTAACATCCACATCGACCGGGAAGGTACTTGGTTCTATCTCGGCACACCCATTGGCCGCAAAGAACTTGTTAAGCTGTTTTCTACCGTCATCCACAGGGATCGCGATGGTGCCTACTGGCTGATCACACCAGCGGAAAAGGGCAGAATTCGCGTGGAAGACGCGCCATTCATGGCAGTGGAAATGACCGTCAGCGATGAAGGGCCGGCACAAAATCTGGCGTTCCGAACGAATGTTGACGACATTGTGATGGCGGGCCCCGCCCACCCGATTAGAATTGCAGAAGACTCCCGGACAGGAGAACCCGCACCATACATCCTGGTGCGAGACACGCTGGAGGCCAAACTAACCAGAAGTGTTTTTTATCATTTGGTTGACCTCGGTGTGGAACACGATACTCCAAACGGAAAGAGGTTCGGCGTGTGGAGCGACGGTACTTTTTTTGAACTTGGAAATTTGGAGGGTGTCGCCGTATGACTTGGTCCAAAGAGAACGTGCTGGAACAGCTCGCCGCCTACCCTGCTGGAGAGGGGCGGCGCTCCAATGAGGATGCTGAGATCGACGAGCTGGATAATGATCAGCGCAATCCTTTTGTTCGCGGCGACAAACCCCTGCGGTCCGCCGCCGTGCTCGTGCCATTAGTCAATCGGCAAGAAGAGGTTACGGTTCTCCTGACCCGACGGTCAGAACAACTAAGCAAACATGCAGGGCAAATAAGCTTTCCAGGAGGCCGGGTCGATGACACCGATAAGGGGCCAACTCACACGGCTTTGCGGGAAACGGAGGAAGAGATTGGTATCGAGCGCCACCAGATCGATATCGTTGGCCAGCTTGACGACTATATCGTTGGTACTGGCTACCTGGTGAGTCCGATTGTGGGATTTATAGACCCCCCCTTCACGGTCGTCCCGCAAGAAGAGGAGGTCGCAGAGATCTTCGAAGCACCCCTCTCGTATGTCACCCATCCCGAAAATTTTGAACGCTACACCCGGCAGTTTGACCACGGTCGACGTAGCTTTTTTGCGGTACAATGGAATGAATATTTTATCTGGGGCGCCACGGCGGGAATGCTACGGGACCTATCCCAACGGCTGTGGAACGGCCATAATACCGATTTGCCGGCCAGCCGGAGGGCCAGGCGATGAGAAGAGAGTGAAATGAGAATATTTATCCAAATTATACTGCCCCTTATCACCCCAATTATTATTTACTCACTGTGGGCATATTGGTCCGCAAAGCGCCATGGAAAAAGCATCGCCAATTGGGAAGAAGGCCAGTGGTTCTGGGTCATCATGATAGGTGTTTTTCTCTCTATCGCATCCCTCGTCTATTTCGCGACGGGCGGCGCTGCCACGGATGCAAAATACCAGTCTCCGCGCTTGGAAAATGGACGCGTCGTCCCTGGTCAGCATAACTAGGCCGACTTCTTCTGGTGACGAGACAGAACGACAGCATCGTTGAGTGGCCCGGGGGAGTGGAAGCAAAAATCGTTATAGACGACTGGATGACCAACCCAGATATTCGTGCCGTCATCGACGCAATTGAGGGGGGCGGCGCAGCAATCCGCTTTGTCGGAGGCTGCGTCCGGGACGCCCTTCTGCAGAATAAGATCAAAGATGTCGATCTTGCCACGACGGAACGCCCAGAACGCATAATAAAGCTTTTGGAGAACGCAGGTTTAGAAGCCATCCCGACGGGTATCGAACATGGCACTGTAACGGCGATTTCCGGCACACGAACCTATGAGATTACGACACTCAGGCGGGACGTAAAACCTGATGGCCGTCACTCTGAAGTCGACTTTACTGACGACTGGGAGGAGGATGCCGGACGCCGAGATTTCACCTTTAACACCATGAGTGTCTCTCCAGACGGCACAATATACGACTACTTCAACGGCCTTCAGGACCTCACCAAGCGGCGCATCCAATTTGTCGGTGATGCGGAGAAACGTGTCCAGGAAGATCATCTCCGTATTCTCCGGTATTTTCGCTTTATCGCCGTTCTTGGCATGCGTATCGACGACCAATATTCCTATCAGAAATGTATCCAGCATGCGCCCCTGCTCGCCGAATTATCTGGCGAACGCGTTCGCGACGAGCTTTTCAAAATGCTCTTGTCAGAAAATAAATGTGATGCCATCGGCGTCATGATTTCGAGCGGCGTCGCCAACCATTTTCTGCCGGAGGCAACATCAACCAACCGTTTAAATCGGCTCATGTGGCTGGAGACGTCAGCGATTAAGGCTGGCTCGGTGAGCATCGACCCGGTCCGCCGCTTGGCAAGCATTGTGGAGACGGATGCAACAGGAGCGCGTAAAATAGCCGAGCGCCTTCGTATGTCCAATGCCCAGCGCGATCATTTAATCACATTGGTTGACCCCCCCTGGCAGGCCACCCGGGAAATTCTGGACGACGACCTCCGCACTCTCCTCTATCGAATGGAACCGGCCAGGGTCATTGATCTGTGCTTGTTGGAATGGGCGAGCGCTCTGACCAAAATGCCGCGCCTGCCCCGGGAACATTCTCGGGCCTGGCTGCGCATCATCGATACCGCCGACACTTGGGTTGCCGTGGATTTCCCCTTAAGCGGCCGGGACGCCCGTGATCTCGGGCTGGCAGAGGGCCCGCAAATTGCCGAGGTGCTCAAACATGTTGAGAATTGGTGGACTTCGGGCGGCTGCCGGGCCGACCGCGACGCCTGCCTGCGCAGGCTACAAAAGGTGGCGGAAGCCCCCCAGTAAACCATCGACCATCATGGCCGCTCGTCCCCGAATACGGTTGGGAACGGGCGCCTGTGATCAACACATGAGACGGACATGAGATGGTTGAAGGGGATGCAATTGCAAGGCAGGATGAAATCGGGCACGATCTGCCTGGAAGCACCGTGAAAC
>PBNV01000055.1 GCA_002723345.1 Rhodospirillaceae bacterium
CTGCAGACGAGATCCAGCAACTGAAAGACACGGCGACGGGTCTTAGGGATGAATTGGAAAACGCCAAATTTACCTTCGAGGAAAATCTTCAAAAAGAAGCCGTACTAAAGTCAGACGAGCACAAGCATCTTCAGGAGACTATTGCAAAATTGAGAGTGAAAATGGAGCACAACCATGCCCAATAAGAGAGAAACTGCCTCCAGTTTGGAAAAAAGAGGAGCCTCATCCTCACTTTCTAAATCTTTAAGTGCGACTGAAATGAAGGCGAGTCTTGAACGAACGCAGGCAAAATTGCACCAAACAGAAATGCTACTTTCTGTTACTCGCAGGATTGCAGGCCTGACAAATTTGAGTGAAATTCTGTGGACGTTGATTGAGATGACAACTCATGAGCTTCAAGCCGATAGGGGTAGTTTGTTTTTAAATGATCCTCTGACAGGAGAGTTGTACTCTCGGGTTGCGCAAGGAGAACTAACACGGGAAATCCGTATTCTTAATACAACTGGTATTGCAGGTTCAATATTCCAGTCTGGAATTGGAGAAATAATCCATAATGCTTATGAGGATGAGAGGTTTAACTCCAAAATTGATGAGCAAACTGGCTATGTGACGCGGAATATTGTTTGTGCACCGGTAAGGACTGTGCGGAACGATGTCATCGGCGTAATTCAAATTTTGAACAAAAAAAAGGGGCGGTTTACCAAAGAAGATCTTGAAATTGTTGAGGCTATAACCGGCCAGGCAGCAGTGTCTCTTCAAAATGCCCAAGGGCTAGAAGAGATGGAGAAGACGCGTGAAAAAGAGATGCAGTTTCTGGATATTGTCTCCGACGTAACGGCGGAAATTGATCTTGGTTCTTTGCTTCAGCGCGTCATGCTGGAGTCAACACGTATGCTAAATGCTGACCGGGCGACCCTATTCCTTAATGACCCCAAAACGGATGAACTTTTTTCGAGAGTTGCAATGGGAGATGGTATTGGTGAAATCAGGCTACCTAACAGTGCTGGTATAGCTGGTGCGGTATTCCAATCTCAGGAAACTATTAACATTCCTCACGCCTACGCTGATCTGAGGTTCAACCCAGGGTTTGATAAGCAAACTGGCTATTTTACCCGCTCGATACTGTGCGTTCCTATCATAAACAAGGAGGGAGAGTGTATCGGGTGCACCCAGGCGCTAAATAAAAAGGGGGGAGGGTTCACTGATGAGGATGAGTCTCGGCTAAAAGCTTTCACTCAGCAAGTTGCGATCGCTCTTGAGAACGCAAAGCTTTTTGAGGATGTAGCGAAAGAGAGGGCTTACAATCACAGCATGCTTACGAGTATGTCTAATGCTGTGATCACCATTGATGACGAGGGAAAGATTATAACTTGTAACAAAGCTGGACTCAAAATTTTAAAAATACGCTCTGCCGATATCCTAGGTAAGACCTCCGAGGAATTTTTTACGAATGGGAGATCGTGGATTTTGGAGAGAATTAAAAATCTAGAAGAGACGAAAGAAGACGAGACACTAATGGATGTGGAATTCGAAGTGGGTAATGAGGAAGATGATAACATAGAGATGGTATCGGCTAATATGAGTTTCCTGCCGCTCGAGAACCAGGATCCTGATGGAAGAATGGAGCAAGGTGAGGGGCACCTGGGTACACTAATAATGATTGAGGATATCTCGGATGAGAAAAGGATGAAGTCGACGATGTCGCGCTATATTGATCCGGGTATAGCGGATCAGTTAATGAGTGAGGGCAAAGACATAATGGGAGGACAAGAAACTACTGCGACTTTACTTTTTTCTGACGTTAGAGGATTTACGACAATAACCGAGACGCTGGGTGCGCAGGGTACTGTCCAACTACTAAACGAATATTTTGACATTATGGTCGAGGCAATCACTGAACAGGGGGGCATGGTAGATAAGTTTATCGGCGATGCTATCATGGCTGGCTTTGGCATACCGGTGGCAAATGATGACGATGAGGATCGAGGTGTTAGAGCCGGCATAAATATGATTAGCCGCCTCTGGGAATGGAATGTAATCCGAGAAAAAGAAGGCAAGATGCCAGTGGACATGGGGTTGGGTTTAAATACTGATAAAGTTGTTTCCGGCAACATTGGCTCATCCAAGCGGATGGATTATACAATGATAGGGGATGGGGTGAACCTTGCAGCAAGGCTGGAAAGCGCGTGCAAACAGTATTCTGCTCGAATACTTATCAGTGATTACACGTACGAAAAATTAAAAGGTACTTACCAGATAAGATATATCGATGACGTTGTTGTTAAAGGAAAAACGGAACCAGTCGGCGTTCGTGAGGTATTAGATTATCACAACCCAACTACATTTCCCAATTTGATGGATACAGTAAACCACTTTAATGAGGGAAGATCCTCTTTTAAGACAGGCGCATGGGATAAAGCGATCAAGTCATTTAAAGAATGTTTAAAAGCGAACCCGGCGGATAAACTCTCAAATACGTACATCGAGAGATGCTCAGTAATGAAAAAGAAAAATCCAAAGGACTGGGACGGTATTTGGGTTATGACTTCAAAGTAAATTATTAGATCCAAGCTAATTTGAGATTACACCTCATCTTTTCATATTTTTAGCGCGTAACTGGTGCAAGATGAGATCAGTGTCTGATAATGCAGAAAATATTGGATTTGAATTCTCCTTAAACAGACGGATTAGCCCGCTGGTCTCGGAAGCCATTAAGCCCCGAATATTATCGAATTTTCTTATTTCCAGTATTTCCTTGCCGTCGCTAGTCGAGGTGTTGATCCAGTTTGAAGAGGGGTTTGATAATGTAGTTTTGCCAAGACGGGGGAGTTTATACCTCGTAATTTTCGTGGCGGGGCCTATTAGGTCGGAATAGTATTTTACCGCGCCCTCATAACTATCTGAGGGTATGGATGAGTATATCCTGACCGCTCTCCCATTCTTATATTGAACGATAGTCGCTGCCCCTCGAGTGCGATCAATACTTTTTCCTATCTCTCTTGCCATTTGCGCGGGCCAGTCGGCGTGCTCTAGACAGAACCAGCCAGCGTTTCGTTCTTTCTGCAAACACTGCCCATTGGCTAAAGCTTTTGGATTTAGCGAACGACCAAGGGCTAGGGAGTTGCCAATGCGAAAAATGGGGAGGGTTTCCCTCGCGTCACTAGAAGCATCAGCCTTCGCTCTGGGTCGCTGGGTCTTTCTGCGTGCTCCGGGATTTTGGGCTCGCTCGGTCACGATAGCAGCACGCTCATTTCTGGTGGAACCTGATCTAATCGCCACTGCCCGTTTCCGTGGATGGCGCATGGCATTTTTACCAGGCAGCATCGTAGTGCCTTGTGATGTCGCAGGAGCCGGATGGGAAGGCAGCGTTACAGTCTTTTCGTGAAACGAGTTACTTTTTAACTCTGCCCCGATGTGGTTTGGGAGCGTGGTCCCGTCAACACTGGACAACGAAGCAGAGTGTTTATGATCGGCTGAAGCGATTTTTTTTATCTCGCTCGCAGATGGTTCGTTGGGTAGAGGGTTAGCCAATCTAGCTTTACTGGTGCTAGCCTGCTCATTTTGTAGATGTGTAAAATTAGTAATTTCGCTCGGACCTCGCGGTGAATTATCAAGAGGCTTTGCTGCAGTTGGTGGGGAGGCAGAGGTTTGCTCCGTTGCCAATTTTGGCTGGGTAATGTCCAAGCGAAGAACCTTCTTTATCAAATCAATGAGGTCCAGTTCTCCGGGTTCGGAGGGCAGCACATTTTGGGGTGGTGACGTTGACTTTCCAGGCTCGTTTGATTCGTCTTCTCGAGACAGCACATCCTTTGCATTTACTCCCGAAGCGCTTGTAGTTGGCTCTGGCGTTAAATTGGCAGGGGGATCAGGGTTCTCCAGAGGATCATTTACGGAGATAAAACGCTTCCAACTGCTAAGGAAGCCGTCCGATGGAGGTTTGTCCTCAGTAAGACTAGACATGTCGGGCGTTGGTGATTTTAGTGAGGGCACGGTGAGTGGCTCCTCACTCATGGAAGACAGATTGGGTGAGCGGACAGTCTCTTGCGTGCTCCGATTCTTCCTGCCAGTCATCGGCTTGCTGTGAAATGGGTTGAATGTGTCGGAGACCGTATCCAAAAGTCGGCTCAAAATTCCTTCGTTTTCGGACTCTGGTGCACCTGAAAGTGCGTCGATGGGCGTTGGCAGGTTGCGCGCAGGCGCAGTATCTGTCTCCGTATTTTTTAATAATCCTCTAATTGGTAGATCTGGAGGAGTCGCTATCCGCGCAACTGGAAAGGTCCCAAGTCGATCAGAGCGATTATCGGGCTGACCAACGGGAACGACCCGGGGCAGTTCGACTTGCGGCGTGTAAGAGGGGTCAAATGGATTGGGACCGATCAGCGCCGGCGCCGGTTCGAAATTCGGTGCCCCAGTTCGGGCTGCCGCCTCTGGTTTTGGCCTCGTTGCAGGTTTTGGGACGATTACACCCAGCGGTCCGGGTATTTGCGACCCGAGCCCGGTGGGGGGCGATTTCGGTCTCAGCTGGTCCGCCGGGGATGCAGATTGGCGGGTCTTAGTCGCTCCAGTCACGGGTTTAGTCGGCGGATTCCCTGCTCCTACCTGCTTCTCCAGCTGGATTCGCTGGGTACGGACCGCAAGGATTTGATGTGCAATCTCGTAGTTTCCACGCTCTACGGCCCGGCCCGCCGCTCTCAGTCCGATGGGCGAAGCGACTAAAGCACGCCCAGAGGCGATCGCAAGTATGGAACGGACAGTTTTAACGTCATTGCCGTCAACGGCATCAAGGAGGCGTTCGCCCAGTTGTTGATCGGATACCGGGCTCTGTTGCGCTCGAATGACACTCGGACCCGAAACTAGAGCTCCGGCTAACAAACTAAGAATTATGACAGTCGATAAAGGCTTCATTTATCCGCCAGCTCTGCATGCAACGTGACGCGAATTTACGTGGCGACCTGCATTGTAAACTTGTCTTGTAACACAACCTCCAATTCAAGGAAAAAATATTTTGCAGGGCATTCCATTCGTCCGATAAGTATGTTGCGACGGTATGCTTGTGCCGGTGCCAGATCATATCTGGCTCATCTCCCCCTTTTTTTAATGATCTCTGGATTTTTCCGCTTTTATAAGCGCGCTTAGCTCCTGGACCTCGTTTTGGAGTTTAATGAGCTCGCCTCGTAGGTCTTGTTTATGAGTCTCGTTAGCATTTTCCGGCCCCTCCTTTTTTGTGTCTGCGTTTTGAGTCTGCATGGCATCAACGATGATTCCGATGAATAGATTGAGGACGGCAAAACTTGTCACAAGGATGAATGGTACAAAAAATGCCCAGGCCCAGGAAAAACTCTCCATCACGGGACGAACGATGCCCATGGACCAACTCTCGAGGGTCATAATCTGAAAGAGCGTGAACATGGAGCGCCCAATCGTGCCAAACCACTGTGCAAATTCAGAGCCAAAAAAGTTTGTGCTCAAAACCGCGCTTACGTAAAAAATTAGCAAAATCATCGAGCCAACTGAGAGTATTCCCGGGATCGCGGAGAACAAGGCTTGCGTTACTTTGCGCATGGAGGGCACGACGGACAGCAACCGCATGGCGCGGAATATTCTTAGTGTCCGGAGAACGGAGAGCGGGCCAGAGCTGGGGATGAGTGCAATGCTTACAATAATGAGATCGAAAATATTCCAGCCATTTTTGAAAAATGCCAATCGGCGGTAGACGAGCTTCGACGTGATTTCGAAGGCAAACACTGCGAGGATGATTGTGTCAAATGTATTCAGTTCGGCGCCAAATCGCTGGACGATATCAGTGTCTGTTTCGAGCCCCAGTGTTACTGCATTGAGAATGATTAGCACGATAATTAAATTCTGCATTGGTCGGCTCTCAACAAACTTTCCAAGCTTTTTGGATAGCAGCGTGATTGTGTCGGATGGCTCAGGTGTCTGTTCCATAACAGTGTTTCCCAAAACGAACGTAAATTTAGCTTCAAGCCGTGGTATAGGTATGATGAGGAGAGCCGTAAAGGCTAATACGATTGGTCTTCAGTCCAATGATCCATGTAGGTGGAGGGAAGGGTGCTATCGACCCAGTATCCACAATATTTGTCTTATCCAAGGTGACCTCTCTCTGACAGTCTCTGCCTCGAACTTGCTGCGATCTTCCTATCTCTCGTTCCAAAAAAGTAATGATTTGCAGGCTAATTAACAGAGCTCTGGCGATGACACTGAAGTTAATCAACTGAAAATGCGAATTAAGATAAATAATCCAATATTTTTTACGCCATAGAAATGCTTTGAAATCCGATTCGTAGAAGCGATTGTGGATGAGAACTCAATACCAATTCTCCATAATTATCAGAGCAGTCATAAAAATACGGACAACCACTTTGTTTTAGCACGTCAATTGAAGAGGCGGATTTTCAGTCGAGGTTTACAACTTATTTTGGGGGTTAGTCGACTTTATTAATCTCGAAAGTGCCATCAATTTCGACGGCCACGCCGAATGGGAGGCTGGAAACACCCACCGCAAAACGGGCGTGCCGACCGGCATCTCCGAAGACGTCCACCATTAAATCCGAAGCGCCGTTTATAACCGCGGGATGGTCTGTGAAATCTGGGCTGCAGTTTACGAAGCCTCCTAACTTAACCACTCGGGTGACGCGGTCTAGGTCGCCTCCACAGGCGCTCTTAAGTTGCGCGAGAAGGTTCAGGCCGCAAAGACGGGCGGCCTGGTAGCCCTCATCAATCGATACATTTTTTCCAAGTCTTCCCTCATGCCTGAGTTCGCCATTCCACACGGTGATCTGGCCAGAGACATAGAGTGTGTTTCCGGAGAAGACGTAAGGGACATAATTAGCGACGGAAGATGTTGGTTGTGGTAGCTCGATTTGGTGTTCAGTCAATCTGTTCTGTACATTTGCGGTCATCAGGTTGGCCTCTCGCTCGTCTTATTTCTTGCCATTGTTGGGGCTTTTTCGAGCGTCGCAAGCCTTGAAATCAGGCTGACATTCAACGGTGTTACTTGACAAGCACCTGAGAATTTGGCTCCGGCGGTAGGATTCGAACCTACAACCTATCGGTTAACAGCCGATTGCTCTACCGTTGAGCTACACCGGAACATTTGGAGGCGCGGACCGGAATCGAACCGGTGTCCACGGCTTTGCAGGCCGCTGCGTAGCCACTCCGCCACCGCGCCCTCCGGTCGCGCCGCGAACTTTCGACCTCTCTGCGTCGTACGTTCGAATTACATCCCGAATTCCTCGCGGAATTCTCCTCCGAACCAGAAAATTCAAAGGTGGCGGAATGTAGTCGTTGCTGCTGGCACGGTCAAGTCGTCAAATATCACTATGGAGTGTCAAAACGAATTCAAGTTTACACATTTAACCGCACAAAAGATAAGATACCACCCTTTGCGAATACGGCTGCCACCAATTAGAGAATGCGGCTTCACATTCTTCGCCAGTCTTCCGCCGGAATTTGATGTACCAATCCTTGATTCGTGTTAAACAGTCACATTCGATGTAAAACGGTCAGTGTTGAATCGGATCACGGCCCGCCCACGAGAATGGACGTAAATTAATGGACTACGCTGCAGCCCGCCGGAACATGGTGGAGAACCAAATTCGAACAAATAAAGTCACCAATCCCGTTCTGATCGAAGCTCTAGAGACGTTGCCGCGGGAAAATTTTGTTCCCGAGGCACTCGCGGAGGTTGCCTATGTGGATGAAGCATTGCCAGTGTCTGGTGGCAGATATCTATTAGAACCCATGGTATTGGCCTTGCTCCTCCAGCACGCGGAGATCCGCTCAACAGATATCGTCATGGAAATAGCCGCGGGCACCGGCTATACCACCGCTGTGCTAGCTAAGATGGCAAGCACTGTTGTGGCTATCGAGTCTGACGAAGTGCTTGCCGATAGGGCTACTTCCAACTTGGTTGCGTCGGGAATAGATAACGCCGCAATAATGACGCGCCCGCTAATCGAAGGTTATAAGAAGCAAGCTCCTTACAATGTGATCATCATCTCTGGCTGCGTGGAAGAGGTGCCAGAAAGCCTAATGTTGCAAATCGCAGATGGGGGGAAATTGCTTGCTGTAGTTGGAAGCCGTGGAACCCCAGGGAAGGGGACGGTCTTCCGCAAGTTTGGTAAATCGATCTCCTCGTTCGAGGTTTTCGAGGCCGGAACACCTGTTCTCCCGGGGTTTGAGAGACCGCGGGAGTTTGCCCTTTAGACCGAGGGTGGCGATTAGTCGCTTTTTAGTTGGGATATATGATGAGATAAAGGTAAAAAATGCGATGAATAAACGGGCGGCATCCTGCAGATGGCATAGCAACCCCCGATAGCCAGAATTAGTTGAAATAGGATGCACTCAAAAAGCAAGGAATTGGTAATTAATTTTCAATTATACCCTGACATTAAACTCTTCGTGAACCAAGATATTTGTTCTAGAAACCACAAGAGCCAGTGGATGGGGTCTTTGAGAGAATCTAGAGGTTTAAAATGATAAAGACTAAATGCTTGATGCTCGTGGCGGCTGGTTTGGTCTCTTTAATCGGTATACTGGCAGAGGCGACGGTTCAGGCTGAGACATTATCAGAAGCACTGGCAAAAGCCTATTTAACAAACCCAAGTTTGCTGGCCCAACAAACTCAATTAAGTGCCGTTGATGAAACTGTTTCTCAAGCGCTCTCAAACTGGCGCCCGAATGTTACCCTTTCCGGAGATATTGAGCGCGAATATACGCGGCTAAATACCCGAGCGGCCAACAGAGACCAGGTGAGGACGCCCAGAAACAGCACCCTCGTCGTTACTCAGCCCCTTTTTCGCGGTTTTCGCACCATCAATGGACAAAGTCGGGCGGAAGCCAATGTTCAGGCGCAGCGCGCGACCCTGAGAGGGTTTGAACAAAGTTTACTATTACAGGCGACAACGGCCTACATGGCTGTTGTCAGGGATGAAGCAGTTCTCGAGCTCAACAAAAACAATGAACAGGTTTTGCGCCGCCAGCTTGAAGCTACGCAAGACCGGTTTCGGGTCGGTGAAATTACCCGAACCGATGTAAGTCAGGCCGAGGCCCGTGTGTCCGGTGCCATGGCAGATAGAATTCAAGCAGAGGGCGCATTGCAGATATCTAAGTCCACGTATGTAAATGTCATTGGAGAGCCTCCAGGCCAATTGATATCTCCCAAGTCTCTCGAAGATCTTCCAAAATCCCTTGAAGAAGCCCAGGGTATCGCGAAAAAAGGTCATCCCGATATTATTTCGGCGCAATTCAGAGAAAAGTCCGCGAGGGAAGCGGTCAAAATAAAACGGGGGGAGCTATATCCGACTCTCAACGCAGTGGGCACGGCTAGCAGGGCCTGGGAAAGCTCGACAAATGATAGTCAACTCACAACTGGAGAAGTCCGTTTAGACCTCTCTATTCCGCTATATCAGAAGGGAACTGTGTATTCAGAGCTGCGCGAAGCTAAGGTCGCCGCTGGTCGCAGTCGGCTGGAATTGGAGAATGCGCGGCGAACGGTTTTGGCAAATGTTTCTGGCGCGTGGGAGACATTGGCCTCGACGCGGGCGCGAATCAAATCGTTTGAAGCGCAAATTAAAGCTGCTGACATCGCGCTTGAAGGTGTCCAAAGGGAGGCGTCAGTAGGTTCTCGGACAGTCCTCGACGTTTTGGATGCAGAACAGGAGCTTTTGGACGCAAAGGTAAGCCTGGTAAGGGCTAAACGGGATGAAGTTGTTGCGAGTTTTCAACTGAAAGAAGCCGTTGGGCAATTAACGGCAGAGAATTTATCTTTACAGGTCGATCTATTTGATCCGGACGCGTATTATAAACATAAGTAGTAAAAACATAGGTGCTGATGTCCGGGACCGGACAACCGGTCAGTGATCAGTGCAAACAAAATGGGCTCGAATGATTGAAAATGCGGCGTAACCAACCGAGATCTGCCGGTTAGGTATCAGAGCATCCGAAGAAAACGTTCGAGATGTTGAGCCTAAAGAACCGGGCACGAAGTTCGGAGATTAATGGAAGGCAAGAAGACTGGACCGGATACTAGATTAATGGCCGAAGAAAATGATCCGCAAGAAGAACCATCCATGGAAGATATTCTTGCTTCAATCCGTCGTATCTTGTCGGAGGATGAGCAGGAAGAAACTTCGGTCGCATCCTCCGCCGACCCAGGGGTTGATCTTGCATCAGACCCGGCGCAAACGCCAGAATCCCTATCTGGGTCAGAATCTGAACTTGTGCCTGAGCCAGACATGGCAACTGCTAGCGAGGAAATGGCCACGGAGAGCATGGAAGAGGAGCTTATCTCGCCAGCACCAGAGCCCAAGACTGTCGTAGAAAAACCCGAGACCGTCCCGCAAGAACTGGAGTCAGCCCTCGTGTCAGAAACACAAACAGAATCAGTGCCGGCATCAGAAACAGCCGCCGAAACACCTGCATCCTCTTCATCACCTCCAACCACAGAGCCTATGCTTGAGGATATTTTAGAGTTGACCGAGCAGATGATCGCGCAACCACCGCCCGACGTTGGCGCTGGTGCACCGATTTTGTCTGGTACAGCTCAGGGGTCCGCAACGGACACCTTGCAAGAACTGGCCAAGGCCCTCCTCAGTCGTCGGGACATTGCCATTGGCACCCGGGAGCTGACGCTTGAAGGGCTAATTCGGGAAATTTTGCGACCGTTGCTAAGAGAGTGGCTAGATGAAAATTTACCATATTTAATTGAGCGGCTGGTAAAAAAGGAAATCGACCATATGGTCAATCGGGCTGAGCGCCTCGACCTATAGATCGCTTCTCAAGGCTCAACTGGCCTTGGTCATTTACTCCCAGCGCCATCATGATATTGTGCGGCGCGACCCAACGAGTCTCGGTTCCGTGGCGGAAATTTTATCAATTCTAATGGAAAGGATCGTTCAGCGATGCTGAGCAAAACCTATACGCCGTCAGAAGTCGAATATAGGCAATATGACAACTGGGAGTCAGGTGGCACTTTCTTGTGTGGCCAGAAAGCTGAGGCCGATCCATACACCATCGTAATCCCTCCTCCCAATGTGACTGGCAGCCTTCATATGGGGCACGCCCTCAATAATACATTACAAGATATTTTGATCCGCTTCCGGCGCATGAAGGGGAATGATGCTCTATGGCAGCCGGGGACAGATCATGCCGGCATCGCGACGCAGATGGTGGTCGAGAGACAGCTGGAGGTCGAGGGAAAGTCACGTCATGACCTTGGTCGCGATGCCTTTATTGACCGCATCTGGAATTGGCGCGAAGAGTCTGGTGGGACGATTATCGAGCAGTTGAGACGGCTTGGGGCATCTTGCGATTGGTCTCGGGAACGGTTCACAATGGACGAGGGTTTGTCCGCTGCAGTAAAAAAGGTTTTCGTCCAACTCTACAGGGAAGGGTTGATATACCGAGATAAACGCCTGGTCAACTGGGACCCAAAATTGCACACGGCGATTTCTGATCTGGAGGTTGAGCAACGCGAGACCAACGGTAATCTGTGGTATTTCAAATATCCTATTGAGGGCAAGGACAACCAATATCTCACCGTCGCCACGACCCGGCCGGAGACCTTGCTAGGTGATACGGCTGTGGCGGTTCATCCTGAAGACGAGCGTTATTCGAACCTGATTGGCAAATCTTGCAGGCTGCCGATCGCTGACAGATCTATCGCAATCGTAGCCGACGAGTACTCAGATCCGGAAAAAGGCAGCGGAGCGGTGAAAATAACCCCAGCGCACGACTTTAACGACTTTGAAGTAGGCCGTCGGCATAACCTTGAGATGATCAATATATTTGATCGTAACGCCCGGTTGAATGAAAATGTTCCAGAGGACTATCAGGGACTGGATCGCTTCGTTGCGCGCGATAAAGTCGTTGCGCATATGGAGAGCCTCGGGCTTCTCGAGAAGGTCGACGATAACGAGATGACGGTTCCTTATGGAGACCGGTCTGGCGTTGTTATTGAGCCGTGGCTGACCGATCAATGGTTCGTCGATGCAAAAACCCTAGCCGAGCCAGCTGTGCGGGCCATCAAGGAGGGTCGGACAAAGTTCGTTCCCAAATACTGGGAGAATACATATTTCGAATGGATGAAAAATATTCAGCCGTGGTGCGTGTCGCGTCAGATCTGGTGGGGGCATCAAATTCCTGCTTGGTTTGGCCCTGATGGAGAAATTTTTGTAGAACTGACTGAAGCCGAAGCCCTTACTTCGGCGCAGAAGTTTTATGGTAAACCGACCGACCTGTCGCGAGATCAGGATGTTCTCGACACTTGGTTCTCCTCGTCGTTGTGGCCTTTTTCAACATTGGGATGGCCAGCCGAAACGCCGGAACTTAATAAGTATTATCCGACGGACGTCCTTGTCACCGGGTTCGACATCATTTTCTTTTGGGTGGCTCGGATGATGATGATGGGCCTTCATTTCATGAAGGAGGTCCCATTTCACACTGTCTATATCCACGCCTTGGTGCGCGATGAAAAGGGCCAAAAAATGTCGAAATCCAAAGGGAATGTGATGGATCCCCTGGAACTAATTGATAAATTTGGCGCCGATGCTCTCAGGATGACACTTGCTGCTCACGCAGCTCAAGGGCGAGATATCAAGCTCTCCAAAAATCGGGTTGAGGGGTACCGAAATTTCGCCACTAAACTGTGGAACGCTGCTCGCTTTTGCGAAATGAATGGGTGCGTCTATTCGCCGAGTTTCGATCCAACCAGTTGTAAGCTGGCTGTTAATCAATGGATTGGTGCAAAGGTATCTGAAACTGCTTCCCAGGTCGAAGCGGGAATTTCTGAATACCGTTTTAACGAGGCTGCGGGAGCCATCTATCAATTTACGTGGGGCACATTTTGTGACTGGTATTTGGAATTTGCTAAGCCCATTTTTCAGAATGATGAGGTGGCAGCGGCATCCGAAACTAGAGCAACCGCCGCTTGGGCCCTGCGTCAGCTTTTGTTGCTATTACACCCTTTTATGCCATTTATTTCCGAGGAACTTTGGGAAAAACTCTCCTTAGGGGATGGTACTTTACTTATAAATTCAGATTGGCCCACGGGTCGTGTCGAGTCAATGCTGAAGAATGATAACCAGGATATGGACTGGGTTGTCCGGCTAATTTCACAGGTGCGGTCTGTAAGAGCCGCGATGAACGTGCCGCCCAGCGCCAAGATACCTCTCTTGGTCAAGAATGCCGGGGAGATGGAGGCGGAGGCCGTTTCGGCCCACGGAGCGTTGATCATGCGTCTGGCTCGGCTTTCGGCGCTCAGTTTGACACATGACGATGTGCCAGAGGGAGCCGCACAAGATGTCCTCGATTCTGTGACATTGATTTTGCCGCTCGCGGGTGTGATTGATTTGGATCAGGAAAAAGCCCGTCTCGAAAAAGAGATATCGAAATTGGATGCCGACATCCGTAAATATGACGGTAAACTATCAAATGAGGGTTTTCTCTCAAAGGCACCCAAGGCCGTCATAGAAGAACAAAAGTCACGCCGGCAAGAGGCAACCCAATCCCGTGAGCAGATTGAAGAGGCGTTGGCTCGGTTTACCTAGAAATTTTGCCGAACTCACGCCCGGTGATTTGTGCTGAGTGTTATTGTTGAGTCCCGAGTGGAATCAAGCCACCCGATCGTTTTGGCCACCAACCTGACCGGGCGTTGAAATATTGATTATCCTTTCTGGACAAGTAGAAGAGTTCTATGCTCCATAAAATTATCGATATTTTGTTACCGACCGCGGGTAATACACGTAACGTCATTTACTTAGAAATAAGGTGGGCCCCTCACTCAACCCAGATGATAAATGCTTTGACTGCCTAGCAATGTTGGTCGATTCGCGATTTTGGGTGATTGTCAGCTTTCCCTCTCTCAAACAATCTTGCCCGCGTCGTCCAAGCGTCGGGGTCCTAGTGCGCAAGTATTTGGCTCAAAAATAATTTGGTCCGGTCATGTTGTGGGTTGTCGAAGAACTCTGCCGGGGTGTTGTGCTCGACGATTTCGCCCTCATCCATAAATATAACTCTGTCCGCGACCGTTTTGGCAAACCCCATCTCATGGGTCACACAGATCATGGTCATGCCAGTGTTTGCTAGTTCGATCATAGTATCGAGCACTTCCTTGATCATTTCCGGATCAAGAGCGGATGTCGGTTCATCAAACAACATGATCCTCGGGTTCATGCACAAAGAACGGGCGATGGCCACACGTTGCTGTTGGCCACCTGATAGCTGCCCCGGAAATTTTTGTGCTTGTTCGGGGATTTTCACTCTCTCGAGATACATCATTCCAGTTTTCTCGGCCTCTTCGCGAGATATTTTACGAACCCACATGGGCGCCAGCACAAGGTTCTCCAGGACAGTCAAATGAGGAAAGAGATTGAAATGTTGAAAGACCATGCCAACCTCTCGGCGAATGATTTCAATATCTTTCAGATCGTTGGTGAGTTCTGTTCCATCTACAACAATTTGGCCCCGCTGATGTTCCTCAAGCCGGTTGATGCATCTGATCATGGTTGATTTTCCGGAACCCGATGGGCCACAGATGACGATCCTCTCTCCACGCTCGACGGTCAAGTTGATATCTTTTAAGACGTGGAACTCGCCAAACCATTTGTTAACGTCGATCAACTGAATTGCTGTGTCATTCGAAGTTCGGTCAGCGGGTTTATTGGTCATAGCTATTTCTCAATAAAGTTGAAATTATTAATCGCGTTGGTTCGTATCCAACTTCCGTTCCAAACGGATGCTATAGCGGGACATTGTGAAAGTGAAAATCCAAAAAGCGAAGCCGACAAACACGAAACCTTCGGTTGAAACATCGGGCCACGCTGGATCCGCAAGAACTGACTGTAAAGTTCCAAGAATGTCGAATAGGCCAATTATCAACACTAGAGTAGTGTCTTTAAAAAGAGCGATAAAGGTATTCACAATTCCAGGTATTACGAGCTTCAGTGCCTGTGGTAGTATTACGAGCCCCATACTGCGCCAGTATCCCAGGCCCAGAGCAGACGCCGCTTCATATTGTCCCTTTGGTATGGCCTGTAAACCTCCCCGAATGACCTCGGCCATGTAGGCCGATTGGAACATAGTGATGCCAATAAGGGCGCGTAAAAGTTTATTAAAGTTGACACCGTCTGGCAGGAAGAGAGGCAACATCACTGACGCCATAAACAAAACCGATATCAGTGGTACGCCGCGCCAAATTTCGATAAATACAACACATACCATGCGGATCACGGGCATCTCTGAACGACGCCCGAGTGCTAGCAGAATTCCAATGGGAAGGGCGGCAACAATCCCAACAAAAGCAATGACCAGGGTGAGGGAGAGGCCGCCCCACTTATCTGTCGGTACAGGTTCTAGGCCAAAAATACCGCCAACGAATAAGACCCCTGAGACGACCGGGAACCCTGTTAGAAAAAACCACCCTAGAAATTTTTTATAAGGGGCGTTCTCGATAAGCTGGGGAACGATCAAAAAAGCCAAGAGCCCAAATACAAAATTGATGCGCCAATATTCCGCTTCGGGATAAAATCCGTAGATGAAGAAATTCAGACGTTGAACTACAAATACCCAGCAGGCACCGCCGCTGTTGCAGTCCTTCCGCGTCGATCCCAAGAAATCTGCATTGATCAAACCCCAGTCCACAATCGGCACAATGGTTAAATACAACAGATAGAGAGCACCAAGGGTGAGTAAAGAATCAACCGGACTGGAAAATAAGTTTTGTTTTGCCCAGCCTAATACCCCCACGGTCGATGCTGGCGGTGGAAGGTCTGGTTTTCGCTCGAGATCAGCCATAAGTTTCCTACCTCTCTACAAGCGCCATTTTATGATTATACCAGTTCATAAAGGCGGAAATCACTAGGCTGATGGTCAGGTACGTAGCCATCGTAATACCGATGATCTCCAAGGCCTGGCCGGTTTGGTTCAATGTAGTGCCTGCGAAAACAGCTACTAAATCCGGATATCCAATCGCAGTGGCTAGGGAAGAATTTTTTGTGAGGTTAAGGTATTGGCTCGTTAACGGCGGTATAATTACGCGCATGGCTTGCGGAACTATTACCAATCGTAACGTGGGACCATTGCGCAGGCCCAGTGCATGCGCTGCCTCGGTCTGACCTTTGTTAACAGCTTGGATTCCAGACCGGACGATTTCTGCAATGAAGGCGCCAGTGTAAGTAGCCAGCGCCCAACCCAGTGCGATGAATTCAGGAATGATGTTGAGGCCACCCCGCATGCCGAAACGGGCCAACTCGGTCATTTCCCAGCTGATTGCCCCCCCCATTGCAATAAATAAAAGACTTGGGAGTATAACAAGCAAACCAATGGAAAGCCAAAATATTGGGAAACGCTGGCCTGTTTGATCGTGTCGTTTTTTGGCCCAGCGCCATAGGTAAGCAACTATCCCGAAAGCGACAAAAAGAGCGATCAACACAAACCCGAAACCATCTTCATAAATCGGACGAGGTGCAAATAAGCCCCGGTTGTTTAAGAAAAACGACTCCCCCATCTTTAAGCTGTTACTTGGACCCGGCAATGATCGCAGGATAATAGCCCAAAAAATTATTTGGAGAAGGAGCGGAAGATTTCGAATGGTTTCGATATATACAGCCGCCATTCGGGAGACGAGCCAGTTATTCGATAGCCTAGCGATGCCGATCACGAAACCGATGATGGTCGCAAAAACGATGGAAACTGAGGATACCAATAGAGTATTTATGAGGCCGACGAAAAATGTTCGGCCGTATGAATAGGTCTCATCATAGTCTATAAGACTCATGAGGATTCCAAATCCTGCTTCACGGTTTAGAAAAGCAAACCCCGTTGAGATACCGCGCTTTTCCATGTTGGTGAGGGTATTGTTAAAAATCTGCCAGAACAGCCAAAACAGTAAGACAACTGCGATGGATTGAAAAAAAGCCGAACGAACGGACGGATCATTCCATTTTAGCGATGAGAATCCCGTTTGAGCAGTTATGGGAGCTTTATCAGGCATCTACCGGCGAAATGCTCGAAATTGAAAAAATGGGTCCCGCCGAGAGGTAACTACTCTCGGCGGGAACGAAGCAAGTAATTTAGGAACAAATAGCCTATCGGATTGGCGGTGCGTATAAAATGCCGCCTTTATTCCAAAGGGCATTCAATCCCCTGCTTATATTCAAAGGTGTGCTTGTGCCAACATTCCGCTCAAACACCTCGGCATAGTTGCCAACTTGTGCGATTGCGTTCATTGCCCAGTCATTACTGAGGCCGAGTTTTTTACCCATGTCACCCGACGTGCCCATGACACGTTGGACACCAGGATTCTTCGAGGATTTCATAGCTTCCACATTTTTGGACGAAATCCCGAGCTCTTCGGCGTTGATCATTGCATTTAATGTCCACTTTACGATGTTAAACCACTGATCGTCACCTTGGCGGACCACTGGGCCAAGCGGCTCCTTGGAGATTACCTCCGGAAGAACCATAGCTGAGTTCGGGTCTTGCAGCTTCGTTCGAAGCGCGTAGAGTTGTGATTGATCCGAAGTTAGGACATCGCAACGACCAGCCTTAAATCCTTCTACGGACTGATCAGAGGTATCAACGACGACCGACTTGTACTTAAGGTTATTGAAGCGGAAATAGTCAGCCAAGTTCAACTCTGTCGTTGTTCCTGCCTGAAGACAAACAGCAGCTCCGTCAAGCTCTTTTGCACTCTTAACGCCCAGCTTTTTGCTTACCATAAAGCCCTGCCCGTCATAGTATGAGACGCCGGCAAAGTTAAGGCCAAGAGACGTGTCCCTGGTGTGGGTCCATGTCGTATTACGGCTTAAAACGTCAATTTCACCTGACTGCAAAGCGGTGAAGCGTTCCTTTGCTGTAAGCGGCGTGAATTTGACCTTGCTAGCGTCTCCTAAGACTGCCGCAGCAACGGCCCGACAAACGTCGACGTCAAGACCGCTCCACTTGTTACTGGTGTCGGGCTGGCTAAAGCCAGGTAGACCTGTGCTTACTCCACATACTAACTGGCCACGCTTTTTAACCGCTGCGAGCGTTGAACTAGATGCAGGTGCAGCCGCTGATTTTGTTGCTTGCGCCTTATCCGATTTAGCCGCTTTGTCACCCATGTTATCGGCCACAAAGTAGCCGGCGACTGCAGCCACCACTATTAATAATATTGCTAGTTTACTATCCATGTTTTCCTCCAATGGACTAAAATCTATTAAGTTATCCCGGTCACAATATCGCTTTATCCCGGGGTCTCGAATTATTAGATATGACCGCGCCGCAGCGATTGCCTCGAGTATCGTCGCACCACAGCCGCATAAGCAAGCGGATTGATCAATCCTTTTGCCTATTTCATATCAGGTATAATCGATTGTTGTAGGAAAAACTACAATTAGTACCCGGTTAAATGGCCCTGTAATATCAAAGCTTGTGTAAATTGCCTCTAAAGTTGGATAATCCGGGAAACAAAGAGGTTTATTGATGGACGAACTTTTTAACCCCGATGCGACGATTGGAAGTCAAAGTTTAAATACTTATAAAAGCGCATGCCGAATGTGCCATGGTGGTTGCGGGGTACTTGTGCACGTTGAAAACGGGGATATCAGAGAGATCGAGGGAGATCCTGATAACCCGATGAATAAGGGTAAACTTTGCCCTCTAGGGGCTGCGAGCCTTCAGCAAATCTATAATCCCAAGCGTTTAAAATATCCCATGCGCCGCGTTGGTAAACGCGGTGAGGGAATATGGGAGCGTATTTCTTGGGATGAGGCCTATGAGGAAATGGCGGCTAAAATCCGAGAAGCAACTGACAAAGATGGTGCAGAGTCAATTTGGGTCGGCACGGGTACAGGGCGGCATCATTTTCCCTATGTTTCGCGATTTGCTAATGCCATCGGCACACCCAACTGGTGTGAGCCCGGAACGGCACAGTGTTTTCGCCCCCGTGTCCACGGCAGCGTTTTGACCATGGGTCAATTGCCTATTTGCTCCTACACCAACGATATTTATCCCGAGCTTCTCCTATTTTGGGGGCA
>PBNV01000056.1 GCA_002723345.1 Rhodospirillaceae bacterium
AGCACCGCCGGGTAGCTAAGTACGGAAGGGATAACGGCTGAAAGCATCTAAGCGGGAAGCCTCCCTTGAAACTAGGTATCCCTGAGAGCCGTGGAAGACCACCACGTTGATAGGCCAGGTGTGGAAGCGCGGTAACGCGTGAAGCTAACTGGTACTAATTGCTCGATCGGCTTGATTCCTTTTCATGCGTATGGATAAGCTCAAATACAGTTAAGCACGCAGAAGCGGGAACCTGCAGGTTTTTCTAACTTGGCAGGCCCTAATCTTAAAAAGCCTCAAAATATCAGAAATTACATCATTCCTTTTATCGTCCGCTTTGATGACTTGGTGGACATAGCGAGGGGGACACACCCGATCCCATCCCGAACTCGGCCGTGAAGACCCTCAGCGCCGATGGTACTGCATCTTAAGGTGTGGGAGAGTAGGACACTGCCAGGTCTTCAAAGCGGACGGTTAAAGATGAACGAATCAACCCGACTGGGCATCAGATCTACTCACGATGCACTGATACTTCGCCTTTTTTTGTGACCTTGGGTGGAATAACCCGCTGAGGCATAGCTTTGTTTGGCGCGGGGTGGAGCAGCCCGGTAGCTCGTCAGGCTCATAACCTGAAGGTCGTAGGTTCAAATCCTACCCCCGCAACCAAACGTGGAAGCCAAAAACGCCGCCCCGCTGAGGGCGGCTTTTTGCGTTTCGCCACAAATTCGCCACAACCAGCTTTTGCCACGAATAACCTGACAGTCCATTTAGTGAAAAGAAGCTGATAATCTAATCCTCGCTTAAATCAAAAATTGATTTCTCAAAGGAAGAGGGGGTTTAGTACGTAAGGGCTGTTTTAGCATATTTGCAATTTAGATATACCTTGAGGAGAGAGTCGCCAGATAGCCTGGTATTTGATTTCTTTGTCAGAGACTAATCCTACGGTAGAACTATCAAGGGAAATATTATTATCGCCCCTGGTCACAAATGTTTGAGGCTTGCTGGTTGAGGTTATGCGCTTAATGAGAACTCCCAAGCTGGGATGCTGTATTACAGCTACGCTGCCCTGGGTGGGTGTCGTTTTGTAATTTTTTGCGAGAATGAAATCGCCGTCATTTACCGTAGGATACATGCTACTCCCGGATATTCGGAATACTTTCCAAGCCATTCAACGTTCCAATTATAATTTTGGCCTGATGATTTCGAGGCTTGGCGGATACGGTGCAATTTTCTTCTCGGTCTCAATATTTTTAGTCGACCAAAATATTTCGGCGAATTTATTGACGGACTCAAGTAGTCTTAGCCCTTTTTCTCTGTTTACCGTTTGTTTAGTGGCGCTGGCTAAAGTCATGATTTCATGCACGAGATCATGGATTTCGGGGTGCTTCTCGAATTGCGGCTCCTTAAAATAGTCTCCCCAAATAATTCTTACTTCTTGTTTTAACTTTTCGCTTTCTTCCTCTTTTCTTTGGATACATCTAGTTATTGTATTTTGGAAATCGCCGCTTGAGCTATCCCCTGTCGATTGGATTTCTTCCATTATATCAATCAAACGAACTACCGATAAGGCAGAAACCGTGGCAATATGTGGGTCGTATATTTTACATGGAATGTCACAATGCGCCCTTGCAATGGGGAACTTTTTGACGCCATCAATCAACTCTACGGCTTTAAACACAACACTGTTAAAATGTTTTGTGAGGCGGAATGAGCTCTGTATTGCAAAATAAGCCGCCCGCCAGGCGACCAATGAGACGAAACCTCCAACCATGAGAAACTCCAGGCCAAACAGAACACTGTGGCTGAAGCTATGATTAACGAGATGGTAAATGAGAAAGCCTAGTAGCGAAGAATTGCCAAGAATTGCAATTATGCGTTTTCGGCAAATCATGCACAAAGCTATCATAACACCCATTAATACAAGGGCCAGAAAATGGTCTGATGACATAAGAACATGTTCAAAAGCGAGCTGTTGCGCTTGAGCTGGATGCGCTGCTGACTCAGATACGAGGAACGCAGTTAACAATCCAAATGAGACCAAACAACTGAAAAGTAAGCCATAGATTTTCATTATATCCTCGCGTGCTAAATACAAAATGATAACCTTGGAATATTCTGAATATATTAATAATGAGTCGCATTCGCAACAAAGTTTGTTTTTTTTCTCTTGTCTTGTCAAACCGGACCAAAACGACTGTCAGGTTACGCCACAAACCCGCCACAGATAGGGGGTCCACTTAGATCCAGATGAGTACACTGCCATCCTCTACAGTCCCCAGCTTTCTGCCAATTTCTGGTAAGTCATTGATATCATTATGGCCCGAAATCAGGCTCATACCTAAAGGTCGTAGGTTCAAATCCTACCCCCGCAACCAATAGAATCAATAACTTAGCCGTCTTCTCCTTGAGGGCGGCTTTGTCTTTTTTACAATTCATTTAAAACGCCAGTTGAGGCCGTGACCTTAAGCAATAAGTGTTCGACATGGGATTGCAGGGTTCGCTATATAATTTCCTCGCAAGGTTCAAACCTACTTTTTCAATAACTACCCGATCCTGTTAATAACCAGGGGGCCCTGATGGCAAAGAAATCACCGAACTTCCTGTTTATCTGCTCAGATCAGGAAGTTAATCATGTCGACTTGCCAGCAGAGTTGGAACTGCCTGCCCATGCTAGGCTTAGAGCTAGGGGAACGTCGTTTTCTAATTATTATGTGACGACCGCGCCGTGCACGCCATCCCGCTCAGTCATCTATACAGGCCAGCATACGTCTGCCACCGGAGTAATAACCAATGCTGATGGACCCGGCAGCCGGGATCTGCCGACTGACATGCAGACTCTCGGTCATATGTTACGCGAACAAGGATACTACACTGCCTATAAAGGTAAATGGCACATCGGTGGGGCGCGCTTGCCGGAGACAAAACACCCCTGGCTACCACCCACCGCCAAGGATGCACTGGAGGTGTATGGATTTGCTGACTTCTCCGAAGGCGGTGACGATGAGGGCCTGGCTTGGGGAGGTTACACGAGGGATCGGATAACTGCAGCCGATGCTGCCCAATGGCTGCAGGATTGCGGTAAAAAACTAAATGATGAGAGCACGCCCTGGTGTCTGGCAGTCAATTTTATTAATCCGCATGACGTCATGTGGTATCTGGCCGACGAGGGCCAGATTAGCAAACGCGTTCATCCGAATTTTGGCTCATCATTGAAGGCCGATCCGCCTGCGCCACCTTATGACAGATTCTGGGATGTGGCTTTGCCGCCAAATTTCCAGGACGATCTCTCCGATAAATCATGGTGTGTCCAAAACTATCAGCGGTTTTGGTCACTGATGTCTGGCGGGCCAAATCCGGATGAGACAGATGCCTGGCGCCGGCTCCGATCTTATTATTTCAATTGTCTCCGTGATATGGACCAGCAACTCGGCGTGGTGCTAGATGCATTGGACTTGACCGGTCAGTCGGATAATACGGTCATTATATTTACGTCAGACCATGGAGAGATGTTGGGAGCGCATGGTCTTCGGGAAAAAGGTGCAAATGTCTTTAAAGAGAATCTTCGGGTGCCGCTGATCGTATGCCATCCGGATTTTCCTGACGGCAATGAAACGCAAGCCATGGGGTCAGCGATTGATCTTATCCCGACCATCCTTGCTGCGACCGGGCTTGACAAGGAACAACGCGGTTCCCGCTACCCGGATTTAAAAGGCCACGACCTTTTGCCCACGCTGAGCGGTGGGAAGAGCAGTCGAGACAAAACCGGTATCCTCATTTACAACAGCTTTCTCATGAGCACGAGCGACGCTGATATCGTCGTAGAGGGCATTCGAAAATTGATCACGGGTGAAATCCAATCCGCCAAGGCAGCCTCGCCGAACATGGTTTCCGGCGTCCGAGGCTTGATACGTGCCATACACACTGGTCGGTATAAATTTGCCCGATACTTCAGCAGCGGAGAGCATCATTGTCCCACCGATTGGCATATGCTGACGACCTACAACGATCTGGAGCTATATGATCTAGAAAATGATCCGCAGGAATTGGTGAACCTGGCAGCGGACCCCGAAACGCACCAGGGCTTGATATTAGATTTGAACCGCCGCCTGAACGGCCTGATTGAGCGCGAAATTGGACCGGATACCGGGCGTGAATTGCCAGGATCGCCAGGGTTGTATCAACTGAATGTTGTTTAAATTAAGTTGAAAATACTATTCCTAGATTGGCTCTCTACCTGAGAGTATAATTGTCATTTAACGCGGATACATCTGGGCGATCTGATCAAATAACCTGGTTTCTGCAACTCACGGCATAACGTCATTTTCTTGAGGACAATCTGCTACCAAAGGATGTTTAACATGTCAGCCCAATCGATCCATATTTGTGGCAGTGTGCCGCTCTCTTCAGCAAGGGATGTTTTTGAAACAGTCGCTGGTACCCTGGGGGCTAAGATCAGATATCTACCTGACGGAGAGACCGGAGAGCGTGAGCAATGAGTCATGTGGTAGCGACAGGTATTTGATCGCCATCCCAACTTTGAGGCGATCGTATCCGAGGGTGATTACCGCAATCCAACATCCAGAATCCGCGCAACGACGTGGTGGCGGCTCAAGGACGAAGTCTATGCTGAAAATGTTGATCTTGGTGTTCTAGGATATGCGGAATACGCGAAAAAATCTTATGAGGTTTTTGCCACATTGAAAGAGGACGGAGTGGTTGACGAATCAACCCGTTTTATGATCGCGCTACCAACCCCTTACAACGTCATCAACATGTCCGTTGCACCTGCCGATCGTCTGACGGTTGAGCCTGCGTATGAACGGGCAATGGCCATGGAGGTGTCAGAAATTGCTGCCGCTCTACCACACGACCAAATTTCAATTCAATGGGATGTGGCGCATGACATGCAGACCTATGAAGGGTCTCGTCAATGCTACTTCGCGTTTCACCAGGACGGGATAGTTGAACGTCTGGTGCGTATGGGTGAAATTGTGCCGGACGACATCGCCATGGGCTATCATTTGTGCTACGGAAATTTTGGAGGCAAACACTTCGTCGAGCCGCGTGATATGGCGCCGATGGTTGAACTTGCTAATCACGTTTCCAGTGGCATAGGTCGATCCATTGATTGGATCCATATGCCGGTGCCGATAGAGCTTGACGATGAACCTTATTTCAAGCCTCTCCGAGGGCTCCGGCTTGGGAACGAGACCAGTCTCTATCTTGGGTTGGTCCATGATCAGGATGGCGAGGACGGGTGCCGCCGGCGTATGGCGACAGCCGACAAGTTCATCTCTGGGTACGGCATCGCTACAGAATGCGGTTTGGGTCGTCGCCCACCTGAATCGATCGGGCCATTATTGGAACTTCACGACAGGCTGATATGAGTGGCCTGTCCCAGGTCGGCCACCAGGGCCACAGTTATAGACGGGCCACCATGCAGAGTTTTATGAATTCGGCAGGTCTTCGCCGCATTCAGCATAGCCGTTTTAAGCCGTTCAGATGTGTTTGGCGGGCACCTCAAAAGAAGGCTGATATTAACGTATTTTTGCTCTTTATCGTCGAAGGTGCAGTCGGCCTCAACGCGAAGTGGAAGCTTTTTGATATATTTGTGAGTTAAATACTCCCGAACAGTTCCCAAAGTGCAATACGCAAGCGACATCAGGAGCAGTTCACCCGCACTCATACCGATCCCGTTGGCGCGGTCAATGGTTAATGTCTCGCCACTCCCGCTTTTCCCGAGAGCGATGGTGTTTATGCCATCGTTTTCAAAGAAGACAGTGGTTTGCAAGTTCATCCAATACCATTCCTACAATATTCTTAAATTGATATCTCTAAGCTGCCTTTCACGGGTACGCTGCGCCATGATTAGCATTGAATGGGTGCGGTATCCCCTGTTAGATGCAGGCCCTTTAAAATCTTGGTTAGTTACGCAGTAGAGCCTGCAATAGCGGAGAGGGATTTAGTAAGGTTTCGTTTGGTTTCGTCATTTTCGAAGAGTTGCGTTGACACAAACCTCTCTACGTTCATCCCGCTCTCGCTAATGGCCATGTTCAGGTAGGCACCCGCGTTATTAGTGTCTTTTAATTCCTGGTAGCACAAAGCTTGATAAAATAGACCGGCTATCGAGTCGATTTGCATTTTTTTGAATGATGCGAGAGCGTCAGATGGTTTGTCGAGACAATACAAACAAAGACCCTGTGCCTCGAATAGAATATCCGAGCAAAACGGATCTAGTCGCATTGCCCGCTTAATTTCCAAAAGACCCTCATCGAATTTTCCCAAATAACAGAGCAGGATCGCATAACGGGCGATGTGGTACGTATCGCTTGGACAAATTTCGATGGCTCTCTGATGATGGAATATGGCGGTTTCCATATCCCCTTCAATGAGAAGTTTTACCGCTCCCATAATGCGGTGTGCCTCGGGATCATTGGGGTCAAGTTCAAGCGATCGGTTTAACGAGGCATAGGCATCCTCCATCCAATCGGCCGGCGTCTCGTCCGGGAACCACTCCGCATTATTAGCCAATGAACAAGTCCGCCACGCATAGGCCCGCGCGTATTGAGGATCTAGTTCGATAGCTCTGGTGAATAATTCCAATGCCTTTTTGTTATTTTCGCCCGCTATCGATCCTTTTCGATGGTATTCAAGCCCTTTTAAAACGAGATCATAGGCGTCCATGCGTTCTGGTTTTGCGTTGGATAATCGTTTGACCTCATCTCTATCAACATTTCCGACAATAGTTGAAACGATTGATTGAACCAGTTCATCTTGTAGATCAAATATTTCATCAAGGTTTGTATCATAGTTATTAGACCATAATGTGTTGCCGTTTTCCGCAGAAGACAGAGACGTAACAATTCTTAATCGTTGACCTAGCTTTCGGACTTTCCCCTCAAGAACGTATTTAACTCCGAGTTCGTCCCCAATTTCTGAAATTGTTTTATCTTTTTGCGCGTAAGAAAAACTTGCGTTGCTGGAAATCACTAGCAGCTTTTTATAACGAGAGAGTGCTGAAATAAGGTCTTCTGCAAAACCCTCGCAAAAATACCCTTGTTCCTCATCCGTACTTAGATTTTTGAATAGCATTACGGCAATAGAGCCGCGTTCCCGCTGGTCCACTTGAACGGCCGGCGTGTCGGACGAACTAATTAGCCCCCGTGTTGCACCCTTAGATTTGGTAAGATGATATGCTCGGATAGGC
Source organism: Rhodospirillaceae bacterium (assembly GCA_002723345.1). GTDB lineage: Bacteria > Pseudomonadota > Alphaproteobacteria > Rhodospirillales > UBA2165 > TMED167. The sequence goes on from PBNV01000056.1 coordinate 7,187, forward strand.
CGGCCGATATTTTTGAGGATTAATTCTCCAGCGTCTTCGTAGGACACGTTGATTTTTAGGTTAACCATATCGAAGGTGCTCTGCGAAATGCAGATACCGTCAATATTTGCCTCGGCCTCGAGCCTTGCCGCGATGTTAATGGCATCTCCGAAGAGATTGTCCTCGGAGACCATGACATCTCCCACATTGATTCCAATCCGGAAGCTCATTTGGTCTCTCGAGTCTGCCTTGGTGTTGAGCGACTGGGATCTGTTTTGGATCTGCACAGAGCATTCAACCGCTTTCACGGGGCTACCGAACTCCGCCATAACGCTATCACCAGCGGTATTAAATATACGGCCGCCAAATTCTTCGATTAGGGAGTCTATGAAGTCCCGACGCATTTTCAGGTTGGAGAGTGTGCGCGCCTCATCATCGGCCATCAGTTTGCTGTAACCGACAACGTCTAGGGCAAAAACTGTGCTTAATTTGCGTTCCATAGCGACATCAATCTTCCAATATTAGACTATGGATAGTACCCGACAACACTTAGCCGCACCTAACCCAGCAATAAACCCGGACATCGACACTTTTTTCTCTCATTGATGGTTATACTTGTTGGGGACGGAAGACCAAAGATAATTGTGTGTCCTGCGGAATAAACGGCGCAGCGATAGACTGGGGCCGGGAATGAAAAGCCGGATCACGGACTCACTATAAACCGATGTTTGCTGACGGATTAGCAAAAAGAGGGCCTAATACCGGCCAGCGCTCCAGACATCTGGATGCTAGCGGGAATGAGGCCGGCATCATCCTCCCCTGTTCCCAGAGAGCGACACCGTCAAATGTTATTGTTTGGTCCTTAACCATCCAACAAATTTCACCCGGCGCATAAGCGCCACAGGTGTGAAAGTGAACAAATTGGGGATGTGTGAACACGCTGTTCGACCAACGGTCCGGGTGCGCCGCTGCAGAGGGTAGATAGGTGCACCCAGGGTGCATGCCAGCATGCCAGGAATGAATAAAGTTGGGATCAATGCTGAAAAGCTCTGAGACAAACTTATAGTGCTGTTTGATCTGTTCGACCGTTTTTGTTGGGCCCGTAAACTCTTTGATCCGCCCATTTTCCACATGAGCAAAGGCAATGCCGTCCAGAGCGGCGTGGTCAGGGGTGTAGACCTTGCACCCCGTTGTCGTGAGATATCGGCTGAGTGCCACTTGGCCAGAGAAGGATGCAGCGCCAATGGGCTGCGGAACACCCAGAGGAAATCGTTTGACGGAGACATCCCCAGTTTCCTCCCACACGGTCTGGGATGTGTCGCCCGTAAAGTGGGTGCCCAGAGGGCAGGTGATGATAATCTCCCGTGTATTCCGCATAATCGAATGGATCGCGCCTTTGAGATCCTCCATGGCCTGATGGGGTGTGGTGCCGTAATTCGATGCCAGCATGTCGGCAGTTCGAGTGTAAACCATAACGGTCCGCTGACCCGGTACCATCTTCGCAAACCGGTCTTGGTCACCTAACCGGGTAAGAAATATAGTGCAATCATGGCGCGAGATTGACTCGGTGATAGCTGGGTTCTCCTCATTTCCCGGTGCTCCGACTTCTAGGCGAGTCGGCTCAACTCCCAGGTCCCGGGCCATTTTCAACACTGCGTCGACGACCCCTTGATCGTACCAACCCCCCTCGGGCGTCTCATAAATAACCAGGAGCGAGTCCCCGGTCTTCAGATTGGCGCAATTTTTCAGCAAATTGCGCGCGCCCTTTTTCAATCGAGAAGCGCCGCTCATTGTTGGGTTCGCCTGTAGGCAAAAGCGCGCTCAAATCGCCTGACAAGATAGTCCCCGCAGCTTATGGGTTCTTCCACAGGCGCGGCAGTGGTCCCCAGGACTTGATGGGCATCGATTATGGTGTCGGGACCCGGGTCATAAGCTAGCACAAGGGAGAGCCTTTCATGGCCCGATTCATTAATAACGCGATGCGGCGTGGATCGGTATGCGCCACCCGTCCACCGCTCCAGCAAGTCGCCCACATTGATCACGAGTGTTCCGTCCATGGGGGGCGCGTCGATCCAACTACCGGCCATGTCTTGAACCTGTAAGCCGCCAATTGCGTCCTGGTATAGAACGGTTAAGACGCCGAAATCCGTGTGCGGTCCCGCACCGAACTGGTCATTTCGGCTGGGCGCCGGTTGGCTGGGATAATAGACATAGGAGGCTCGGCTCAAGGGTTGCGCGGGAGAGGATAGGAAAAAATTCTCATCTAAGCCCAGTCCGAGCGCAAATCCTCTCATGAGGTCATAGGCCACAACATGTGCCTGATCAAAATAAGTGTTGGATATGTCTCTAAAATCAGCCACGCCGTCGGGCCAGATATTTGCACCGCGCAGAGGATGTTCTGTCGGGGTGTTGCCTGCGCTATCCTCCGTACCCCAGAGAAAACTCTCTTTGAGATCATAGGGCATGTCATCGCCCATTGAGGCGCCCCCCATTTGAAGCCAGCCCCGATGGCTTTGCGAAATAGCCACGCGTTCCTTCACTTCCTCCGGTTGCCGGAAGAATGCTAATGCTGTTTCGTGGGCGCGCTTGATAAGATCATCCGGAATCCCGTGGTTCGTGACGTAAATAAACCCGACCGTTTGGCTCGCCTGATGAAGAGCTTTACCAACTTCCCTTGCGCCGCTGCCATCTCTGAGCGGGCCAATGTCGATCACGGGGATCATTCCTGTATCTCTGGGGTAAGTAAGAGCCATGATGGTCCCTTAACAACTGCTCAGCACCCGGTGGGGTCATTCTGCTTCGGCATAATAGCCGATAACGTCCCCATCAGTTGTGACGCCCAAGCCATTGATGCACCGGTTAACATAGTTGAAGTATCCTATGATCTGGTTTGCCTCAAGAATTTCACCATCCGAGACACCAAACCTTTTAATTTTGGCAACATCTTCTTCCACCATCTTCGTAGGAGTGAGTGTCAGTTTTTCTGTATACTCCAGAAGCGCGAGCTCCGCACCGTCAAACACATCTTTTGGGGACCGGCGCTGAAGACTCTCTTCAATCTTATCTGCTCGCGTGTCATCGTCAATCAGATGCTTAGCGTTGCTCCAGTGGTTTTCATAGGAATAACTGCAATCATTTAAGATTGATACGTAGGAGCCTATGGTCTCTTGAAGCCAAACTGGAAGGACATTGGCTTCATCATGGAGTGCCGCGCGGTAAAGTGTGATATGCCCCCGCATGGTATTCGGACGGAGGGAATGGATGCGGAGAACGTTATCGACAGTGCCGTGCGGCGTTCTTGACAGGTTAAGAGCTTCTCTTAGGTCGCCGTCAGCATCCTTATCTTCAATCATCGCGATCCAGGCCGACATCTTGATCTCCCTCGTAGGATTGGAGAAATGTAGCGAGGACAATATCGTAGTCAAATAATTTTAGGACTCGAAAAACTTCTGGTAGAGGTATGTTTCCGTACAAGGAGACAAATGCGATGGCAGCAAAAAAGACGGCGGAGCAATGTTCGGGGTCGGTGATGCTCTTCGGCATATGAGAGGCAGACGTTCCGCGTTCGTCAATTAATAGACGGGCAAAGTCGATTTTCAGAAGACCGCCGAGAGGTTTTTGTTATTCTAATCAAATACAAGGGCGTTTATTGTGTCCAGGGACCCATGCCATCGAAAATATACATTTATCCACCGTGATAAGATTAGGTATACCGATGCCCCCCACTTTATTTGCTGATTTTACAGGCACGCGATCTCGGGGTTAATGCGCAATGGCCAAGCAGCGGTAACGCGATCCTTCAAATGGTCTCTGTAGCGTTAACCGCGTTCCGAATAATTTACCGAACGTCCTGGGTGTTTGAGCCCAGTGAGGTCTTTCGTATTCTAATAGATGCCAGTCCATTAACCTTACGCAGCAAGGCAGCGCGCGAGGGAGTTTGCCATTTTCTCCATCAGCTCAAAGTATCCATTTGGTCCCGGCTTGATCCCGAATCCAAGTGGGTCCAGAACCCCCGATTTTGCATTGCTGTCTGCAACAAGCGACCGCACGATAGCTGGCTCGAACTGTGGTTCCGAGAAGACGCAGTCTACCCGGGATTTTTTGATTTTCGCACGAAGTTCCCGTACGCGTTTTGCGCCAGGTTTCCGCTCGGGACTTACGGTAATGCTTCCGACACCATTCAAACCGTAGCGTTTTTCTAAGTACTGGTAGGCATCATGGAATACAAAAAATGGTGCCGATTTAATGGGGCTCAACTTGGTTTTTAGTTTCTCACTCAAAGTATTTAATCGTCCAGCTAATCTTTTAGCATTAGCTTCATAAATAGCTGCATTTGCAGGATCGATAGTTTTCAGTTTCTCAGCGATAGCTAGAGTAATTATTCGCGCGTTTTGCGGATCTAGCCAAATATGCATGTCGTGCTCGCCATGTGCATGTCCGGCGTGATCGTCGTGGTCGTCATGTTTGGCATGTTTGTCGCCATGCTTTTTTTCGTGATCGTCGTGGCCGTCATGCTTTGCGTGTTTGTCATCATGCCCTTTCTTATGATTGTCGTGGCTTTCTTCTTCCCACGCACCTCCCTCCCTATATTTAAGCAACGTTAGGCCTTTCGTTCCTCCGAGTTCCACTGAAACCCCTTTTTTTGCCAGGGTCTCCATAGGCTTCTCTAAAAACGCTTCTATGTCGTGTGCAACCCAGAAAACCGCGTCCGCTTGAGAAAGCAGGCGTGCTTGAGAGGGTTTTAGCGAGAATGTATGTGGTGAAGCGTTCCCCTTGAGTAACAGCGTGGGTTTTCCAACACCGTCCATAACAGATGCGACCAAAGAGTGTATTGGAAGTATTGACGCTACTACTTTCGGCGCTGCTTGCGCACCTGAAACGCCAATAGTCAGAACAAAAAGGAATACGATTAGGACGAATAATTCACAGGGACGCCTTTTCATTTCTTTATGCTCATATAGTTTTACGTGAATTTATCACCGTTATAATGTTACATTTTTTATGTTAGACAAGTTTTAATTTCGGAGGTTTAAACTCATGCCCCCTGAAAAAGATAATCCTCGAGCTTGGGACAAAAGCCATTATCATTTAGCTTGTGTGGAGGATGCAGTCGCTAAGGCACATCAAATATGCTCGGAAAAAGGCGTTCGGCTTACCCCAACGCGTCTGCGGATTTTAGAACTCATCTGGCGCAGTCACAAACCAATCGGTGCTTACGCACTTTTGGATGAGATAAAGCTGGAACATAAGTCTGCGGCCCCACCTACAGTATATCGGGCTTTGGACTTTCTTATCGAGCACGGGTTGGTTCATCGTATACAAAGTTTGAATGCGTTCGTAGGTTGCAACGACCCAGGCCATGTTTACAGTGGTATCATTCTCATATGTAACGATTGTGGTGATGTACTAGAAATGGACGACGCCAAAATTTCAGAGACTATTGCTTTATATACAAATAACTTAGGTTTTCAATTATCGTCACAATCGATTGAAGCCAACGGTACATGCCCCGGTTGTCGGGGCTAGGGCCTATCAATGGATAAATTGAACACGGATTTTGTCATAGGCCCATTAATTAAATTAAATGATATTGAAGTGCGTGTGGGCCAGAAAACACTCGTAACTGGCATAAGCCTGTCAGTTGACAATGGCGAGGTCGTGTCCATTATCGGGCCAAACGGCGCCGGAAAAACAACCCTAATAAAAACATTATTAGGGTTGATCCAACCGACTAATGGTGAAGTAACGCGACGAAATGGGGTTAAAATTGGTTACATGCCCCAGTACCTACCAATCGATCGAAATATGCCACTTACTGCCCGCAGGTTTTTAGATTTAGCAGGCCGCCTTGGGGCCGCTGCACGTTCGCGTGTCCTCGAAGAAACGGGTATTCCTGATATCGGGGACAGCAGCATTCATGAAATATCGCGAGGAGAGTGGCAACGTCTTTTACTGGCCCGTGCACTGCTCAAAGAACCCGATTTGCTTGTTTTAGACGAGCCAGTTCAGGCTGTGGATGTCTCAGGACAGGCAGAGCTTTACAGATTAATTGATGATGTCAAAAACCGCTATGAATGTGGTGTCGTAATGGTATCGCATGATTTGCACCTGGTTATGTCTACAACTGATCGTGTGGTTTGCATCAACACACATCTTTGTTGTGAGGGGCACCCGGCTGCTGTCAGTCAAGACCCAAGATATGTGGCTTTATTCGGAACCGGGATTTCAGAAACTCTCGCTCTTTACAGGCATGCACATGATCATGAGCATCACATTAATGGCTCTATCAACAACCAAAACGCGTCATAACGTAAACATCATTAATGGATGATTTTCTTTTAAGGGCGCTTGCAGCAGGAATAGGGGTGGCAGCGGTGACGGGGCCACTGGGGTCATTCGTCATATGGAGAAGAATGGCTTACTTCGGTGACACTCTCGCTCATTCTGCATTATTAGGTGTCTCACTCGGGCTCTTTCTCGGCATCAACCTCACAATTGGCGTCTTTATATGCTGCATCGTGGTTGCGACGTTGCTCGTAGGTCTTCAAAACCGGGTCCAGTTATCATCTGATGCAATCTTGGGCATACTATCCCATGGCACACTTGGCCTCGGATTAGTTGCTGTTTCATTCCTTGATGATATTCGGGTTGATTTAATGGCTTTGCTGTTTGGTGATATTTTAGCCGTAAATGCCACAGATCTCCTTTTGATTTATGCGCCTGGCGCATTCATTATTCTTTTGATGGTGGTAATGTGGAGAGCACTTGTATCAGCAACTGTTCACGAAGACCTTGCGCGAGCTGAAGGCGTCCCAGTAGAAAAAATTAATATACTTTTGACGCTATGTATCGCGCTCACAGTGGCTACAGCTATGAAAATAGTTGGAATTTTATTGGTCGCAGCGCTCTTAATAATTCCTGCATCAACTGCCCGCGCGTTCAGCCAGACCCCTGAACAAATGGCTGTTTGCGCATCAGTAATTGGTGGTATTTCGGTGACTGGCGGTCTTACGCTGTCATTAAATTTTGATACCCCACCTGGACCATCTATTGTTACCTGCACCCTGTTGCTGTTTGCTATCTCTGCGGCGACCCGTAGCCTGAGATCCTAATTTAATGCGGAGAAGCCACCAAATTTAGATCATGGCGTCTTTTGGAACATCTTGGCCCAAGAGAGTTCCTCCGAAAAGATTAGCCGTATGGTCATATTCGAAAATAGCATGCGTTGCGAGGGCATTAACGTCCCGCTGGAAGCGCTGGATTGGCGAATCAACGTAATTTCCGCGACTGCCAGCGGCAAGGGCAAGTTCATTTACTAACTGATGACATTTGCGTGCGACATAGGAGACCACTATTCGCATTTCCGTTCGCTTTTCCCGGCTAGGGGTCTCCCCCTCTACGACCATTGCCCAGAGCTCATTAATTTTGTCCTCGAACAGTCCCACTGTCGCTGCGTGCTCCATCGTTAAGCCAGCTATTCGCACGCGTTGTGTCATCAGATCCTGTTGTCGATCTCCTGTATATGCGCCTACCTTTAATTCAAGGATTTTGGTTACCATTTCCAACATAGCATCTGCTCCACCAACCATCGGGCCAACAGCGCCAAAAGACATGAAACTCAGCAAAGGTACTCGCCAAAGGGGTCCCGGATGAATGTCCAACCCTGGAGATGTCCTCTCCCTCAGTGCTTCCACTGGTACTCCGTGATAATCAGGTACGAACACGTCGGTTAGGGTAACGTCATGACTACCGGTAGCTTTCATCGCGGCAACGTGCCAGGTATCCAAGATTTCAAATTTTTCTGTTGGAACTGCGAAGCGATACATGATGGGCTTATCGTCGTCTGTTTTCTCGCCTATCACTGGGGCGGCCAGGGCCATGTAATCAGAATGAAAAATACCTGTGGCATAACCCCATCGTCCGTTCAGGATGAAACCGCCATCCACCCTCCTTGCCTCTCCACTCGGTATTACTTGACCGGCAGCCATCGTATAGCCTCGAGTACCAAAGGTGATATCTTGGAGTTCTCTGGGGTAATGCGCGAACTGGAAGTTGTGATAAATGAGAAAACCCATACTCCATCCGGTCGACATACATCCCCGGCCTAAATAGCGAAAAATTTGCGGGATAATTGGGAAAGGAACCTCCATACCACCGTAGATCTCCGGAACCACAGCGCGGAAGGCATCAATCCGCTTAAGATCATTGATGGTTTCATCAGAAATTCGCCCAGCTTCCTCTGTTGCCTGGCCGCGGTTCCGTAAACTTGGCACTAAATTCTGGAGATCCCTTAGAAGGAGCAATCCTCTCTCTTCCTGGCGGGCAAGCGTTTCCTTGCCTAGAGAAAATTCTGATATTGTGTCTGGCATTTGTCCCCTCTTGCTACCATCTGGATCAAACATATCTGACTGTTTTGTAGTATTCCAGAGGCCTTTATAGGTCACCGATTAATAGAGCATTCCATCTGGTGCCTACTTTTCAATTCATTTGAGTTCCTATAGCGGTTTAATGGATTTCCATTTCGAGAGGTGTTGTTATGGGGGACAAGAAAAAATTAGGGCTGGCTGTAGTCGGCTGTGGGGTTGTCGGGCGAATGCGCGCTCAGTTGGCGAGCGACTTTCCAGGCATTGGCTGGATTGGGTTGAGCGATACCAATGAAGCATTAGGGACAACCCTCAAGGAAGACATTGGTGCGGATTTCCATACGACGGATTTTAAGGAGCTCATTGCCCGGCCGGAGGTAGACGCCGTAATCATCGCAACCTCTACTTGGGCCCATACTGAGCCTACGCTGGCTGCCGTTGATGAAGGGCACATGATGATGATTGAGAAGCCGTTAGCGACAGATGCGAGGGAGTCAGCTGAAGTTCTGGCCGCCATTGAGAGTGCCGGGGTGGACGCGGTCGTTGGCTATACTCAACGTTTCCGGCGCCGGTTCCTGGTCGTGAAGGAACGTATTCAGACGGGCCAGATTGGCGATATAACCGCAGCTGTGACGCGTGCGTTCATGAATCGCATGGCACCTACGGGGGAAGTTCGGCTGACTCAGGACCGGTGTTTTCTGACTCCCATGGTGGTCTCTGGAACCCATAGCTTGGATATGTGTCTCTGGCTCATGGGGGATGCCGCCAAACCGGTATCGGTCTACGCCCGATCAACAGAGAAGGTGATGAGTGAGCTTGGCACAAAGGACGCTACATTCGGGGTTTTCACCATGGCTGACGGAACCATCTGGAGTATGAATATCTGCTGGGCACTGCCCAAGGAATGGCCGGGCGCTGTGTATGGACTCGAAATTGGCATCGTCGGCACCAAGGGGGTGATCGATATCGAAGACACCCACCGGGATGTCATCCTTGCCACCGAAATGCCACAGGGGCCTGCCTATAATCCGGATGGTCTTAAGATCGATGTCGAGCGCAATGTCGATTTTCTTACAAGCTTTCCACCGGGTGACATCCATCGTGGCGAACTGTGGGGGCCCATGCGGGAGGAGACCAACACATGGTTCCAACGCATCTATAACAAAAAAGACACGCCCCACGCGACTGCGGCTGAAGGACATCGGAATTTGATGCTGACCATGGCCATGGACTTATCGGCGAAGACAGGGAAAGAAATCGAGCTTCCCTTGGACCCTGCCGACTTGATGAGGGAGCTGGAAGCGTAACAAACTAATCGGGATTGGGCCTAACGTGGCTAGACAAAGCACCAGAAACTGTGGATGTCCGTGATTTCTTCGGTCGGTTAATTTGGAGAGGCATTGGCCCTTCGTTTTTTGGGTGTTAGCCAAAGGCCTCATACAAATTTTCCACGCCAAGCTGAACAATGACCCTATACATTTTAAATGGCATTTCACCCGAATCGAAAATATTAGCGGACACGCCTGAAACTCGCAGATATCTCGTCCTCCCAAATTTGATTTAATTTTGATGATGGTGGAAAGGGGGGCGGTCGTCGAGCCGACGCTTGATCCCGCCAATCGAAACGTTCAGACTCTTATCTCGTGTTAGAGTGAAGCGTTCCAAAGAACGTGTATATTTTTGGTCATGTCAGTTAGACCTTGAGGCCTTGAGACATGGTTTTGGCACGCCTGAAATGGACGTCCGGGAGATGTCTCGGATAGATAAATTAAAGGGAAAAAACACAGGAGAGAAATGAGTATGGTACTCCCAACAGATATGGTGGCAGTGGATATTAAAGAACCCGGTGGTCCTGAAGTTTTGACCGCTGTCACTGTGCCGGTACCAGACGTCCAGGCCGGCGACCTACTGATCAAGAATGAGGCCGTTGGCGTTAATCGGCCTGATGTGGCTCAACGGACAGGCAACTACCCCGTTCCGCCTGATGCCAATCCTCTTCCTGGGCTTGAGGTGGCGGGCGAGGTGGTAGCCATTGGCGCAGGCGCTGGCGATTGGAAAATTGGGGATAAAGCGTTGGGTCTAACGCACGGCGGTGGTTACGCAGAATACACTGCCGTTCATCATGGTCATTGTCTGCCCTGGCCAGATGGATTTGATTCTGCACTCTCGGCGTCGATACCGGAGAATTATTTTACCGTCTACTACAATGTTTTTACGCGCGCGGGCCTAAAGGGCGGCGAGACGTTTCTCGTACATGGCGGGTCGAGTGGAATTGGCCATGCGGCCATCCAGTTGGCTCATGCTGCTGGTTGCACAGTGATTACGACTGCCGGAAGTGCCGAAAAATGTCAGTTCTGTCTCGACGCGGGGGCGAACAAAGCGTTCAACTACAAAGATGGTGACTGGGTCGAAAAAATTGAAGCTTTTGTGGGTAAAAAGAGCGTGGATGTGGTGCTGGATATGGTTGCCGGCACATATGTCCAGAAAAACCTGAGCCTTATGGCCCGTGATGGTCGTTATGCGCTGATCGCTTTTCTAGGTGGTGTAAAAGCGGAGATCAGCCTAGGACCCTTGCTCCGGGATCGCATCACGCTTTCCGGTTCGACGTTGCGCCCACAGACGGTGGCGGAAAAAGCGGCCATTGCAGCGGACTTGTATGCCAATGTTTGGCCGTTGTTTAACGCGGGCACCATCCAGCCCAATGTCCACGCAACCTTTCCTTTAACAGAGGCGGCTAAGGCACACGAATTGATGGAAACTTCGGCTCATCTCGGCAAAATCATTCTGACGGTCTAGAAAACGAGGGTCCTATGGCGAACTATAAAATCGGGAAAGCGACAAAACGGGAGGAGGATCTTCGTATTCTGAGAGGACGAGGGCGGTATGTGGATGATTTTAAGCTTTACAATATGGCCCGAGGTCATGTTCTTCGGTCACCGTATGCTCACGCGGAGATCAAATCCATTGATGTATCTGTGGCTAAGGCTTCGCCAGGCGTCCTTCTGGTTCTGACCGGGGATGATTATCTGAGAAGGGGGCTTGGCACACTCCTGCCCATGCTCGCGACCAAAATGTCGGACGGGTCCGATGGCTTTGTCACACCGCAGCCGCTCCTAGCTACGGACCGGGTTCGTTTTGTGGGCGAGGCGGTCGCTTTTATTGTGGCGGAGACCCATGCACAAGCGCAGGATGCCGCAGAGTTGATTAATGTCGACTATTCGCCTTTACCGTCAGTGATCCGGACAGAGGATGCCTCATCGCCCGACTCTGTTACTTTGTGGGAGGGTAGCCCCAATAATGAAGCCTTCTTTCACGCTGAAGGAGATGCAGACAAGGTGGACAAGTTGATTGCTGCTGCAGACCATGTCGTGCGCCACACTCATATAATCAACCGGGTTACCGCAAACACCATGGAACCACGTGGCGCCATCGCCGAGTATGATGCAGAGGAGGAACGTTACACCATTCGCTGCACCTTCCAGTCGGCTTTCAGGACCCGTGCCGTTCTGGCGCGCCAGATTTTTAAGATACCGCTTACCAATGTGCATGCTGTCGCCGACAATGTCGGCGGCGGGTTTGGCATGAAGGGCCACTGTTATGCAGAATACGCCTTTTGTATGTGGGCTGCCGAAATTCTGGGGCGGCCCGTCAAGTGGGTTGGAAATCGGGAAGAGAGCCTGCTCACTGATGACCAAGCACGGGATAATATTTCTGAGGCTGAGCTGGCGCTGGATGACGCCGGCAAATTTCTGGCTCTCCGGGTTAAAACGACAGCTAATATTGGCGCTTATTTTACCTCAGACCGCGCCACCGGGCCAAACACTGGCAATCTTGGCTCTCTGGCCGGAACCTATACGACGAAAGCAGTGCGGGTTGAAGTAATCGGCGTCATGACCAACACTATGACTACGGGCCACTACCGAGGAGCCGGCCGGCCAGAGGCTGCATATGTGATCGAAGCGACTATTGATAAGGCGGCCCGGGAATTGAACATTGATCCGGTTGAACTTCGCCGCATAAACACGATCCCGGCGGAAGCCCTTCCCTATACAACGGGATTGGTCTTCACGTATGAGTCTGGGAATTTTCTCAAAAATTTGGAGGATGGGACGGCTAATGCGGACGTAAGTGGATTCACGCGCAGACGGGAGGTGTCGGAAAGCACGGGCAAGTTGAGGGGGATCGGCATCACGAACACCATTGAGCGCACCGCCGGGGGTGTGATTGAGACGGCGGAGATCCGCTTTGACTCATCGGGCACTATGACGCTTTTGATGGGAACCAGTGACCATGGCCAGGGACATCAAACAACCTTTAAGCAGGTGGTCTCGGAAAAGCTGGGTTTGGACTCCGCCGCAATCCGTTACAGAGATAGTGACTCTGATATCGTGACCGCTGGCTCTGGAACCTTTGGTTCACGCTCTGCCGCTTGCGGGAGCGCAGCCATCATGTTGGCCGTGGAGAAGGTCATCGATAAAGGCCGCAAAATCGCGGCCCACATGCTAGAGGTCGCGGAGAGCGATATAACATTTGAGGACGGTCTATTTACCGTTGACGGAACCGATAAATCGGTTGAATTGGCAGATGTGGCGCGGCTCTCCTTTCAGCCGGCTAAGCTCCCGAATGATGTGGAGCCAGGCCTTTATGAAGTAGGATCTTACGATGGCGGCCTGCCAACTTTTCCGAATGGCTGCCATGTTAGTGAGGTCGAGATTGACCGTGCCACAGGTCAAATCGAGATTGTGAAATACACCGTCGTCGATGACGTGGGCACGGTGTTGAACCCGCTTTTGCTGAAAGGCCAAATTCATGGCGGCATCGCCCAAGGCGTGGGACAGGTTCTGATGGAAGATATTAGTGTGGATCCGGCTAGCGGCCAAGTGATCACAGGCTCCTTCATGGACTATGCCATGCCCCGAGCCGATAACTTATGTCACATCGATATTTCCAGTAATGAATTTCCAACTCCCAATAACCCCCTCGGCGTTAAGGGTGCAGGAGAGGCCGGAACGGTTGGGTCGCTCCCATCGGTAATGAACGCTATTAATGATGCGTTGGCGAGCGCCGGTGCCGGTCATATCGAGATGCCAGCAACTGCTGAGAAAGTGTGGCGAGCGCTTCGGCAGAGGGAGGTGGCTTAGTTACGCGTTAGGCGCCAGATTAGAAAACTCAGACCTACAACAACGGCGGTGCCTCCTAGGACAGCGATGTGATCTGCTTGAGTTATGAGATGGATGGCTCCCGCCCCGGGATGGGCGCTCGCTGGTGAGGTGCCGATAGCTGCAGTAAATGCGGCGCTTAAACTAAGTATAGAGCGGGTCATGTGTTACCTCTTTTGTCTTTGTTCCACGCCGGGAAGACGCTACCTTATAGCGTCTTTAATCTGCTTAGAGGTCCTATTGGTCAAGGTCCTCTATGGACTTTTTTCACAATGCGGAACCCTCAGATACAGGAACCCTCTAATGACATCCCAGCGTCCTATTCTTGCACTCTCCACCGGCGATCCCGGAGGAATCGGACCAGAAATTTGTCTGAAGGCAGCTCTGGATAAGGACGTACAGCGCCTTTGCCGACCAGTTCTAGTGGGAGACCCTATAGCGGTGGAGGCGCATATCAAGGGGGGCGGGCTACCGGGGACAGTAGATCCTGTAAATTCCCTGACAGACGTAGATGGCGCGACCAATCATCTTCCCCTGATTGCACGAGATCAATTTTCCGAAGCCCCATTCCAAATGGGTGCAATCACGGCTCAGAACGGCATCGCATCTGTAGATAGCAGCGTGACTGCCATTCAAATGGCTCTAGAGGGTAATGTGGCTGCCGTAGTTGCGGCACCCAATACCAAATCGTCCATCAATCGGGCGGGCATCGAGTATGACGGCCATTTATCCCTCGTGGCGAGGGAGACCGGAATGTCACAGGACGATATTTTCATGATGCTCTCATTTGGTCGGGTGAACCTCGCCCATTGCACGCTTCATTCAAGTGTCCGCCGCAGCCTGGAACTCATAACTCGAAAGCGCGTTGTTTCGGTTATCAAGGCGGTTCATGAGACTTTAATTGCCACGGGGATACCTGCTCCCCGGATTATAGTGAGTGGAGTGAACCCACATGCCAGTGAAGGCGGCCTCTTCGGAGAAGAAGAAGCGGAGATTATTGCTCCGGCAATTGAAGACGCCCGTGTTGAGGGCATTCAACTGGAAGGGCCCGTCCCAGCAGATCTGATGCTGCACCGGGAAGACGCGGACGCCTTTATCGTGATGTTGCATGACCAGGGTCATATTCCGGCAAAGGTCATGGCGCGCCATGGAGCTGCCGGCGTGATCATCGGCAGCCCTATACGATTCGCTTCTGTCGGACATGGAAGCGCCCTTGACATCGCGGGTCAAGGCATTGCCAACCCCGACGCTATGATAGAGGCAATCCGCTGGTTCTTCGGAGATACGCAATTACCCTAGCCAGAACGTCCCTCAGATGGCTGCGATGCGCCTCATAACTTCCGAGCTTGTCATCAAGTCGGCATATTTCTGTTCCATGTCGAACAGATTGGCTTCGTGTGGGCCAATGGCCCGATCGCCCACGCAGTCAGTGACGACAATAGTCTTAAAATTATAACTCATGGAATCGATCACGGAGGCCCGAACGCAGCCGGACGTGGTGCATCCGGTGACGAGCACGGTGTCCACGTGTTTGGCCGTAAGCCAACTCTGCAGGCTCGTGCCAAAGAAGGCAGAGGGTTGGGTTTTGCGCGCAATATACTC
Source organism: Rhodospirillaceae bacterium (assembly GCA_002723345.1). GTDB lineage: Bacteria > Pseudomonadota > Alphaproteobacteria > Rhodospirillales > UBA2165 > TMED167. The sequence continues at coordinate 22,290 of PBNV01000056.1, forward strand.
ACCGTTGATGGGGGCTAGGTCATTGACGATCTGACTGCCTAGTGCATCCTCGGTGAGATCCTTGAGGCCGGGAGCCTTCATACAGAAAACGCCGTTATCGGCGCCGTCATCCGCATAGACCACCCGGGTAAACGCCACCGGTATGCCGGCATTACGGCATTCGGTCAAAAGCCCTTTAGTCGCTTCAATTGCGCGACCGATATTGCCGCCGCCAAATTCATCTGGATTGGCAAACCCATTGACGAAGTCAACGATCAGTAAGGCTGGCGCCATGCCAAAGCCGCTTTGATTACCAAAGTTCTGACGGTCATATACGTCGAGATCACCGACTGGGATTTTCGCGCTAAGGACCATGATGCGCTACTCCCACTCGCTCATGAACTGAGTGGCCACCACTTGTTCATACTTGAAATCACCGGTGACGAGGCCCACATCTTTTTGGAACTTGTTCATGCCCACAACGAAATCTTCCGTAATGGCAGCAGTATAGAATGGCAGGTCACGCTCGACCACTTGGGCGATGAGGCCAGCCTCAGTTTCTGGGAAACGTTTTTTCCCCACCTCAGTAGCAAGGCTAACATCTTCCCGAAGCGCTTTTTGGGTTTTGACCAGGGCCCGGACGGCGGCAGCACAGGCGTCAGGCTCGTCGTCAATCATCTTCTGAGAGGTGATGAGCGCCGGCATGGTATAATTGAAGGCCGTTGACGGGCCGTCGCCGCGTCGAGCATCGATTACCATAGTGCCAGCGCCTCGGGTGACAGCTACTTCAGCACCCATGCCATTGGCCCAGAAGCCATCAATCTTCCCGTCTTCAAGCGCCTGAGCAGCGGTCACGCCAAAGTTCACATTGTTACCCTGAAATGCGCCGGGGACCGGTGCGATATTGACCTTGTCTTTTTCTAAGTCAATTCCGGCGTCTATGAGTAACTGCCGAAGCCCCAAGTCAACCAGAGGCGCAGCCCCAATATTGAGCCCTTTGACCGCTTCAATATCCCCTTGTTTAGCACCGATATTTTTATTGAGGATAAGAAACCAATACATACCTTGGGCAAGAGATCCTAACAGCTTACCGCCGTCCCATTCTGGAAAGGCGTGAGGGGTGGAATGAGCAGAACCGCCGACGAACTGAATGTCTCCGTCCCGCAGGACTTCGAGTGTGCGATCGACGGGAAAGATGAGTTCCAGTTCCATATCCAGGCCCTCTTCCTTGAAGAAGCCCAAATCCACAGCAGCAATAGCCGGGAAGTATGAGTTGGAGATAAGATCAGGTATGGCGATTTTCATAATTTTAGGTTCCTGTGAGATATTTATTAATTCATGGATGACTTAACTTAACCTATCCGGGCGCCCTAGGTTACCCCGTTTCTTCCGTTAGGCTGGTTTTCTACATCGGGGGGCATCGTGTTTAATCGTTGTCTCCTTATATTTCGTCCATCTGGCTATCATGTGGGTAAATGATTATTTAAGGAACAATGTTGTAATTGGGCAAGTTAAGGCCAGAGTTAACCAGGTCCATCTATTTTACCAGTACTCTAAAATAGGGTGCCCAGATCCTGGATTTGACGGCTGCTTAGACCGCGCAAGTAACTCAGTTTCTAAACTAATAATTTTGTTTTCTGGAAATCGGTTTAGAACATGCGGATGTCGAATTCACTGCTTCTCTGAGTTTGTAGGGGGCGGTTGCGGATAGCACCATACTCCTTTCTAATCTCTTGCATCGCTTGTGGCTAGGGGCTTATTGGGACAGTAATACTCCCATTCCGTTCAGCTTATCATCAATGCCCGCTGCCCGAAGCGCGGCCCAAAAGGTTGCTTGGTTACTCGTGATAACCGGTTTACCGATGCGGCATTCCACGTCGTGAATGAGGTTTAGGACCGGAAAGTCGGTGCAGGACACGACGATGGCGTCTGCTTCCGGCCGGTCAGCGGAGAGAATATGGTTTAGGATCGTGCTCTCTGGGGTTTGGGCGATTTGAATATACTCGTGTGCCCCGCCGCCACCGATGCCGAGGCCCTGCTCGTGGATGACTTCAATGCCGGTTTTGGCCAAAAACTCAATCTCGTGATTGTTAAGTGCCTGGTGGTAAGGCGTTGCAAGGGCCACTTTTGATATTGAGAGTCTGCGCAGCGCGCTCACGATGGATGCTGCCGTAGTTACGCATGGGCGCCCGGCGATCTCAGACATAAATTCGGAGAGCTCTGTGATGGGCAGCACCATGGAGCCTGCCGTACATCCGTAAGCAATGGAATCCAACCGTGCCTGGACCAGATCTAAGGTCGCCTTTTTCACATCATCATAAAGTAGTTTCTTGCCATCTGCAGACGCTGTGTCGGCGTGCAGCGGCATTCTGGCCGCGTGGATTGAAATACCCTCTGGCGCCATCCGGTTCCACTCCGCTTCGTTAACGGTGTTGGTTGGCGGAACGATTACACCGATCTTTGCCCGGTAGCCGTAGGCGGAGGGTGTGGTGGTATAACCTTCGTTCGGGCCTGACATGGTATCAGATGATGCCATCAGCCGCCAGAGCCTCGAGATCGTCTTGACTCATACCCAGTAGGTCGCCGTAGATCTCACGATTATGGGCGCCAACGTCAGGCGGTCCAAGCCAGGCCACGCTGCTCTCAGTCTCCGTTAATTTTGGGGCGAAACCCGGCACTTTAAAGTCGCCGAAAAAGTCATCTTTTACCGTTAGAAACATATCCCGGGCCTGAAAGTGCGGGTCCTTTACCAAATCGGCAATGGAATTAATGGGACCGACAACGACCGCATGGTCGTCCAGATGCTTGGTAAGTTCGGCCGCGCTCATGGTGCTCGACCAATCGCCGATAATCGCATCCAGTTCTTCTGCATTTTCGCCACGTGCTTTGTGATCCACAAAGCGGGGGTCATCGGCCAATTCGGGCTTGTCCATGGCCGTGCATAGGCGGCGGTACATGGGATCGATGTTCGCAGCGATCACCACATAATTGCCGTCCAGGGTCGGGTAAATATTGGACGGGGCCACGTTGGGAAGCCCGGTGCCAGATGGTTTCCGGACGATGCCCGCCTTGTCGTATTCTGGCAATGTGCCTTCCATCAACTGAAAGCAGCTTTCGGTGATTGCTGCGTCTACGACTTGGCCTTTGCCACCGCCCAGGGCGTCCCGTTGATAGAGCGCCATCAGAATGCCCTGGGCTGCGAACATACCGGTGAGGGTATCGCCCAGAGAGATGCCATTTCGAGGTGGCGGCATATCCGGAAAACCATTGATATAGCGCATGCCGCTCATGGCTTCCCCTACACTAGCGAAGCCAGGCCGGTCTGCATATGGGCCAGTTTGGCCGTAGCCGGAGATACGTCCGATGATCAGGCCGGGGTTGATCTCGTGAAGGTCATCCGGACCGAGCCCCCATTTTTCCAGCGTGCCTGGTTTGAAGTTCTCCACCAATACGTCAGCTTCTTTAACGAGTTGTCGGATAAGGTCCTGGCCCCTCTCATCCCGGAGGTTTGCGGTTACAGACTTCTTATTCCGCGCCAGGATAGGCCACCAGACTGGTCGCCCTTTGAAGCGGTGATGACCCCACTCACGCATTGGGTCCCCTTTGCCGGGGGTCTCAACCTTGATCACTTCTGCACCAAAGTCAGCGAGCCGCGAGGAAGTAAAAGGGCCTGCCAGCAACTGGCCCATTTCGATCACGCGCACACCTGCCAAAGGGCCTTTCAGCCTGGGGTCCCGGTCGGTCTCTGCTATCGGCATATTCGTCTTTCCCTTACCTAACTAGTTAGTAAATCACGCGTTACGAACTCTCTGAAGTGCGTTGGTTCCCGTCCAAGAATCCAACGAAGTACATTCGGGTTGCCAACCAAGCCGTGAGAGTCGTAATGCGCATTCATTTTTAACATGGTTTGGAGGCGGGCCTCTGGCATGCCACCCGACCGTGCATCCGCTTCAAACTGTTCAAGAGATTTAGCCTGCGCGATAATATCCTTGCCGGTGAGGCTGGATAAAATCTCAGCCATGTCTGTCTGGCTTAATTGTTCAGGGCCGGCGAGCTGATATGTAGCATTATCGTGACCCTCTTCAATTGCGACGACGGCGGTGGCTTCTGCGAGGTCGTGTAAGTCGGCGACACTGAATTTCATTTTAGCGCTGAACGGCATCGCATGAATGCCGGTTTCCAGGACCATGTTCCAGATGGGGACAAGGTGCTGCATATAGCGTGATGGCTGAAGAATGGTATAGTTTTGGCCAGAGTTCACTAGGTAGCGTTCCGCGTGCATTTTGTGATCGTGATGCGGCACGTCTTCCATGAGAGGGTGCAGAACGGAGTATAGAATGAGCCTCCCGACGCCGGCAGCGAGACAGTAGTCTGTAATACTTTTTGCGATGCTCGTTTCATCAGGGTTCATAGGCGGACAAATGTGGATTACACTTCGGCAGCCTGCCAACGCCGTTTTTAGGCTTTCATCGTCATATAAATCACCCAGAACGGTCTCTGACGCCCCCAGTTTTACTAACGCCGGCGCGGCGTCTTCTCTGCGAATAAAAGCCCGCACGCATGCGCCTCGCGCCGACAAGGCCGCGACAACCTTGCTGCCAGTTTTGCCGGATGCGCCTGTGACCAAAATGGGGGAGTGGGTAGTCAACTATCGGTCCCTTCAAGATTTGATTTCAAGCGGGTACTTATTGTATTAGGTTCAACGTCGTTCAAGAAAACTTACTAAAACTCATAAAGTCAAACCACATCATTCATCCAAAAAGGGAGATTAGGAGAATGGCATTCAAATCTGTTTTATTGGCCGCTGGCGCCATCGTCATTACGGCGAGCGTGGCATCGGCCCAGACCGTCGGTATAGGGACCACCGCCAAAGGTGCTACTAGTCAGGTGTCTGCTGCGATTGCAAAGGTCGCTTCTCAACATGCAGGGATGCAAATGCGTCCAACGCCTATGGCCGGCACTCAAAAATACATACCGGCTGTAAATGACGGCTCGCTGGAGTTTGGCGTTGCTAATATCATGCAAACAGCGTGGTCAATTAATGGCCAAGTTTTGTCCGAAGGACGGCCGAACCCAAATATTCGCCTGGTAGCAACATTGATGAAATTCAGGGTGGGACCATTAGTCGGTAAAAAGACCAATTTTAGATCGGTTGGAGACCTTAAGGGCTCTCGCGCTCCCACGGGCTTCAAAGCTGCACCGCTTTTTAATGAAATCATCAAAACGGCTCTTGCGACTGGCGACCTTACAATTTCCGATACCAAGAACGTCCCTATCTCCGCTCTTGTGCCGAGTTGGAAGGCCTTGATGGCCGGGAAGATCGATTTTGCTATCGGGGCTTATGGTTCTGGTTTTATGAAGCTGATCGCCAAGAAAACCGGCGGCATTCGTTTTATCTCCATGGACATGTCTCCGGCCACTCAAGCGAAGGTAGCGAAAATGATGCCCGGTGCAGACATTAGGACGGTACAGCCCAACCCAAAAATCCCGGGTGTCGAAGTGCCAACAAATTTATTCCATTTTGATTACATGCTGTTTGCCGGCAAACACGTTTCAGATGATGTGGCTTATCGTGTTGCTAAAGCAATGCACGATAACAAAAAGTCACTGGTCGGCGCGTCGCCCATGTGGCGTGGGTTTAACCCGAAGGGTATGTCGAAAAAACAGGGTGATCTCAAATACCATCCTGGGGCTATCAAACTGTTTAAGGAAAAGGGTATTTGGAAATAGCCCAAGTTCCAAATACATCGGAAGAAGCGCCCGTGCCGTCGTCAAAAATGGCACGGGCGTTGACACCTTGGCTTGGCGCTGCGCTCGCTATCATTGGCATAATTTGGGCTAGCGGTATTGTCGTTGATCTGGGGATTGCTCTAATAACTGAACAAGTTATTTGCGGCGTGCTAGGGTTAACTTTTGCCATTATTTTTCTAAATATCCGGGCTGGAAACCAACGTTTAAGACACTTGCCATGGTACGATGCCTTAGCGGCATTGGTTGGCTTTATCCTCGGTTGGTATTTGTTTTTCCGATACCCATTATTGCTTGACCAGGTTGCTTACTTACCGGTCGAGTCATCGATCGTCGGCTTTCTCCTGATAGTGTTGACAGCAGAGGCCCTACGGCGAACGGCGGGCTGGGGTTTGCTGTGTGTGCTTTTTGTCTTTATGGCATATGGACTTTTGGGCCATCTAGTACCTGGGGTTCTATCCGGCAGGTCATTGGAATTATCGAAATTCTTCTCTTACCTAGGCGTTGATACTAATGCCCTGTTGGGTACTCCGCTCATCATAATTTTTACGGTCGTGGTCATTTTTATCTTTTTGGGTCAGGTATTACTGCGCTCGGGTGGGTCAGAATATTTTACCGATTTAGCTGCGGCGCTAATGGGACATTCGCGCGGTGGGTCTGCGAAAATTGCGGTAGTAGCGTCGGGTCTTTTTGGCTCAATTTCGGGAAGCGCGGTATCCAATGTGGCATCC
>PBNV01000057.1 GCA_002723345.1 Rhodospirillaceae bacterium
CCATGCTCTTGGACGAACTGACAGTCGGTGGCACGGAGGTCTAACTTTGAGCTCGAACCTCTCCAACCGGCGCTGGGTGCTGGCGGATTATCCAAAAGGCATGCCGAATGAAAGTCATTTTTGCCTGCAGGAAAACGTTGAAGTGCCGGCTATTAAGGATGGAGAAATTCTGGTTCACGCACGTTATTTATCCGTAGACCCTTATATGCGGGGCCGTATCGCGCCAGGCCCAAATTATGCGGCGGGTGTGGTACCGGGCGGCCTGATGCAGGGCGGCGGTGTTGGTGAAGTGATTGAGAGCCGCTCGCCGGCCTATAAGGAAGGCGACATCATTGAAACTCGGGATTTCGGTTGGCAGGAATACGCGGTGCTCGGCCCAAAGAGCAATATCACCAAAGTGGATCCGGCTCTGGCGCCCATCCAAAGTTCCCTAGGTTATCTGGGTATGCCCGGGCTGACTGCTTATTTTGGCCTTTTTAAGGTGATTAATGCACAACCGGGTGACACTATTTTGGTCTCTGCTGCGTCTGGCGCGGTCGGGCAAGTGGTCGGTCAATTGGGTGCTGCTCATGGCTGTAGGATGGTGGCCGTTGCGTCCTCGGCGGAAAAATTGGCGTGGTGTAATCAAATCGGCTACGACGCCGGAGTGAATTACCGATCAACGTCGGACCTTTCGGGCGCCCTCAGGGCGGCCTGTCCCGACGGGGTAAATGGCTTTTTTGATAATACCGCAGGGCCCATCCATGACGCTGTGATGGAGAATTTGGCGCCGAGAGCCCGGATTGCCATTTGCGGTACAGTGTCCTTGGCCGACCGGCTCGGCTCGCCGGACGTCGGCCCTCGCTATCACCGCCAAATCCTCGTTTCCCGCGCCCGCGTTCAAGGGTTTCTTGTCTTTGATTTTGTCGACGATTATCCAGAGGCGAGGGCCCATATTGCTAAATTGGTGCAGCTCGGTGACTTTCAATTTAAGGAAGACGTCTCCGAAGGTATTGGCAACATGGCAGCAGCTTTTCTGAAATTGTTGCATAGTGAGAATTTCGGAAAACAACTGATTAAAGTGTGACGGCGTGTCTGCCATTATCGGACAGAAGCCGCTTCCCTCATCGCTTAACTAATTGCGTGACCTCTCTTTCGTGCTCCCTTAACCTCATGAAATGGCAGTATTTGTTTTTGTTCACGGAGCCTTTCATGGCGGCTGGTGTTGGGACCGGGTTACTCCGCTTCTGGAAGCCAGGGGTCATACGGTGTTTGCGCCGGATATGCCCGCCCATGGCGCGGATCAAATGGATGCAGCTGACGTTACCCTGGCGGACTATGTCACGCGGGTCGGCGTGGTGCTCAGTCAGGCACCTAGTCCAGTTCATCTGGTTGGGCACTCCCTAGGCGGCATTACGATAACGCAGGCGGGTGAAGATTATCCGGGGCTAATTTCCAAGCTGGTTTATCTGACTGCATTTATTCCCGGTGATAATGAGAGCCGTTTCGACTTGGATGGCGGCGGAGCTGAGGGCTCGCTCACCGGAAATTACCGGATTTTTTCCAGCGATAAAAAGACCATGGTCATTGCTGACGAAGGGATTAAACCAACTTTTTACGCCGATTGTGATGAGGAGACGGTATCCTGGGTCAAGGAAAGACTATGTCCCCAAGCCACCGTCATCGCCCAGACCAAGGTGCGGACAAGTGACGCTCGCTGGGGGTCGATCCCTCGGGTTTACATCGAATGCACAGAAGATCGTGCTATTCCCATTTCCCAGCAGCGGGCGTGCTGGGAAAGGCACCCGTGTGCCCCGGTCATCACTATGGGGACCAGCCATTCCCCTTTCATGTCTGCGCCTGAGATATTGGCGGACCACCTCCATCGACTTGCCGATTGAAAAAAAGCGTCTGGCACGGTAGAGACGATCAGCTTAATTGCCGATCATACGTATTAGACACCAGTCCTTCCGAGGAAATATCTATGTTTTTCAAATGTCAGGCCCCAGGCCACGTCCACCACAACCAAGCCGCCCACGCGCCCGCTGGCCATGCTCAGACCGTCAGTGATGGAAAAAAGCACTTCACCGTTGACATCCACTGCCATCTCCATGTCGCGGAAGCGGATGAGATGCTGAAGAGCCTGTCCCCTAGAGATACAGGCCGCACCATGGTGGATACCAATCCGATTACGGCGGAGATTAATAAAAAGCAGCAGACCACGATTTGGCCGCAGCTAACAGACGCTGATGTGCGCCTCAAAGACATGGACGTACAGGGCGTGGATGTGCAGGCGGTTTCTCCGTCGCCATTTCACTATAACTACGCTTATGACGCGGAATTCGCTCGGGGTACGTCAAAAGTGGTTAATGATAAAGTGGCAGAAATGGTCGCAAGCCATCCAGACCGCTTTGTCGGTCTCTGCACAGTACCTCTACAGGATTGTGATATGGCCATTGAGGAATTGAACCGATGCATTGGGGAAAATGGGTTCAAAGGGGTGGAGATTTCCACCAACGTGCGGGGTCAGGACCTGACCCGTGCCGGTCTCGAGCGGTTTTTTGCCCGTGTGGAGGAGTTGGATACCCTAATCTTTATGCATCCCATCGGAACATCGTTTAAGGATCGCATGGATGATCATTATTTCCGAAATACAATTGGTCATCCTCTCGAGTCAGCGCTTGCTGTGGGGCATTTAGTATTCGATGGTTATCTTGATAAATTTCCGGGGCTGAAGGTATGTATTGCGCATGGTGGTGGCTATATCCCAGCTTATTACGGACGGTTCGATCACCCGTACCACCTTCGGGACGACTGTAGGGTGAACATTGACCGGGCGCCCACGGATGTGATGAAGCAGCTTTACTTTGATACCGTGGTATTCACGGAAACCCAGCTCCGCCACATGATCGAGGTATGGGGCCCGGATCACGTCGTGATGGGAACAGATTATCCGTATGATATGGCGGAAACAGACCCGGTTGGCCACGTGGAGGCCGTCCAAGGCCTCAGTGATGGGGACAAAGCCCAGATAATGGGTGGCAATGCAGCACATCTCTTAAACATCGACGCTTCCGCGTTTGCTTCTGCCTCGTAACGAAATTTCAAAGCAGGTACGCTTTCAGGATTGGCGGGCGGCCTATCACAGTCTGGAAAAGTTCCTTCCGGATTACCCTATTGCCCCGTTACGGCGACTCGGGCAGGATTCCCAGCATGGATGTTTTGGAAATCCTTTTCCTTATCGCCGGTGTTTTATTGATCGCTGTGCTGTTCCTGGTCTTTCGGGGTGATAGGTCGCGCAAGGAGGTAAACCGGCAGCTCTCCCAAATGGGAGATATGGCAGAACGCTTGTCGGCGTCTCATTTGGAACTCTCCGGGCGTTTGCAGCAAAGCCAGCAGGATATGAACGAGCGGCTCGAGGCGCTCTCAAAACGGATGGGTGACGGGCTCACCCAGCAGACAGAAAAAACCGGTCAGACGTTGAAAGAACTTCATGAGCGTTTGGCAGTTATTGACGCGGCGCAGCAGAAAATAACGGTCCTCTCTCAGCAGGTCGTGGGGCTGCAAGATATCCTGTCCAATAAACAAGCGCGCGGTGCTTTTGGCGAACTCCAGCTCAACGATTTGGTATCATCCATTCTGCCACCCTCGGCTTATGAATTTCAGGTGCAGATGTCGAATGGCACCCGGGCGGACTGTTTGCTGACCCTCCCCAATCCGCCAGGCTCCATTGTCATCGACTCAAAGTTTCCCTTGGAGAGCTATCACGTCTTTCGGAATGCCGAGGACGATGAGACCCGCCAAAAAGCACTCCGGGGCTTTGGGGCGGCTGTGACTAAGCATGTCAGAGATATAAGCGAAAAATATATTGTGCCCGGCGAGACAGCTGAGTCTGCAATGATGTTTCTGCCCTCCGAAGCAGTCTATGCCGAACTCCATGCCAGTCTGCCGAACGTGGTCGAGAGGTCCTATCGGGTGAAAGTATGGATTGTCTCCCCGACCACCCTGATGGCTACACTCAATACCGTCCGGGCCGTCCTCAAGGATGTTCACATGCGCGAGCAGGCCGGGGTGATCCAGGGGGAGGTCTATAAATTGCTAGAAGATGTGTCCCGGATTGATGACCGGGTGGGCAAATTACAGCGCCACATTGGGCAGGCAGATGATGATCTTCGTCAGATTAGGATTTCCACTGATAAGGTGACGAAGCGTGGCGAGCGCATTAGCGAAGTCGAGATGGGCGAAGACCTATCGGCCGATGAAATTATTGATACTCCTCGGCCCCGCCTCGTGGATGATGCCTGACCTCTCTCAGGGGTTAACCGGCAGTCTATAGGGCGGGGATTAAAATTCCTCGTTCATAGATTGCTTGCCGTGGCCTAACTCACAATAATGGGCAGATGACCGAGACAGCTAAAAGCGAGGCCGTGGCCGCAAGTGATATCCCGAAAGGTGCCTGGGTGGATAAATACCTGCCGGCCAGGCTTCGGCCCTACGCCCGCATAGCGCGGTTCGATCGGCCCATCGGAACCTGGCTGCTTTTATTTCCCGGATGGTGGTCAGTTTCGCTGGCGACTGCAGACTGGTCGCCGGGGGCTAGCGGCGTTGGTCAAACCTTGTGGTTTTTTGTTCTGTTCGGCATTGGCGCCGCAGTGATGCGTGGTGCGGGATGCACATTTAATGACATTTCCGACCGGGAGTTTGATGCCAAGGTGGCACGAACGGCAGACCGCCCGATCCCTTCCGGCGCTGTAAGTGTCCGCCAGGCGATCTTCTATCTAGTCGCTTTGAGTCTAATCGGATGTCTCATCCTCATCCAATTTAATCCATTCGCCATTGGCCTCGGAGCCGCGTCACTCTTGTTGGTTGCTGTTTACCCATTTATGAAGCGGATTACTCATTGGCCCCAGTTTTTCTTGGGTTTGACCTTTAACTGGGGTGCACTGTTGGGATGGGCAGTCGTGCGAGGTGATGTTCAGGCGCCGGCTCTTATTCTTTATGCGGGCGGTATTTTTTGGACTCTTGGATACGATACTATTTATGCGCATCAGGATAAGGAGGATGATTTAATTCTCGGTGTGAAGTCATTAGCGCTGAGGCTAGGCGCTCACACACGGCCTTGGCTAGGAGTCTTTTATGTCGCGGCGGTCGCCCTGGTCGGCCTGTCGGGATGGCTCATGCACTTGAGCTGGCCATTTTATGGGGCGTTGGGTCTCGCCGCTCTTCAGGCCGGCTGGCAGGTGGCTACCGTCTCAATCAATAATCCGGATGATTGCTTGTGCAAATTTAAATCCAACCGGCTGTTTGGTTGGCTGGTCCTGGCCGGGTTTATCCTCGGTCAAATCATATAATGCTAAATATATAACGCATTACAGTTGGTTCCCTATAATCACGGTCCATGCCAGGTTGGCATCAGTGAACGAATATAATGTCCGACGGTTTCTCGCCATTCTGAGCAGGACTTTGCGCTCATGGAACTGGATATGTATGTCGGTGAACACAAAAAGCCACCGTTCCTATCGCTCTACCCCATCCGTCAAATGCTAGCGTTAAAAGCCAGCCGCGTGCTGGGGTTATGGACGGATATTTGAGTGGCCGTGCTTGGCTTGCCGCAGATCACGGAACAATCGCAGACATTTCGTGCTTTGGTTCTATCGCAATATTACCTGACTACGTATATGAGAGGGTTAACTTGGATAACCTGACGGCTTGGCCTGTTAGCTTGCGTGCTCTTTTCGGTGCCATTGATCCGGAGAGCTACCCTCTTTAATGGATTAATGCGCGAGCAGCGACCACGTTTCTACCCGATACATCTCTCTGAATAAAATAAGGATGCGGCTAGTGCGCGCATCCTTATTTAAGTCATTGATATGGAAAAGCGTTAGATTGCTATTCCTGTTTGCCGCCAGGTCGACGTGCTTTTGCAATCTGGGCATACACGTTCGCCAATATGATTTGATTGGAACATGTCAGAGCACATTAGGCACTTTCTAACCTTTGGCTGTAAATTTTCAGCCTGCGGTTTTTTGTTCATCTCAGAGCGGGATGCCATTACGGACCTCCATAGGCATTACGTTTATACTAACCATTTGGTTATTGGTTTCTCTTCCCAGCCTGCGATTGGCAAAAGTAATAAATACCCTTCGGAACTTTTGCTCCGTTTTAAAGCCTCTTTTGACTGGATAGACCTACTATATAGTCGAAATCGAGCTTATTCTACCCCTGCAAAAATTGCATAGCTTGTATGAGGAATTGTATGGCCGAAAACTGGCGGAATTCCAGCGTTGTCAATCTTCTTTACGATTAAGGTCCCCTAAAAATATTGGATAGGCAGTCCTTATCATTACTTTTTAATTATGTAAAAAAATTCCAAATAAATGATTAAAACCCTCAAAGGAGGCTAGGGATTTAAGCCTGACAATATGGTCAAATGTCAGTCGGAAAAGTAATGTTATAAATTTGCCTTTTAACTGCGTATGTTTCACCCTGTCTACTAACTTTTGTTGATGTTTATATCCAATTTTTTGGGTCTAAGTTTTTGAAATCAAATTATGGTAGTCTTGACGAGGAAGACTTTTCGTGTCGCCTAGACATGGATATCAACGAGGTTTTATCGGTTACTGACAAGTTTCCTTTACCCACGATGGCCTATCGATTGGCTGGCGAGGATGAGAGATTAGATTTTTATAAAACTTTGGTCGATTACCTAAAGCTAACCGAACATACAAGCGGTGTAGAATTAGAACTTGGACATTGGAACACTGAGTGGGGGAAGGTTCTAGATAGGGTTAGGACCTACGGCCCTAGTATTGATAATCTTCGCCCCAATTATTTTCGTTACCGGACGTTGAGACTGGACGGTGAATTTGTTTTCACCAACGACCCGTTTTTTGAGCATCACGCTTACGTAATTTTTCTTAGGCTTTTGTTCTCAAAGTATCTGTCAGGCCAGAATAAAATAGTGGATCTCGGCTGTGGATCAGGTACTAGTCTCTTTCTTTTAGACCAGATGAAAATTGGAACAGAACTTATCGGGGCAGACTGTATAGAGGAGGCGCAAGAAACCGTAAACATTATTGGTCGTGCAACAACTTCTAATATTCGTGGGTTACCTTTCAACATGAAAACATTGGAAGGTGGAGAAGCACTAAATCTTGCGGGGGCAGCGGTAATTACGCTTCATTCGATGGAACAGTTAGGTAAGGATTACAACAACCTGTTGGACTTTCTAATCGCGGCGGGCCCCAGTCTTGTTCTTCATTTGGAGCCAATAGAGGAATTTTACGACAGCGCGCGCCTTTTCGATAAATTAGCACTTACACATCATCGTCAGAGGGGGTATTTGACGGGGTATTTGACGAAAATCAGAAAACTAGCCGCACAAAAGCGGATAGAAATTTTTGCTGAGAAACGTCTCGAGTTTGGCAGCACTTGGCATGAGGCCTATAGCCTTATCGTGTGGAGGCCAATATGATCACTGGAGATAGCTTTAATCTTGAGCAATTAGTGGATTTGCAGGGCAAGTGTTCCTATGCTCAAAAAAAAGCTATTTCTCATGAATTATCTAAAAGGATTAGACTCTATCTAGAAAACTCTAATATCTTCAATGACTACGATAATTTCCAACCTCGTCGAGACATAAAGAAAAGCGTAGAAACCTTAAATCACAATGGCTTTATCGAGTTGGGTTCACACCTCAATAAACGCCAAATTCTTGAGACTAATAGCTACTTTAGCCAACTACCCTGCTATAATGCTCATTTAGTCTCAAAAAGTGATCTAGTTCCCCGCAAGTTAGATGCTGGTGCCACCAATTTTCCGTTCGGTTCGTTTAGAATGAACGATGTTATCGATGCTCCTTATATACTGGAGCTAGCCAATGCACCGGAAATGTTGGCACTTGCTTCCGAGTACCTCGGCTGTTTGCCTACACTCTACTCATTGAATGCATGGTGGTCATTTCCCGGCCATGAGGTGGAGGAAAAGATGACGCAGGGGTTTCACCGAGATGAGGATGACTTTAAGAATTGTGTCCTTTTTCTATATCTCACTGACACAGACGAAGGGTCTGGTGCTCATGAATACATTCGGGGTACCCACAGTCAGGATTTAACCAGAGAATTATTAAAGGGTACTTCCTTTCCACTTATTAATATCGGCACAGACGAATCACCTCAATGGGTAAAGGTGGAATTTGAAGATTTGTTTGAGGGGGCTTGTTATGGTGGTGACCGTATTTATGAGAGGATTTTTGGGGAGCAGATATCACAAATCAATGGCAAAGCTGGCGATGCATTCATATCTGATCCCTCGGGTTTACATCGTGCCAAACCCCCAAAAGAATTTTCCAGGCTCATTGTCTGGATCCGTTATGGATATTACGAAAACAAAGCCTATCAAGCAGACGGTATTATCCCGGTAGATTTTGATTGGTCATCCGGCCGAATTCCAGACAGCAATCTCCACCGATATATTAATCGATTGGTATTAAGGGTCTGAAAAGAAGTATAAAAAATATAAGATGAAATGAAAAATAAATGTAAGCCCAGAATTTTTTAATTCTACCCAAATTGCGAGCAATTTCTTTTTATCTCCCGCGCGTGGACGTTATGCAGGATCAAGTTCGGGATAATGCCGAAAGACACCCATGGTATTAAAATCAATTCGCCGTTCAGAGGCCAGATAGTTTGCTGTTTTGGGCCTTTCTGCAACTTTGTCTCTAAGCTCGATAACGTGGGGGTATTCACCTTCCGCTTTTCCAAACCCATTTGGAAAGGCATACCGCAAGCCTTCGATAACCTGGAAAAGCGAGAGGTCAGGGTAGGAGAGATCCTCTCCAATGAGCCAGCCGGAGCCTGACGGATTGTTGGTCAGGATTTTCTCGTAATAAGCTAGATGTTTGGGGATACGCATCTCGACAAAGGCGGCGGCGCGCTTTTTGGATTCTTCTATTTGATCTTCGTAATACATCTGACTGGTAATGGGGTGGTGAGTATCATGCACCTCCATAAGAAGATCCGTGATTGTAAGCTGTAACTGATGTGCAAAATAAATATCACCCTCGCTATCGGGCGCGAGCCCGATCTTAGGTCCAAGGTAGTGTAGAATGTTAGCCGCATGAGCAATTGTTATATCGCCGTCCACCAAAAAAGGAGGCGCAAAGGGCGGTCTTGTGTGGGTAGTGTCCATCAGTATATCCAGAATAACTTGTCGTTGTGCGTCCGGCTCGTCCGGTTCACGCGCTACATCCCGATATTCGGCACCCGCCTCCTCGAGGGCCAGGCGCACCACTTCTCCACGTCCGAGGATATGCGGCCAGTAGTAAAAATCGTAAACCATTTTTCTCTCTCCAAAACGTTAATCTACACGTTTTAATGCCTCGGCGCGGCATCCTGACCTATTTAAGAACCCCTCCAGTTATCATCGTCCCGCGAGTGATTAATCATCTGGCGGGCCGCGACGGCATCTGTTGTACCACTCGAATAGATGGTGCCGAGATAACTCGTTGAACGCGTAAACAGTTTTTTCTCGATACCTGTACTCCATTTGGCGCTCTCTCAAAGTCGATTTTATGCTTTGAGCCGGGGGTCGCTGCAAGGGTATTAATTAGGCCACTGTCGCATTCTTCTTCATCAGAAATAAAGCACTGTTTCGCCGCTAGGTCCTCTAAATCGCACCCGCGCCAAAATTAGGAAACAGAGAGTAACAGGCGGACTAAAACGGGTAGAATGAGTCCTTCAAGTCGTCCATTAGGCCTGCGTGATCCTCTATACCCACCACTGCAATACATATTCGAACGGACCCTCTCGGTTGACCAAATCGGCCCGCTGGAGCTGTATCTTATACCCATCATCGGTTTTCTTGAGGCAGTGTCGGTATTTGCCAGTAAAATTGCGTACATCGTATCTTAGATACTCGGCGCAGTGGAAGCGTGAGCGCACGATAATATCACCAGTCGCATCTTCGCTCTCAATGATGACATTGGAGACCACGTGGCAAAGACGATTTTCCGGCGCCTGGCTATGGGCCTGCGGGTGGTTGTTCCTATTGATGCGCATTTGCATCATGTCCAGGTTTTCCCAGAAAATATTTGGCACTCCCTCGCCATCGATCTGATCTTCGTGTGCCGGCATCCAATAATGGCCGTCCTCGGTAAATAGTGCCAGCCAATCGTCCCACCGTTTTTCGTCCAGAATTTCTGCCTGACGGGCGAGGAAGCGCTCCACGGCCAACTGGGTTTCGATGCTCACATTTGCGACGGCGTGCGGATCGGATGCGGCGAGCTTTTCAGCAGCTTCTCCCACTATTAAGCTCCTTCTTCTGCGGTCATGTAATCCCGCCATACATGCATCATATGTCGCAACGGCATTTCGCTCATAGATCCCTCTGGCGATTTCCTGAGATTGCCATCGATAATGTCGAAGCCCGCGTTACGATGGAAACTCACCCAATCGCCGCCTTGGGAATCAAGGCCATGCTGAACCTTCCACCAGTTGAATAAATCATCCGCGTTCACCATAGTTGAGGGCGAGTTTACAAGGTAATAGTAGCCGAGCGCGCGCTGATAGATCGCCTCTGGCGCCCCCTTGAGACGGAAGTGCCAGATCTCCGACATGGTGCGGGTCGGACTTATGGGCCTTATGGTCCGCAGCTGTTGTAAGGGCGGTTGAATAGACATGCAGGGATAAATGAGCGAGTGGTGCAGGTTCACGCCCAGAATTTCCTCTGCTCGTTCCTCGCCGTATGACTCGTACATGGCTTTAACGTAGGCATTAGTTTCGGGGTCGTCTGGACGGAGTCCCATATAGCCCTCCAGCGTGCAGTGGCCGTGCGGATGACCCACAGTTCCAAACTTGCCCCACCCATCGATGCCCAGCCGAGCAAAATCCGATAAAAATCCATATGATAAGGGCGGGCTGCGACCATCGGCTCGCATGTCCCGCTCTACCATTTGGGCGGCGATGCCTGTGGATTCGTGGGTTGCACCAGGGTGCGAGGCGTCCAGTTGGTTCTCCAGGAAGATCTTCCAGTTGGAGTGTTGAACCATGTGGAAACATTCTCCTACCACCTCGGTCTCTCTGCCGGGCGCCCGGTCAATGAGCTGATCAAAACCTGTCTTTGCCTCACCCAATTGTTCTTCCAGGCTGATCCCATCCTCGGCTAGAGAAGCAAACCAGAAGCCCCGGTAACTCGCAGCGCGTGCCGCTTTGGGAACCTGAAAATCTTCCCCATCGATGGTGAGATTGGTGCCATCATAACCATCTATGGCTGGGATGCTCTCTAGTTTGCCATCCAAGCCAAACATCCAGGCATGGTAGGAACAGCGGATCCGTTTGCCCGCATTGCCGCTTCGGGCCGAGCACAACTGGGCCCCGCGGTGGGGACAGCGATTATACAGAACATGAACCTCTCCATAATGGTCTCGGGTCATCATCATTGGCTGGCGGCCTATTCGTGCGAGATAATAGTCGCCCGGATTTTTGACTTGGCTTTCGTGTCCAACATAAATCCAGGCGCGCTCAAAAATGCGCTCCATCTCAAGCTCAAATAGATCCTCATCCGTATAGGCTTTGCGGTGTGCCCGATCGGGTTCCACAAGGGCTGAAATTTCTTTGTTTGTCCACGCCATGAGTAAACGTCCTACCCCATTTTTTGTTAGGATAAATTGATTGCCTAGAGCGGGTCAACTGGTGAACGGAGAGGGGTATCCAATTTGGTCTCTGTTATGCCGCATGTTCGGTTCGAACGGAGCGCACCTTTGGTTTGAGATCATCCCGGCAAAATGCATGTAAAAAGCACGTCCGCTCGCCGATGCCGAGAATATCCTGTGCCACGTCATCTTGCAGATCCGATTTAATATACACGTGAGTTTCGACAGGCTGAGCCGTTCCCGCCTGGCCGGTGCCGTGCGATGCACCCCCAAGGGAGAAATGCGTGTCCTGTATGATTGCGTAGTTTTTCATGGACTTCGTGGTCATACCAGAATACCGGCCCATCTGGGTCATGAAACACAGTCCTATGCCAGCAGAAATTAGTGATGCGGCGTCTGGGGCGCGGCCCTGGCCTCCGAGCCCCTGGGCTTCTTCAGACAGATAACGCCACTCCGGCACTGCATCTTGAAGTTGCTCCTTGTAAATCACTTTGATGCCGTCATCGCGGATACGACAGGTCGTGTACATATGCAGGAGGTGCTGGTTTGCAGCCAACTGGGGGCCTTCATTTCGCGTGATTTCAAGAGAGGCGTAACCTTCTGATTCTGGGGATAGTTCGCTGATGAGATTATCCACCGCAGGACTATTTACTAGAGGCGCGAGGTTCGGGAACCGGTCACCCGGCTCCGGTAACGGATCACTAGCTAGCGACGTGACCTGGGTCGGGATAATCTCCTGGCCATTGTGCACTAAATTAAAGAGGCTCGGATGTTTACCCCGCGCCAGCCCGTTCAGTGGCGAAGCCTCCACCGCTTCATACAGCAATGCTCTCAAAGTTGCATCGCCGCAGTCCGCGTTACAATGGACGCTTAATTCAGGAGCTAAGGCGCCGGACAACATACTGCCCTCTCGCTTGCCGCGTTTACCACCAGTGCCTCTTTCTGCATACCGCCGAGGGACCGCACCCAAGTGCGGAGGGATTGGCCGCAAGGGTTGGGCGGGGTCTCAAACCCAGCCCCGGCAGCATTTCCAGCAATGTAGTACAAGGGCACGTTCATTTCTTCGAGGGTAGTGGGTCCAGTCATGTCTGACCTTTCTTATTGCTGAAAAATCACCGCTGTTGGTCTCCGTTGCGCGCTACCGTGGCGTAAATTAATCTGGTCTCGAAGACACGGGCCGACGTCCTCCTCCGGCACCTTGACGACTGCGATGAATATCGCACCTGCGCTCCTGACTTGCTGGCGCATTAGACGCGACGCCACGAATTTTCGATAAATATCATCCCGACTCGTACAAAACTCGTGTTTTTAGACGGGGAAATTGCCTTTTAATCAATGGTCAAGTCTTGACGGTGAGCACTTTCGCGCGTTTCACTTTACGGACGTTTCATTTAAATAAAAAAGGAAGACGAATATGGCGAACGACGGGTATCATGACCGGCAGAATTTTGAAATGGAGAACTGGCCGGAACTCCGGGAGTCCATGAACAACATATTTAAGCTCGTTTTCCCAACTCGTGAGGTTTCAGGTGAGCTTAAACAGTTTGTTTTCACGGCGGCGAGTCTTGCCAGCGGCTGCCTTCACTGCCAATCCCATGGCTCCTATCATCTCCATCGGATTGGGGTGTCAGATGAAAAGATCCAAGCTATGTGGACGTATCAGGATTCTGACTTGTTTACGCAGGCTGAGCGGGCGGCGCTTGATCTGGCCTTTGCGGCAGGCGTTGCACCCAATGCTGTGGAGCCTGAAAATTTTGAGGAACTCCGTAAGCATTTCACGGACACACAGATTATTGAAATTCTTGCGGTGATTGCTGTAGGTGGGTTCCTAAATCGCTGGAATGATACCATTGCCACGGTGACTGATCAGGAGTCAGTGGATTGGGCGAGTGAGGTTCTAGCTCAGGTCGGTTGGGATGCGGGTAAGCACACGGGGAAAACAGAGGAGCAGCGCAAAGCGCATCCCATCACCTTAGGCTGGACAAATAAATAACTTGGATAAGGACTAAAGGCGGTCTCATTCGGGAGTGTGTTAGCTCGTATTGCCCGCCCCTTCCCGCTTACTCCGGCCAATATCCCAGGTTGGAGCGTCGCACGCTTAATTTTTCGCAACGCCCCTGAGCCGGAGGCGATCCCGCTTGTCGGTCCCTAGGATTGGAATAACGTCATAGATATGAGTTTTACTTAAGGTGAATTTGGCAGAAGCCTCTCTATTGGCCGGAGGGTGCTTGTGCTTCAGCTTCAGCGTCAGCTTGTGTTTCAGTTTCAGCTATCTTGATTTCGACTGACAGGATTCTGCTTTTACCAATCGTCCGTTGCCCAACCTCCCTCAGCCTGTTCGCAATTTCCTGTGTATTAAGCTTGGAATTTCTGCGGTACTGGCGCGGGACATAAGAGATCAAGTATACAACAAATGCGTCCTGAAGTTTTGGCATATATTTCTCAAGCCGCTCTGTCCGCCGCTGACTTTCCTCAATTGTGCTCAACTCAGAGCCTTCATTTTTTGGATTGTCGATTTTAAACCCTATTCTAACCTGAAGTCTGAGTGGGGCCTGCACACTGTCCCCCATAAAAACAGGAACGGTGATCGGTTCCATGTCGATGAGTTGAGTTTCAGAGTTACCTGATGCCGTGCTGGCCGCCTCTTCATCCCCATTTGGAACCGCGTCCACACTCTCTTCTTTGGCAAAGGGCCCCACCTCCATTTGTTGCATAAACGTGATAATGCCCCCAAATAATAAAATAATGACTACAAATACAATGATGACTAATTTTTTCATTTAGCTGACGCCCACCGTTTTACGAGCCTGTCCGCCCCTGGGAAAATGTCTTGCGGCCAGACTTTCTCTCCATGTTGACTGGTTGCCAACAAACAACCGGGGTTTTGGCACATATTTTTTATTTCCGAGTAAGAATTCATTAGGCTTCCCCCCCCCAAAGCCATAATCGTGGTGATGAAAGTTGTAAATAAGACTCTCAAGGCAAGAACAAAGAAAAGTTGACGCATTGGTTTCGAGAGAACGCTGTGTCGCCTAACTTAGATATCATTTGTGAAGAAGCGAGCTTTTTCGCTCAGGTAAGGATAAAAACCGCGGGAGTAGCGTATGCAGAATAGATATACGGGGGACATCGGCGATTTCTCGAAGTACGGGCTAATGCGCGCTTTCGCAAAATCAGGCCTCAGCACCGCTCTTGCGTGGTATCTGGTTCCTGACGAGACACATAATTTCGATGGTAAGCACACTGCATACATCGGACGCGAAAAATTTCGAAGGTGTGATCCTGCGCTTCATGACGCGATGGCTCAGCTGGTTTCAACAGGGCAACGAAATATTCGGGCGGTTGAAAAATCGAAGATATTGGGCGCGGATACACTGTTCCATGGTGATCCGCTTGATTTTAGCCGCCTTCCGCCTTTATCCCGTCGGCAGGGCCGATGGCAGAGAGCACGAGTCAGAGACAGGTGGTTATTAGATTGCGTGGTTCAAACTACGGGCCGTGACGTCGTATTTTTTGACCCTGACAATGGGCTTGAGACCAACAATCCAAGTCCCTTGAGTGCGAAGGGCCCAAAATATTTGTATTGGTCGGATCTTTCGCCATTTGTGGACAGAAATCAGTCCCTGGTAATCTACAATCACGCGTCACGACAGGGATCCATTTACGAACAGATAACCAAACGCTTAGCAGAGGTTAAAGATCATATTCCCTACGGGGTAAACGCTGTCGCCATGCTGTGGAGAAGTTTTAGCGTTAGATATTATCTGATCATTCCAGCGCCGGAGACGCGGGAAGTGATTTTGTCAGCGTGTGAGAAGGTGATCAGTGGACCATGGGGCGAAAAAGGGTTGTTTGAAATAGTAACGGATTAGGGGGGCTGATAAATTTTGTTGGTCGGGATGTGGATCAACTCCGTATCCAAACTGTGTACGTTCTCACAACCCTTAGAATTTCCGTGTGTAACTCCTAACCAATAATTCGATGATGATGAAAATGCCTCCCTGGCTTATACGCGAGCTTCGGTCAGATCACGCTGGCGAGACGGGTGCTGTGGCCATATACCAAGGAATATTGGCCGTATCCCGTGATCCCGCCGTCGTAAACTTTGCAAAGCATCACCTAGGCACTGAGCGTGATCATCTAGCGTTGATGGATAGACTGCTGCCGCGCTCGAAAAGAAGTAAACTTCTATTTCTCTGGCGCGCGGCCGGTTTTTTAACTGGCTACCTGCCCGCGATTTTCGGGAGCAACTCTGTTTTCCGCACGGTTGAGGCCGTGGAAAAATTTGTTGATATCCATTACTCAGCGCAGATTGACCGTCTTCGGCTTGAGAGTACACATTGGGAGATCAGACAAAAACTTGAAAGTTGCCGCGATGATGAGAGGCATCATCTTAATGATGCGCGCCAAAGGGCCTTGGGTTCTTCGGGCCTTGCCGTATTATGTTGGGTGGCATTGGTAACCCTGGGATCGCGGTTTGCAGTTGCGATCGCGCGGATTATTTGAGAAGACTGTATCTGTGTGGATGGGGATCAGGGAAATTCACTTGAGCAAACTTTACTTCAAACGTTTGGCCCAAAGCCCTCAATACGACGATTTTACGGGATTTAATTACAGAGAGCGCCGACCATTATAGATCAATGCTTTGGTAAATCGTTTTTTTCTGCGATCCGTTTATTTATCAGAATTATGCCATTTTCAGAGTGTCCTAAATCACCAAGCTTAAAAATCTTACGAGATACGCCTTCGTATTTTTCCTCTTCTGAAATGATCGTAATAACTGCCGTCTCGCCAAATTCTCCAAATTGCCTCTCCACAAATGGAGCATCGCTTCTTGCCTTCTCCATAAAAATCATCTGTATCTCTTCATCGTCTGCGAGTGCATTGTAGATCCTCTGACCCGACGCAAGCGACGTAATGAAACCAATTTCAACAAGCATCACAATTTCCTTTACTTGTCGCCGACAGTATCAAGCACGTTATCGGGGACATAAGTAGCAATTTTGTCTAGTTCAGATAGGTACATGATACCCTTGCCTGGGGTATCCAGTTCTGCGGCCATATACATCGACTCAAATACGAGCTCAGCTTGCTCAGCGGATACAATTATTCTGACTACTTCTTTATTTTCATCAATGGTTACGCCGATTAACCCCATCCTGTCCCGAACGCCAGTACCTCGCGCGTAACTGACGGTTGCCCCTTGCGCCCCACAACTTTTCGCCGCATCGAGAACTTTTTCCGCCAAACCATTTTGTAGAACGCAAGTTATCAGTTTTGCGTCGGTGAGATATACAATTTTACGATCAGACATATTGTTGCCCCTCTGTGATGGTCTTTGTTTTCTGCGAAGCACGTTTTTGTATGAATTGAATCACGGTTCCCGTACCAAGCACTGCAATAATCGGGCAAATGCTTGCCAAGGACAAAATACCAAAGCCTTCAACCGCTGAGACGGCATTGCCCAAACCAAGACCCATGGCCAATACAAGTGGCACTGTAACGGGGCCTGTCGTTACACCTGCACTGTCCCAGCCAACGTTAACAAATTCCTCTGTTGAAAATACTGTGAGGAGAACTCCTAAAGCGTATAGTGGTAAAAGGACGGTCATCAGGTCAAAGCCAATGATTAGTTTCGCGATGCCCAGTGCTATTCCAACCGATACCCCTGCAGCCACACTGTACATGAGCATTGATTTTTTAAATGCCCCATTGGTCAAATTTTGGACTGTCGCACCTAAGGCGTTTAAAGCAGGCTCAGCCAACGTAGCTCCAAAGCCGAGCAAAAATGCAAAAACAATCACGATGATCAAACCTAATGTCTCGGGGAATATGGGAGATGAGGGACTTGCTGCTAAGTTCATAAATGCTGCTGGGAGTATGCTTCCCGTTTGGTTACCAATTGCTCCCAATCCATACGTCAATCCAACATTAAAAATACACATACCAACGATGGATAGGACGAGCCCATAAATCGTTACCATCCGGTTTGGGATGGGGCTTTTTAGAATGAAAAAAAGCACGATCATCAGAAAGATAACGAGAGGAAGAATTGCGCGAACGCCCAACGTAATCTCGACCAAAGGCGTCTGATCCCAGATAGATTGTTCAGATACGATGGCAGCGCTTTGTGCCTGAGCTGCCATGATGATTTGCTCTGGCGATGCATTGAAAGATACGAAGATTGCAAGAATAAGAACGGCAAGGATGGGAAAAAGTGAGGCCATTGTAACCACGCCAAACCCCGATAGTGATCCTCCTCCTTTCCCTGCTGAGTTAGCGATCCCAATACCCAGAGCGAGGACCAACGGCACAGTAACGGGCCCCGTGGTTACTGCGCCACAATCCCAGGCAAGTCCTAAAATGCTTCGTAAGCTTGGATTTAGCCAGCAATAAGCGGTCAAAGCTACTATGGGCACGAGGGCACCATAGATCATTGGTTTCAGGGACCAGCCTCTGACAAAGCGTATGGTACCGAGTATAGCCGCGACGCCAACTCCGGCGCCAACCATCAGTACCAGGGGGAGGGTCCAGTTATTTAAAAGCTCGTAGAGATAAGGGGCTTTTTTTACGTCCACAGAGGAACCGAAAGCCTGGAGAGCGCCAATGGCTGGTTCAGCAAAAGTCACGCCGACACCCAGTATACCAATGATGACATATACGGTTGCCATGCTTGCTTTTTTGGGGAGGCCATCGCCAATTACAGTCCCAAAGGGCATTAGCCCTACTTTCAATCCCTCCATAAAGACAGCCAAGCCAATAATCACTGCCAACAAGCCAGTAAGCAGGTAAATAGAATCCTGCACAGGATAGTTTAGGACAAATACCTGAAAGATCACTAAGTATGCTGCCAAAGGAACAACCGCTTTGATCTGTTCCATGAAGCGGGTAGCGCAATATGGAGTTAAAAGGTTGAGAGCAGCTCTGGGGGTCACGCGTATGCGTTCAGGTTTGAGCGGCCTCTGACCACTTGGATCTAGCTTAGGTGTTAATCGATTATAACTGATTTCAGTACGCGGAACCTTGTATTGCTTTTGATAATCAATAAATCTCATAACGAGGCTACTCCTGCTGGCACACTTCCTTTCTGTTAGGACAGCATTTCCTTAAAAAAGATATAATAAACCTTTTGCTAATATAGATTTAAAAACGGCAAATCGTATTTTTGTTCAGTGCAGGCCAATACAAATTGACCTTCATCGAGGCACAATTAGCTATTGATGTGCATCTGTGTTTGAGAACTTTTTCTTTTCAACATATGTTGCGGGGAGTGGTCGCCTCAGCGAGGATGGCGAGACGCCAGCTTTAAGCGCTGTGATTACTCCCACGGCTTCCCAGTAATTTTCAACAACATGTAATTGGTTGGGTGCCCATGGGAGTGTAAGTAAATCATTCTTCATCATATTTCTGTTTTCACGGACGGCAATAACAGGGATGCCCTGCTCCAGTGCGGCGAGGGTAGGTAAACCAATACAGTTGTCTGGAATAACTAGGCAGGAAATATCTGCGGCGCTGAGGACACCTGTTTCACGAATAGCATCTGCGTCTGTCACAATTCCTGGGCTTCGATGGAGGCCTTTTAACATGCATTGAATAAATGTCAGAGATATCGCCTCTGCGGCAAGCCGCGGCTCAACCAGTCCAAGATCAAAATTAGCAACATTATGATTTTCAAGCATCGGTGAATGGGCTGTCGGCAGGTCAAGAAGCAGGGATAAAGCATGGGTCAGCATTGCTTCAACGCCACCCCACGGGTTACTCATTTCGCCACCCTGCTGGAAGTAGGCTTGATGCGTTTCCTCATCAAGCTCGATCACTGAGGCAATGGCCAAAGCATCGAAATCGTCGCGGTTTTCATCAAGCACTGCGAGCACGCGCTCTAGTCCATTGATCTTTCCCGCCGCCCGTCCAGACCTCATAAATTCCGCCGCCATACGGAGGGGCGGATCAAGTTGAATGATTTTAGGACAGTTCAGGCCATAAGTTGCTCGGGCAGCGCTCACAGCGTTCACTGTATCATTGGCAAACATCTCGATTTCGTGCGCGTCCATAATCATCATTACTCGGTTCGAGCGAACCGGATGCAGACCTACCGTTCCCATCATAAGGCGCGCAATTGTACTTCCTTCAACATACAGCGCATTTTGCGGCATCTCGTTAATATCGGAGGCGTTGACGACATTTGGATGGGTAATTAAAATGTCACAAACTTCGGCTAATACTCGTGCCACTGGCGTGGCATCACCCGCATGACCCCCAACCTCTGCACCAATGCCCGTCGGTACAATTAACACTATATTGAAAGCTTCCGTGCACTCAAACTTTCGCGGAACGACCTCAAATATCGAGGGTAGTTCTCTCGCAATGCATTGATCAAGGCCTTCAAGAACACCAAATTCACAATGGTAGTGGGTCTCATCAATATGCGTGATAGCAAACCGAACAGCTGTCTCTCCCTCATTGAGCCAAGAGCCAAGGGCATTCCGAATGTGCGCCAGCATATTCCTGTTTTTTGGAGATATTGGTATGGGGATGTGCCGTTCTGTTAGTTGCATCTCTTTTCCTTTAAATCCGGTCTAATGTTCGGGCCGAAGATCGCTTTGCACCAAACCATTCAACGGAAAAATTTTCAGCAACCATGGGGTCGTAGACCTTGCAGGAAAAAATATTGATATAAACGGCCCTCATTTGATCCAGCGCATGGATAACAATAGAACTGGTTAAAATGAATTGAACGGCGGAGGTGCCCTGAGTGTGCGGTGAGGTCTGTTTATTCTCCTCGGCAACGCCAACGTCGTCCCAAAAGTGCAGATCTTCGCGCTGCATATCTATGAGGTCGCAGAGCTGCTCAAAATACGCCGTTATGCTCTCCCGGTTAAATTTCGAGACGTCGCAGCCGTGCAGATCTAGTATTAATTCGAGGCCATACTGATTGTTTGTCGTTTCATCACCACCAATCATGTTCCAGCCATCCAGTCACATTACCAAAAGAGAGCATTCCTGCACGTGTGCTCTCAAATCAAAAAATATTGTCCCCGTTGGATTTAGCCCAAAATCACGTGCGGAACAAAATTTGCCGTCGTGCCGGTAACCAAACTCTTATCTTCTCTGATACAAATTCCGACCGCTTTACTGGCCACTAACCAGCACCCGAGCAAGGGGTGTCTGTCCATAAAGTTTGGCAGAGGTTGAAGTCCCTGCAAAATGCACGCGCTGTCGCCATAAGGCCCATCACTCTGGAATATTGTTTGACCCTCTTTTACGATTTGAATATTAGCGCCTTGGCGGGAAAGCATAGGTTTTCGGACAAAGGTCCCAGCATTGGCAAAATCAACGGCTGCCGGGTCATCTTCAAAAAAAGCGGGCAGAAGGTTTGGGTGGTTTTCAAACATACCCCACAACAACGGCAGTAGACCTTTGTTGGATAAAATGGCCTTCCATGGCGGCTCGATAAATTGCACATCGCTCTCTGGCACATATTTGCCGAACTCCTCGGCCATTATCCATTCCCATGGATAGAGTTTTGCGAGTGTTGTAATGATTTGATCATCAAGATCCGTAAACCGCCCCTGTTCGTTTATGCCAATGTCGGCCATTGTTAAAGCACGGGTCTTCAGTCCGGCTTCTTTTGCGCATTCTTCCAGATAGCCGAGGGTGCCCTTATCATCTTCGAAATCATGATTACAGGCAAAATGCGCTACTCCATCTATGTTGAAAAGTGGAAGGATGTCGACGATGCGCTCGTGGATCTCATTTAACTGATCAACATTATCAGGGATAAATTCGAGATCCACGGCCTGCTCTAGCCACTGCCATTGCATAATTGCGGACTCATACAGCGTGGTCGGGGTATCCGCGTTATATTCTAATAATTTTGCAGGCCCTTGGCCATTATAGGAAAGGTCCATTCTACCGCATAAGTTCTTGTCACCATTGCGCCAGCTATCGGCGATATATAGCCAAAAATACTCGGGGATACCGAGCCGAACCAGAACCTCTTCATTGCCTATGGCACGTTCAACAACCTGAAAACAGAGCTCTTCTAGTTCCTCAGCAGGTTTGACAATGTCGTTTTCAATCTGGTCCTGTGAAAATTGGTAATAGGCGCTCTCGTCCCATCCGCTTATCCCCTCGCCAGGGGTATATTCAAACTCATGCTCAACAGCCAATGCAGACAAATTTGGGCGTTCAGTCACGGGAATACGCTGCATAAGGTCACCAAAACTTAGTGCAAGCCGCTTTAATCGGGTTAGGTCGCGCCAGAGCCGAAGCGTCGACCAGAAGATCCAAATCCACCTCGCGAACGAGTTGAGGTTTTAAAGGTGGGGCGGCTGGTTGCTGAGCTCGCTACTTTCGTTCGCCCGGTGGTTGAGCCAACACCTCGGTTTTCAGCGGTCCTAAAACCTCGAGCACCTTGGCTGGATCGATAAAGTGGCTGTGACATCATCGTGCCACGCCCCCCCAGCATTGAGCCCATCATGTAACCAGCCATCATTGGCATAAAAACAGAACCACCGCTTGTAGTTTTATAGGGAGCGGGCTCGCATTTTTCTGCCCCAAAATCTGCTTGGCAATCTTCGGCGGTCGCATATTTTGGGGCCACGGCTGCATGTTGGTTTTGTGCTTCTTTAAAGCTGCTTCTGCATTGCGCTTCGGTCAAAAGCGGATCACCCATGCATTGCTCAATGTTCTCGAAAATAGAGGCATCTACCTTGGGTTCCTCGCAAGCGGTCAGAGCAAACAAACTGGCGCTCGTGAGTAGTGTTGTGACTAAATAATGAGGGTGTTTCATCTTTTGGTACTCCCAGACAGGGTTGTTTTGAAATTTTAACTTGTCATTGAGGCTGCGTTGAGAACACCACCAGCCAAAGAAGCGCCACCAAGCCATAATCCGCTAGCCATCTCTCCATTTTCAATGCGTTCGGATATTTTTGGGATTGGCAACCGAACGATATAGAAAAGCGCGATTTGAACGAGCAATGCGACAACGCCCCAAACCACGACATCGGCCAAATAAACTGAGTTCGCAATGGCACTCGCTAGGGGCAAACAAAAACCCAATAAACTGCCGCCGATGGCTAAAGCTGCCGCCATATTATTTTCACGAATAAGTGCGATCTCGGCGTGGGGAGTTACCCATATGTAGACTGTAATGTAGAATAAAGTTAGACCAATTGCAGTGCCCATATGAGCAAAAAACCACGGTAGCTCAGTAAGCGAACTTCCAAGATATTCCATCCGGATTTACTCCTTAGCTGATAGATTGTTGCACTCCCAACGCTATCACAGTGCGGATAAAGCCAACAGGAAATTTGCAACGTTTCTGTCGTGGGCCAATACCTGCTATGAATTGGCTCTCCGACAACCTGCGAGAAAACAATGCTAGAACTCTACCACCACGGCTCCTCGGCTTGCGCAGCAAAAGTTCGCATAACCCTCGACGAAAAGAATATCCCCTGGAAGGGTCATTATATTGATACTTTAAAGGGAGAGCAGTTCCATCCCGATTATGCCAAACTGAATCCAAAATGCGTGGTGCCGACGGTGGTGCACGATGGGCAAGTGATCCGTGAGTCCACAGTGATCTGCGAGTATCTAGAGGAGGTGTTTACAGACGTGCGGTTATTTCCGTCGGAAACTCTCCGTCGCGCTGGGGTCCGAATTTGGTCCAAAGCTATTGACGAGGAACTGCACCCCGCGACACGAATTGTAACTTTTGCTGCTTCCCATCGGCACAACGTCCTGAAAAAATCGAAGCAAGAGTTGGAGGATTTCATCAATGCCGTGCGCGATGCTAACCGTCGGGAGGCTAAGCGGGGCGCTATCATGAAAGGCTTCGAGTTCGCCGAATCTCGGGATGCCCTAATGATTTTTGATCATCATTTGAGTGAGATGGAAAAAGCCCTTTGCGAAACGACGTGGTTGATAGGGCAAGACTATTCCTTCGCGGATGCGGCCATGACAGTCTACATAAATCGGCTCGACATGCTTGGAATGGCTGGTATGTGGGAGGGCGTCAGGCCTAAATTAGAAGACTGGTGGACCCGTGTCCGTTCTAGACCGAGCTTCCAGACAGCACTTTTTAACTGGCTTCCCGAAGAGTTGGCCGATGAAATGCAATCCAATGGCGCCAAGAGTTGGCCGCAAGTAAAAGCTATCCTAGATACGACCTGAGAGTGTTTGGAGTGTTCATTGTGCGCTAAGCTCCTGAACGACCGACCGTTCTGTAACCTGCAGTTTTGATGGGTTTTCGAACTGCTAACACAATTGTATGGCAAAATATACAGCGAGGTATTGAACCAACTCAACCGAGCGCCAAAGAAGTGGTGCCCCCCGCCAGAATCGAACTGGCACTCTCTTGCGAGAACTGGATTTTGAATCCAGCGCGTCTACCAATTCCGCCAGAGGGGCAATGCTATGTCACCGAATTCAAGCTTAATTGCTCAAATGCCAACACGCAAACATCACCAACCATCTAGGGTGGACCGGTTGCTTTTCTGCTATGAGTGTGAGGAGACCGTCTCTGTATTTTTTTCGATAAAACGGGAGCATTAGGACTCATAAAAATGGAAGTTAACTGCGCTGAGGGTTTGTTTTAACATTAGTTTGTTTTATCGACGTTTACTAGTGTTCGCGTAGTCGATCAGCTTTTTACCCAACCACTGATTTCCCTCGTGGTTAAAATGGGAAAAACCACGGGAGTAAAATTTATTAGGGGATTGATCATTACAATTTTCAGGAATCGTATCTATGAGGTCAATTTTTAATTTTTTTGATATCATTTTTACTGCTTGATATCTGCCATCCCTGCCTTTTATTAGACAAGATATTCGATCAGCAATGACAATCATTACTAGCCGTCCTTGCCACTTTTCAATCTGTTTTTTCGCAGAGAGCAGAGTTTCCTGAAGTAGGTCGGATAATTTTCGAACCTCTGAATTGTAAACCCCCTGGGCTTCACGTCGGCGGACCATCGCATCTAACTTTCTCTGTTGCACTCTCCCTACCTTTGTTGAGTTGGATGCGCGGTCAAAAAGGGTAGATACGTCGTGGAAGGTAAGCTTCCTTGCTAGAAGCGCCAAAAAATCGAGAGCAGTGCGAGGACGGAACGCATTATTTAGTCGCTCACGGATCTTCGTCTCAGAGTAAGTTATCAGTTGATCTCTTACCTCTTCTTTTCTGCTTACAAGATTTTGACTGAAGTTTGGGTCTAAATAATTTCTGAGAGTTTCGAACGTCATCTCCCTCTCGAGATTTTCGAAATCGTTTCCGATGTAGAATGCCCAAAATACGATTTCTGGTTTGACGATGGGAATATATTCTCGCACCCCAGCAAGCTGAATAAGTGGGCCATTACCTTTTATTGCAATATTTACAGTGCTCGGGAAAGCTTGGCGGAAAATCCCGACAAAAGTATTTGGGTTTTGCATGCAAAATCCATGAACATAGGAGTCTCCCACGAACGCAAATGTCACCTGCTCTTGCCAAGTACCAACAGGATTGTTGAAGCCAAATTGATCGCTTTGGTAGGAGACAATACCATCATTTTCGTGGCAATTTACCGTCCTCGTATCTGGAACGCCGCCAACCGGTAGGATTTTAAAAGCACCATTGCGCTCGAATTCGGTAAGTATTGAACCCGGGTAAATCATAGGGTGCGCATCGACACCTTTTGAACGGTAATCAAGAACTTTGTGAAGTAGGGTGGGATAAAAAAAACGACTGCTTCCCTTAGCTATAAAAATGTATCCTTCAAACAAATATATGGATAAAACTGTTGAAATTAAGGTTATTTTTACCCACGTAAATTTTGCAGAGGAAAGAGAAAAATAAATCGCTAAGAGTGCTATAACAGCGGCAGAAGATAGAATTATGACGCCAGAAAAATGCTCTGGGTTTCTTACAAGAAAATATGCACTTAACAGAAAAACACATATACCCCATAGCCTGGTAATCGCAGTAGCAGCAGTGATAAAAAAATTTTTCAAAAGGAAAACAGTTGTTTAAGAAGTATAATTGAAGAGCTTAGAATATAATTTTTATTGATATTTAGGGTCGTTTCACAAACAATTTAAGCACTTTCATCAAAAACGATAGCCGCCTCGTCTATTGATCGAAGTCTATGATTAAATTTTTCTAAAGCAAATTTTTTCTTAGATGAATAATGCACCCCAGTGTTTTGCAAAATTTTTGCGGCCGCGAACGCAAATGTAATGCAAAATGGATAGGGACGTGTTTTTATCTGACACTCCTGAACGACAGGCAATTTGTGGCCCTGACTGCAGCGAATTGGAACTCCCTCGCGAAAACTGGACCCTCAAGCCGGCGCGTCTGCCATTTCTGCTACCGTGGCTTTGACCAAGCTACCGTTAAGACAGGGCAGACCACAATTGGACGCGCCGGCTGGTCAAGGTTGTTGATCGTTCCTGCAAAGAACTGCGGCATTGGGGGCTTGCGCAGAAGAGTAAAAGCCCACTGAGAGTGCGATGATGGACATTAGACTGAGGACACGTTACGAACACGCTGCGAAAAATTGTAGAAAGACTTTTTAAGCCATGCTGCGCCGCCTCTACGACTGGACCCTTGATCTTGCCGCGCATCGCAACGCCCTCTGGGCCCTCGCGTTTGTGTCTTTTGTTGAGAGCTCCGTCTTTCCCATTCCCCCCGATGTGATCCTGATCCCAATGGTTCTAGCGGCGCGAGATCGGGCATGGCTAATTGCCGGGGTGTGCACCATCGCCTCGGTCTCGGGCGGTATGGCGGGATACGGCATAGGCGCGCTGATGTTCGATCAGATTGGTAAGCCAATCTTGGATTTTTATCACTACAGTTCCAAGTTTACCCAATTCCAGGAGACTTATAACGACTGGGGCGCCTGGGCGGTGTTCATCGCCGGCGTGACCCCGTTCCCCTATAAAGTGATCACGATTCTCTCCGGGGTGACCAATCTAGATATCACGGTCTTTACAATTTCCTCTGTTTTAGCCCGCGGTCTGCGATTTTTCTTGGTGGCCTGGCTCCTCTGGCAGTTCGGCGCGCCAACACGTACCTTCATCGAGAGGCGTCTGGGGCTCCTGTTCATGCTATTTGTCGTTATGCTACTGGGCGGTTTTGTGATGGTGAAATTTATTCTGTGACGGGTTTGAGTTCGAGATATCTTTTATACGTGGCCATGCTGGCGAGCGCCGGTGCCCTGATCACCGCGCTCATCGCTCAATACGGCTTTGGGTTGGCGCCCTGCGTCCTCTGTTCCTACCAGCGTATCCCGTATGCGGCGGTGTTAGTCTTTGGCCTTTGTGCTCTCGCCATTGGTCAATGGGATCACCGGGGCGTCGCCTTTGCGCTTGGCGGGGTGTTTTTGGCAGGCGCAGTTCTAGCATTTTATCATAACGGGGTGGAGCAACAGTGGTGGATAGCGGCCACCTCGTGCGGCGATGGCCGTTCGTTGCCCCTTACCGTTCTGGAGTTGAGGCTCGCTCTTAGTGAAGGTGCTATGCCTCGGGCCTGCGATGATGTAAACTGGAGCTTGTTTGGCCTCTCCATCACCGTCTACAATACCATTTTATCGCTCGCGCTTGCGGCGAGCTGTTTTTTTAGTGTTAGAGCTCCGCATGGATAAACCACGTAAATACTCAGGGCGGTTGCCCGGCGATCTCTCGAAGGACCACCTTATTGCGCGTATGATCCGCGTTGATCAGGCTGGAGAATATGGTGCGAAGCGCATCTATGACGGCCAGCTTGCGGTGCTCGGCGGCTCACCCGATGAACCTGTCCTGCGGGAAATGGCAGAGACGGAGAAGCACCATCTTGAGACCTTTAACAAACTGATGGTGTCACGTCGCGTCCGCCCGACGGTATTGGCGCCACTCTGGCATGTGGCCGGGTTTGCTTTGGGGGCCGGCACGGCTCTCATCGGGCGGGAGGCGGCGATGGCCTGTACGGTTGCAGTGGAAGAGGTGATCGAGCAACATTATGCGGACCAGGCGGTCCAACTGGCGACCGAGGAGGAGCCTGAACTCCTCGCCACAGTGAAAAAATTCCGGGACGAAGAAATTGAGCATAAAGAGACGGCGCTTGCCGAGGGGGCTCAAGAGGCGCCTGCCTATCCGCTCTTATCTGCTGCCGTCAAATCCGGTTCCCGGCTTGCCATTTGGCTCTCCGAACGCGTTTGAGGCCGCCCTGGCCCTCGTGAGCACGCTACCTTCCTTTGCACGCGGCATCATCTGGATGAGTGGCGCTCTTATATCGTTTCTAATGATGGCAATTGCGGGGCGGGAACTCTCTGACACCATGAACACGTTTCAAATTGTGTTAGTTCGGAGCGTTGTTGCTCTCAGTGTGGTTCTGGTAATCGCGTCTTACACAGGATTTGGTGCTATGCGGACTGATAAGTGGCGTATTCATCTGATCCGCAATACGATCCATTATGGAGCCCAATACGGTTGGTTCTTGGGTGTTTCGCTTCTGCCTCTCGCCACCGTCTTTGCAATCGAATTCACCACGCCCATCTGGGCTGTTCTCATGGCTGTGGTGTTTCTGAAAGAGAAAATGACTATGGGTCGAACCGTAGCGGTTGGCTTCGGGTTCATCGGCGTGCTCGTAATCCTACGGCCGGGTGCAGAGGTTTTGGACATAGGCTCCATCGCCGTTTTGCTGGCGGCCATGGGTTATGCTGCAGCATACACCTTCACGCGCTTTCTCGGTCGAACAGATAGTCCTCTGGTGATCCTGTTTCACATGATGTCAGTCCAAACCCTGATTGGCCTTGGCCCTGGTCTCTGGGGCTGGGTAATGCCTCAGCTAGTGGATACCGTATGGATCCTCTTGGTTGGGCTGATGGCAGTATCTTCGCATTTCTGCCTCGCAAAGGCCCTGTCCCTGGCAGAGGCGGGTGTTGTAGTGCCCATCGATTTTCTCAGGCTGCCGCTGATCGCGGTCATTGGGTTCCTAGTATATAATGAAGCCATTGAAGTTTTCGTTTTCGCGGGCGCTCTCGTTATCTTTGCGGGGAATTATTATAATATTCAACAAGAGACGAGGGCCGCGGGTTCTTAGTTATAGACGGTAAGCTATTCGCGAGGCCAGGATAACGGTTCTGACAAATTACCTGTCGTTATCTCAGAAGATGCACAGGGGCTAGACCTCCCTAGAAGCCGGCCCCTGTCCTGTCATCAAAGTTGACTTTTCGCCGTTTCTAGAGTTGGTCCAGAATAGTCTCTGCGTTGATCACCTCAAAAGCGCCGGGCTTTTCCAGATTTAGCGTAGTGACCACACCGTCCTCGACGATGGCGGCAAAGCGTTGGATCCGGATGCCGAGGCCCCCGCCGGAGGCATCTAATTCCAGGCCGAGAGCGGCGGCCATCTCTCCATTTCCGTCCGATAGCATGTCCACCTTGTCGCCTACGCCGCATGCATCGCCCCAGGCGCTCATGACAAAGGCGTCGTTGACGGAAACACAGGCGATGGTATCAACGGCCTTGGCTTTAATGTCGTCTGCGTTCTGCACGTAACCGGGCAGATGGTTCGCCGTTCACGTGGGTGTGAACGCGCCCGGCACACCAAAAAGCACAACCTTTTTACCTTTGAACACGTTGTCCGTGGACAATACGTCGATTCCCTCCGCCCCTTTTTGGCGTAAGGTGACATCAGGAATTTTGTCGCCTACTGCAATAGTCATTATGTTTTACTCCGATGGTCTGATAAAACTTTAATATAGAAAGAGCCCTGATCAAGGGCGTTAGCCCAGAATACTTATTTAGCTCGTCGCCACAATAGAAACTCATTTGAAATTTTTATTGGCGACAATGCCCCCTCCTGAGGCCGTGCCGAGGGCATCCCAAACGAGATCCGCTGTCAGCAGCTCCGGTAATATAATACCGCTTCTGCTGTCGGGGCCGTAAACGGCGTTTAAAGGAATGCCGAACCGGCCAAAGCTTTTGAGATAGGCCGAGATTTTGGCGTCGGGCCGAGTCCAGTCCCCTCTCATGGCGACCACTGTCCCGCCACTGGCGAGAACCTCATGGATGCCGCCCCGATTGAGAATTAGCGTCTTGTTCACCTGGCAGGTGATGCACCACTCGGCGGTTATATCAACAAAAACAGTTTTGCCCTCTGCGATGAGGCGCGGAATTCTATCAGGTTCGAAGGCGATCCAGTGGGCCTCGCTCTTGGCGCTAAGGCCAGATGATTGGCTGAGCTGGTAAGGTGCCACAAAGGCTGTGACGACGATGGCGAGGATCGTCGCGGTCGCGAATTTGTGTCCGCGCTGCCCGAGCCGACGTTTGCATAGTAAGGTGAGGCCCAACGCCAACATTAGCGCACCCACCGTCACAGCGGCTGGGACGGAAATTTGGACCGCCAAGACGGAGATCAGCCATGCCGCGGTGGCTGCCAGGGCAATGCCCAAGACATACTTAATCTTAACCATCCAGGGACCAGGCTTTGGTAAATTTCCAGCGACGGCAGGATAAAGTGTGATGACAAGGAAGGGCAGTGCCATGCCAACACCTAGTGCCGCAAAAACGGCATAAATGTCGAAGACGGTTCCGGCGAGGGCGAATCCTACGGCGGTCCCAAGGAATGGCGCCGAACACGGCGTCGCCAACAGGGTGGCGAAGGCACCTGTGCCGAAATCACCTACGAAATTTGTATGGCCGACATTATTGCCGGACTGACGGCCTACCAAAGTGCTAAGCCAAGAGGGCAAAGACACGTCGAACAAGCCCCACAGATTATATGCGAATATGCTCACAATGAATGTCAATCCAATAATGAACCAGGGGTGCTGAAATTGAATGCCCCAACCGATGGCGGTGCCTGCGAGCTTTAATCCTACAATACCGCTCGCGATGACCAGAAACGATAATAAAATTCCCAGGGATGATGCCAGAAAACTGATGCGGATAGCCCGATTGTCTCTCCCGGCGTGGGCGACAAATCCCAACACTTTGAGGGAGAGCACCGGAAGAACGCAGGGCATAAAATTTAAGATGAACCCTCCGATAAGGGCGAGACTAAGAATGAGCGGCAGCG
Organism: Rhodospirillaceae bacterium; assembly: GCA_002723345.1. Lineage (GTDB taxonomy): Bacteria > Pseudomonadota > Alphaproteobacteria > Rhodospirillales > UBA2165 > TMED167. The sequence continues at coordinate 30,662 of PBNV01000057.1, forward strand.
CGGCGGGCGGGTGCGAGGAGATCGCTGAAAGTTGCGGACCCGCTGCGACGCGATGGGTTTGTGTGGCGGCACGCCCGTCATCAACGAGGGTTAGTTTCAGAGTTGATTCCTGAATCTTGGTGTCCTCCTCCTCAGAGGCCGTCAGGATCAATACGGCACGTTTCCCGTCGTTCTCCAGGGTAACTTCCGGCGGCGAGAAGACGGCAAATTCGGGACCTTCCACAAAAATATCCGGTTTCGTGAATGGCACAGCGGATGTAGCCACGACGCGAATAATTCCTTTGCGTATTCCTTTTTCCACCGTGTTGAAATCGCCGGCTGTTTCAACTTTTTCAATATTGAGACCGTGGCTGGCGCCATCGCCCGGCACCTGAGCCATGAATTTACTGATCAGCTGAAAATGATCGGTCAGGCGAGCATGCCCGACGGGCAAAACGAGGCTCAATTCCGTCTGGTAGGGAATGCAGACATCATCGCATGTAAGGTAGTTCAGTTTGGCATGCAGTTTTAACGGTTGATTGGAATCTCTTACAACTGCCGTGATCGGGAAAACCACCTCGTTTTTGTATCCCAGTGTTTGAAATCCTAATACCTCAAAACGCGCTGGCGCAGGCCAATGTAATTTTATTTTCCCCAAGTTTACCGATTGCGACCAGTCGATCCGGGGCGGAAACCCGGCATCGCCCGGCGTGCGCCAATAAACCTTCCAGCCTTTCTTAAGTTTAATTTGCAGACCCAGCAGAACAATCTTATCGCTACTCACGCCCTGATTGGTCGAAATTAGGCGGACCTCGTTTTGCGGGGTGATAAACCAGTCAGACGCTGCCTCATCAGCAAAGATAGCCCCCAATGGTACGACGGCTAACCCCAAGGCATAGGCGAGAGGGGTTGCAGCGTGCACCACTCGCCGCAAGAAGGTATGTTTAATCATCTTATGTGCAACCTCATGTGAGAAATAGCCCTTTGCATAAGAACCGCCTTAAGACGTATATAGGAAATAACTGGCGGAAAAGTATAACGGCATGGGGATATTGCTGAAACTCTTTACCCAAAAGATACTATAGGCAAACTTCTGTCGCGCGGGAGCGGGGTAAAATTGATAGGGATATCTCTTAGGTCCTTTGAACAGACCCGTCTATGTGTCAATATGGATGGGCAAGTCATCGGCTGGGGGGGCGTCCAAAAATTAAGTCCGTCCAAGTGTAAACTCAAAAACAGTGGAACCATGACAGACCTCCCAAACAATCCCTATATGACAGGCCGTCTTTTGATAGCCATGCCAAGCATGCGAGATGAGAGATTCGCCAATTCCGTTATATATATATGTGCTCATTCGGACGAGGGCGCCATGGGGCTGGTGCTTAACCAACGCCTCGACGCACTCTCTTTCGCGGAGTTGATGGAACAACTCGAGATCAATGAAGACGGAGCGCCCGTTGATGTGCCAGTACATTTTGGCGGGCCGGTGGAGGCGGGCCGCGGCTTCGTCCTGCACACGGCGGATTATCGTCAGGACGCAACTCTCGACGTTGAAGATGGTATCGCGCTGACGGCGACGGTGGACATTTTAAAATCCATTGCCCGGGGCTCAGGTCCCCGACAAAGCTTATTGGCACTTGGCTATGCGGGATGGGGGCCGGGCCAGCTCGATGATGAGATTAGGGCAAATGGCTGGCTTCAGGCGCCGGGCGACACGGGCTTGGTATTTGATACGAACCTTGAAACAAAGTGGGAACGAGCGATTTTTAAACTTGGCATTGATCCTCGCATGCTATCGGGTGAGGCCGGGCACGCCTAACTACTTACACATTATCTCCGCTGTTCTCTGACGCGGCCAGATTCTCGATCATGGTTAAAAGGGTTTCTCTCATACTTGTCACCTTTATTTCATCTATGGCGCCGATTGCTATTTTATTGACGTCGATGGCGAGTGGAATGAGATGTTGTTCCAGCGCCTTTCCTGAGGTCGTAAGGAAGACATATTGACGCCGCCGGTTACCGCCTACATGTCGGCGGACCACATGACCGTCTTGTTCCATTTGCCGAACTACGGCCGTAGTGGTTGCCTCCTTAACACCGGCTTCCCGGCTCAGTTCCCGTTGGGTTAGGCCATCTCCGTTCCAAAGTACGCGCAGAAAGGTCCAGTGGCCAAATGGGATGTCATGTGCTGCCAGCCGGCTCTGTAGTCTCCGCTCCAGGGCGCGCGCGACATCCCGGATCAAATGCGCAAGACGGTCATCAGGTACGGCATCTTGCCAATGCCGCAGGATCAGCTCGGTTTCATTTCGGACGACCGGAGGGGTCACGTCAGTACGCTGCACTGATGCGACATTGTGATTTCCTCTCCGGAAGTTGCCGAAGCTAAAATACCCAGACATACCTCGAGGGTTGCGGTTGCCCATGCGCCGCTGTGGATCGCTTCCGTGCTGTCTACAAGCACGCCAACTAATTCATCAATGACTTCAGCGCGGGGCACGGCAGGTGATGGCAACTCAAGACGGGACCGTTGGGTGTCCCCATAGATAATGATCGCAGAAGGCAGGGGGCGTATGTCACCACGCTCACATGACACAATAATGCTGCCAAAATGCTGGTGTCGCCGCGCGCGGACCTCGCCTAGGTCAGGGGGTTGATAGAGTGGACCGCCGTAATTGCGCGCCGCCTTAACCTCATTTTCCGACCTGTCTTGGGTTAGCGATGCCAGGCTTTGCCGCGCCGTCCAATAGGTGTCTGGGTTTTTGATGGTACCAAGCTCACCCTGCCAGTCCAGAAATTCGTCGGAGTCAAAATGGGCGTAACCGCTGTAGACGGCTGTCGCCACCAGACCGTCCTCAAAGGTCAGGAGTGCACTGTAGGCGCCTTCCGTGTTGCGGTCCGTATCCCAGGCACCTGTCATCGCCCGGACGCTTGTGACCTGCCCACCACCCAGCAGTCGTAGGATATCGATCTGATGGGCTGCTTGACTGTAGACAACGCCGCCACCTCGGGCCGTATCCAGTTCATCCGGGCGCCGTGGCCGATACATGAAGTCGGTGAAGTTGAGGGCGGTCATCATTCTAATCCGGCCCAATGATCCCCCCCTTATTAGCTCTCTAGTTCTCAGATATGGCGTGTCGAAACTATGGCTATGTCCAATCAAAAGATGAATATTAGCCCGTTCGGCGATGGCTAATATTTCCAAACAATCAGGCATGCTGAGGGCCATCGGTTTTTCCATCAGGACATGAATGCCGGCGTCGGCCAATACTTGAATTTGCTGCAAGTGCGCTTCCACCGGCGTTGCAAGATACACGGCATCGACCTGTACTCCCGCGAGGAGATCTTCCAGCGAGGTATATACTCTGCCGCCAAAATCTTGTTCGAACCGGGCACGTGCCTCGGGCAATGGGTCTGCCCCGGCCACCAGCTGAACCCGGGGATCAAGGGCAAAGGTTGGCACCATCACTGTGAAGGCTCGCCCCAGGCCCACGGCGCCCAAGCGGATCAGCGGCGTGGCACCAGACTTAGACATGAGGTACGGTTGCATCGGGTGAAAATTTTCTGGACAGGGGTTATGCTCCAGGTTAGAAAATTAGGTACCTAAGTTTATTCTGTTTGTCCTTCGGCAGCAAGAACCGGTGTAACGGGCCTTAGAGTAAAAATTTATCAGGGAGGTGGATAGATGTTTACCCAGGAACAAAATGATACTCTCTGTCGTGTGGAGGGAGGCGCCCCAATGGGGCAGCTTATGCGGCGGCACTGGCTGCCGGCATGCATGTCGGAGGAAGTGGCTGCACCCGACTGCACCCCTCTAAAGACCCGGCTTTTGGGCGAGACGTTGGTTGTGTTTCGTGATTCGGAGGGCAAATTAGGCGTGTTGGAAGACCGTTGTCCGCATAGGAAAGCCTCCCTTTCGTTTGGCCGCAACGAGGAATGTGGCCTTCGATGTCTCTATCACGGTTGGAAGTTCGCGGTAGATGGCTCCGTTCTGGACATGGCGTCTGAACCCAACAGTGAGCGCAAGCAGCGGTCCTTTAAACATAAAGCCTATCCTGTCCGGGAAAGTGGGGGTTTTGTCTGGGTTTATCTTGGCGATGAGGACACCATGACGGATTTTCAGCCGCCAGCGTGGGCGCCTACGCCCAACATTCCGGTAAGTGTCGTGAAAATACATACGCCCTGTAATTGGGCCCAGGTTTTGGAGGGTTCAATCGACTCGGCACATAGTTCGAGCCTTCATTCAACAAACATGCCTACTGCCGAGGTGGCCGGTTCGACAGCGACTGATAATGCCTGGCTCCGGCCGTCCCGGGATAAATCTCCCCGACTTGAAATCGAGATGACGGACTATGGTTTTAGATATGCGGCGCTTCGTGTGCCCATTGTTAATCCGGAAACCCATGTTTATGTGCGGACAACTGAGTTTATTGCACCGTTCACAGTGCTGATTCCTCCAAATAACCAATATAATCTTGCGCAAATGCTATTTCCTATAGATGACGTAAACACGATGTTTTACTGGATTGCTTGGCATCCCGACCCCAAAAAAGGCATCACTCAAGATGCCTGGCGTAAATTTTGCGCCGCAGAGGTCGGTGTAGAATTGGATGAGAACTATAAAAAGTCGATCAACATCGACAACATGTTCAAACAAGACAGGGAAGCTATGAAAAAAGGCGACTTTACCGGTATCACCGGCATCCCAGCTCAGGACATGGCGATGTGGGAGTCCATGGGCCCGATAGCATCCCGAGATAGTGAGATTTTGGGTACTAGTGATCTCAGCATTGTAAAGTTTCGCCAGCAAATGTTGAAAGCTGCTGAGACGGTTGCCTCGGGCGGCCCTGCCATCGGCACGGAAAAAAATCGTATACCGCATGTCCAACTTGCATCCTATGAGCGCATTCTCCCCCAGTCAGCAGATTGGCGAACCTTCAATCCCGCTTATGCCGAAGCTGCAGAATGAGCGCATTAACCCTCTCTGCGGCCTTTGGTGATTATGACCGCACCCGTCCCATTGTAGACGGGCGAGTACAGATTGATGGCGTAAATGCTATCTGTCAGTTGTTGTCGCCAGAGGAGATGTTCTTCCGAGCCTTTCGGCATCAGGATTTTGACATCTGTGAGCTCTCTATGAGCTCTTATTGCGTCTCCGTCAGCAGGGGTGACAATCAGTATATTGCAGTGCCGGTATTTCTCTCCCGCACTTTCCGGCACACCTCTATTTATATTCGCACCGATCGAGGTATTAACACGCCCATGGATCTCAAGGACCGACGCGTCGGAATTGCCGAGTACCAACTGACGGCTAACGTCTGGGCGCGTGCATTTCTGGAGGAGGAGGGGCTCGCGCCCTCTGACATTCAATGGGTTATGGGAGGCATGATCACTCCCTACCGGCCTGAAAAGATCAAACTCCAGCTGCCGCCGGAAGTTCGGATGGAACGAGCACCTGCAGGCGCGACCCTAAACCAGATGCTGTTGGACGGCGACTTAGACGGTTTCGTCGGTCCTCGTGCCTTGCCTTGTTTCGTTGACGGTCACCCGAGTGTGGGCTGGTTGTATGCTGATCCGCAATCGGCGGCGGAGGCGTATTACAAGCGTACAAAAATTTTTCCCATCATGCATGTACTGGGGGTACGCAAAGAGCTTGCCAATAAGTATCCCTTTTTGCCGGGGGCATTGTTGAAAGCGTTCACAGAGGCAAAGGCTATGGCTCTGGACGCACTCCTGGATGTGAGCGCTACAAAGGTAACCCTCCCATTCGTTGAGGAATCCCTCGGTCGCGCCCGGGCACTAATGGGCGAGGATTTTTGGTCCTACGGCCTCAAGCCTAACGCACACGTTCTCGATACTTTCCTGGACGCTCATCACAGACAGGGCTTGTCCAGCCGCCGCCTTAAACCGGAAGATCTTTTCCATCCGGCGAGCCTCGAAACCTACGCTCTCTGAAGCATTCTATGCAGTGAACGGCATCAAATCGAATGTAATCCGCGGCAACTTTGGTTTTTTTAAAATATGAACTGGAGACGCTGTGGACTTGGCTGACGCCCTAACGAAGATGGTCTCGGATGCGGTCGTGGTCTGCCAAGTTTTTTATTGGACCGATAGCAGCGATGGTTGGAAAGCTGGTGAAAATCCGGTCGGCCGCACGTAGCACGGCCTTTGTATCCACTGCTTCGATTTTTTCAATAACCTCGGTGTTGGGAATGGCGCGGTCGTAGATCTGCAGTTGACGGGCGGCTTGTTTGCACCGCGCCGACGTGCTTTCCAGGGCCATCAATGTGGAGGATTTTAGTTGTGCGCGGGCCCGGGCCACTTCGTCCTCTTGAACGGATGCACTAACACTCTTCACCTCATCGCAAATAACAGGTAACAGGTCGATGATATCAGTGCCGCTGGTGCCAGCATAAATACCGAACAAGCCGCCGTCCTCATAGCTGGAGGCGAACGAGTAGATGTTGTAGACCAGCCCACGTTTTTCCCGAGCCTCCTGAATCAGTCGGGATGACATGCCGCCGCCCAGTAGGGTGGAGAGGACAGCCAGGGGGTAATAGTCCGGATCATTATGGGCAATTCCATCAAACCCAATTACGAGGTGCACCTGTTCCAAATCTCGCTCCTCCCGATAATCACCCCCGCTATATGAGACGGGATCCATGTCGTGGGGATTACTTTGTGGGAGTTGGGTGAAGACGCCCTCAGCCTGGGCCACTAACGCATCATGATTTACATTACCGGCAGCCGCGATGACAATCCGGTTACACGAATAACGCTCGTCCATGAAGTTTTTGATAGTTGTTCGTGACATCCGCTCAATCTGGGCGGCTGATCCTAATATCGGCCGCCCGATCGGCTGATTTGGAAATGCGGTTTCCTGGAACCGATCAAATACGATGTCATCAGGCGTGTCATTGGCCTGGTGAATTTCCTGGATCACGACTGCCCTCTCACGCTCCAGTTCCTCATGGTCGAGGGTTGAATTCTGTAGGATATCTCCAATTAGATCGATGGCCAGGGGGACATCATCTTTGAGAACTTTTGCAAAATAAGCCGTGTTCTCTCGGGACGTATAGGCGTTTAGATGTCCGCCAACCGCCTCAATCTCCTCCACAATGGCGCGCGCCGACCGTCGTGCCGTGCCTTTGAAGGCCATATGTTCAAGTAGGTGAGACACTCCGTTGAGGTCGCATTTTTCGTGCCGAGCGCCGACCTCCACCCAGGCACCCACCGATGCCGTCTCCACAGTGTGCATGGGATCTGTGATAATCCGAAGACGGTTATCAAGTGTGGTGATCCTAATGGTCACGCAGTCTCGCTTCCTTCTAGCTGACCGGCAATGTACTGTTCCACCTGGTCTATATTATTGTTAAGAGACACCATTCGTTCCTCTCGGTCAAATAGGTCCGCGAGCCGGGCTGGGAGACGGGGCCGTTGCCCTGTGGCGCCTTCTACAGCATCTGGAAACTTTGCGGGATGAGCCGTGGCCAAAGATACAACCGGTGAAGTTACCAATGCTGCTGAGGACGCACTGGCCCGAGCTGCCTGCCCCGCCTTAATTCCGATGACCGTGTGGGGATCAAACAGTTCACCCGTATGATTATAGAGCGTGGCGAGGGCATCCTGTGTCTCGTTGTCTCCGAGCCGGTGGCCCTCGAATAGATTTCCCATGTTACGCCAGCGGGCCTTGCCGAAAGACACCCTGCGGTTTCGGCGAAATTGCTCCATAATTTTCTTCACGCTAGCGCCGTCTCGCTGATAATAGTCGAACAAGAGGCGCTCGAAATTACTGGAAATCTGAATGTCCATGCTCGGACTGAGGGTTGGCACGACATCGGTCATGTTCATCTCGCCGGTCTCGAGATACCGGGTGAGAATATCGTTGGCATTAGAGCCGACTATAAATTTTTCTACGGGAAGCCCCATGCGTCGGGCCGCATAGCCGGCAAACACATTGCCAAAATTTCCCGTAGGCACGGAAAATGTCACTTTGCGGTCAGGCGCCCCCAAATTAAGAGCGGCCCAAAAATAATATACGATTTGTGCCATAATTCGGGCCCAGTTGATGGAGTTCACCGCTGATAAATTATAACGATCCCGGAACGCCTCATGGGCGAACAAGGCCTTCACCAGGTCCTGGCAGTCATCAAAAGTGCCTTCCAGTGCAATGTTATGAACATTGGCTGACTGCACCGTGGTCATTTGGCGGCGCTGTACTTCGGATACCCGGCCTTTGGGATGGAAGATAAATATCTCAATGGCGGCCCGATCTCGGCACGCCTCAATGGCGGCCGACCCGGTGTCGCCGGACGTTGCACCAACAATGGTGACTTTGCGGCCTTTCCGGCTCAGGATGTCATCGAAAAGGCGGCCTACCAGTTGGAGAGGGTAATCCTTGAAGGCGAGGGTCGGCCCATGGAACAATTCTAACAGCCAGTCATTGGGCCCTAATTGCTTCAAGGGTGCAACGCTTGGGTGATCAAACGCGGCATAGGTGTCAGATACTATCTTTGCAAAGTTGTCTCCACCGATGGCGGTCCCGAGATAGGGGGTCATGACTTGTATGGCGAGGTCATCATAGGATAGACCACGAAGGGATTTGATTTCTGCTTTTGAAAATTTTGGCCAGGTTTCGGGCACATAAAGACCGCCGTCCCGGGCGAGGCCCGCCAGCAAAACCTCGTCAAATGGCAGAACCGGGGCCTGCCCCCTCGTGCTGACATATTTCACAGTTTGTGCCTTTACATCATGACCTTAAATTCACTCGGGATGTTCTACAAAGCACATGCCGCCGACACAAGCCGCCGAGACCTAACAAGGGACCCCTCAGGCAAGACTGCAGGGCATAAGTTGGGTGTTGTGATCTTAGGATTGGGCGAGATAGCGCTTGCGAAGATGTCCAAGGAAAACATCTGCGTTTAATTCTTCACCGGTAGCAGCCCGGATCAGATCCGGTGTTTCTAATAAAGAACCTTTCCCATGAATTTGCTTGCCGAGCCAAGCGAACAGTGGTTTGAAATTGCCCGCCTGAATCTCCGGCAGGATCACAGGATCTGCTGTGGTCGCTGCGCCAAACAACTGAGCAGCGATAACGGCCCCAAATGTGTAACTTGGAAAATAACCAAACGCGCCATCGAACCAGTGAATGTCTTGCAGGCAGCCGTCTCTGTCGTCCGGCGGCGTCTGGTTCAACAACTCCGCCATTCCGTCATTCCAGGCAGAGGGCAGGTCGTCGAGGGGCAGGTCATCCGCAAGCAAGGCTTTTTCGAGGCGGTAGCGCAGGATCACATGCAGCGGGTAGGTGACTTCATCTGCATCCACGCGGATCAATCCAGGCCGGACTTTGGTATAGACACGGTAGAGATTATCCGGTGCCCATTCGGGTCCAACACGCTCGAATACTTCTTCCATAAGGGGGCTGGCGAAGGAGAGAAATTCCAGAGATCGGCAAGCCTGCATTTCAATCAGCAAGGACTGGCTCTCATGAATATCCATGCCGCGCGCCGCACCCACTGGTTGGCGCCGCCAATCCGATGGTAGGTTTTTTTCATAAAGGGCGTGACCGGTCTCGTGTAGCACGCCCATCAGACCCGTCATGAAATCGTCTGCTTCATAACGGGTTGTGATGCGGAGATCGTCCGGCGTGCCGCCGGAAAAAGGATGGAGGCTCTCGTCCAATCTTCCGGTTTCAAAATCGAATCCGACGACGGTCATCAGCCGGGCGCCAAGTGCGCGTTGCTGATCAAGGGGAAATGGCCCTGCCGGTGCCACTGCTTCCGGCTGAGAAGCCTGATGTTCCAATATCTCGGACAGCAGATCGGGCAGTTCCCGGCCCAACCGGTCAAACAGCGCGTCCACCATATCTGTGTGTAGACCTGGTGTGAATTGATCCATCAACGCTTCGTAGGGGGTGCAGCCTAGCCTCTCGGCCTTGGACTGAGCCGCATCTCTCGAGAGGGATAATACGTCCGCTAAGAGCGGTTTCAACACGCCGAAGTCATTATCTGCTCGCGCCCTCCGCCAGCGTGTTTCGCAAATATTGGATGCCTTGGTGAGCGCTGTTACAAGTGACGTTTCCACGGCGGTTGCGTGTTTATATCGCCGCTCCATCTCGCGCAGGTTTGCTTGCTGCCAATCGTTTAGAGCATCCGTGTCCAGAGCGGCGGCCAAAAGCTCCCCGGTCTCAGAAGATGATAGCATGTCGTGGCGGATGGTGGTTAATACAGCCAATTGGTCATGTCTATCCTCCGCGCTGCCCGGCGGCATCATGGTTGCGGCATCCCAATGAAGCATGCCGGCTGCGTCCTCCAGGGTAGCGATCGTTCGAAACCTCTCCTCCAGTTGTAAATAAGCGTTCATTGTGAGAGGAGTTTACGCGCCTGTCGTTAGCAGCGCATGATCGGCAAGAAGCACGACGAAGATCAGAAATAGATAGAGGATAGAATAACGGAACATAGCCCGCGGTTCTTCGGATCTCTCGCTTTTCAGGACCAGGAGGGCGTGGCGGATAAACCATATACCTAGTCCGCCAATGGTAAGTCCTCCGGTTAAACTGATCATGCCGACAAAAGCTGGCACGAGGGTGAAGGGAAATAGAAACAGGGTATAAATTAGGATCTGCCGTTTCGTTTTCTCGATACCGGAGACAACTGGCATCATGGGTACTCCTGCTTTCTCGTAGTCCCCGGATCGATATAGAGAAAGTGCCCAGAAGTGCGGTGGGGTCCACATGAAAATGATGGCGAATAGGGTGAGAGAGCCAATGCTGATATCGTTGGTCACGGCGGCCCAGCCAATCATGGGAGGTAACGCGCCAGATGCGCCCCCGATTACAATGTTTTGCGGCGTACGGCGTTTAAGCCAGATGGTGTAAACAAACACGTAGAAAGCGATGGTAACGGCGAGTAAGCCGGCTGACATGAGGTTAACCCATACGCCCATCACTCCAACAGACACCAAAGATAGTGTTGTGCCTAGCCACAATGCGACCGGGGGTTTGAGCCGGCCAGCGGGCAAAGGGCGGTTCATCGTCCGTTCCATTACACTATCAATGTCTCGGTCGTACCACATGTTAATGGCTCCGGATGCGCCTGCACCCACGGCGATACACACGACGGCGATAAAGGCGGTAAGGAGATCAATTTTCCCGGGTGCCAGCAGCATGCCAGCTACTCCCGTGAACAGGACGAGCGACATGACCCTGGGTTTTAGGAGGAGCGCATAATCCACAAACTGGTTCTGGTTGATGGGCTCAGGCCCGTCTTCCTGGGCGGTCGGGTTCGCGTTCTGGCCCGTTGTTTGGTGTGTGATTGAATTGTCTGTCATTGTCCGCTTCTTATGACATGGTGCCTGCCGGCCTGAAAAGCGCTTTCAAAACAATAAGGATGAACATAACGCCCCCGATAATGGCAAGCGTGCCGCCAAGATCTCGAGTGCCGGTGGCGGCCAACGCCGAGAGAGTGTCAACGTCGATACCCGCACCCATGACTTTTCGAGAAGCGCCCATGCCACCAGCGGCAAACATCCCAACGATGAAGAACCACTGACCGCTGGCATAAAGTCCGATTTGCCAGGCTACCAGTTTACCATGCGTGACTGCACGGCCTAGCAGTGGTAACAGCCAGGTGTAGAAAAGACCGACAAAGACCAAGTTGATGCCGCCAATGACGCCGTGGTAATGCGCAGGTGTGCGGGTATCAGCACCGTCCACGAAAAGCCCAAAGAGTGCGCCCGTGGTAAAAACACCAAACGCTGCCGCCAGACTGAACCCACCAGGATCCGTAATGCGAAAGTTTTGTTTCTGGTGCCAGATACCCACTGCCAAGGCGATCAGGATCATAGACACTGGAACCCCCAAGACAAATTTTAGGGCGGAAAAGGCTCGCGTATTCTCGGCGCTTCCGGTCGTAAAGAAGCTGTATAATGATAGTCCCGTCAGGGCGATTAGGATCAAGAGGCCGCTGATCCAGCGGAAAAAACGTGGTGGCGCAAGAGGGTGTCCAAAGGCCTGACGGAAGAGAAGACTTATCGCGATTAAAAAGAGCCCGATATTCATGACTTGCAAGATGTGCCCGGCTCCCCAGACCAAGTTTTCATTATAATCGTAGCTGAGCGGAATGTCTCTCATTTGTAAACCAGCAATGACCAACGCCACGATGGCCGACACGTAAATCAAACCGACGGACATGACCACTGGGATCTCATCTACCGTGGTGCAGGAAATCATGCTTAAGTTTTTCAGCACGCGCACCACGGAAACAAGGATCCCCGCAGCCAGCAGAGCCAGACCCGCGTAATAAATTGGATTAATTATGACCGGGATATAGTTATTGAGGGTCGGCTCCCCCTGATCCTGAAACGTAGGAATAAGCAAAGACACGGTTCCGGCAACTGCCAAAAACAGTGCCATTTTGTCCAACAAGAAACCGACGCTTGCTGTCGAAAACCGAGTGTCGTTGGGTACCATGGCCGTGTTGATCGCCCCAAAAACCGCTAAAAACCATACCGCAAACGATAACGCTACATGAGCGACCAAACCTTTTTGGAAAAAATCTTCAGGCCATGGGACGCTCTCGCTGGTAATGGGCGCACGAGACAAGACCAGAAGGATGGCAAAAAGTCCTGCTACCGCCAGGGAGACGATGGCTAGCACAGACCACTGCCATAAGCGCCGGCGTCCCGGTCCAATTGGAAGGGCGGTTAACACGTTAACTGAGACCCACAAACTCCGGCGACGGATAGATTTGATACAGCATCACGTACACGATTACGCCGGTGATCGAGACATACATCCATGTGGGCCATGTCCATCTTGCAATTTTCTTGTGCTTGTCGAAGCGCCCCTTCAATGCGTTGAATAGCGTTAAGCTCACCATGGGGACAATGGCTATGGCTAGAACAACATGACTTATCAAAATCATATAATAAATGATGCGGACAAAGCCTTGGCCTTGAAATTCAAATATCGGTGCATGCATGCGATGAATGACATAACTCACCAAAAAGATGCCTGATACAAAAACAACGGTAACCATGCAGGCACGGTGTGCTCTCATGTTGCCCGATCGGATAAAAAAGAACCCGGCAAAAAGGAAGAGTGTAGCCACGGCGTTGAGGGCCGCATTCAAATGGGGAAGGAACTGAACGGTTGACATGTGGCTAAGTCATATTGCTTGTTTTAATAATCACGCTGACAAACATGAAGATGGAAGCGATCGCCAATACCGCTAAAAAGACCCTGTTCTTTGTCTTTCGATTCATTTTTTCTCACCCTTTAAGGTCGCGACGTGCGAATAAGAAAATAGTATAACTGTCCAACATCCCTTACCTGGGATGTATCACCACGCCGTCAACGCGGCAACCGAATTTAGGAGAGCAATCCAAGGTGTATTACCTGGCGGGCGACCCTGTTAAGACTGTGCGATTTACCCCATGATACTGCCAAAAAATGACTTTGAATTGAGTTTCCTCAAATTATGCGGGTGGCTTTACGGTCTGTAAAAGTTCAGGTATAGGATTCGTAAATTTTAGGAGACCATGTTTTAACCCTCTTTGGCTTTAGCGGGCCAAGGTAGACAGTCACAAATTACTAGATTAAGAACAAAAACAGGGCCGTCTGATATTTAATAAAAAAGGAATTTTGGGGTAAACGCATGTCGATCTACACAAAACTTTTCTCGGGGTTAATTTCGACAGTCTATGGATTGTTCGGCCTGTCTCTAGGGACGGCACTGGCGCAAAATGACCCTCAACCCTGGCAAATGAATTTTCGGCCCGCTGCTACTCCAGTAATGGAGGACATTGTGGAGTTCCACAACCTGCTGCTGGTAATTGAAGGTTTGATTGTATTGTTCGTCCTGGGTTTGATGGTTTACATCGTATTCAAATTTAATTCTAAAGCGAATCCTAAGCCTACAAAAACAACTCACAATTCCTTTTTAGAGGTCGCCTGGACAGTGATCCCGGTAATCATTCTGATCATTATAGCAGTGCCATCGATGAAACTTCTATTTTTCATGGATAAAGCGCCTGAGGATCAGGTTGAGATGACGCTCAAGGTGACTGGTCATCAATGGTATTGGTCATACGAATATGTTGATGAGGGAGAACTCTCCTTCGATAGTAACATGATCCCAGATGAGGATATTGATGTTTCGAAAGGCCAGGTCAGACTTTTAGAGGTTGATAACCGGGTCGTGGTCCCAGCTGATACAACTATTCGGTTGCTTATGACTGCGGAGGATGTGTTGCACAACTGGGCCATGCCCTCTTTTGGAATTAAAATGGACACCGTTCCAGGTAGAATCAATGAGACTTGGTTCCGAGTTCCTAAAGAAAAAATTGGTGTTTACCGCGGTCAATGCTCCGAGTTGTGTGGCGTCAGGCATGGCTTCATGCCGATAGTGGTTGAAGTAGTCTCCAAAAAAGATTACGCGCGGTGGCTTGTTAAGGCAAAAAACGAATTTGCCAATATAGTTGAGCCCACAACAGTGGCTCAAAAACAAGCAGCAATTCGTTAAACAAAAGGTCGTCAGAATTCGACAGAGGTAATGCACAATGGACACGGTACAAGCAGCCCAAAATACTCATGATCACCACGATCATAAGCCCACAGGTTGGCGGCGTTGGGCGTACTCAACCAACCACAAAGATATTGGTACCATGTACCTATGTGCCGCAGTTTTTGCGGCGATTATCGGTGGTGCTGCCTCAATGGCCATCAGGGCCGAGCTAGCCGCTCCGGGTCTTCAATTCATTTCAGATACCCAATTTTATAACGTCATGGTAACGGCTCATGGCTTTATAATGGTCTTTTTTGTCGTCATGCCGGCGTTAATTGGTGGCTTTGGGAACTGGTTTATTCCGTTACAAGTTGGGGCGCCAGACATGGCCTTTCCCCGCATGAATAACATAAGCTTCTGGTTACTAGCTGCGGCTCTGGTTCTTTTGCTGGCATCTGCTTTCGTTGGCGGGGGCGCAGGTACCGGTTGGACTGTTTATCCTCCCTTATCTAACTCAGACTTTCACGGTGGTCCGGCCGTGGATTTAGCAATTCTTAGTCTCCATTTAGCGGGCGCTTCTTCAATATTAGGCGCCATCAATTTTATAACAACCATCATTAACATGCGTGCCCCGGGCATGACTTTTCACAAGATGCCCTTGTTTATTTGGGCTGCTTTGATTACCGCATTTCTCCTTTTACTGGCTATTCCGGTTTTAGCGGGTGCACTCACTATGCTGCTCACAGATCGCAACTTCGGAACTGCTTTTTTCGAGCCAGCTGGCGGTGGAGACCCCATTTTCTGGCAGCATCTATTCTGGTTTTTTGGGCATCCTGAAGTTTACATTATGGTTATTCCCGCTTTTGGCGTCGTAAGCCAGGTAGTTTCTCATTTCTCAAAAAAGCCAATCTTTGGTTATCTTGGTATGGCGTATGCCATGGCCTCGATAGGCGTTGTTGGTTTTGTAGTGTGGGCGCATCACATGTTTACGGTGGGTTTCAACGTGGAAACCAGAGCATATTTTGTGCTAGCTACCATGGTTATTGCCGTACCTACTGGTGTAAAGATTTTCAGTTGGCTTGCGACCATGTGGGGCGGCTCTATTGAATTTAAAACCCCCATGCTTTACGCGATGGGATTTATTTTCCTTTTCGTCGTAGGGGGTGTCACGGGCATTACTTTGGCAAATGCTGGGGTAGACATAGCTTTTCATGACACGTACTTCGTAGTCGCGCACTTCCATTATGTACTCTCGATCGCAACGATTTTCGCTATTTATTGCGGCATGTTTTACTGGATGCCAAAAATGAGTGGCAGGATGTATAATGAGGCTGCAGGTAAATGGCAGTTTTGGATCACGTTCGTCGGGGTGAACGTTTTATTTTTCCCCCAACATTTTCTTGGTATGGCAGGAATGCCTCGTCGTATTCCTGACTATCCTGATGCTTATGCAGGTTGGAATATGGTATCGAGCGTGGGCGCGGCTATATCCCTAGTGGGAGCGTTATTGTTTTTATGGATTTTGTGGCGAACAATAGTGGCTGGTGAGAAGGCTCCAGCTAATCCATGGGGCGAGGAGGGCGCGAACACTCTGGAATGGACGGTTGATTCGCCGGCCCCGTTCCACACCCATGACCAGATTCCTGAACTACCTGATGCCGGTGTGCATCAACCTGCGGAATAGGTATCTGGGGGAGGTATCCGAGTTTTGGTAATTATGTTGAATCGTACGGCGACAAAAAAAACTCGGAATAGCAGAACGGCGATCGCTCTGTTCGCGATAGTTGCTGGTATGGGTTCATTTGCTTACGCATCAGAACCCCTGTATCGGCTCTTCTGCCAAGTCACGGGGTTTGGGGGAACGACCCAGATAGCAGACAAAATCATACCTGCGGCTGCGGTCGTCGACAGGGTCGTCGATGTCCGCTTTGATGCCAATGTTAACCACAAGCTCCCTTGGAGATTCGAACCTGTCCAAAAAGAAATTCGCGTAAAAATTGGAGAGCAGACGTTGGCCTTCTATGAAGCGACTAATATTTCTGACAAACCTCTAGTTGGCACGGCAACATTTAATGTGACGCCGTATAAAGCGGCGACCCATTTTAGTAAAATAGACTGCTTCTGTTTTACGGAGCAGGTGCTGCGGCCTGGCCAGACTGTCCAGATGCCGGTGTCGTTTTTTATCGATCCGGAGATTGTCAAAGACAAGGATGCGGATGATCTCGCCACAATTACACTCTCATACACTTTTTTTCAGGATCAGGATCAGAGTGCTGCTGAAGAATTGGCAGCACAAACCACCTCTCTTGGAGGAGAAACGGGAGACAACGCTGAACCACTCTCGACCCAAACAACTGACTTAAACGGATAGCGTGAGCCCACCAGCTCGCTTTTGTAATAAGTAAACAGACGGACGGCATATTATGTCTACAGACACAGCTTCTAACCAACCTTGGCACGTTCCAGACCCGAGCCCTTGGCCGATCGTTGGAACAATAGGGGCCTTTGTGACAGCAGTAGGTTTAATTTGGTTTATGCAAACTGGTGTGCCTTGGGCTCTTATTATCGGTGGCATTATTGTGGTTTATACCATGATGGGTTGGTGGCGAGAGGTCATCAAAGAAGCCTCCGACGGGCACTCACACACGTCTCTCGTCAAGACGGGACTTCGGTTTGGCATGCTGCTATTTATTGCTTCGGAGGTGATGTTTTTTTTCGCGTTTTTCTGGGCATATTTCCATTCCAGTCTGCCGATCCTTAGCAACGTCGCTGGCCCGTGGCCAAATGGCGATATTAAGGCCCTTGGCGCCGCTGGGATACCAATGCTCAACACGCTTCTACTGCTTACGTCGAGCCTAACAGTTACCATTGCCCACCATGCAATATTGGAAAATGATAACAAGAGGGTGGTCAATTGGACCGGCATTACGGTCCTGCTGGGTATCGTTTTCTTGGGCGTGCAGGTTTATGAATATGTCATTCTGCCCTTTGGTTTGAGCGACGGTATTTATCCCTCTACCTTCTATCTTGCCACGGGCTTCCATGGGTTCCACGTATTTGTCGGGACGGTTTTTTTGATAGTGTGTTATTTTAGGGCCCGCGCGGGATCCTTCACGACGGACGCACATATCGGTTTTGAGGCCGCTGCCTGGTATTGGCATTTCGTCGACGTGGTATGGGTATTCCTCTACATAAATGTTTATTGGTGGGGTGCGGCCTCGTTTGGCCACTTGCAAGTGAATTAACGATCAGGAAAAGGAGGTAACGGAGCGGTGCAAAAAACCGACTCTCCTATCCTGAGCTCAGTATTCGGCCGCTGTCCGCGTTGCGGGGGCGGTCATTTGTTTGCTGGCTACTTGGAGGTTGCTCGTTCCTGTAATGCTTGTGGACTCGATTATACTGGCCATGACGCGGCAGATGGGCCCGTGGTGCCAATCATGTTAATTGTTGGATTTCTCTCTGCTGTTGGCGCGCTGTGGCTTGAGCTCACATTTCATCCGTCCATTTGGCTTCACCTGATCATTTGGCCCCCCTTAATATTGCTATTGTCCCTCGCTCTGCTGCGGCCCTTCAAGGCGTTGTTCATTGGGGCCCAGTTTAAATTGCGGGCAGAGGGCGGTAAGTTCCCCGACAAAAACCTATGAGAAAACGACGTGCCGAATACCGTTATTCAGCTAAAAACCGCGCTTGCCTATTTTGAGGCGGGCCAGCCAGAGGCGGCGGCGGCTTTGTGTGAGTCGGTTCTGCGTGAAAATCCCGGAGACGAAGCCGCGCTCGAGCTCTCGGAAATAATCTCGGGCCCCACGGGCGTCCGGGATGAAGCCGCTTTCAGCGAGGCCCTGGCGCTTACTCAGGCTGGGAATTACGGAGACGCGATTTCAATTCTTATGGATCTGCGTAAAACGCGTCCTGGGGACTCTCAAATTCTTTGCGCCTTAGGCTCCGCCTACTTTCATCTTAAGCTATTTAACAAGGCACAGCTAATGATAGAAAGGGCGCTCACATTGGACCCGTGTTCTGCCGAAGCCTATGCTGTTCTTGGCAACTGCCGGATTAATCAGGGTGATGTTTACGGTGCCCTTGAGGCGTTTGAGAAATCGCATCACATCAGCCCGTTTAACTCGGCTGTTTCCTCGAGCTATCTATTTTATATGGCGTTTCACCCCGATTATGACGGAGCACGTCTTAGTAATGAGAATCGAGCCTGGGGTAAATTTTACGCAGACGGCCTCGATCAGATTGCCCATGACGCGACGGCGCCGACCCGACCTCGTCGGCTTCGCATCGGGTATTTGTCCTATGAATACGCAACTCATGTCACCTCGTTCTATTTTGGACCTCTGGCCCGTCGTCATGACCGAGAACGCTTTGAGGTTTTCTGTTATGCCGGCAACGAGAGAAAAGATGGCACTACCGAGCGTTTGTCGAGGTTCGTCGACCATTGGGTTGATATAAGTTCGCTGGATGCGGAGGCCGTCGCGCGCCGGATTAAAGAGGACAATATTCATATTCTGATTTCTACCTCCTCCTATCTGGCAAAACACCGGCTGCCGCTGGCCTATCGGCCGGCCCCTGTACAGGTGTGCTATCATAACCGGGTTGCGACCACGGGTCTGACCGCGGTTGATTACCTGATTACAGAAGAACTCGTCGATCCCGCTGGCGAAACTGATGATCTATACTCAGAGAAACTAGTCAGACTCACGCACCGGTGTTGTTACAGTGCGCCGGCGGCGGGACCAGATCCTGGGGCGCCCCCAGTACTAGATAATGGCTACATTACATTTGGATCGTTTAATAACACAGCCAAGATTGGACCGGATGTGATTTCAGCTTGGGCGGAGCTTTTAGAAACGGTGAAAAATTCCCGCCTTCTGGTTAAGAACATTGTGCGCTCTGAAGATGACGATGATTGGAATTTTCTTCGCCGGATGTTGGATGAAGGTGGGGTGGACCTCCGCAGAGTGTCTTTTCTGCCTTATGTTAAAACCCGGAATGAGCATTTCGCCGCATACCGGCATGTTGATATCATGCTGGATACCTACCCCTTTACGGGCGGTACAACCTGCTGTGATGCCCTGTGGATGGGTGTCCCCGTGGTGGCTAGGGTTGGCAAAACATTTTGCCGCTGCCAAGCGGGAGAATACTTGACGAAAGTCGGACTCACCGAGCTGATTTGCAGCGATTGGAGGGCGTATCATGTCGCGGCTTCAAACCTGTCTCTGAACCCAGAGAGGCTGTCCGAGCTTCGGGCAACCCTAAGACCTTTGATGCTGGAAAAAATGCTAAATTATGATCTCCATGCCACCGAAATGATGACGGCGTACGATCAGATGTGGGCGGTTTTTGCTGGCGGGCGGCCGACTGAAGCGTTTAACGTCAATGGAACTCAGGTTAACCAACTACCTCTCGCGAATCTTAAGAGGCCTATCAAACGGTAACGAACGTCTGCGTGCCGCTTGCACTGAGTATAGGCCTTCCATAGTTGCGAAATGGGGTCTGTAGATGCCAGTGGTGTCTCGGCTGTAACAAAAATCTAGATATTGAAATTCGCAGAGACAAACTCCTCAAGCTCGCGCACACAATCAGCAATCTCACGATCCGGTGTCATGATTCGGAGTTCAGGGGAGGACGGAGCCTCATAGGGCGCAGAGACCCCTGTAAATTCGGGTATTTTGCCGGCCCGGGCCATTTGGTAATGGCCCTTGGGGTCCCGTTCTTCACAAATCTTCACTGGCGTATCGATAAACACCTCTTTGAACATATCGCCCGCGCACCTCCTCGCCAAGTTACGATCAGCTTGGTAGGGGGAGATGAACGCTGTAATCACAATAAAACCGGCTTTCGCGAACAGGCCCGCAACCTCTCCGATGCGGCGGATGTTCTCATGGCGATCTTTTGGCGAAAATCCGAGGTCTGAACTCAATCCAAGACGGATATTATCTCCGTCCAGAACATAAGCTTGTTTTCCCTGTTGGAATAACCGGTGTTCCAATTCAAGGGCTAGTGTGGACTTGCCGGATCCAGGTAGGCCGGTAAACCATATTACACCTCCTTTGTGTTTGTTCATGTCCCAACGTTCTTCCGCAGGTACTCGATGCGTGACGGCGACAATATTCTTGGACGTGGCGTTCACAATATCTCTCTTAATATTGTTGTTGATGAAGGCGGCTACTGGACAGATGAAACCCTCTAGCGTCGGCGCGATTATTTATATCGTTCCCGGGTAACGATGAACAAGCGTTTGATTAGCCGAATTTTTGATTTCACTCAGCGCTAATTTACTTGGATCTTAAATTTCAGCATAACCCGTCGTTTTGCTATTTTTTTGTTGAGCGCGTTGTCCCAGTATGTCCGCAGTTTGACCTCTCGGTCCCTGTCTCGGTTCTGGAGATAATGGTGGACGCGCGAGCTGCTGTGGCCTTTAAGGCATGTGTAAAATGGAATGGCGGCGACGGAATTCTCGCCCCGCCCCGTTACACACGTAAGGCTTGATTTTGGAGAGTAATGTGTTGCATTTGGGGACAACTGATCCGAGCGGGATACTGGACGGCCCGGCGGACCTAAGAGACAGGACAGCCTCATGAAGAAAGCGCTAATGAGTGTCGGTTTGTTGGTTATCGTGGGCACCGCCGTCGCGGCGGTGTCAATGACCGGCGGGGAAGGCGGCGGACCAGCGTTCCGCACGGCTGAGATCCAGCGGGGCAATCTCTCCAAATCTGTTTCCGCCTCTGGTAAATTGAACCCGTTGATCACGGTGGAGGTCGGCTCCGAAACCTCAGGGCAGATTTCTGAGTTGCTGGCTGACTTCAACTCTGAGGTCAAAGTCAACCAGGTGATCGCCCGCATTGATCCGGAGAGGTTCCAGGCAGAGGTCAGACGCTCCGAAGCGGAGCTGGCCGTGGCTCTAGCCACGATTACGACCAAGAAGGCGGTGATCTCTCAGGCGCAAGCGAACCTCAGAAACGCCCAGGCTGGCCTCCAAGCGGCGGCCGCCGAGGTGGAGCGCGCCAAGGTGTCTGCTGCCGATCTCAAATTGGACTACGACCGGAAGCGCAAGCTTCGCACAAAAGGCGTCGTCGCCGTGAGTATGGTTGATAAGGCTAAAGTCGCGTGGGAGGTTGCCGCCGCACAGGAAAAAGCCGCTCAGGCACAACTCCGCGCGCAAAACGCCTCCGTTGCTGCCCGCATGGCCCAGGTGACCATGGCCAGGGCCGAGGTGACCCATGCTAAAGCGCTGGCCATGCAAAAAGAGGCCGCCCTCAACATTGCCAAGGTCAATTTGGAGAACACTTTTATCCGTTCGCCTGTGGACGGCGTGGTGATCGGCCGGAACATCGTCATCGGGCAGACCGTGGCCGCCAGCTTCCAGGCACCGACGCTCTTCACCATTGCCCAGGATCTACGCAAAATGCAGGTGGAGACCAACATCGATGAGGCGGATGTCGGCCAGATCATGCCAGGTCAGGTTGCCAATTTTACCGTCGATTCTTTCCCGGGCCGCACCTTCCGGGGCTCCGTCACCCAAGTGCGCAAGAAACCCGAGGAAGTGCAAAACGTGGTGACCTACACCGTTGTGCTTGATGCAGACAACAGTGACTTAAGGCTCTTGCCCGGCATGACAGCGGCGGTAGAGGTCAAAGTGTCCGAACGCCGGGGCGTCATCAAAATACCCAACACCGCCCTCCGCTTCATCCCGCCTGGTGTGGATGCACCGCCGCTCCAGACTGGACTGAACGCAGACCGTCGCGGCCCGCCGAGCCCTGAAGTGATCGCCCAGCGCCGCGCTCAGGCGCAAGCCCGGCTGGACCGTCTTGCACGACAACTGGACCTAACCGATGAGCAGAAAGTAAAAGTCCGGGACCTCGGCCGCCAACTCGGCCAACGACTCCGGGGCATGCGGCGGGCTGGCACACGGGGGGCCGAATTCCGCAAGATCGCCCAGCGTCTGCGCCGGGAGAACGGGGACAAGATCATGGCCTTCCTCACCCCGGCGCAGCAGAAAAAGTACCGGGTCATTCGCGCGGAGCAGCGCTCCAACCCTCTGACCCCGGCTCGGGTCTGGGTGCTTGACAACGGAGAGCCCAGAGCCATCCAGGTGATGATCGGCGTCGGCGACGGCAAATTTACAGTCTTGGGGCGGGGCGAGCTCAAGGAAGGCCAGGAGGTGCTCGTCGGCGTAAACCGGCAGGCGGGTAAAAAATCCGTCTTCGCCCGCTTCGGGTTATAGATATCATGCCGCTCCTTCAGGCGGAGACCCTATCTAAGGACTATGTGCTCGGCACCAACGTAGTGCATGCGCTGCGCGACGTTAGTTTTGCCGTCGACGCTGGCGAGATGGTCGCCATTATGGGACCGTCGGGCTCCGGCAAATCCACCTTGATGAATCTCCTGGGCGGCCTGGATACGCCGACGGACGGGATCTACCGGCTGGAGGGCGTGAACGTGGCGGAGCTTGCCGCGGACGCTCTCGCCGAAACAAGGAACCGGCAGATTGGGTTTGTGTTCCAAAGCTTTAACTTGCTCGCCCGCACCACGGCGCTGGAGAACGTGCAACTGCCGCTTCTCTATGGCTCGATGGAAAAAGCCCGACGCCGTGCCCGTGCCGAACAAGTGCTGGCTGAGGTTGGTCTCGCGGACCGGATGGACCACCATCCCTCCCAGCTCTCCGGCGGCCAGCAGCAGAGGGTCGCCATCGCCCGCGCCCTGGTGAACGAGCCCGCACTCATTCTGGCGGACGAGCCCACCGGCGCCCTCGACACTCGCACCGGGATCGAAATCATGGCCATCTTCCAACGGCTGAATGCCGACGGCATGACAATCGTCATCGTCACCCACGAAGAAGACGTCGCCCAGTTTGCAGGTCGTATCATCTGCTTTCAGGACGGCCGACTGAAGAGCGACGCGCCCGCCCCCCGGACAAATGCAGCGGATTTGCTTGCCTCCTGGCCGGAAGATGAGCAGGCGGCATGACCTTCATCGATTCCCTCACCGCCGCCCTCGTAGCCATCCGTGTGAATGCGCTACGGAGTGTGTTGACGGCCCTTGGCATCATCATCGGGGTTGCCGCCGTGATCATCATGATTTCCGTAGGCGCCGGGGCGCAGAAGCGAGTGGATGACCTGATCCAGAGCCTGGGCTCCAACCTAGTGATAGTGATGCCGGGCACGACCACGTCGTCCGGTGCACGCGGCGCGCGGGGTTCTCGGCCCACCGTGACCGAAGACGACGCCATCGCCATCCAGAACGAAATCCCCACGGTCCAGGTTGCCGCTCCCAGCGTTCGCGGCTCCGGACAGATCATTTTCGGTAATCAGAACTGGTCGTCCGTCATCTGGGGTGTAACGCCTGAATACCAGGAAGCCCGGGGCTGGGAAATTCAGGACGGCCGCTGGTTCAACCAAGCGGAAGTGCGGTCGGCGGCCAAGGTGGCGCTTATCGGCGAGACCGTGGCGGAGAAGCTGTTCGGCGGCGACGATCCGGTCGGACAGCTCGTCCGGATAAAGCGCGTGCCCTTCACCGTCATTGGCACGTTGGTTCCTAAAGGGGAAACACCTCTCGGCACGGACATGGACGACACTATCTTTGTGCCCCTGACAACGGCCAAGAAACGCATCATCGGCGGGCGCCGGCTGAGCGGCAAATTGATCGGTGCGCTGTACGTCAAATCCACCAGCGCCGCCGTGGTGAACGACACCATCCGGGACATGACTAACCTTTTGCGCCAGCGTCACCGCATCCGCCCCGGCCAACCGGATGACTTCTTCGTCCGCAACCTGTCCTCCATCCTGGAAGCCCGGGCGAGCTCGTCCCGGGTGATGACACTGCTCTTGGCGGCGGTCGCCTCCGTCTCGCTCCTGGTTGGCGGTATCGGGATTATGAACATCATGCTCGTCTCTGTCACCGAACGCACTCGCGAGATAGGCCTTCGAATGGCTGTCGGTGCGAAGGGCACAGACATCCTGCTGCAATTCCTCATCGAAGCCGTCACCCTCTCGCTCATCGGCGGCCTCATCGGCATCGCGCTGGGCCTTGGTGGCTCCCTTGCCATCGCCAACCTTGGCTCCCTCCCCGCCATCATCCAACCCGCGAGCATCGTGCTGGCATTTGGCTTCGCTGCGGCAGTGGGGGTGTTCTTCGGTTTCTATCCGGCCCGGAAGGCAGCGCGGTTGGATCCGATCGATGCGCTCAGGTACGAGTGACACCACTTTGTCACTGACCGTTAATCCATTCTCCCGCAAAGGAGACGGGGGGCTACCTCTTGCTGCCAATACCGTTCCCTTGCCAACCGACCGCGTCATGCTCGAGTTGGCCTTCGACGCTCAAGGGTCGCCGCGCAATTTGGGCATGACGCGTTGGCGAGGAAACAGAAATTCTGGTTCGCCTGATCAGATGGTTCGCCGCTATTCTCGCTCTACGAGAGGGAGGCACCATTCCTATCACGACCCCCAAACCCCCTCGGCACCCAGACCCTCGATTTCTAGGCCATCGTGTCGCCGAAGATCAGCCCGTCATTCTAGGCTAGCCCGGCGCGCTCTCGGTGGAGGAAATGTCGCTCCCCACGGACAAATTTTCTAACGTCTGCCGCAAATGGCACGTGGAGCCCTCGAAGGCGGCACAAGAGGTCAAAGAGGCGTTCCAGAAAGCGCTCCGGACTTGATTGAACCTTGGTAGGTCAGTAGGTAGGATTATCCCAACTGTTTTAACTAAGGGAGAGCATTATGGACGTACAAGCCGCCGTGGCCTTTGAAGCCGGAAAACCCCTTAGCATTGAAACCGTTAAACTTGATGGACCTAGGGAGGGAGAAGTCCTGGTCGAAGTTAAAGCCACCGGAATTTGTCACACGGATGCTTTTACCCTCGCCGGCGAAGACCCGGAGGGGCTGTTCCCGGCGATCCTGGGTCACGAGGGCGCGGGCGTGGTGGTGGAGATAGGGCCCGGCGTGAAGAGCCTCGCAGAAGGTGACCACGTAATCCCGCTCTATATCCCGGAATGTGGCGAGTGTAAGTCCTGTAAATCAGGCAAGACAAACCTATGCACCTCTATTCGCGAAACCCAGGGTCAGGGCGTTATGCCGGACGGTTCCAGCCGTTTCAGTCTCGGAAGAGACAAGCTCTTTCATTACATGGGCACATCGACCTTTGCCAACTACATCGTGGTCCCGGAGATTGCGCTTGCCAAAGTCCGGGAAGACGCGCCCTTTGATAAGATCTGCTATATCGGTTGCGGTGTGACCACCGGCATCGGCGCGGTCATCAACACTGCCAAAGTAACCCCCGGCTCAAACGTCGCCGTGTTCGGCCTAGGTGGCATTGGGCTTAACGTGATCCAGGGCGCGCGCATCGCCGGTGCCGACAAGATCATCGGCATCGACCTCAATCCGACGAAGGCGGCCATGGCCGAAAAATTTGGCATGACGGACTTCATCGACGCCTCTAAGGAAGAAAAAGTGGTGGAGGCCGTAATCGAGCTCACGAACGGCGGCGCGGATTACTCCTTCGAGGCCATCGGCAATGTGAACACCATGCGCCAGGCACTTGAGTGCGCACACCGTGGCTGGGGTGAGAGCATCATCATCGGTGTCGCCGGCGCCGGACAGGAAATTGCCACCCGGCCGTTCCAGCTCGTCACCGGGCGGGTCTGGAAAGGTACTGCCTTCGGCGGCGCGCGCGGCCGGACCGATGTTCCCAAGATCGTGGATTGGTACATGAACGGCAAGATCAACATCGACGACCTCATCACCCACACGTTGGACCTCAAGGACATCAACAAGGGCTTCGACCTGATGCATGAGGGCGAGTCGATCCGCAGCGTGGTCGTATACTAACCGGAGGTCAGTTCCATCGAATCACTCTCTGAAAACCGGTCCTTTGACGGGGTGCAAGGAGTATACAGGCATGCCTCGACGGCGACCGGCACGGACATGACCTTCGCGGTTTACATGCCGCCACAGGCGAAGGAAGGCAAGGTGCCGTGCCTCTGGTATCTCTCGGGCCTCACCTGCACCTACGAAAACGCCATGACCAAGGCCGGCTCTCAGGCCCATGCAGCGAAGCACGGCGTGGCGCTGGTCTTTCCGGATACGTCACCCCGTGGAGACGATGTCCCCGATGACGAGGCCTATGACCTGGGCCAGGGGGCAGGTTTCTATGTGAACGCCACGGAAGCACCTTGGGCAGAGCATTTCCAGATGGAGACCTATATCGCCAAGGAACTTCAGGAACTGGTGGTGAACGCCTTTCCCGTCGAGGCTGGCTGCCAAGGCATTTTCGGTCACTCAATGGGAGGCCACGGCGCGATCACGCTGGCTGTCAAATATCCGGACACTTACCGCTCGCTCTCCGCCTTTGCACCTATCGCCAATCCCACCGGCACCGACTGGGGTCGGAAGCAGCTCACTGCGTATCTGGGAGACAACGAGGAGAATTGGCGGGGCCATGATGCGTCTCTTCGGATTGCCGAGGGCGATTGGGACCGGGATCTGCTCGTGGACCAGGGGGACGGCGATGAGTTCCTCAGCCTCCTGCAGCCAGAAAAATTGACGGATGCTATTGCGAAGGCCGGTGTCGACGGCACCGTTCGTCTGCAACCGGGCTACGACCACTCCTACTACTTCGTCTCCACTTTCATCCCCGACCACCTTGCCTGGCACGCGGAGAAGCTGGGTTAGGGCTGTCAAGGTCTCCGTGCGCGTTCGTAAGCATTTCGGAATTGCCACCTCGAAAGCGCATCTGTAGGGTCTGCGGCACTTCAACACGGGGGAACTCTATGGATTTCGCGGCGTTTGACTGGACCTTGTATTGGTTCATGTTCCCGGTGGCCATTCTGGTGGCGACCTCGGCCATGCTGTCCGGCATCGGCGGCGCGGCGATCTTTGCGCCAATCTTTTTGATCATCTTTCCGCTTTTGGGCCCGGAGTATCCCCTGGGTAGCCTCGCCGCCGCCATCGGTGTAGCGTTGTTCACGGAGGTGTTCGGATTTTCGTCGGGCTTTGTTGGCTATTACCGCAAGGGCCTCATTGATTTCAAAAGCGCGATACCCTTTATCGTCGTCGGCGTGCCCATCGGGATCATCGGAGCGCTTATGCTCAACGCGCTCAGTGAATACGAAGAGGCGCTCCGAGCGGCCTACGGTATTCTCATGCTGGTGCTCTTCTATGTGATCATAAAGGTGCATGAGTCCAAGGAGGATATGGCTAAAGCCCAAACTGAATCCGCGTGGAGGGGTACTGAAGAAGACGACACCCGCGAAACCCGAACCATCACTGGCCGGGACGGCGCCACCTACACCTACGGGGCTCCCCGGCAAGGCAAGGGCGCGGCGGCCACCGGGTTTGGCGCATTCCTCACAGGCCTCCTGGGTGTCGGCATCGGCGAGGTGGTCATGCCGCAACTGGTGAAATCCAATAAGGTCCCCATTCCCGTCGCGGCTGCTACGTCTGTCTTCACCGTGATCGTCGTCGTTGCTTCCGCCTCCTTCACGCAGATCTCCGCCCTCATCGCCCAAGGCGGCGTCAATGCGGTGCCGTGGAATGTGGTAGTCTATACTATCCCCGCAGTCATCATCGGTGGTCAGATCGGCCCACGGCTCCAGGGCAAGGTCAAGCAACGTACCATGGAAAAAGCCATTGCGTATTTGTTCCTCATGATTGGTACTGCCATGACGTGGATTGCCGTGCGGAACACGTTTTTTTAATTCCGATTTATAAAACAGCGTGACTGTTCTCGAAGGTCAAAATTTGAACTGAGGCTCCCCAAGCGGCGGAGCAGTGCCCGACGCTTGAGTGAACAAAAGAGACTCACACAATATTAAACTTACTGCACGCGATGGAGCAGTGGCCGTAAGCGTTGTTGAACTCCAGCTCGACCACTTTGCGGATTTCCTCGTAAACGGGCTTTAGGGCCTCGTTTTTGCCAAAGGCGTTCTCCAGGATCATGTTGGCGAGTTTGCGGCCCAGGCCACGGTTGATGGGGTCTTCTTTGCTATCCGGGTCATTTGCCATGGGGGTATTAAAGACCTCGTTGTCGGTGAAATCCTTATCCGCCTGGATGGTCTCCGGGATCAGCTTGAGCGCCGTCGAGATAAAGGCCTTGAGCCTACGCTCCGCGGCCTCGTGGTCCATCTCGTTATAGAACTTCTTCCGCACATGATCGAGCCGCGGTTGGTCCCGCATGCTGAAGAACATGAGTTCTGCGAGCCCGATTACCCAGGTTATTTTAAACCGCGAGATTTCTTCCGGCGGTAGCGCGTTGAAATCAAACCCGCCATCCAGCGCCCGGGTGCGGTTGTAGACCCTACTCAACGCCATATCACAGAGGTCATCGAACAGCTCGATCATGCCGTCCACCATGGTTTCCGCATCCGTGTCGATTCGCCCGCCATAGGTAATGGTATGAATGTCGTGTTTATCAGGGTCTGGGGTCGTCTCAATCACACTACTACTCTTCTACATTGGCCGGCTCAAAATGATTGGAGCGGGCGAAGGGAATCGAACCCTCGTTTAAGGCTTGGGAAGCTTTCGTTCTACCATTGAACTACGCCCGCGCTAATGGGGTTATAGCACAAGAGCTCTCTGTTTCGTACCCCTGGTATTTGAAGGTTCCGCATCGGAAGTGTCACGCTTTGCCCTCAATTTGCCTAATTTTTTTCACGCCTATGCTCCATTTGGCCCGGAGAGCGCCACAGTCTCCCTATAGTGTCTTGCCCGAAATCACCTGAAGAGGAAAAAATGCGACATCTGAAAAATCCCCTGCTGCTGATAGCCGTAATGTTACTTTTGTCTGCCTGTGGGGCCACGTTTGATTATGATAGCCTTGCGTCGAAAAAGATCACCGGGACACGCTTTGCGGATCACTTGGCGCGGGCCTATCGATCTTTTGCACTTTCCGAAGCCCACGACATGAACGATTGGGTCGACGCCGCTCATTTCGGTAAGAAATCGTTTGCTGCCCTAACGCAGGCGTCCGTATCGCCGGAACATGTCGAAGACTGGTGGATCCGGGGCGATGTGCGTCAGCAATTGATGCAGGAGCGCTTGCGCCTCACGTCTCTTCTCAAACTGGAAGTCGTGCGTCAACGCCCCAAGGCCGCTGCAATGGCACAAGCAGGCTTCGACTGCTGGTTAGAGCAGCAGGAGGAGAATTGGCAGCACGATCATATTGAAGCCTGTCGGGCCCAGTATTTTACTGCAATCGCGCAACTTGAGCGGCAGCTTAGGCTCACCCGAGCCAATCCGGAGGCGGTTCAAGCGATGCCAGTGATGCAGACCGGTGTGCCGGTTCCCCGCCGGCGGGCAATTCGTGAGGTCACTCTTTACTTCGATTTTGATAGCGCGCGAATTTCCAGGTCGGAAAATCAAAAAATCTCGAAAATTATTGAGATGTGGGAGCAAGGGTTACCAGTCACAATTGTGGTTATTGGGCATGCCGACCGAGCTGGACCGGCCTATTATAATGAAACGCTGTCAGAACTGCGAGCAGAGGCTGTCCGCAGGGAGCTGATCGAAGCTGGTGTGCCGGTTCAATTGATAACGGCGGTCTCACATGGAGAGCGGCGACCCTTGGTCGAGACAAGAAACGGCGTGCGTGAACGCCTCAACCGGCGGGCTACAATCACTCTTGGTCACCTGAAATCACTCTGATTAATCGCGTTGCCATGGGTTGGAGGGTTTTGCACCCGCGCAGGCAGAACTTAGTTAATTTTGAGTTCTCCAATCTTGATTTTGATGGTAGGTTACAAAACTTTCCATAACTGGGAGCATTCCCGCTTTATGTATTCTGAGATCACGCAAGAAATTAAGATTTCCGTTGACACGACCTTTGTAGAGGAACAATCGGAACCGGACGATTTCCACTTCGTTTGGGCCTACCACATCCGTATCGAAAACGGGGGTGGAGAGACTGTTCAGCTGCTCCGCCGGCATTGGCATATCACGGACTCCCATGGCCGGGTTCACGAGGTCCGAGGCGACGGTGTGGTTGGCGAGCAACCAGTCCTGGAACCGGGAGATTCCTTTGAATATACGAGTGGTACGCCCCTTTCGACGCCGTCGGGATTTATGGTCGGTTCCTACCAAATGGTGACAGGAGAAGGAGACCATTTCAGCGTGCCGATTCCCGCTTTTTCGTTGGACTCACCCCATGATATCAGCCTAGTCAATTAACGAGGCTACTCAGGTGTGATTTCTTTGGGACGGAAGTGCCTGATCCTATTGAGCAATTAGTGAGCTAACATGGACTCATAAATATAGATTTGGCACTGGCGTTATTGAGAATTCAGACTATGTTTTGGTTAACGGGGATTGTAGCGCGACCAAAGGTAACGGTGCGACCTGATAACGTCTTTTTGGAAGGAAGCGCAGCGTGGATACCGTAACAACCGATATGGATAACCCTAAAGTTGAACGGCCCAGCCGAGATGAGGCCGAAGAGGCGGTCAGAACTCTCATTAGGTGGGCAGGAGACAATCCCAATAGAGAAGGTCTTGTTGGTACTCCGGCCCGAGTAGCGAAGGCCTATGAAGAGTTTTTTGCCGGTTACAAAGAGGACCCTGCGGCCATTCTCGGGGCAACATTTGAGGAAACTGGCGACTATGACGATGTGGTGGTGTTGAGAGATATCCGACTCGAGTCTCATTGTGAACATCATATAGTGCCCATTATTGGAAAGGTACATGTCGGTTACCTACCCAACGGCCGCGTAGTGGGTATTTCAAAAATTGCGCGACTGGTCGAAGTATATGCGAAACGCATGCAAATACAGGAAACTTTAACGACGCAAATCGCGGATACTATCGCAGATGTTCTGGATCCGCATGGCGTTGCTGTCGTTATTGAAGCAGCGCATCAGTGCATGACGACACGGGGGATCCGAAAGCCGGGAGTTAGTATGGTTACCAGCCGGATGCTCGGTGTGTTCAGGGAAGATGCTAACACCCGTAGAGAGTTTCTATCTATGATTGGAAATCCCAGTACACACAACGGATAACGCACGCAATTTGGAGCTGCTGTACTTAAACGGTTGGAGAGTCCTGGCTTGAAACCGGCTTTCCCAAGGCCCTCTTTCTCTGCTAGCCTTTTTATGCTGTGTTAGATTTCAGACCCATACTCTTAGTGCTCGGCCTACTTTTGTCGACACTCGCAATTGTGATGATGCTTCCTGGCGCGGTGGATCTCGTCGCGGGCAATCCTGATTGGCAAATCTTTGCTGTCTCTGGTGCTATGACACTGTTCATTGGTGTCTCTCTTACTCTGACAAGCCGAACCGGGCGAATTAAATTAAATGTACGGCAGGCTTTTGTCCTTACCAGCCTCAGTTGGATAGTGTTGACGGTTTTCGCTGCGTTACCTTTTGCCTTCTCCCAATTGGATATGAGCCCTACCGATGCGTTTTTTGAAGCCATGTCCGGCATCACCACTACTGGGGCGACAGTTATTGTCAATTTGGACGAGGCCCCACACGGGCTATTGTTATGGCGAGCACTCCTGCAATGGCTGGGAGGAATAGGGATTATTGTCATGGCGCTGGCTGTGCTGCCCTTGCTGCGGGTTGGGGGGATGCAATTATTCCGTATGGAGTCCTCCGATCAGTCAGAAAAGGCGATGCCGCGTGCGGCGCAGGTTGCAGCGGCCATCGGGATCATTTACCTGTTTCTCACCGTGATCTGCGCCGGTGCTCTGTGGTTTGCAGGTCTGAGTGGCTTTGACGCCATCACCCACTCCATGACCACTATAGCAACCGGCGGGTTCTCAACCCATGACGCTTCTATTGCTCATTTTAATAATGTAACCGTAGATATTATCGTTACCCTTGGCATGTTCATGGGCAGCTTACCTTTTCTTCTTTATCTCTCTGCAGTTAGGGGCAGTCCCGGTTCCCTTTTCCGGGACAGCCAGGTCCAGTGGTTCGTTACCGTCTTGGCGGTAGTGATTATTCTGGTAGCGGGGTGGCTCTGGATCGATATCGGCTTGTCTCCTTTGCGGGCGATTCAGCTTTCGTCCTTCAACGTCGTCTCGATAATGACAGGAACGGGTTATGCAACAGCCGGCTTTGACACCTGGGGCAGCTTAGCTGTACCTGTTTTCTTTTTCATCATGTTCATTGGTGGTTGCGCGGGCTCGACCACGTGCGGCATCAAGGTTTTCAGGTTTCAAGTCTTATACGCTGCGGCAAAAGCGCAGTTTGGGAATCTGGCCCAACCCAATGGAGTTTTCATTCCGTATTACAACCGCAACCCAATTCCCGACGACGTTATAAAGTCCGTTCTCAGTTTTTTCTTTGTTTTTGGCGTCACCTTTGCGGTCCTGGCAATGGGCTTGGCCTTGTTAGGCCTTGACTTCTTGACCAGTATCTCTGGTGCAGCGTCGGCTATTGCTAATGTCGGTCCAGGCTTAGGCCCGATAATCGGACCTGAAGGAAACTACGTTTCTCTGCCTGACGCCGCGAAATGGCTTTTATCTGCCGGCATGTTGCTCGGCCGCCTGGAGCTATTTACAGTGATGGTCTTGTTCACGCGTGCCTTTTGGCGGGCCTAGAGGAAGAGAGTTCACCAGCATGGGAGAGATACGAACCCCCCAAGAAATGCTGGGCCAGCTTATTTCCTTCAACACTATCTCTGCGCTGTCAAATAAAGACATGATCAAGTTTATAGCTGACTATCTCGCGGGCCACGGGATCAACTCCAGTACCGGCGGCAATGAGGATGGCACTAAAGCGGACCTGATTGCGACCATTGGCCCCAACGTGGAAGGTGGGTTAGTGCTCTCAGGTCATACAGACGTGGTGCCTGTGGAAGGTCAGGACTGGCACACGGATCCTTTCGAGATGGTGGAAGTGGGCGGTCGCATATACGGCCGAGGAACCAGCGACATGAAGGGATTTATTGCCGTTGTTCTCGCGCTCGTCCCGGAAATTCTGGCACTACCCCTGGTGAAGCCGTTACATTTTGTGTTCAGCTATGACGAGGAAGTGGGATGTCTAGGCGCGCCTGGCCTTATCGCCCGGTTAATGCGGGATAAGCCAAAGCCGAGGGCGGCCATCATCGGCGAACCCACCTCGATGAAGCTGGTGAATGCACACAAAGGCATTACGGCCTTTGAAACTCGTGTGATTGGTAAACCAGGCCACTCCTCCCAGCCTCATAAAGGGGTGAATGCAATTGCCGTGGCCGCGGATTGTATTCGGTTTTTGCAGGATAGGGCTGGCTCCTTTGAGGCCGGTGAGGGCCCTCGGGATGAGCGATTTGAGCCGTCTCACACGACTGTGAGTATTGGGACGATCATCGGTGGCACTGCGAATAACATTATCGCCGGCGAGTGTGCTTTTACCTGGGATGTGCGCGCCGTTGTCCAGAGGAAGGTCAGCGGCTCAGAGCGGCGCTCGATGCCCATTGCCATAATGTTTTGCTGCCCCCTTTGCGGCGGATTTCACCCGAAGCCGACATTATTTCCAAAAAATTTGCCGATGTCCCGCCGTTAGTACCGAGTGACGATAATCCCGCAGAAGCCCTGGTTCGCCAGCTTACAGGCCAAAACCAGGCCGGTGCGGCAGCATTCGGAACCGAAGCCGGCCAGTTCCAGGAAGCTGGGATACCCTCCGTTATATGCGGACCTGGAAGCGTTGATCAGGCGCATCAACCGAATGAATTCGTTGACCAGTCCCAATTGGCAGAATGTGCAGATTTTATCCGAAAGCTTGCCGGCTGGGCGGCCGCTAATTAGAGCACATATGCGGGCATGAAACGTTGGATACTGCGGTCCATTTCGCTGTTGAACCGCCCGATTAACTTTTCAACGAGTTCAAGCCAGATGCGACGGCGGTCCAAGAGACTCGCATCCTCTCGAATGTTTTGCTGCCAGGTGGCGCTGGCTGTCACCTGAGCGCTCCGGAAGCCCCGGTTATCGAAGATTTCGAGACGGGCTTTCACGATTGTATTATATTGCTCAGAGGCCTGTTGTTTAAACAAGCCGGTTAGCTTCTCATCTTTATTCAGTTTTTTTTCTGTCGCTTCGGCTTGGATGATAGTGAAACGGGCGGTTCCTTGGGTACCACCGGGCCGCAGCCGGTGTTGGGCCCACTTTATGAGACCGTGCTCGGGGGACAAGGGAAAGCGGTGGCCCACATTCGGCGCTTGCGTGCCGTTTTGCACCAAGGAGGTGATCTGAATGTCCGCAACTTGCAAAATGACCGGGGAAAAATGTTTAAATGTCAGCTGATGCAGGTGGCTGTTGGGGCTCGCACAGGCGCCGAGAACGAGGGATACGAGCGTTACGACCGATAGACGAATCATCTTAAGACTGTTGCACGTGGGGACCCGGCGTTCAAGCTGTTGATGATCCTGGGGATTGATGATCCCGGATTTCATCCAAGTCGGCGTCATTGAAGGAATAGACCTTATGGCAAAATTCGCAGGTCGCGGTAATCTCACCGGCCTCCGTCTTCATATCGGTAAGGTCCTCCGTCGAGAACGATGCCAAGGTCTCGGCAACTTTCTCACGGGAACACCTGCAGTGATACGAAATTTCTTTTTTATCATAGAGCCTGACACCTTTTTCATGGAACAGGCGATATAAAAGCTCGTCGAGGCTTAGGCGCGGGTCGAGGAGCTCTTCTGAGGTAACCGAGTTCAAGAGGATGGTGGCGTTTTGCCAATTCTCATCTTCTTCATCCGTCGTGAGAATTAGCCGATCCTCACCGGGCATCTTTTGGATCATGATGATGGCGGCGCGGGGGGGGAAGTCATCGGCTACCGGCTGAGCCGCGACAATGATCGCCGTGTCTAATTGTTCAGATTGCTGGAAATAGCTTTGCGCACATTCGGCGATGGTGTTGCCTTCCAGGGCCACAATACCTTGATAGCGGTCCGTATGCGCGCCCTGGTCCAAAGTGAAGGCCAGATGGCCAGCACCCAGGAGGTCAGGCACAGGGTGGTTAATTTCGAGGCCACCAGTGAAGACTTCGTCGTTATATCGGGCATAGCCTCGCATCTGGCCGGCGCTAGTGACATCAGCGACGAGCATTGGGATAGGGCCGTCGCCTTGAGTTTGCAGATAGAAGATCCCGTCAAATTTAATCGAGGTAGAAATGGCCGCAGTGAGTGCAATGGTTTCACCGAGAATGCGGGCAACCGGTTCGGGATACGCATGAGTGCCGAGGATGCTCTCATATGAGGTACTCAGGCGCGTGACCCGGCCCCGAATGTTGGCGCCTTCGATGCGGAAAGGTTGAAGGGTGTCAGAGATTACGGGGCGTGTCATTACATAAGCAGCTGAGTTGATAGGGGAGCAATCAAGCGACGCCGAGACACCAAGCCATGACAGCTTTTTGAGCATGTAGCCTGTTTTCCGCTTCATCCCAAATGACGGACTGAGGCCCGTCTATAACATCATCCGTAACTTCTTCACCCCGATGGGCGGGTAGACAGTGCATGAATATCGCATCTGATTTGGCGCCTGCCATAAGGTTAGCGTTCACTTGATACGGTGCCAGCAAGTCAAGCCGCTTCGCGCGTTCGCCATCATCACCCATGGATACCCAAGTATCCGCCACCACGCAGTGACATCCTGCGACGGCCTTCTGCGCATCTGTGAAACTCTTTACGGTGCCGCCCTCACGCTCAGCCCAGTCCAGGAGATTCTGGTCAAATTTGAGTTCAGGAGGTGTTGCAATGCGAAATTCAAAGTTCAATTTTACTGCCGCGTGCAGCCAAGATGCGGCCACATTGTTGCCGTCACCAACCCAAGTCACGATTTTACCTTCGATGCCACCCCTGTGCTCTTCGAAAGTCTGGATGTCCGCCATGATCTGGCAGGGGTGAGAATCGTCGGTCAGGCCGTTGATCACAGGGACCGTGGCGAACTTGGCCAGATCTAGAAGCTTTTGATGAGAGTCCGTACGTATCATAATCATATCGGCGTACCGCGACAATACTCGGGCTGTGTCCGCTGGTGTTTCCCCCCGGCCCAATTGGGAGTCTCTCTCGCTCAATACAACTACGTTGCCGCCTAATTGCATCATGCCTACTTCGAAAGAAACGCGGGTCCGGGTGGACGGTTTCTCAAAAATGAGGACAATGGTTTTACCTTTCAGGGGCTCGCCTTTGCCCGCCTTGCTGTTCTTATACACGGCTGCCTGATCCAGTATGGATCTTATCGTCGCCTTATCAAGCCGGTCGATGTCGAGAAAGTGTCTAAGATCTCTCATGGGGTCGGGTCCTAAACGTTGATCCCCGTTAGCACATCATCCAGAGTGGCAAGGGCGTCAGTGATGTGACTTTCCTCTACAATGAGAGGCGGGATAAACCGGATCACGTTGTTGCCGGCGCCAACCGTCAAAAGGCCTTGTGCCTCAAGCTCCTTCACGACACTGCCGTTCAGGATGTCTTCTGAAAGTTCGATACCCATGAGTAGACCCAGACCCCGAACTTCAATAATTTTTTCCGAATGTTTGGCTGCGGCAATTTCGAGACCTTTACGAAGAACTGCTCCCATATCTATCACATGTCCGAGAAAGCCTTCTTGCAATATCACGTCGAGGACAGCGTTTGCCGCCGCCATGGCCATCGGATTTCCGCCGAAGGTAGACCCGTGGGTACCCGCCACCATGGCTGCACTGCATTTGTCGTTTGCGAGGCAGGCGCCGACCGGAAAACCGCCGCCCAGACCCTTAGCAGATGAGAGAATATCTGGTTCAATTTCAGACCACTGATAAGCAAACAGTTTACCTGTCCGGCCCATTCCGGTTTGAACCTCGTCCAGAAACAAGAGAAGGCCGTATTCGTCCGCTGTTTCTCGTAGCCGATTTAGGTAGTCCTCTGAGGCATAATTGATGCCGCCCTCACCCTGAACAGGTTCCACCAGAATTGCAGCGGTTTCGTCAGTGATAGCAGCCCGCACCTCGTTTAAATTTCCAAAGGGCACTTGGTCAAAGCCATCGAGCATGGGTAGGAAGCCCGTCATGTGCTTCTCCTGCTTGGCTGCAGACAGAGTGGCCAGGGTCCGGCCATGGAAACTGCCCGTCGTCGTGATAATACGGTTTCGCTCTGGACTTCCCGCATCACTATGGTACCGCCGGGCTATTTTTATGCCGCACTCAACAGACTCAGTGCCAGAGTTACAAAAAAAGACGGAGCTTGCGAAGGTGTTGTCCACCAGGCGCTGAGCCATACGCTCTTGGCCTGGAATCTGATATAGGTTGGAATAATGTAGCAGTTTTCCAGCTTGGTCCTGGATGGCGTGGACCAGATGAGGATGGTTGTGCCCTAGCGCTGTCACGGCGATCCCGGTGCAGAAGTCGAGATACTGTTTTCCATCTGTATCGTAGAGATAAACTCCGTGTCCCCGCTCAAACGCGAGGGACGGTGAACCATAGGTTGGCATGATGGCTGACATCTGCCGTCTCCGTCCAAAAAGGTGTCAAAATAAAACAGGACGGCCTAAAAAAACCGCCCCCAGCTTGAATATTGCAAAGTATCTTAAGATGGCCCTCTTCTGTCAACCAGGGTGGCTAAGCCTTAATTTTATAGCCGATTGCAAAAAGGTGCCGGCAGAGGAGCAAAAGGAGCGTATTGAGCACGATCATTAAGATAATCCCAGTGACGATTGATCCATCTGCGTAGCCAAAGAAGCCATATCGAAATCCATCTATCATGTAAAACACAGGATTGAGCAGGATAATTTTTTGGAAAATTTCCGGCACATGTTGGATGGAATAGAAAGTGCCGGATAGGAACGTGAGGGGAAGAATGGCAAAGTTGTTGATAGAGGCAACATGATCTACCTTTTCGGCCCAGAGTGCCGTTATGAGACCCGTTGACGACATGAAAAGGGCCGCAGAAACGGCATGGAAAATCACGAAACCCCAGGCGTGGATGTGCAGGGGGACGAAGAAGGTCATTGCCACGCCCACCGCCACGCCGACGAGCAAGCCTCGGGTCGTACTGGACAGAACATAGCCTGCTGTCAGTTCGGTTGGTGAGAGTGGCGGCATGAGCGTGTCAACGATCGTGCGCACAATTTTCTCAAACATGACGGCGAAAGAGGCATTGGCAAAACAACTGGTCATCAGTGCCATGAGCGTCAATCCAGGGAACAGAAATTCAAGGAATGGAATTTCGGCTGCAGATCGGCCATCTCCCTCAAAAGCCAAATTAAATATAGCGAGGAATAACAGCGCCGTGATGACCGGCGCGAGAAACGTTTGCGCGGCTATCTTACAGAAACGCCGCACTTCACGAGTATACAAGGACCACATCCCCAGCCAGTTCCAGCCCCCTGAAATGGGGTTGGTAAGGGCGCGCGCTGGAGTGGTTTTCATAGCCTCAGGCTTTCAGCTTGTAACCGGTTCGGAACATTACGAAACAGGAGGTCCAGGCGACCAAGTTTGCCATCACCACGACCGTAAGCCCGATGATTAAGGACCCCTCTGCCTGGCCGGTGAACCCATAGCGAAAGCCGTCAATAAGGTAGAAAAAGGGATTGAAGTAACTGACAATTTGTAAAATATCTGGGAAGCGTTCTACGGAGAAGAACGTGCCGCTCAGAAAAGATAGCGGCAAGATTATGAAATTGGTCACTGTGGAGACGTGATCAAATTTTTCCGCCCAAATACCGGTCATCATACCAAGAGCAGACATCAACAGGGCTGCACCGGCACTGTGCACCAAAATGAATGTTAGGTTATAAATGCTGAATGGCATGATTAGCCAAAGGGACAACCCAACACAAAAGGCAACAAGTAGGCCCCGCGTGGCCCCGCCGAGCACATAACCAAGGGTAAGTTCCAGAGGGCTCAGGGGGGGCATCAGGACGTCGATGATATTTTCGTTTAGCTTCTGCTGGATCAGAGAGGTGGATGTGTTGGCGAAGGCATTCTGTAGGATTGTCATCATGATCAATCCCGGACCCAGGAACTCAATGTATGGAAGCCCCGCCACCCGCCGGTCTGTGCCGAAGGCCACAGAAAACACCGTTAAAAATAATATGGTGGTGATAATCGGGGCCACCAGGGTTTGTCCACCAATTTTGAGGAAGCGCCGGATTTCTTTTGTGTAGAGCGTTGCCAAGCCACGTAAATTTGCCCGGCCCTGAGCCGGACGGGTGGGTGCTGCTTTCTCGCGTGGATCGCGGGGGGCGGTCATCCTCATCGGGTGTGATAACGCTGAGTTATTGGGTATTGTCAATGATTACGCCTTTAGTTTGTAGCCAGTAGCGAAAAGGTGCTGGCAGATAACCCATAAGCAAATATTCATACCCGTTAGCACTAGGGCACCTGCGAGTAGTGGACCGTCTGCTTGGCCGGTAAAGCCTGCGCGCAAGCCATCAATCGCGTAAAAAAATGGATTGAATAATGCAATTGCCTGGAATGTTTCTGGCAGCCTATCGATGGAGTAAAAGGTACCGGATAGGAAGGACAGGGGAGTGATAATAAAGCCATTAACCACGGTCATATGATCTTGCCGGTCCGCCCAAATGCCGCCGATAATTCCCAGCATAGCCAGCATATACGCTGATGAAATGACATAAAAAACGATGTAAAGCAGACTTTGGGGCTGTAGATCAGCGAATAGGCTCATGGTTGCGCCGACCGCGATGCCTACTAATACACCCCGAGTGGCCCCGCCACTGGAGTAGGCAATTACCAGCTCATTGGGTGTCAAAGGGGGCATAAGTGTGTCAATGATGTTGCCTTGCATCTTGGCAGCCATGATTGAAGACGACGCATTCGCGAAAGAGTTCTGGATCACTGCCATCATGATCAAGCCCGGCGCGAGGAAATCAATGAAGGGTATGCCGTCGACGTCTCCGCGCAATTTCCCAATTGCGAGGGTAAATATCGCTAAAAACACCAACGTGGTGATCACAGGCGCGAGAATAGTCTGAATATAAACCTTTGAAAAACGCCGTACTTCGCGGAGATATAGTGTCTTTAACCCCAGCCAGTTTGGGTGACCCAAGCTAGCGCTTGTTTCAGATCCAGTGGGTGGATGAGTGTGCTGCATTCAACTCTCGTGGATGTTATCGGCATTTGATATAATCCTCGAACTCCGAAAGCCAACCTTTTTGCACGAGCCTTGCTAAGATTTTGACAGATGCTGATCAACCTGATCCAGAATTAGCCAACATTGGCCGTCGGCGGACGCCGAAAAAACCGCGAAAGGCGAGCCCCAAATCCCTCGAAAACGCGGCGATCTACTATCTCAAAAGGTACGCCTCTTCCGCGGCCAATTTAAAATCTGTTTTGATGCGTCGAGTGCTGAAATCCGCAGGGCATCACGGGACCGATGTGGAGGAGGGCAGGGGCTGGGTTGATGATGTTATCTTCAAGTTGCAAAATTCTGGATATCTGGATGACCAGAAATACGCCGAAACCCGCATTCACAGCTTATATTCCCGTGG
This sequence comes from Rhodospirillaceae bacterium, assembly GCA_002723345.1. Lineage (GTDB taxonomy): Bacteria > Pseudomonadota > Alphaproteobacteria > Rhodospirillales > UBA2165 > TMED167. The sequence continues at coordinate 71,535 of PBNV01000057.1, forward strand.
GCTGTCTCTTCGGGCCATTCGGATGAAACTTTCCGAGAAGGGAGTGCCCGTCAATATCGTAACAGAGGCCTTACGCGTGCTATCTGAAGAGGCAGAAAATCCAGAATTTCAGGCTGCGATTATAACAGCTCAGCGACGTAAATTAGGACCTTATCGAACCAGAGGCGACCGTCAGGAAAACAGGGAGCGAGATTTGGCCTCCCTCGCCAGGGGTGGTTTTAGTTATGACATAGCCGTGAAGGTCGTGGACACGGATACTGCAGGGGAACTTGAAGACTACATTACACTCGACCCCTCCTAAGGTCTCATAGCGGCTAGATTTGACCCGATCGCTAGTTGATCACGGAAGTCGCCGATGCTATCGATGGGACGAAAAGTTCTCATCACCGATATGTGTCATAAATGCCAGACTTATTAACAAGATTCATAGACGTTTGGGGAGAGACTTTCTTGGGGGTCTCGGTGGGTCAGCTCGCCATCGCGGTTGTAGTTTTGCTATTGGCCTTGTTGCTACGGCGCTTTTTTGCACGCGTGGTGATCGCGCGTCTGAACAGGTGGGCGCGCAAGACCAGTTCCGAAATCGATGACCAAATTCTATCGGCACTGCAACAACCGTTAATGTTTCTGTTTATAATTATCGGCCTGTCTATAATTGTTCAATGGATACCATTTGGGGCGGATGCCGAAGATATTCTGGTCAAAATTCTACAGTCTTTCATCGCGTTCACCATCTTTTGGACTATCTATCGGATGCTTGATCCGATCTCCGTGTTTTTTGACAAATTTTTGTTGAAGCTCGCAGGAGCCGTGGCCAATGAAGTCAAAGACTACCTCCTGAAAGCCCTCAAAGTTTTCGCCGCTGGTTCCGGCATTGTTGCAGTATTGGCCCAATGGGGTATTAATCCTTGGCCTTATTTTGCCGGTATTGGCGTGCTTTCTTTGCCGTTTGCGTTTGCGGCCAAGGATGCGGTGTCCAATGTCTTCGGTGGCATTAAACTACTAATCGTCGATCAGGCCTTCCGCATCGGTGACTGGATTGAAGCACCGTCCATCGGTAATGGCACTGTCGAGGAGGTGACCCTCTCCACGATTAAAATCCGAAAATTCTCCAAAGCTGTCCAAACAGTGCCAAATGGTGTGATTGCTGCAGAGCCAATTATCAACTGGTCGCGAATGAGCAACCGCCGGATCAAAATGGATATTGGTTTAACCTATGACACAACGTCGGAACAATTTGAAATAATTCTGGCCAACTTAAGGTCGTTCATTGCGACAGATGACCGGGTGGATCACTCAGTTACAGAAATGGTTCACATGACGCATTTCAATGATTCTTCAATCAATATTAACCTGTATTACTTCACCACTACGACCAATTGGGAGGAATGGCGGTCCATTCAGGAGGAACATATGCTCGCGTTTGTAAGGATTGTGGAGGAAGCCGGTGCCTACATGGCCTTTCCGACCCGCACCGTTCATGTAGAGGGATGGCCCGAGCGCTTGCAGATGACAGAAGATCCGTCGTGAGCATGGGAACTGTCAAAGTAGATGTAGGCCCTGGCGAGCTCATCGATAAGATCACCATCCTGTTGATAAAATCGGAGCGCATGGATGATCCGGACAAGATTGCTAATGTACAATTGGAGCTGGATATTCTGCAGGCAATCCATGAGAGCTCTATACCGGGGTCGCTGACACTGGATAACCTAACCGCTAAGCTTAAGAGGGTAAACGAGGCCTTGTGGGAAATCGAAGACGATATCCGAGCCTGCGAGGCTGAGAGGGATTTTGGAGATACTTTTGTGCGACTTGCCCGATCCGTTTACCGGACCAATGATGAACGCGCTCAGTTAAAGCGTGACATCAATGTCTTGCTCGGATCCCAAATTCTGGAAGAAAAATCTTATAAGCCCTATTGATTAGGATTTACGATTCTCAGTTTGATGCTCGGAGACGGCGACATCTGAGATGCACTAACTCTTGCCGCGCGATCTATCGCGGATAAACTCCTTTTAAATGATGTTCTGACTGTGAAGGTATTACCCTTAAATATCACCATTTTCGGCGTGCAGGCTCCTTGAGTTATTGAATAGGTTGTACGCAATGGGAATGTTTGGCCTATCCCCGAGGCCGGTGCGATAGTTGGATTAAAATTTCAACAGCCTGTTTACAGAATCGCAACCAAATTATCGACATACTGGATCATAACTGGGGTCACCTCTACCGGGGGTCTCCGACTTGACGTTGTAATTTAGGAGAGGCCTGCCCTTGAGTGCCAGCGAGCATATATTCGACGACGGCGACATCATCTTTCGGGAGGGTGAGCGCAGTCTCGTAGCCTTTGTTCTTGTATCGGGCCAAGTCGAACTTATAAAAAAAACCACCAACGGACCGGTTCGCCTCGCGCTTATATCGCCAGGTGAGACCTTTGGTGAAATGGGCATCATCGACCGGTCCGTTCGAAGTGCGACCGCGCGGGCCGTTGGTCGCGTGCGTGTCGAGGAAATGGACCGAGACGACTTCATAAATTCCGTTCAGGATGAGCCGGACGTGGCTCTGAAAATCATTGGCAATCTGAGCGAGCGGTTGCGACAAACAAATGGGCTGGTTACATCTCCGGCCTCTCAGCGAGCTTTAGCCGACGTGCACCAGAAGCCGTCAATTTGGACATTGATCGGCGAGCTCATTGCAAAGCGCCGGACAAGAAGACGCCTCTTGGAATTTCGTGTGGCGCCCTTCGTTGGTGACCCAGAGGGGGCCTATTCCGTTCAAATTGCCCATATTCTCGATTTAAGGTCGGAGATAAGGGCATCACTGCTGCCTGAGCTACTGCCAGACCAGGCCGCCGCTGGTGAGGGAAGGCACGGCAGCGCCGTCCTGCTCGCTGGTCGCCATATACTGCGCCGGGAAAACGCAGACCTGATTGTCCACGGTGAAGTTGATGAAACTCGGATGGTCCTGAACATCCGTTTTATCGCGCAGGGGTCGGAGCTTGATCAGCCTGGAAACTTTTTGATGACCGATCGTTTATCTTTGCCGTTTAGTCTCAAGCCAGAGTTTGCGAAACTGCTGGTTGCGGCTGCTGTAGCGGCGACGGTACCTCGATCGGAGTCTTATCGGTTAATGATGCGGCCCATTTTGTTCAATGCGTTTGAGGCGTTAAAAGACTTTGCCGTGGAGCCGCCCGTGGAACTCAATCTTGTAGATCAGGCGGCGATCCAAATTATCCACGGCAATATTATTGCCACCATCGGTAATCATTTAGGCGACTTGCAATACCACCAGCGGGCGCTAGCGAGCTATCAGACGGCAGCAGAAACATTGACTGCAGAGAGCACGCCGGCGGAGTGGGCAACAGTAAGGTATCATCTGGGTCAGACGGCGCAGGCAATCGGTGAAAAGGGTGGTGGTGTTACTATGCTGGTTGAGGCGCTCGAAAATTACCGCTCAGCACTCGATTATTTCACAAAGTCGGGTTTCCCACTGGAATGGGCCTTTCTCCAGAGCAGAGTTGGTCTCATGCTGTACAAAACGGATCCGGCGAACGGTGACTCAGAAAATTTGAAGGCTGCCGTCGCCGCCTTTCAATCAGCGCTTCAGGTTATTACTGAGGCAAACAGTCCGCTGAAATGGAGCGAATTGAAGTATAACCTTGGGCAGGTTCTCCAAGTCTGGGGAGATGCAGCTAGAAGCGAGGAACTTCTTGAGCGCGCTATCCAATGCTGCCAAGACGCTCTTAAAATAAGGAATAGGGAGGAGACCCCTCTTCTCTGGGCTGCAACGCAGAATAATATGGGGTCGGCCCTGTTTTTGTTGGGCCGGTTGACGGATGAGTTCAATCCTGTAGAAAGAGCGGCCGATTCCTTCGGGAAGGCACTTTCGATCTACGGCGCCTTCGGTGCGACCCGCCTTGCAAAAGTGTCGGAACGTAATTTGTCCCGTGCAAAGGATGTACTTTCCTCTAGACAGGAACGACGTGTGCAGAAGTTTGATTGGGAAGATGAAGCTACCGAAGAGAGGGCCACAAGACCGAAGCATCAGCCTCAACAAAAAGATCGTCATGTAGAGGCTGCGGAATAGGTGTTTTCGCGGTTTACCATCGGCGTCAAGTAACCTAAAACTCTCATCGATTTTGACTTTTTTACCAAAAGGACTTGTTGCCCGTGTCCGACAAAACGGCGGTGCTGTTTGCCAATGAAGCATTTTATGTCGCATTCTTGAGCGGAGATTACGATGCCATGGAGTCGCTTTGGGCGCACAATGCTCCTGTGAGCTGTATTCATCCCGGGTGGCATCATCTCATGGGCCGAGATGTTGTTATGGAGAGTTGGCAGTCACTCCTTCAAAATGCCGAGATACCTGATATGAATTACTCAAACGCAGTCGCCAGCGTCTATGGCGACACGGCAGTAGTGATCTGTTACGAGACATTTCCAGAGGCATTACTTGTGGCAACGAATGTGTTTGTCAGGGAAGAGGCTGATTGGAAGCTTGTCCACCACCAGTCCGGTGGGTCCTCTGAGATGCCGGATTTAGAGTTGGGTGACGATTCGCTTGGCACGCTTCAATAAGTTGGGTTCGGAAGGTTCGCGAGAAAGTCGCCGATTTCCGCGTGGATAGCCAAATCTGCCAATCCGTCGAAATCCGTTTTTTCCCGATTAAGGATCACCAGTTTTGCACCATTTTCCTTTGCCAAGGGGAGCAGCGTAGCCGCCGGAAATACCACCAAAGATGATCCGATGGCAATGAAGAGGTCGCACGAAATAGCATCTCTTTGAGCCTCCAGCATTTCGCGCTCAGGCATGGGCTGGCCAAAAGATATAGTCGCCGTTTTGACAATACCACCGCAAGCTTCGCAAACCGGAAGCGTCTCGTCCCGTTGAAAAGTAGTCCTTATGGGACCAAGTTCATGTCGTCTATGGCATGACAGGCATCGGGCATAAGTCGTATTACCATGCAGCTCTATGATCTTGCTTTCTGGCACCCCGGAGGCTTGGTGCAATCCGTCAATATTTTGGGTGATGATTTTTTCAACTTGACCATGAGCCACCATGTGAGCAACCGCCAGATGTCCGATATTTGGTTTGGCATCCCTCATCGTCTTTTCTACGTTAAATTTTCGTCGCCAAGTTTCCAAGCGCGCCTCTCTTGACATTATAAAGTCCTGAAAGGGGATCGGCTTGTTCTGTGTCCAGACTCCTCCAGGGCTTCGAAAATCGGGTATGCCTGACTCTGTGCTCATTCCCGCACCGGTAAAAATTACTGTATTGCGGCTCTCGGCCATAAGCGCGTTAAACGCGTCTTTCGGGTCTGTGTCCATCCCCAGATACCCCTGGTTGGGCCGATATTACGTTAGCATAATATCGCTAAAAGACTGACTCTCACCGAGGGTTACCTTGAATGAGTGGGGTTCGCGGCCTTCGGCGGTGATCTCAACAATATAGTCACCACCATTCTCCGGCAATTGATCGAATTTGAAATCGCCATATATGTCTGTTTCGGCCGCGCCTACTTGATCACCGTTGTGTTTCAAAGAGACTGTAGCTCCCTCAACACAATCAACAATACCATCACTTTCCGCCGCGACACTGCCAGCGATGAAACAATCGCGGTAGCGGAAGAGATTTTTGTACCAGACCCGAGGTTTGGTGTCGTGTTCTGGGTTAAGGTGCTCTAGCCCTTCCTCAACGGCGAGCTTTTTCATCTCTGAGTCTTCTAACTTTACAGTTTTAAAACAGCCGGTTGCGCAAACTTGCTGAGCTCGCGGACCAGTCCAGCCATCATCTAGCAGGTGGGCATCGAAAGTCCATATTTGAGGAATTTCTTTTTCCTCGTTCCAGAATATGGAGTTGTGTGGGCAAGACTCAGCAATTTGTTTTTGACCCCTCGATTTCTCTGGATCGATTATTATGATGCCGTCATCTCTTTTTGTTACCGCGCCATTTTTTGCCGCCTTCAAACAAGGAGCATCATCACAATGTTGACAGGTAACCGGAATGTAGGCTGCATCGACAAGTGGAGCTTGCCCTCTAACTTTCTGCTTGATGTTAATCCAATCGTGGCCGTGTTTGGGCATCTCAGCAGAATATCCTGGCCAATCATTGCCGACGTATTCGTCTTTGACCGCTAGCGTGCAGAGGTGGCAGCCATTACACTTTTCAACATCAATTATTGCGTTCCATTTTTTCATCTCAGTCACCTACTCCGCTGCCATCGAATAACTTACCTGCTCTCGGATAATTGTCCCAGAATCCGCCTCATTCCAGAGTTCAACTTCAACCATTGAAGAACTAGACGCCATAGAATGGCCCTTCTTGAGTTGCGATTTTGGGGGTGTAAGTTGATTTAAACAACCGCCGCGATCCACGGATTTACCGGGTTCGCCCACAGGGTCATAAATTGCACAAGATTCGTATCCATGCATTGTACCGGGAATGATGCGGGATGTAACAACGGCTCCACACAGCACCGCCCCTCGATCATTAAACACCTTTACGATATCGTGCATTTTAATTCCACGAGCCCTGGCGTCCTCCGGATTTATACGTATGACCCAATAATAATAGCCATCGATTAAAACACGGTGCTCTTCAATATCGTTGAGGAAGGTGTCCTTGCCGTCTCCTTGAGTATGGAAGCTAAATCGGGGATGAGGTGTGATCATTTGTAATGGAAAGTTTTCAGCTCTTGCTGTTTTTGGTCCCTCCCAAGAGGGCCTATATTTAACAATCGGCGGTCGATCCTCATCATTTGCATCAAATTTTTTAAGACTTTCGCATTCAAACTCAATTTTCCCAGATTGGGTTTGGAGGCCCTTTAGATACTCCTCTGAGTAGTCAGACGGTAGCGGCATGGGCTCTGGCACGTCTTTTTTCCGACCTTCATAGAACCATCGCCAGGCAACTGGATCTCGAAGCTCCTCAGGTGGGTTCGGTATCACGCAGTATCCTTTGCGTATAAATTCTCTCCAAGAAATTATAGTGGGTAAGTCAGAAGCTTCAAATTCACGCTTGGCCCAATCTAATTCACTGATGCCTTCAGAAAAATAGGCGCCTAACCCCAATCTTTTAGAAAGTTCCAGGAAAATGTTGTAGTCTGACTTCGACTCGCCCATCGGCTTTATAAGTTGATGCTGAAAAACGACAACCCGATGGTTCAACTGCGTTTGGCCGTGATGAGCATATCCACCGAGAGCTGCCCATTCTGAGATATCTGGGCGTTCAAAATTAGTGCATGCGGGCAAAATAACATCTGCAAATTTAGCTTCACCTTCATTCCAAATAGACTGATTTACAACAAACTCCAGCTTGTCCGAGCGATACATTTCAACGTGCCGATTTGTATCACTCATGGTACCAAAGATAGACCCGCCATATTTATAAAGCATTTTTGCTTCAGAGTAGCCTGGCTTGGGATAGCTAATTTTGTTGAACTGGGCTTGCATGCTTTTGCCGTCCCACACGTAGCCCTCGGCTTTCCCTTCCAGAATGGCCTCCGGTAATTGAAGACGAGGGATGCTTTGCTCCACCGTATTCATGCTCGGGAGCTGCGGCATGCGTTGGTAGAGTTCGACAGCCATGGCAGTATGGTGGAGGTCGCCAGACATGCCCCCCTCGGCATAGCCTGGGAAGTAGAAATTGGAGTCCACCGGCGTACCCCACTGCAAGTTCCCCATGCTGACACCCGGCTTGCCCAGGCCCTGCATGGCAATCAAGCAGACCATCACCCGAGCCCATTGGATTCCAGTGGCGTTTCTGCAGGCGCCACCGTGACCATTTCCCCAGCCACCAGCGCCAAGATAAGTACGCTTGGTTCCCCAGTCTCGAGCGAGGGCCCGGATATCTTTGGCGGGTACACCGCATTCGGTTTCTGCCCATTCTGGCGTTTTTGGGATGCCGTCGTCATCGCCCATTATATAAGACTTCCAGACATCGAACCCTTTAGTTTTCGTCTCTACATAGTCTTTGTCGTACAAATTCTCGTTAATCCACACGTTGGCTATTGCCATTGCGAGCGCCGGGGATGTGGTTGGTCTCGGGGCTATCCACTTGCCGCCAAGCATCTGGGCAGTATCGTTAAAATAAGGATCAATGTGAACGATCTTAATATCCGTGTCCTTGAGCCAATTGCGCCTTACTGTACCCTCCATCGCGCCATAGGCACCGCTTGTGCCCTCCGGGTTAGCCGACCAAAAAACGATCATCTCAGCATTTTCTAGACAGTCTTGGACCCCGCTATAAGTTTCACACTGCCCTACTCGCAGAGACTGTCCCCAGTGGTGGACTGCACCCCAATACCAGCCTTCCCAACTATCTGGATTGTGATGCACGCGTGTCATGCCGACAGCATTTACAAATCTAAAGTTAGCGCTCAGGTAATAGCCGATATTGCCCCAGGTGTGGTGGGAGCCGTGGGAATTAACAATAGCTCCCGGGCCATGAACGGTTTTGGCACGCTTGATCTCACTTGCAACGAAGTCAAGAGCCTCATCCCAGGAAATACGTTCATACGCCGATTTGCCTCTATTTTGTGGATTGCGTTCTCCATTAGGATCAAAATCCACCCGTTTCATAGGGTACAAAAGCCGGTCAGGCGAATAGACCATGCTCTTCCAGTTCATACCATGCGGCGCCAGTGTGGTCTTGCGGGGTGGGGTGAACTCCTGTCCCCGCGCCCTGATGGTCCATGGCTTCGGGTCGGTCTCATCAAATTCGATGGGCGTAATGCGGATGATCTTGTCGTCTTTGACGTAGGCAAAAATAGGGCCGCCGTTGGTCATTTGCGTGTAGCGCCTGACGCCGTTTCCCTGGTCAACTCCATACTTCCAGCCAATGCTCTGTGTCCGAACAATCGTTTGTGTGAACCAGGTGGCTTCTTCTTCCGGTCCTTCCAGCGTGATTACAAAGTCCTTAAGGGCGTTGATTTGTTCCAACTGATCAATGGGCGGCATCAACAGTTTGGCTCCAATGGCCGCGGTCTTGAACGTCATGACGACTTCGGCGTTGTCTTGCCGGCCAGCGCCAGAACTATATCCGGATGCCCCGAACCGATACCAGCGTGCAACAGATCCATCCTTGGTTCTGATCACAGCGGTAAAGGCTTTTTCCGTTAGCAGCCTTTTGAACTCGGGATATTTCCATGCGCAATATCGGAACAAAATATTGAGACCGAATAGGATAAGGTTCAATTTTAGGTGTGCCATTTGATTATTGCCTCTCTAACGGGCCGCGTAAGCAACTCGGTGTTGTATAGCGGGTTAGGCCGTATTGTCATGATATCGAGTTTGATATCTTTGATCGAAAAATTTGATCACGATTTGATTGAAATCAAAGGCGCAACCTTTCTCAGTTCATCCACAAATTCCTGACATGCTGGAGCTAGCAGATTAGATGGACGACTGATGACCGCAATTGTCCAAGGTTGCATTGGTGTGGTCAAGCGCAGAGGAGTGATGGGGAGACCTCTGACGCGGCCGCGAAAAACTTGTTTAGGCACCAACATCACATAATTCCCGTTTTCAACCAAGGCGAGCGCACAGGTGAAAGAGGCGCACACAACTGTGCTAACGGGTGGCTCAAAGCCGTTTACGCGGAAAGTTTGTTCGTGAATGGCGTGATCACTTATGCTCTGACCAAACAAGACCCAGTCTTCGTCTATTAAGTCCTCAAAAGCCAGATCCCGCTTTCGGGTCAGAGGATGGCCTACGCTCACCGCTGGGGTTACTTCATCCTCAATTAGAACCTCAGAAACAAGGTCGTCATCCTTAAACTTTTCCGGAAGCATGCAGACGGCTACGTCCACATCGCCTCTTCTCAGCGGCGCAAGATTGTCAGGGTATACATTTTCCTCAATCTTAACATTGACCGCCGGCCGGCGACGTTTCAGATTTATGAGCGCCTTGGGGACCATATTGATGGCCGTCGTGGGGGATACACATACGCGCACATCCCCGGTGAACGCGCCTTCAATGCGCGCAATATCATCCCGGGCATTTTTTAATTCAGACTCGATTATCCCGGCCCGCGCTACCAAGGCCTCCCCGGAGGCAGTTGTAGACACTCCGTGCGAGGCCCTATGCAAAAGTTTCGTGTCCAACTCTGCTTCCAACATTTGGATACTTTTTGTGATTGCGGATTGCGATAGGTTTAAATCCCGGGAAGCTTGTCGAACGCTACCCGCATCAGCGACCGCTCTCAGATTTCGAAGTTGAGTGAGTTTCATGGTTACATTGTTCTCTATTGCCGATCAAAAGGGTGCCATTGACCTCTTAAATGTCAACACCACATAGTTCTGACTTGCTAGACAGAACCATGAGAGTATGAGGGTCACCCAAATGGTTTCGGTGTTGGGCACCCATATTGGTTTCACCCCTACCCGATCACTGGGTAATTGAGATGTCTTTGCGGTGGCGCTACAATCCCCATCGCAAAACAATTTTTGGGGAAAATTTAATGAAAGTGAACCGTCTGGCAGATCTGCAGGAATATGAAGCGCCCGGTCATTTTGATATGAAAGGTTTTCGGCTTCAGGGATGGGATGCTAGCGATTCAAAAAATTTCTGGACAGGGCTATCCTACTTCCTGCCGGGCGGCGGCACCACCCACGCGGCCACGCCCCTGGAAAAAGTCTATGTCGGAATAGAGGGTAATCTTACCATCGTAACGGACGATGATGAGACGACACTGGGACATCTCGACTCGGTCTATCTTGCGCCTAATGAGGGTCGGTCCATCATCAACAGGACCAACAAGATTGCCTCAATCTTAGTGATTATGCCCTATCCACCAGAGGATTGAGGGCACTCCTTTTTCCCGAACCTACCAACCGATAGAGAGTAAAGCTAAACCCAATTGAGAACATAAAATTAGTCCTTGATTGCGAGCCCTGTGAAAGCGCCGTTGCCATACAGGAGCGGTTCACCCTGCTGATGATGGATGCCGACAATACGGCCAATAAAGATCGAATGGCTTCCTGCGTCAACTTTTTCTGAGATCGTGCAATCAAATCCTGCTAGCGCGTCTCTTAGTATAGGGGCACCCGTAGCGATCCTCGTCCAAGTGCCAAGGCCAAACCGGTCACCGCGCTCTGTGTCGTCCATGCCGGCGAACCTGAGGGCAATATCTTCTTGCTCTCGGGCCAGAATGTTCACGCCGAATGACCCTGCGTCCCGAATAAGCCCATATGCGCTGGCAAGCTGGTTCACGCAGATTAATAACTGCGGCGGGTCAGCCGAGACGGAACAGGTGGCGGTTGCCGTAAGCCCATCTTTTGCCCCATCGTGGGCAGCAGTAATCACGGTCACACTAGCCGCCAATTGCCGCATTCCGGCTTTAAAATCGTCAATGGCAATGTCCCCGTAGCCTGTTTCTATTGACATACCTACTCCCTGAACCCCCATTGTTTCCTAATTACGTTAGGAACTATCCCATTTTGTGCGAGCAAGAAAGCCCTCCGTCGCATGTCAAGGCATGACCACTGGGGCAATTATACGACCTTTTTTAAACAGACTTCTTACCGTGGCTGGCTCAAGTTGTTTGGGCATGCTGATCCCCCCCAGCGTGCTGATGATCGTATGGGGTATTCTTACGGAACAGTCCATTGGCCAGATTTTTGCCGCAGGCGTGCTACCGGGTCTCCTTTTGACGACACTGTTTGTGATTTATGTGTTCTTGCGGGCCATCATGAACCCCGATTTAGTGGGTGGCGGAGCTGCTCAGCTAAACACGAGTGACGCCTCCGACCCTGCTAACGTAGTTTCTACCGGGCAGTTTCTGATTAGCTTGACGGGAATCGTTCTGGTCATTATCGCGGTCTTGGGCGGCATTTGGTTCGGCGTCTTTACTCCCACGGAAGGCGCGGGTGCTGGCGCGTTTATAGGCCTTATGCTGGCCATCATTAAAGGCGCGAGATTGCGAGATATCATCGACGGCATACTATCCGTCGGACGCACATCAGCTCCAATTCTGTTGCTCCTGGTGACAGCGGCGCTTTATTCCCGCACGCTGGCCATGACGGGTATGGCTAATGCTATTGAGGGGGTTTTTATCGGCTCCGGCATGGCGCCGTGGGTTGTCATTACCGTGATGGTTTTGATTTGGTTTGCCCTCGGCATGATCATCGACTCGATTTCAATTATGTTGCTAACGGCGGCGATCTTTGCACCTATCGCAGTAAAGCTTGGGATTGATCCCATCGCTTTTGCTATTATTGGTATCATCGCCATTGAGGCGGGTCTCTACACACCGCCTTTCGGTCTGTTGGTTTATACGGTTAAATCTGCCATACTAGGCTTTGACCCGGATATGGATGTGATGACTATTTTCAAGTCTTCTACGCCGTATTGGATTATCATGCTCGTTGCTATGGTTATGATCATCAATTTCCCTGCCATCGCAACCTGGTTGCCAAATCTCTTGTTCCCAAGTTGATGCAAAATACCTTACTTGACGTTTTAACTACCCATAGCTGCCAGGATTTTTCTATAACTTGTTGCCCGTTAGGCTAAATTTGCATGCCTTTGGTGGTTACCGGCTTTCCAGCCCAGGCCTTTCCCGTACCGACTACAAAACTCGCTCCGTTTGGCATTGTCAGTAGGACCGTCCAGGTCTCTCCGCCCTCACTCGTGAAAAGTTCTAGGACACCGCCATTGTCAGCAAGACCCATGCCAACAGTCTTTTCCCGGTGCTTTTCACTTAGCTCTTTAGCGACAGCTTCGCGGTCCACAATGATACCAGCCGACTGGGCGTTGGCGCTGTGTGACAAACATAAAGACCCGAGGAGAAAGCCGACCAAGGCGATGATGTAATTACGCGCCTGAATGACATAGCCCTTTTGGAAAACATTGAGGCTTTGGGTCGTTGGTTTTTTTTGCCAATTCATCATTTTTGTCCTTCTTTATATACTGACCAAACTCCCCTCTGTCTCATAATTTTTTTCTTACCCTACATGTAGTTCGTCTTTTTGACCGATCAATTCATTTGCGGCGAAATTATCTCATCAAACAGAGTATATCGGAGCTATAACTCACTAGGTTTGAAGCGACTACGAACCTTGTGGGAGGACAAACGACACTTCAACAGATTTTTATCGGCTTTCGTTTGTGTGAACCGTGTGGTTAAAGAGCCATTCTGAAACTCAAAAAATGGCGGTTTTTTGTGTCTGAAATATTCAGTGCATTCGCGATTGCCTTCGAATTAATTGTCTCGTTGGACCGTGAACTCTACACCATCATTGGTCGCACGATGTACGTGAGCATTTCCGCCGTGGCAATGGCGGCGTTATTGGGGTTGTTGTTGGGTGCTGTTTTGGCGGTATATCGGTTTCCAGGCCGGAGAGCCGTAATCGTCGTTTTAAATGCGCTTATGGGACTGCCCCCGGTTGTCGTCGGTTTGGTGTTGTACTTATTCCTGTCCCGGGAGGGACCGCTCGGGTTCCTGGGGCTGTTATTTTCACCAACAGCCATGGTGCTTGCCCAGTTTTTTCTGATCTTGCCGATCATCGCGGCACTTTCCCATCAGTTCTTGAGAGACCTGTATTTGGAATACCAGGAACAACTCTGCTCCCTCGGCGCCCGTCCCAATCAGGTGGTATTTACGTTGTTGTGGGATGGAAGGGTTAATCTTGTCACTGTTGTCATGGCGGGTTTCGGCCGGGCCATCGCGGAAGTGGGCGCAGTATTAATTGTGGGCGGTAATATTGCCGAGCTGACGCGGGTGATGACAACGACGATCGCGTTAGAGACGAGCAAAGGTAATCTGGCTCTTGCTCTGGCACTCGGCATTGTCCTTGTATTCGGCGCAATTGGCCTAAACGCTGCTGCATACACGTTGGGTGGCGTGTCTACCTATCGGCGAATATAGAAAGTTCCTGGTCATGTCTATGCTCCCGCTAATTCTCACAGACGTCTCTCTATGGCGTGATGGCAACACGCTAATCGAGGGTGTGTCCGTGACATTTTCGCCGGGCACGAAAACTATCGTGCTAGGCCATAATGGCGCCGGCAAGAGCCTGTTGCTTAGGATCTGTCACGGATTAATGGGACCAGATTCAGGGTCGGTAGCGTGGGCGGAAAAGAGCCCTGAGGGGCACAGGCGACAGGCTATGGTGTTCCAGAAACCCATCATGCTTCGACGCTCTGTACGGTCGAATGTGACCTATGGACTGAAGGTGAATGGGGTACCTAAATTGCGTAGACAGGAAATCGCCGACATGAACCTAAAACGAGTTGGCTTGGCCGATATCGCGTCACGCCCCGCCGCTGTCTTATCTGGAGGAGAACAACAGCGGCTCGCCTTGGCGCGGGCGTGGGCCTTGGCACCAGATGTTTTGTTTCTGGATGAGCCAACGGCAAACCTTGATCCAGCCGCGACCCAGTCCGTGGAGGAAATTGTGGAAGAAATTCACGGTGGCGGTACTAAAATCATCATGACCACACACGATCTCTCCCAAGCAAGGCGACTTGCCGATGAAGTCGTCTTCATGCACCAAGGCAGAATGGCCGAGCACACGCCGGCTGACCAGTTCTTTGATTCTCCGGCCAGCGCAGAAGCGCGGGCCTACCTAAATGGAGAACTGCGTTGGTGATGCGGACAGTTGGAATACTGTTTCTCACTGCGGCACTTCTTGGTATCGGGGGAAAGAGCGCCTCTGCTCAGCCTATGCCCTACATTACGTTGGCATCGACTACTTCGACAGATAATTCTGGACTTTTCTCTCACATTCTCCCGCTGTTTGAGGCGGCGAGCGGCATCTCGGTTCGTGTCGTAGCCGTTGGCACGGGCCAGGCTATCCGGTTGGCCGAACGAGGGGATGCTGATGTGCTCCTCGTCCATCACAGGCCGAGCGAGGAGAAGTTCGTGGCGCAGGGCTACGGCCTTAAGCGCTATAATCTCATGTTTAATGATTTTGTGATTGTCGGGCCGGCAGACGACCCGGCAGAAATCGCTCGGGCTGCAAAAGCAACTGAGGCATTCATGTCAATTTCAGAACGCCGTGCAGTTTTTGCATCACGCGGCGACAATAGCGGCACACATAAATTGGAGCTATCACTGTGGGAGAAGAATCAGTTGGATGTCTCTAAGGTAAGTGGCACCTGGTATCGCGAGGTCGGTGCCGGCATGGGGGCCACACTGAATATTGCGGCTGGAATGAATGCATATACACTGGTTGATCGTGCAACCTGGTCGAGTTTCAAGAATAAGGCTGCGCTGAAAATATTGTTTCAGGGGGACTCGATCCTCTTCAATCAATACGGCGTTATTGCTGTTAGTCCTCGGCGGCATCCCCATATCAAGGCGGATCTTGCTGATCAATTCATCGGGTGGCTGATTTCCGATAAAGGTCAACGGGCGATTGTAAATTTCACGATCGCAGGCCAGTCAGTTTTCACGCCCAACGCGTCTAAAATACCCTTACGATGATTGAAAACAGGTTGGAGGAATTTGCCATGGACACTTGTCGGTGCATGCGGCATTATTTGTTTTGCAATGCAAAATATGGGGTGAAATTATAAAAATATGGGTAGTTTGGTTGATGGCGTCTGGGTGGAGGAAGATGACGTAAACAGCTCTTCAGGCTCATTTGTGCGTCCGGAGAGTGTGTTCAGGCATTGGGTCACAAAGGACGGTACGCCAGGACCTCATGGTGACGGAGGGTTTGAAGCGGAACCTGGACGTTATCATTTGTATGTTTCGCATAACTGCCCCTGGGCTTATCGTGCTGTATTGTTCCGGCGTCTCAAAGGTCTCGAGGACATAATTTCGATCGCTATTTCGGCGTCTTCGCGAAAAGACGAGGGCTGGACTTATTTGCCGGAGAAGGGCTGTATTCCCGATGCGGTCAACGGGGTGCAGTATCTTCACGAGGCCTACACCAAAGCTGATCCTCACTATACAGGCCGGGTAACAGTCCCAACGTTATGGGATAAGAAGCGGGGAACGGTCGTCAACAATGAATCCTCTGAAATTATTCGCATGTTCAACAGTGCCTTCGACAATGTTGGTGCTTCGGGGCCAGACTATTATCCGGCTCTCCTTCAGGACGAAATTGATGCGGTAAACGAAGAGGTCTATAACTACATAAACAATGGTGTGTATCGATGTGGTTTCGCTGCGACCCAGGCGGCTTACGAAGAAGCCTTCGGCAAACTGTTTGACACCCTTGATGCAATGGAAGCTCGGCTGAGCCATCAGCGTTATTTGGTGGGAAACCAAATTACCGAGGCAGATTGGAGATTGTTTTCGACGCTGCTTAGGTTCGACATCGTTTATTACGGCCTTTTTAAGTGCAATAAAAAACACATCTACGAATATCCCAATCTGTGGAATTTCACGCTGGAGCTCTATCAACATCCAGGGGTCGCAGAGATCACAAATTTAGACCATATCAAGCAGGGGTATTATGCGACGATGAAGCGTCTCGATGTGAAAGGGTTTGTGCCGCTGGGGCCTGATATAGACTTTACCCAAGCTCATGACCGAGAGCGCTTCCCTACCAATTAATCATCAAAACTACGGAAAAAAATTGAATGAGTGACGTTATCGAGTTTCGAAAAGTGGGCGCAGTGGGCGTCATAACCATCAATAATCCGCCGGCCAACGCTTTAAGCTTCGCGGTCGTAAAAGGGCTTGCTGAGCACACCACGGCTTGTATGAATGATGAGCTATGTGATGCCGTGGTCGTGACGGGTGCCGGTAAGATGTTTGTCGCCGGTGCGGATATCCGGGAATTTAACATGACACGACCAGATGACGTCCCAGAGTTTCACGATTTGATGAAAGTCATTGAGGAGGGTTCAAAACCGATTGTGGCGGCGGTCAATGGGATCGCGTTTGGCGGCGGACTGGAGCTTGCCATGGGTTGTCATTATCGGATCATCGCGCCGGGCGCACTTGTCGGCCAGCCCGAGGTTAAATTGGGAATTATTCCGGGTGCCGGAGGCACGCAGCGCCTACCACGTCTGGCTGGCGTTGAAACAGCGCTAGATATGATTGTCGGCGGCGATCCGGTGAGAGCGGAAGAAGCGGTAGAGCTGGGCATTGCCGATGAATTAGCGGGAGAAGACCTGTTGGCTCGCGCGGTCGCATACGCGTTAGAGAGAGTGGCTGACGGGCCGCGCCCAACTGGCGGGATCACGAGCCGCTTAGGCGC
The DNA here is from genome assembly GCA_002723345.1 of Rhodospirillaceae bacterium. GTDB lineage: Bacteria > Pseudomonadota > Alphaproteobacteria > Rhodospirillales > UBA2165 > TMED167. The sequence continues at coordinate 88,683 of PBNV01000057.1, forward strand.
AGTTGATCCGCAATATTTTGAAGAGTACAGGCTCAAAATCGCTGCCCGGACTCGGGGGCAGGAAGCGCCGCTTGAGTGCATTAATGCCGTTGAAGTCGCTGCGACCAAGCCGTTCGAAGAGGGTTTGGCTCATGAACGAGATGTATTTGTCCGGCTCCGCGACGGAGACAAATCAAAAGCTATGCGGCATATGTTTTTTGCGGAACGAGAAGTCGCCAAGATCCCCGGAATCACCAAGCAAACGCCTGTTCAAAAGATTGAAAAAGCGGCGGTTATCGGGTCCGGCACCATGGGCGGGGGTATCGCCATGAACTTTGCCAACGCTGGTATCGCGGTGAACCTAGTTGATGTCTCGGATGAAGCCCTGACGGAGGGACTTCAGAAGATACGGGGAAATTACGCAGGATCCGTCTCCCGCGGCCGTCTCACCCAAGAAAAAATGGATGAACGCATGGCTCTGATTTCGTCCACTACCTCCTACTCTGATCTGGCTGACACCGATATTGTCATTGAGGCCGTGTTCGAAGACATGGATCTGAAGAAGAAAATTTTTGGCGAGTTGGATGCGGCTTGCAAGCCGGAAACCATCCTGGCAAGCAACACATCGTCGCTGGATATCAACGAAATTGGCGCAGCCACCAGTCGACCAGACAAAGTTTGCGGTGCCCACTTCTTTAGCCCGGCGAATGTCATGAAGTTAATGGAGAATGTTCGCACGGCCGCTGCCTCGGATGAGACAATCGCGACATTGATGAAACTGTCCAAAACGCTTGGTAAGACCGGCGTTCTCGTCGGTGTTGGAGACGGATTTGTTGGCAACCGAATGCTTCATGTCGCTGCTCGCATTGCCGAATTCATGGTCGAAGAGGGTGCTCTCCCATGGGAGGTCGATCAAGTGATATATGATTTCGGTTTCCCGATGGGACCATTTTCAATGAATGATCTAGCCGGAATTGATGTCCGGTATTCGATCCGGCAAGAACAATTGAAACTATACGGTGACCGGCGTCAGTCTGTCATTCTGGATCGGGTTTATGAAACCGGCCGGTATGGCCAAAAAACTAACGGTGGCTGGTATACCTATGAAGGGGGCAGCCGTAACGGCACGCCTGAGCCAATTATTGAAGACATTATCGTTAAAACCTCGGCCGAACTTGGGTTTCAGCGCCGGCCGTTCTCCAATGAGGAGATACTCGAACGCTATGTTTATGCGCTGATCAATACGGGCGCCAAGGTGTTGGAGGAAGGTCTGGCTCTGCGGGCCAGTGATATCGATGTGATATGGCACTACGGTTACGGGTTCCCGCGATATCGAGGCGGGCCCATGTTTTATGCGGACCTTGTCGGTCTTGATAAAATCTATGATAAGGTGTCTCAGTTCCATGAAGATTATGGAGATTGGATGAAACCTTCCAATCTACTGAAGTCCCTTGCTGGCGAGGGTAAAGGCTTTGCAGATTACGTGGTTTCCTCCTGAGGGGCTGCTTTCCATGACGGTGTCGCATGATCACACCCATTCTCACCCGCATGATGTCGGCGGAGAGCCGTCCGGGGAGATAGATACACGGGATCAGGGCATGACCCATTGGGAGAAACATGCCAATGCGTTCCGCATGGTTATGACAGGCAAAGGTCTTGCATCATTGGATGAAATGCGCCGGGCGGCTGAAGATCTTGGCACGCGGTTCTATAAAATTGGTTATTTTGAGCGTCAAACCGAGGCGGCGGCAATTGCGCTAATTGAACGAGGCGTATTTACTCAATCAGAGTTCGATGGGGAAATGGAGGCGGCGCGTGCGAGGTTCGACGTGCCGGCCCTCAATTTGCCATCGGATCACGATCATGATGGCAAACCCATCCAGGAGGATGACGCTGGCGGACCGCCTAACGAACATCATATTATGAACCTCGCCATGCAGGCCCTTCTAGTGGCGCGGGGACATTTGACTGCTGCCGAGGTCAGACAGATGATCGAAAACTTTGATCAGGAATATCCGAGCCGGGGTGCGGAGGTGGTCGTTAAGGCCTGGATGGAACCCAATTTTAAAGCTTCGTTGTTGAACGATGCGAAAGCCGCCATTGCAAGTATGGGCATAGATCTCGAATTTCAGGATGACATCGTCGCGGTTGAAAACACAGATGATGTCCACAATATCGTGGTGTGCACCCTGTGCTCCTGCTATCCCCGATTTTTGCTAGGGCAACCGCCAACGTGGTATAAATCGAGAGCTTATCGGTCACGAACGGTTCATGAGCCAAGGGCGGTGCTGCGGGAATTTGGTACCGAAATCCCCAGTTCTGTTCGGATCCAGGTCCACGATAGCAACGCGGATTTGAGATATTTGGTTGTGCCAAAACGTCCTGAGGGCACAGACAACTGGAATGAAAAAAGACTTAAATCAATTTTGACCAGGGACTGTTTTGTCGGCGTGGCCGTACCCGAAGCTGTTAGCCGGTAATCCGCTGTTCCGGAGTACCTCTGCCGCCCTTTTTTGTATCAGTTTATACGGATACTAGGTCGATCCTAAAAGTTATATGCCAGTGACGGCAAACTTGTTTCGGGCTGGTGTATGTCCTGTTGTTGGAGAAGCGGCAACCGGGTCTCTTAATAAAAGCGGCCTCGCTCAAAAAAGGAAGGTATGTGATGACGAAAACAGTGGGACTTATTGGACTGGGGCCGATGGGGGGTAATGTCGCCAGAAACCTTCTGAGTAAGCAGTTTGCCGTATGTGGCTTCGCTCTTAAGCCAGACCGCATGTCTGAATTGGTGAATAAGGGGCTGTCAGCCTTGGACAGTGTGGTCGAAGTCTCTTCGGCTGCAGACGTGGTGATCACCTCCCTGCCGAGTTTTCAGGCTGTCACCAGCGTGGTTCAGGAGCTCTGCCAAAACCCAAAGCGCGGACAGGTTCTCATCGAATGCTCAACCTTGACGATTGAACAAAAAATCACCGCCCATAATCAACTCAAGAATGCAGGAATGGTCCTCCTGGATGCGCCTATCAGCGCGACACCATCGATGTTGGCTGAAGGGATGGCCTCTATTCACGTTAGCGGGGACGAAGCGGCCTATGAGGAAAATGTTCAGGTCTTTGAGGGGTTTACGGCGAGTAATTTTTATGTTGGTGAGGTCGGAAATGGGAGCCGGATGAAAATTTTGGCCAACTACCTTGTCCACGTACATACGTGCGCGGCGGCAGAAGTGATGGTTCTTGGTCAGAAAGCAGGCCTTGATCCGGCCTTGATTCACGACGTTTTATGCCAAAGCGCCGGCGCATCAAAAATGCCAGAAATTCGCGGCACCATGATGGCCAGGTCCGATTATCGGGAAGGCGGTGGCACAATGTTCGAGGTTTATGAAAAAGATGCCGAGATTATCACCCAGTTTGGCGCCGAAGTGAAAGGACCAGTGGACTTATATGTCTCCGCTCGCCAGCGCTTTAACATGACCATGGCCCAGGGGTTCGGTCACCTTGATACGTCGGCCATTTGTAAAGCCATCGAAGCAGCTTATGATATCGACCGCGAGCTGGTGGGGTAGGTTGCCGACTCAGTCCAAGAGGGTGTACAGCTGAGCCGAACGCTGAATATTGTCTCCCAGCTCACCGATCAGCTTCCAGTAAGCCAGGAAATGCGCGGTCTTTCGGTGGGCGTCCAGAGCGGCCTTATCTTCGTAAACCTCGTAAAAGACGAAACTGTGATCGTCCTCTTGGGAGACGACGACATCGAATTGGTGGCAATTTTCTTCAAGGACGGATTGTCGGGCATTGGTCAGCATGGCGTCCTGTATTTTGTCGAGATACCCCTCGGCTACTTTGACATGGACGAGATTAACTAGCCTGCTCATTTTTTCCCCATCTTTTTAACGGCGTGGTTATTGGATTTCCCTTATCTTTTAGAAAGTCGGGTCCAAGCAGTCAAAACCCCGGTTTCAGGGTATACAGCGCATCAGATACCTGAGGGCCTGGGTGTTACGACGGACAGCCTAAGATGCGTCTTGGTGGGTATCAGCCGCCTGCATCGAAATTGTTCATCTGACAGAGCGCGAACGGGTGGTCTTTTGGGAAGCAGTGGCGCCCCTATTCGCCATCCAAAGGGGCGCGTTAGGAGAGGCGGTATTTGATCTTATTGGTTAAACGGGTTCGAGGATGTTGATTCGAATGTATTGCGGAAAATACCAGCCGTCCGCTCGGCGCTCGCCCAAATCTCTGAATTTTTGACGAAGTGCTGCGTCGTTTTGATCAAAATAGGGTTTCCGTGCCGGGTTCACGCTCGTTGAATTTCTCCGGTAGGCCTCGAAGTCCTCAAAATGACTATCAGTCCGATACACTGTCTCATAGAGGTGCCCAAATCCTTGGGCGCCGGAGGACATTATAGCGTCATAGGCTTTTGCGCGAACCTCGGTCTCATCATTAAATGGCTTGCTGAGTTTAAATTGGGGACCCTGAGCCAAGGGTTCAGCGATATAGACACGGCCCGCCGATTTTAGCACCCTGCGTGCCTCGGCCAGGGCCCGATCCAGTTGATCCACGGGTACATGATGGAGGCTGTTGAAAAACACCACAATGTCAATTGTGTTAGTTTGCGATGGCAACTGTTCGGCGGTACCCTGTATGTAGGATTCTCCACTCACCTGATCAGCGGCACGGGCACGAGCCAGCTGGTGGTCTCCTGGGTCTATGCCGATAACATTTGCGCCTAGTTGGGCCATTATGCGCGTAATCCGGCCCGCACCACACCCAACATCTAAAACAGATTTCCTGTTTAAAGTCAGGTGGTTTACCAGAACGTCTGCATGGTCTCTCTCCGGTGCTTCTGACACGTCAAAATCTGTCATGTTTCTCCGGCTCCTTCTCTAGAGTATGCAAATTACATCCCTGCCTGCGCCTGATGATCCTTACTTTAAAGAGTTGTTTCACGAGGGGTTACCGGAAGGCGGTATATGGATTTTTGCGCCATCTATTCAACTGTTGCCGCCGTTTTTGAGCAAAACTAGGCTTCATGTTTTCTAGCTCAGACCGCTGCCTCTGGAGCATTCTTGCCCGCTGTAACGCCGCGGTATGTCCTATGAGGCTCGGCGATGTCCGGGCTTGTCGCCATGCCTGCAATTGGTCTCGAGCTTTGACATGTTTCTGTGCGCTTCGCTCGGCATCCAGACGGGCCCGAAACCGGGAGTTCAAAAGGACCGTCTGGGTGACCCTTGTTCCAGGGTCCGCGAAGGTTTGACTGTTGGATGGCTTGAGCGGCAATTGTTCGAGGGGTACACCGCTCACTTCGCGCCAAATACGGAGAACTTTTGTTCGGTAGTTGAGGTTTAGTTGTGGGTTTGCTGAATGATAATTGGCAGCCGCCTGAATCCAAGAGCCAGTAGATTTGTGCAAACCCAATAAAAAATTTTTCGCATATCCAACATTTGTGCCGGGATTAAACGCCTGATCCAAGCTGGCGAACGCATTGGGGTGGTATTGCAAATTTATCTGCATGCAGCCCACGTCAATGTTTGTCACTCCTCTGGATTGCAGCTTTTGAACCGCTTCAATGGCTTCTTGCTGGGTGGGGTAATATGTGCCCGAACCCCCGGATGTTACGGTCCAGGGCCAGGCAAACATTTCCTTCTTCTCTGCATCCCAGCGCCCCGTTTCGGCCAGGGCGATTGACGTCAGAAGATCATTCGGAATGGCCGATGCCCGTTCGTGGCTACGGGTTGCCGCGTGACAAGAATAATTACTGAAATCAATGACTTGGTTTGCATAGGACGGAGTGATGTCCATGGATAAAAAGGAAGCCACAAAGAGCCCGACGGCCGTCAATTTTAAGCATGTTTTCATAATTTCAGCGCCCTATTGCCGATATTTCACAGAAATAAGCAATTTCCGCGCCATTTTTTGGTCTCGGTCTGTCGGGTCAAAAACTCTGCAGTTCATTCAGGCTGTGAAGTAAGGCCGATACCTTTCCTGCCAGGTCCGCGAAGCCCTCATGTTTCTGGATGGTTATTTCGTCCATGTAGAGTGCACGATTAATTTCGATCTGAAGGGTGTGGACATTCTGCCGGGGACGTCCGTAATGGCGCGTGGTGTACCCGCCCGAATAAGGATTGTTTCGGCGAACCTGAAATCCCAGGCCGGTAAGGCGTTCATCAACGAAATTCATTAGTTCTGGCGCACAGGTGGTCCCATGATTGTTGCCGAGAACAATGTCGACACCTTTGCGGTCGGTGTCGTCTTCGATGGAGCCGCCGGTTGATGGCATGGAATGACAGTCTACTAAAATACATTTGCCAAACGCTTCTTTTGTCTCGCTGATGAGCCGCTGCAGCGCAGCGTGATAAGGTCTGTAGACACTCTCTATCCGCCCTTTAACCTCGGCGAACGAGAGTTTATGACGATAAATTTCCTCTCCATTTGTGACAACGCGGGCAATAGTTCCCAATCCTGCGGAGACCCGCACACTGTTCGTGGTTACGTAGCCTGGCAGGGGCTCGTCGAACATGCCAGGGTCGAGTTCATACGCTTCTCGGTTGGGGTCTACATAAGCACGGGGATAACGCGCCGCCAGGAGCGGCGCACCAACATCGGGGACGCAAGCGAATAGCTCATCGACGAAACTGTCTTCTGACCGGCGCAACCTTACGGGGTCGAGCTGGGACGCATTAACAAAATCGTCAGGGTAATCTCGTCCGCTGTGAGGCGATGCGAATACAAATGGTATGGTTTTACGATCCGGATGGTAAATTTTTATCGGTTTGCTTATCGGGGCGTGGTGGTCTTTTGGTGATCCGGCTCCTGCCGTTTTTGTGCGTATGTTTACAAACTGGTCCAAGGCCGGCTCACTATTTTAGGTATTGGTCACGCCTAAGTTATATCGCTACGTCGTCTTTCAATCCTCACATTACATCCGCAAGCGGAACAGGTAAATGAGGTAGAAACGTTACAGATTTATTTGTACTACAACGGCCCTTGCACAATTGCAAAAATACAATATATATCGGCCTCCTGCGCTGGCGACCCTTAAAAGGTTGCCGCCTTTTGTGACAGGTAAATGGTGACGGGCGCGTAGCTCAGTGGGAGAGCACTGTGTTGACATCGCAGGGGTCGCTGGTTCAATCCCAGCCGTGCCCACCATTACTTTCAAAGACTTAGCAGAAAGTCTGACTCCAGTTGAATCAACTTTGTCACAATCGTGTCACAGTGAGGTTCAGCTATGGCGACCTTTAGGAAAAGAAAAAACGGCTGGAACGTTCAGATCAGACGTTCTGGCTCCCCAAGCTTGTCTAAAACCTTCTCGCTAAAATCAGATGCCCAAATCTGGGCAAGGGAAATTGAACTGAAGTTGGAACGGGGTGATATCCCTCTCTCGTCTAAATCAAGTTCACAGAATCTAGGAGACATCCTTTCCCGCTATCAGACAGACGTTACCTCCAAAAAAAGAGGAGCAGAACCTGAGAGCTTCAGGATAGGTAAAATACTCAGACATCCCATTTGTTCCATCAACCTCTCTAAACTGACGTCCAAAGACATGGCTGAATACAGAGATGGGAGGCTAGAAGAAGTCTGCCCTGCATCCGTTGTCATGGAGTTGATGCTGGTCTCTCATGCCATAGATATCGCAAGGAAAGAGTGGGGTATCTGCATCCCTAAGAATGTTATGAAAAACATCAATAAACCAACTATTGGGAGAGGCAGAGACAGACGACTTGAGTGCGGGGAGGAGACCCAACTATTGCTGTCCTGTTCCCAGAGCGAAAATCACTGGTTATTGCCCCTCGTGATCATAGCGGTTGAGACAGGTATGCGGCGGGGAGAGCTATTGGGGCTCACGTGGAATGATATTTATTTTAACAATATGATTGCCCGTCTTGGAATGACCAAGAACGGAACGCCCAGAGATGTTCCTCTAAGTCCAAAGGCCATAAAGACATTAAAATCGTTACCTCATGAGATCACGGGCCAGGTGTTTCCATTAACACCAATAGCACTGAGAGGTTTGTGGCGGAGGGCATGTAAGCGAGCAGGAATAGAAGACCTACGCTTTCATGATCTCCGACATGAGGCCACCAGCAGGTTCTTTGAGAGAGGTCTGAATGTCATGGAAGTAGCAGCCATTACAGGACATAAAGACTTACGCATGCTACAACGCTATACTCATTTAAGAGCAGAGGATTTAGCTAAAAAGCTAGGATAACAAAATGAACCGCAGAATTTTCGTCGCGTTTATTATATGCCTATTATTCAGTGCAAACGGCGGCCTACTTCACGCTAATGATCGAGTGGGTGCCGCTTGGAAGTCTGAGAATGTTTCACTACCAGAAGGTAAAATTGCCTACATCGATCCAAAAGAGGGGGCCATTTACGAAGTCAACCTAGACGGCCTTGTCACCTGGAAATATCAAATACCTAGTAAAATTCAGGATAAGGGGTATATGCGGAAAGGAGCCGACATAGAGTGGCTGGATGAACAAGATCATTTTTTATTCGTGGTCCCTGGGGGCGGGATTTATGAGGTTAATCGAAAAAAAGAAATAGTGTGGTCCTACGAGACTGACTTTGTCTCCCATGATGCAGACAGACTCCCCAACGGCAATACCATCTTCGTAAACGCATGGGACAAAGAAGGAGACAATCAGGTCGTCGAGATAGCGCCTGATGGCAAAAAAGTATTTGAATGGAAGATTGCTGATAGCGGAGTGTCCTGTGACGAGAAATTTACTGTTTGTAATCGACGTGACGAGAGAGGCAGGTATGAATATACCCACGTAAATGGCATTCAAAAGTTCGAAGACGGGAGCTTCCTGGTAAGCCTTAGAAATCTTAATACGGTAGTAGTAATCGCAAAGGATCTAAAAGTTATTGGACGTCACCAACGGATTCGACTGGTGCATGACCCCCGATTAGAGGGTGAAAAGCTCGTTGCCATATCGAGAGGGCGTGCCTTGTTGGTTAGAAATCCTAAGCCGAACACAACGAAAGGGGATGGCTCACATTATTTTAAGTATAAAAAAAAGGGTTATTCATTCCTTAGAACAAATGAGCTTATCTCAGATGGCAAAATACTGCTTACAGACTCGACCCATCTTCTAATTTTTGATCCAAGTTTGAAGGAATTAATTTGGAAAATGAAATTAAATGGCTTTGGTCATCAAAAGGAAAATAAGGATATGCCTTTTTTGTACAAAGCGGCATGGATTGGAGCAAAAAAATAACCAAACGACTGAGGCATACTCAGAAATAAATCAATGATCAAAACCAATAGACCTGTGTGCCTATGGCAAAGCCTCAACCATCATGGAACACGAATACATTGCGATAGGCAATACGTAGGCTGTTACTCCTAGAACGTGATCCACCTACTCCCTCTCAAGCCACTCTCTGAATGCAGACAACCTTCGCTTATAGGCTGGTGTTGCTGTCAGTTCTTTTTCTCTGAGAGCCAGTATCTCCTGATGTAGCACTCCTCCCTCTGGTTCCTCTGGGTCAAACTCCTCATCTAGGTACCCCAGTTGCTTAACCCTCGTGTAGGCCAGGTCTGTCTCTAAACTCGCAAGACCAGTACCTCCCAGATGCTTACCTTCTAATCCAATGGCTTTGTATTCCTTCATCATCGCAGCCAGCAGGTCTCTGTTATAATCTTCAGGTACAAGATAACTGTCATGGACTGTAAGGATAGGAACACCAGATTGGGTGAAGGTCTTGATAAGCTGTTCTGTAATTCGCCCATCTACATTCTGTAGTTCTATGCCAGCACCTGTGCAGAAGAACTCTCCTATCTCAGCATGCTTGGCTTTGAGTTTATCCAAGATGGAACCCAGAAGTTCGTTAGATAAGACCAGTCCTGCTGGTCTGTTCAGGTCGTCTGGTGTGTCAGTATGTTGCATAGCCATGAATGTCTTGGCTTGTGTGGTGGCATTCACAGCTATGAGCATGAGGGTTTTAATAAGCCACCTGCGATAGGCAGGATCATTTATTTCAGGAACATGGATGTCATAAGGATCCGCCCTTGATCCATATTTCTCATAATAGTTGATGTTCTTACGGGCATAGAGAAGTTGGATATGCCAACCAGAGAAATCTATTTCTATGACCCGTTCACCATTCAAACGAATATGCTTGCGGTGGTCCTTGCCCACTTGCTGCCAGAACCCCCCATAGAAACGACCACCCCTCTCAAAGGTCTCATTGAAGACCCTACGGACAAACTTGTTGTGTTGGTTAATCTGTATCCTTGCGGGGGTCTTCTGGTCTTTTCCCTGCTTACGCACAATCTCAGGCTTCTTGAGGTTGGCGATATCAATATGGGTTTTATGCAGGAGGTTGTTGATTCGATTAAGTGAATCAGACGACTGCGACAATTTGAAAAGTTAATGCGGAAAGCGAGCCAGTGGGAGAGCACTGTGTTGACATCGCAGGGGTCGCTGGTTCAATCCCAGCCGTGCCCACCATTTTCTGCCTTTGATATCAGATAGATATTAAAGGCAACTTTTCCTCAAAACAGCTTCGCTGTAGTTTGATCATTAGTTGGCAGCGAGGAGAGCTGAGAGGGAGCTATTCATTACCATCGCTGATCGTGAAAAAACTTATTTCACCATCATATACGTCGTAAGATAATTTTAGGGGATTACAACAAACGACGCAGTCATAGACCTCTGTATTGTGACCCGTAAAATCTTCGCCGATTTCAATATCGACATCGAATTGCTGGAAACAGAAGTGGCACGTGATAGTTTGTTCTTGAGTACCTGTCACAATTCATTATCCATTCTCGCCTCAGAGGGCTATAAGCCACGGAACCTCACTTGTTCTCCTATTGGTTTCCACCGAAGCTGTTTGTCGCGTGCTTTACCGCATTCTTCGCATTTAATTCCTTGCTCTAAATAGCCTACGTCTGGTTTGCCCTCTGCTTACTAATCGACGGGGATTATCTCATCCCACCTTTTACACGATGAACAATACTACCCGAGCGACATTCCATCATCGACCCTGTCACTAATCGTGTTTATTGTAATTCCCGCAGACCTGTTGATTAGCGTAACTGCTTTAGCACGAGGTTGTAACCTAATTTCAAGAACCCACGCTCTCGTGCCTCCTCAGCCTCTTTGACTTCCCTAATGTGATCTTCGGATAAAACTTTCACGTTATCTGAGGCAAAATACTCACAAATCCCTGCACTTACCTCTTTATAGATTTCCTCCTCGATCCGTTTCATCTCCCTCGCGGTTCTTTCCGATAGAAACTGGTCTAGCGTTTGATCATTCGTGCTCATATCGCGAAGCTATCCCTCTTCTCAGCGTTTTTCCGATGGTAGAGCGTCTCACCCCGATACATCCAGTATTTAGGGACACCAATTTTTCCCCAGGTTAGGAATGAGCCAATCAAAACTAGACTAAATGGTCACAGTTATGATGGATGAGATAAGCAAAGCAGCCAGCAAAAATAAGAGCTGACCCAAGAAATGCTGTGGGCCAATTAATTTTTTTCATGATTTTCTCCATTCTTGTCCTCGACTTGAGGATATTTGGGGTGGCGAACAAGTTGTGTTAAAAAAATTTAGGGTCAAGTCATTGAGAACGATACACCGCACTCAACTTGTGACCGTCTACGTCACGTAAATAAGCAAGGTAAACTCTTTGGCCGCCTAGGTCACGCCAGCCTGGAGGGTCCTCAATGCTTGTTCCACCATGTGCAACTCCAGCGTCATGAAATGCCTTCGCCTGTTCTTCAGACCCACACTTAAACCCAAGCGTAAAACCATTTCCGATTGTAGCAGGATTGCTATCAATTGGCTTTGCTAGAACTAACAAGCCACTATCGGTTCTATATAAAATTCGTTGTTTTTCTTCATTAAAAAATCCGTCAGAAATGTTGAGGATGGCCAGAGCAGCATCGTAGAAAGCCTTTGCAGCAATTAAATCATTTGTCCCAAGAACAACATTCGCAAACATTCAATTTCCCTTAATCAAAACCAATAGACCTGTGTCTGTGACAAAGCCTCAGACATTATGGAACACGATTGTATTTCGGTAGGCAATCCCCGACGGGTTGCTCTTAGCGTAAGTAAATGCGCCCAAAAAAAAGCCCCGCCAGTTTTGGGGGAGAACCAACGGGGCAGTTTAATCACGTCACAGAGGAAACAGGATTAGGAGGGGTTCAGACTCGTATAAATGCATGGTCATGGATGTCTGTGGCAAATAGAGGGCGACTTAAAGGCAATTTCGTGGCAGCATTTATTCTCTGGGTCACTAATTTCGAACGGCCTCAAGGATTAGAGTAAGACCACCCCAACAAGCTTAGTTTCGGTGGCACTTCTCACGAAAGACAGCCCAAAGGCGATTTAAATCGATAATCTCTAGAATTGATTTTTAGGATTATTTTTTTAATAAAACCGGAGATCAACAGTGAAGACAGAACTGGACCCAATAGATAATTTTCTCCAAAAACACCAATTAGAGGCGGTGTTGTACTTTCTGCCCTTCAGCCTGGTTGCTATCACCGTTTTTGGATGGTGGATGGGTGGTTACTGGACATTTTCGACGCCAATTTTCGTTTATCTTGTGATCAACATTATGGATCACGTTGTACCTAAACTCTCCCGAATTTCTTCGCCCCTTGAAAAAGGGCAAGCAAAGACAGGGGGGGCGGTAAACCTTTACCCGCTTGCAATATGGTTATGGCCCCTTGCTCAGGTGGCCTTTATTCTCTGGTGTTTATGGGTAAGCTCAGATGCTTCTCTGTCAATCATCGAAATTTTAGGTGTAGTCCTGTCTGTTGGGGTTATGGCGGGCGCTGTCGGTATCACCTTCGCACATGAGCTGATACATAGGAAAAAACGTTGGGAGAGAATTGCTGGTGAAATCCTGCTTTTATCTGTCACTTATCACCATTGGTCAGTTGAACACGTACAGGGGCATCATCGAAATGTCGGTACTCCTAAAGATCCCGCTACTGCCCGATTGGGTGAGAGCTTTTTTGCTTTTTTGCCACGCTCGATATTTGGCGGAATACGCTCAGCATTTACTATTGAAGCGGCAAAAGCCCAAAGACGAAAACATCTGCCGTATGGGCCCCGAAATAGGGTTGTCTCTGGCCTGATCCTGCAGTTGTTGCTGTATATCTTGGTATTATCCACGCTCGGATGGAAAGCGGCCGTAGCGCTCTTGTTTATAAGCTTTATTGCAATACTCCAGCTCGAGGCAGTAAATTATTTTGAACATTATGGTCTTAGCAGGCGACAAGTCTCACCTGACCGTTTTGAGCGCGTTTCGGAGCTGCATTCTTGGGACGATTGCAGCAGAGTCTCGGCGTATTTTCTTGCAAATCTTCAACGGCATTCTGATCATCATCTTCGTCCCGGGGAACGATATAACAACCTAAGTCTTCTTGAGGGTGCTCCGCAACTACCAGCTGGTTACGCTACAATGCTCTTACTGGCTCTGATTCCACCTCTGTGGTTCTACGTGATGGATCCTAGGGTTAAAGAGCTAAATCAGCTACCTTCCTAATTTTCAGAGGTCTAGCGTGCAGACCGGAAAATCTATCTCAGTTTGTGCCAAGTGGTTAATATAATTTCCCAGCATTATGTTTATAACGTTCGAGAATGTCTCCAGGATCAGGCTATCCGTTAATCCGTCCTCTCTCCACGAGGCTAGCTGATCCTCCGGCACCTGCCCTTTGTTCTCGACTATCGCTACCGCCAAGTCTAACATTGCTTGGTCTTGCGGATTATCAGCTTCACCCAAACGTGATTTGATAACGTCTGCGGTATCTAGGCCCAGCCCCGAGCAAAATTCCGTATGAGCTGAGACACAATACTTACACTCGTTTGCCTGCGATACTGCCAGGGCTATCATCTCTCTTTGGGTTGGGCTTAGCTCGCCAGCAGATAAAGCCCCCTCCATATTCATGTACATGTCTAAGGTAACTTTGGAATGTGCCATCACTCCAATAGCGTTCGGAATCATTCCATGTTCTTGTTCGAAAGTTTCTAATTTTTCTTTTACATCAGGTTGACTATCGTTCTTCTCCAGCGGGGCGATCAAAGTCATTGAAGGTAACCTCTATCAGCAGTTTCATCTGAATTAATCGAATTTGTAAATGACAGTCAATTTATATTTGTTATGATTTTTACGGATTTTGAGTTAAGTAAAAAGTTTGATTTTTAGATTCGTAAAATGTGAAAAGCTTCGATCGAAGCGTTCTTTGTAGAGCAAATTAGTGTCTTTTATTTTTTTTTAGTTTTTTTAAAAATCCCTCTATTTCTTTTATATCATTTAAATCAATTTGATCCATGTTGGCTGTTAATTGGATGTTATTTGTCTCAATTTTTTCAATGTTTTGCCCCGTCTTTTTTTCTATTAAAACCTCAAAGGTTCTGACCTCCTCCCGAATTCCCTTGACTGACACCTTATCCAATTCGGCACACTGTATCTCGCTTGACACTTGGCTATGTGTATCGAATGAAATTAGTATGGACCCTGGTTTCGCGATTGCTTCAAGACGTGCAGCGAGGTTTACCTGTGAGCCGATAACCGTATAATCTAATCTGTCCGCACTGCCAAAATTCCCCACCGTGCAGTAGCCCGTAGCGATCCCACATCTGATGGATAATGGCTCTCTCAAACCAAACTTCGTTCCCCATTCATTCCGTAATTCACGCATTTTCGATTGCATGGCTATCGCCATATCTACGCAGTTAATTGCATCTTGTTGAACCCCCTTTGTTTCGGGGTCACCGAAAAAGACAAGTATTGCATCGCCAACATATTTATCGATTGTTCCACCGTGAGAAAGAGCGATCTGAGACATTTCGGTGAGGTAGAAATTCAGCATCGAGGAAATTTCCTCGGCTTCCAATGTATCTGTAATCTCTGTAAATCCAACAATATCCGAGAAAAAAATTGTAAGTTTTTTTCTCTGGCTAACAATATCCGCTTTTTTTTCTCCCGAAAAGATAGAGTGATATATCTGAGGTGATAAGTACTTTGAAAGTTGTTTTGAGATTGACTCAATTTCATTTTTCTTTTCTAGAGCCATTTTTTCTGCACTGACTGCGATTTCTTTTTGTTTTTGCATTTCATCGGCTAAGTTTTTTCGAAGCTGAACCTCCAGTTTCTGTTTTTTAAGCAGCTTATCGAGCTCTCTGGCTTTTTCTTTTGCACTTTCATTTGCCTCGGCGGCCAGTTTTTTCTGTTTTTCCAATTCAACAGCAAGGTTCTTACGAAGTTGTAATTCGAGTTTTAATTTCTTTAGTTCTCTCTCAATTGTTTGTGTTTTTTCTTCCATACCGCGAGTGGCCTCTGCGGCCTCTTGCCTCTCGGCCTCGATTTCCGAGATTTGATTGTTGTTACTGTTAGGACTGTCGACCATGTCTCAATTATATCTCACCTGCGTAATTTTTGTCGTCGATATTCAAATAAAAAGGTCGGGAGGGATTCTAGCATTTTTGTGTGATTATTTTTCGCTGCAACTCAAGTACACTCATCTTGAGGCGATCGCAGGTTTTAGTGAGCTAAATTATCTCTAGAGAAAAACCTGGTTTATTGAACCACAGCAGAAATCACAGTAAACGCAATAAAGCAAAGCGTGATCAAGCCAAGGATCGCGTATGAACCGAGTATCAAAACCGTATGCCAAGGTTGCAAAACCCACTACTCCACTAACTAGCTTACAGCGGTCTAAATTGTTTGTAACCTGAACGGAGTCAAGGTGGTTAAGCGGGGGCGTTAGTTCCCCGTAAAAGACTTTTGAAAGCCAGATATGTCGTCACTTGTTTCGAGGTTTTCCCAAAAACATTGAACTTCAGGCGGGTAACTATTTTTCAACACCTGATAGGCGCTATCAAAATTTGGACGTTTTTTGGCATTTTGCATATTCCACTTGAGGCCCTGAAATTCGGTTTGGGAAATTTGCCCCTCAAAGTAGGCTACCAACTCATTTAACATTGAACTTATACTTCTAATGCCTAAACAGTGCGCCCGGTATTTTTCGGCTTCGTCAAATTGATCCCAATCGGTATCAATCCGCCGATGGAACTCTCGAAAATCATTGTTAGTGCAAAGCGTCTCAAATAGCCATGAGACCCTCTGCTCGCGCCTATCCGCCATGGATTTTCGGACAACGTAAGTATTTTGCCTCAGTTCAATTGCCACAAAAACTATAGAGATTATCACGGCCACCCCGACGACCATCTCAGTAATGTAATAGATTTCCTGTAACGCCATTCCGCCCTCCATCTTCACCTTCTAACTGATGGAGGTTACCTAATTTGCATTCTCCTAGGAAGACTTGCTAACGCACGGGTTAAAATCGAAGCGATCAATAGATCCCTAAAACAGAGAGCAATGCGGAAACCCAGCCGTGCTCCGTATTCCTGTCACCTCCGGTATAATCTGGCAGGCCGGTATCGTGGAGGCCTTTACTTCGCGGGTGGGTATCCCCATTTTAGTAGGTATCGCAAAGGAGGTTTTTTTGACCGACAAGATCCCGACTGAGACGGCCCCTATCCCGGCAAAGCGGCTTGAGCATGTGGCTCTAGCGGTACCGGATTTGCAGGCTGCTATCAATTTTTTCTCGAAAACTTTTGGTTTAGCGGTGTCGGAGATGGTTGTGTCACCCGAACAAGGCGTGCGTATGGCTTATGTTGATCTTGGCAATGCCAAACTGGAGTTGATGGAGCCAATTGGAGACGCCTCGCCTATTGCGAAATATGTGAGCCAAAATCCGTCCGGGGGCATTCACCACATCTGTATTGAGACTGACGATGCCGAAAAGGCTATTGCCGGTGCTGGCGGCGCGGGCCTTCGTGTTCTTGGGGATGGCACTGCCAAACCTGGCCATCATGGAAAAAAGCTTTTTTTCCTGCATCCGAAGGATACGCTGGGCGCCCTAATGGAAATCGAAGAAACTGACGAATAATTTGACCTTTAATAAAATTTTAGAAGAAGGAGAAACTCGTGATTGAGGCGACCGATTATCAGGAAATCTTGTTTGAAGTAAAAGACGACGTTGCCTGGATAACCATAAACCGTCCAGAAGTGATGAACGCCTTTCGAGAGCAGACCTTGGATGAATTAATTCATGCGGTTCGCTCGACGCGGGAAGACTCATCTTTGGTAGCCGCTGTCATCACCGGCGCCGGCGATCGCGCCTTCTCCGCTGGCGGTGACTTTCATGCAATGATGAAACTCAATCGAGCAAACGCGCTTCATTGGAACGACCGTATGCTGGGTCTTGCCATGTCTATCCGGGGGCTGCCCATTCCAGTGATTGCTATGGTCCATGGCCCATGCATGGGCGGTGGACACGAACTGGCACTTTGGTGCGATTTGGTGATCTCGTCGGACGACGGCATTTTCGGGCAGACTGGCGCCCGAGTGGGAGCCTGCCCGACTGTTGGCGCGACCCAATATATTCCGCGGCTGATCGGCGACCGACTAGCCAAGGAAATGATCTTTCTCTGCCGGACCTTCAAAGCGGAAGAAGCAGCCAGCATAGGCTTGATCAACCGGGTTGTACCAAAGGCCGACTTGCGCAAAGAGACAGAGGCCTGGTGTCAGCAGATAAAAGGTTATTCCGGACAAACCTTGAGAGCGACCAAGAAGTCACTGAATTTCGAGAGCGACGAGTTATACGCCTCGTGGCAGCAGGGGATGGAACTGTTGGCGGAAATTTGGGGTTCGGAAGAATCCCTCGAGGGCATGAATGCGTTTTTAGAAAAACGCAAACCTGATTTCCATCAATACCGTCTGCGCCGTAAAGATGCCGTCGACACCTATCTCGATGATCTGAGGAATGACCGAAACCAGCGTCCGCCGAAGGGCTAATCCAGTAGCCGGCGATTAACAAAAGGCATCGATCTATGGGCCCATTAGATGGCATTCGTGTGATTGATCTCACCCGCATTCTCGCGGGCCCGTTTTGCACCATGAATTTGGGCGACATGGGCGCGGAGATTATCAAGGTTGAACAACCAGGGCGGGGAGACGATACACGGTCCTGGGGTCCGCCGTTCGCTAATGATCAGGCCGCTTATTTTCTTGGCATCAATCGTAACAAACAGAGCATAACGCTCAACCTGAAGTCCCCGGAAGGACGGGGTATTCTGGGCGAATTGCTTGGTCAGGCCGATGTCATTATCGAAAACTTCAAACCGGGTACGCTGGCGAAATGGGGTTTCTCGGAGGATTGGTTTGAGGCCAATGCGCCAAAAGTTGTGCATTGTTCGATCACTGGATATGGCGATAAAGGGCCGAAGGGGGGCATGCCGGGATACGACTTTCTGCTTCAAGCCGAGAGTGGTCTCATGAGCATTACAGGGGAAGAGGGCGGAGGACCTCAAAAGCTCGGCGTCGCGATTGTCGATGTCTGCACTGGCCAATATGCAACCATGTGTATTCTTGCGGCATTGCAATCCCGATCGACTACAGGTGAGGGGCAGCGCATTGACGTTTCACTGTTTAATACGAGCCTTTCGATGTTAGTCAATGTCGCGTCAAATTATCTCATTGGCGATGTGATCCCCTCTCGGTACGGAAATGGTCATCCAAATATTGTACCTTATCGTGACTATCCCTGTGGTGAGGGGGGCATCGCGCTGGCGGTTGGAAATGACATGCAATTTGCCAATTTGTCTCGGGTACTTGGTCATCCGGAATGGGCTGAGGATCAAAATTTTCAAACCAATGCCAACCGCGTGAATAATCGGGATGCCTGCGACGGGATGATCCGGGATGTCCTGGCGGCAAAACCAGCAGCTTATTGGATCGACCTATTTGAGAAGGAGGGGATCCCATGCAGTAAAGTGAACCGGGTCGACGAGGCGCTGGAGAGCGAACAGGCAAAAGCCAACGACATGGTCCTCGAGATGGACCATCCTACGTCGGGGAATATCCGCGTGCCCGGTATTCCCTATCAGTTTTCAAAAACACCGGCGGGCGTGCAGTCCCCGCCGCCCCTACTAGGGGCGGATACTAAGGAAGATTTAAAACGTTTACTGGGAAAGTCTGACGAGGATATTGAGAAACTGCGGGCGTCCGATGTCGTTTAGGTGGTTTGGAAGAGATAATGCAACCCGCCAATTGAACCACTGGATTAGCTATTGACACTTCGGGCCCGTATCCCTAATTTCCGCCGCTCCGAGGGCGATAAATAGACGCACAAAATTTTTGAGGAAAAGTCCATGAAAATTCGTAACTCACTGAAATCGGCCAAGTTACGGGAAAAGGGCTGCCGGGTAATCCGTCGTCGTGGTCGTCTTTATGTAATCAATAAGAAAAACCCTCGGTTCAAAGCTCGCCAAGGATAAATCTCCAACTGACATCCGCCTTTCGGGGCAGCCAAAGGTCGCGCCCAGGAGGCGCGGTTTTGCTTTTGTTCCCGATGTGTCTTGATTAGACTTCGTCTCCAATAAATGGTAGAGAGGAAACCTGGGCATGAAAATGCCGGCGCCTGATAAACAGATACTTTCCCGCCGCCGCCAAATTGTTGGCGACCTTGAAGCTATTATAGCCAGCGCGGGTGGATCGGGTTTGACCGCAGGCAGTGTAATCTCCGACCCAATCTCACTTAAAGCCTATGAATGCGATGGCCTGTCCGCCTACCGTCAACTGCCAATGGTCGTGGTTTTACCCAATTCGACCCACCAGGTTTCTGATATTTTGCGTTACTGTCATGAGCATCAGGTCAAAGTCGTCGCGCGTGGTTCAGGAACATCGCTCTCGGGTGGCGCACTGCCATTGGAAGACGCGGTTATGATTGGGCTCGGTAAGTTCAACAAAATTATAGAGATTGATTACGGTAATCGCTGCGTTGTGACCCAGCCCGGGGTCTCCAATCTCGCTATCAGCGAAGCGGTGGCGGAAAAAGAATTTTATTATGCGCCGGATCCGTCCAGTCAGATCGTGTGCTCCATTGGTGGGAATGTGGCTGAAAATTCAGGCGGTGTTCATTGCCTTAAATATGGCCTGACCACCAACAATGTTTTGGGGGCAGAAGTCGTCCTCATGAACGGCGATGTAATGCGCCTCGGAGGCAAGCATCTTGACCCTGGAGGCTACGATTTGTTGGGTGTTCTGACGGGGTCGGAAGGCCTCTTGGGTGTAATTACGGAAGTAACTGTTCGGATCCTTCGCAGACCGGTGATTGCACGCGCCGTGCTGCTGGGCTTTTCTGAATTAGAGGCCGCCGGCGACTGCGTCGGAGCGATCATTGGCGCCGGCATCATTCCAGGGGGTATGGAGATGATGGACAAGCCCGCCATCCACGCCACCGAAGAATTTGTTCAAGCCGGTTATCCTCTCGATGCGGAAGCATTGTTGATTGTTGAGTTGGATGGACCGCAGGTCGAAGTGGACCATTTGATTGATCGTGTTGAAGAGATAGCCAGAGGGCTCGGCGCGGATTACATGCGGATAAGTGAGAACGAAAAAGAGCGAGAGCTTTTTTGGGCCGGCAGAAAAAATGCGTTCCCTGCAGTGGGTCGCTTGTCACCAGATTATTACTGTATGGATGGGACAATTCCACGGTCGCGATTGCCGGAGGTTATCTCTCGGATGAAGGAACTCTCCAAAGAATTTGGCCTCGAGGTGGCGAACGTATTTCATGCAGGAGACGGTAATCTGCATCCTCTCATTCTCTACAATGCAAACACCCCCGGCGAGCTTGAAAAGGCAGAGAATCTTGGAGCGGAAATCCTTAAACTTTGCGTCGAAGTGGGTGGAGTGCTGACGGGGGAACATGGAGTTGGTGTGGAAAAACGTGATTTGATGGGCACCATGTTCACAGAAACTGACCTAAATCATCAGCAACGGGTGAAGTGCAGTTTCGATCCCCACTCCCTGCTTAATCCTGGAAAGGTCTTCCCAACACTTCACCGATGTGCGGAGCTTGGCCGTGTTCATGTTCATGGCGGCGAGACGCGTTTCCCCGACATACCGAGATTTTAGCCTTCCGCCGTCCTGTAATGACCAACCAACTGTTTAAGCCGGAAACCACAGAGGACCTTCAAGATATTGTCAACGAGGCCAGGGAGCAATCGCGGCCTTTGTTAATTCAGGGTGGGGGCACAAAAACCGGTTGGGGCCACACACCAATGGCAGGAGATCGGGTTGAGACAAAAAAATTCGCCGGCATCGATCTTTATGAACCTGCGGAACTCGTTCTCACGGCAAAATCAGGTACACCGATTTCTGATATTGAAGAATTGCTGGCCGATCATGCCCAGCATCTAGCTTTTGAACCACCGGATTTCCGGGGGCTATACGGCACAGTGCGGTCTTCACAGACATTAGGCGGCATTGTGGCGTGCAATTTGTCAGGATCTAGGCGCATTCAAGCAGGCGCCGCCAGAGATCATCTATTAGGTTTTGAAGCTGTAAGCGGCAGAGGAGAATTGTTCAAATCCGGCGGCCGGGTGGTTAAAAATGTGACCGGGTTTGATTTATCGAAACTGATGGCAGGGTCATTTGGAACATTGGCAGTTATGACCTCTCTCTCCGTCAAAGTTATGCCGGCTCCTGAGAAAACTCGAACGCTGTTGATATTAGGTCTTGATGAAACACAGGCGGTCCGCGCTATGACTACGGCGTTGCAGAGCCCACACGAGGTCAATGCCGCAGCATATCTTGCTGCGACACAAGGGCGCCGTTCTTCCGTAAGCTATGTGTCCGGCGCGGGCCAGGCTATCACAGCCCTGCGTATCCAGGGGCCCGGACCCTCAGTCTCTGCCCGGCTCGAGGAATTATATCGCTTGCTCAGTGATGCTGGCGACATTGAAGAGCTTCATGCTCATAATTCAAAAATACTCTGGCAGGAGATTGGCAACGTCGCGCCTTTGCTGCCTAATCGCACTGCCGCGATCTGGCGAATGTCGCTTCCTCCCACCTCAAGTCCCGCGGTCGCCGCACGCCTGAAAACATTGGAGGGTGCTGAGATATATTTGGATTGGGGTGGCGGGCTTGTGTGGTTTGCGGTTCCTGATTGTGGAGACGCAGACGCTAAATTTGTTCGGGCATGTCTGGAAGAGTGCGGCGGACACGCCACGCTGATGCGTTCCACCGAAGAAGCCAAGGCATGTGTGCCTGTATTCCAGCCCCAGTCCACGGAGATCGCAGCATTAACAATGTCTCTAAAATCTAATTTTGATCCAGCCGGTATCTTGAACCCCGGTCGGATGGGTTAGGAACACCCCATGCAGACAAATTTCTCATTAGATCAACTAGCCCGCCCTGATCTAAAGGAAATGGAGACCATTCTTCGGAAATGCGTTCACTGTGGGTTTTGCCTGCCTGCATGTCCCACATACAGCATTCTAGGAGATGAACGTGACAGTCCGCGGGGACGCATTTATCTCATAAAGGATCTCATTGAGAGTGAGGGGGCCTCAGTGGATGCCGTTGCGCCTCATATCGATAAATGCCTCTCCTGCTTGGCGTGCACGACTGTTTGCCCGTCTGGTGTGGATTACCGGCATTACGTGGACTATGCTCGGAAGCAGATAGAGGGGCTCTATCGCCGGCCCCTTGGTGACAAGATTTTTAGAAAGCTGTTGGGCCGGTTAATTTCAAGTCCAGGGCTTTTTCGGCCCGCGCTTCTATGGGCTCGGTATCTGAAGCCATTTGCCGGCCTGGCAAGCCGCAGGTTCGCACCCGCGCTTGGCATGGCGCCGAGGAGGGTTGCTGCGAAACAAATTCTGACCGGCCGCCATGTGTATCTGGCCGAGGGTGTTAAACGCCAGCGCGTGGCGTTACTGGCGGGCTGTGCCCAGCAGGTGCTTCGGCCCTCCATTAACCAATCGACCATCCGCGTTCTCAACCGGCTTGGATGTGATGTCGTCGTAGTTTATGGAGAGGGGTGCTGTGGCGCCTTGGTCCATCACCTTGGCGAAGAGAGTGCGTCCCGTGATCGCGCTCGAGCATTAATTAAAGCATGGGAACAGGAGCAAAACCAAGAGGGTTTGGATGCCATTATTGTCAACACATCCGGTTGTGGCTCTCATGTCAAAGATTTTGGGCACCTCTTGAAGGATGATGACGAGTGGAGAGCACCGGCTATGCGTGTGGCGTCTCTGACAAAAGACGTCTCTGAAATCATCGATGAGTTGGGCCTGCCGAAACGTGGCGCTGTCGGAGATGGTGTCCGGGTTGCCTATCACGCGCCTTGTACCCTCTTGCACGGTCAAAAAATCGACACGCTTCCAGAACGCTTGCTCGAACAGGCGGGGTTTGTGATGATGCCCGTGAAGGAGAAACATTTCTGCTGTGGGTCTGCCGGCATTTACAACCTCGTCCAGCCTGAGATCGCCGACATGCTCAAAGAGAGACGACAGCAGACACTCCAAGATATGCCCGTCGAGTTTGTTGCGACCGGAAACATCGGCTGCCAGCGTCAGCTTCAATCCGGCCTGGAGACGCCGGTCGTTCACATGATAGAGTTGCTGGATTGGGCATTGGGCGGTTCAAAGCCACCGCTGATAAAATAATTGTACGATTGGTCCCAAGTCTGAAAATTGAGCCATGAGCGAGGGTCTCTCTTGCTTGCCTGGTAAACGAATCTGCATCTCCGACCGGGATAGGATGCAACTTTTACGGGATATACCTTAATCAAGTCCTATTGGTATGGGTAATTTTTCCGGCGACATTTATCTTGAAGCCAACGATAAGAACATCGACAAAAATATTTCAACATTAGCCATAGTTCGCGCAAAAAAAAAATTACACGTGGACTAGTTGCTTAATATCCCATCATACCAAATAGGCCCTGGGCGGGAGAGGGGCCAGCCGAGAGGGCAACCATGTTTTCGACCAACCCGTTATTCAGGCTCGAGAGTAAATTTATATTATCTAGAGCGAGCCGGAGTTTCACATCAGCGGCTTTAGAGAGAGCCTTAGAGGCATCCAATTCTTCAGCCCTGATCCGATCTTTCTCATCTTCAAAGTTTTCTATTTTTGAATTAACAAGATCGATCCGCCCTTCCAGGAGTGCCGCGTCGGCGATAATCGATGCGCCCTTTCTAGACAGTGTAATCAAAGCAGCATCAACGTCATTAATTGCCGTTTGCACGGACGTGTCGTCGGCAAAATTGTCGTAATATTGGGACTGCAAAAGTCCGAGGCCCGCTCGCGTGAGCGAGCCGGAGAGTGATCCCGATCCACCGTAAGTTATGGCGCCAGTGGCGGCGTCGTAACTGTCGATAGTCAGCCCCTCAGCGGGTACGGACAAGCCTGTCCTCTCTCCTGAACCATCGTTTTTGTATTGATAGAATGTGTTGGCTCCAGCATCTAGGCGCCAATTCAAACCGCCGGCGTCCGTGACTTGAAAGTCAATGCCGAGGAAGGTGCCCTCAATAACGGCGAACCCTGCACCTTTGTCACTGGTGGGGGTAAAAATTGTGTCTGTCTTCCAATCGGGCCCTTGTGTGTTACCAACGAGATTGACGTTTCTGTATCCATCGACCGTTACGTTAGCGCCACTTACTTTTGAATTAATGCTTTGGATAAAACCATCGAAGACGCTGGCGGTAGCTGCTCGATCTGTGCCCGAGGTTGATCCCAATAATCGTGTGAGCTCTGTCTTGGCGCTAGTTAGATATGACTCGGCCCATTCAAGAGCACTTCGGGCTTTATTTGCTGCCGCGACATTATCAGCGACCTTGTCTTTGAATTTGGTCATTCGTGCGATTTCCTTAGAGGCTCGCACATAGTCCGCACGTTCGAAGTCAATAGCGACAGAAGCGCGCTCTTCGCGATTTCGTTCGATCAACTGCTTGGTAATAAGTACAATAGCATCTTGGGAATTGAACTCATTACGCGCCAAATGAGTATTTATAATTTCGGTTATAGACCCGGAAATCGCTGCCATTTAGCCTCTGCCTTGAGTTGCTATCCTTGATTGCAGTATATCGTTGTGCACACTTTGTTGGTATCAAATATAGATTAATGCCGCGTAAACTAGTTATTTGCCAGGCAAAGGGATGGCTTAAACCATTTGAGATCGGCTCAGCTCTCTTGTGATCTTAACCTCGTCCTCATGTCTTCACAAATCAATACGTGGTCAAAAAATGCCCAGACAGAGGCTTAAAGGAGTCATTTCGCATGGGTGGACAAGATGTTGTCATTATTGTCGGTGCGGGTTCCGGGCTAAGCGCCTCTCTGGCCCGACGGTTTTCCCGAGCCGGGATGAAAGTCGCACTAGCAGCGCGAGATACTGAAAAGCTGGCAGGTATTCAATCTGAGACAGGGGCGCACTTGTATGCCTGTGATACGGTGGAGCCTGATCAGGTGAATACTCTGTTTGATACGGTGGTGCGTGACCTGGGAACGCCAACCGTTGTCGTCTCAAATGCCAGCTCACGGGTCCGGGGCGCAATAACGGAGATTGATCCGGACGAAGTCAAGAGAGCGTTGCTTATCACGACATATGGTGGGTTTTTAGTGGGCCAGGCCGCCGCCAAACTGATGGTGCCGGGCGGCGGCGGAACAATTATGTTCACGGGGGCTTCTGCCGGTGTAAAAGGTTTTCCGATGTCTGCCACATTTGCGATGGGTAAGTTTGGTCTGCGCGGATTGGCTCAAAGTATGGCCCGTGAGCTTCATCCCAAAAACGTGCATGTGGTGCATGTAGTTGTTGATGGCGGCATTCGGAATACCAGCCGAGGGCGTGTGGAAGGGCCAGATGATGACCCGGACAAATGGCTCGATCCCGAAGCGATCGCAGAGACGTACTATCATCTCCACACCCAACACCGGAGTTCTTGGTCATGGGAGATTGAGGTTAGGCCGTGGGTTGAGAAATTTTAGCAGGCTACATGCCGAGGGCGTTTTTATAGAGGTCTAACAGTTCTTCTTGTTCCCGACGGTCTGCAGTATTCATTTTCCGGAGGCGCACAATTTGACGCATAATTTTGATATCAAAGCCGCCAGATTTGGCTTCGGAGTAAACCTCTTTGATGTCTTCAGAAAGTGCTGCTTTTTCTTCCTCCAAGCGTTCCAAACGCTCGACAAATGATTGCAACCGTTCCGATGCGATGCCCCCGACGTCGGTCATTATTTTCTCCCAGGCTTATGTGTACTAGATTGAAGAGTGGAGAAGATACTTGTAACGTTATTTTGGAGCAAGCGCCTCCCATTACCAACAAATCTCATTGTTTAATAATACCGAGTTCTCAGCACATCTGGGTCATTCAGAATGACCGTGATTATGCCGGCTAGCAGATTGGCCCAGCCGTGAACTTGATCCTCTGACTGGACTAGGTCTTGCCGGATTTCAATTGCGCAATTGGCATATCCATAAGCGCCAGCGTGAATGTCTAACGTGTGAGCGTATTGTTTACCGGAGTAAGGTTTATTGTCGCCAACGACCAGATTATGAGACGGATGTTCCAATGTTTCGATAAGCGGTCCGGCTATTCTAGGGTCTCTATTCCATAGAACACCGATATGCCAGGGCCGCGCCTCACCGATCATATGGGGTGTGAAGGTATGGATGGAAAACAGTCCCGGGGATACTCCGGCAGAGCACTCGTGTGATAAAAGATCAGCCAGGCGCTCGTGATACGGATCATAAAGATCCTGCTTTCTTGACGCCCGTTCCGGTGCAGTCAGATTTTGGTTTCCCGGAATGGTTGTTTGATCACTGACGATTGGAATAGATGCGGGATCATTGGGGTCTCTGTTAAGATCTATTACCAGGCGCGAGAATCTGGCGAGAATAGCGGGCGCCTGGAGTATTTCTGACAATCGTCGCGTGACGGCGGCGGCCCCAATATCCCACGCAATGTGACCTTGAAGGTTCGCTGGTGCCAGGCCCAAATTATTGAGGGATGCCGGGATCGTATTGCTCGCGTGATCACAAGCCAATACCAGAGGGGCTTTGACGCCGGAATTAATGATGTGAAAAGTTTCCGACTCGGAAGGGTTCAATATTCCCACGGGCCAAGGCTCTCAATAAGTCCGAATGAACCATCTTAGAATATCAAATATGTTTACCCATGAAGAGCCCGAGGTCAAAATCTAACTGGCGGGCCCTTGCTCTGAAAACTATAACTCGGGGGCCATGTCTCACTCAAATCGCTCCACCAGCTCGCAACACGTCGCCTTTGTAGCACTTTTGCTGGGGGCTGGCGCGATCGCTTTTTCACCGATTTTCGTTCGGCTCAGCGAGTTAGGGCCGTTTGCCACGGCATTTTATCGTGTCGCGCTCGCGCTTCCGGCTTTTTGGGTTTGGATGGCATTGCCCCGGTCAAAGGTGGGCCTAGCCAGGACGCCCTCCACCCGAGGAGATTATGCACGCCTTACCCTTGCCGGAGTGTTTTTTGCTGGTGATCTCGCGTTTTGGCACTGGTCAATCAATTTGACGTCGGTCGCAAATTCAACCCTTCTGGCAAACGCGGCGCCTATATTCGTCACTTTGGCCGGATTTTTCCTGTTTAAACATCGGTTTTCGAAGCTTTTCCTGTTGGGGCTGGGGTGCGCCATAAGTGGCATTGGTTCTTTGATGGGAAGCAGTCTCAGGCTGGGCGGCGACCATCTCCTCGGCGATGCATTGGGTGTAATCACCGCCATGTTCTATGCGGCCTATATCCTTGCAGTTGGTAAACTGCGGGAAGAATTTTCAACGGCAACTGTTATGATGTGGAGCGGTTTGGTTTCCGGACTGATCCTCTTCGTGCTCATGTATATCACTGAAGATTCTCTGGTTGCAGGAAGTATGATGGGCTGGGTGGTCTTGCTTGGATTAGCCTTATTTTCGCATGCAGGAGGTCAAAGTCTGATCGCGTACTCACTGGCGCATTTGCCGGCGGCTTTGGGTTCCGTCGGGCTTTTACTGCAGCCTGTCTTGGCTGCGGTGCTGGCCTGGATCCTATTTGCTGAGCCTCTTGGTGCTCTTCAGGTTTTTGGCGGGGTGGCTGTTCTCGCCGGCATCTATATTACCAGGCGCGGGGCGGGGTAGCTCGGCTTGACACTTTACAAAGCGGCGACCATGGTGGCGTCACTGCCGTTTATTACATTTTGCATCAATCTAAAGACAGAGTATTAATTAATCAAATGAGCTCTCCTGCCGCTGATCGCCGAGAGACGCCAGAGGGTGTCGCGTACTTTATCGACAAAAAACCTGACCCTGCTGACTTTCTGGCGGACGTGTTGGCAGGATTGTCCAAATCGTCAAAATCAGTGCCGCCAAAGTTTTTTTATGACGAGACCGGCTCGCATTTATTTAATAAAATTTGCGAGACACCTGAATATTATGTGACCCGGACCGAGGTAGCCCTTCTGGAAACCTATGGTGCCGAGATTTCCAGGTTAGCTGGCCCGTCAAGAGCGGTAATTGAATATGGGTGTGGCTCCAGTTTGAAAATAAACGCACTCCTCAATTGCTTAACGGATCCGGCGGAATATCTCGCCATCGACATTTCAAAGAAACATCTTTTGCAAACAGCTGAGGACATTGCCGGCACGCATCCCACCATCAGGGTAGGTGCTGTATGTGCTGACTTTTCCAGGGACCTCGATTTACCAAGGACGGTCGGAGAGGGAGGCAGGCGCCTTGCCTTCTTTCCTGGCTCCACAATTGGTAATCAAGCACCTGAGGAAGCTGAGCAGTTTCTTAAGATTGTTCGAAAAACCGTTGGGCATGATGGAAGTTTGCTGATTGGCGTGGACCTAGAGAAAGACAGCAAAATTCTCAACGCTGCTTATAACGACAAAGATGGTCATACAGCCTCATTCAATCTGAACCTATTGCACCGGATCCGCAGTGAATTACTCGGTAAACTGAATATGTCACAGTTCCGGCATGACGCTTTTTTCAATGAGAGGCTTCATCGAGTGGAGATGCACCTCGTGTCATTGTGCGATCAGGAAATTTCGGTGGGTGGTCAGACCTTCCATTTTGCTAACCAAGAGACAATCCACACGGAAAATTCCTATAAATACACTGTTGATCGTTTCACAGACT
The DNA here is from genome assembly GCA_002723345.1 of Rhodospirillaceae bacterium. Taxonomy (GTDB): domain Bacteria; phylum Pseudomonadota; class Alphaproteobacteria; order Rhodospirillales; family UBA2165; genus TMED167. Next base: position 117,620 of record PBNV01000057.1, read on the forward strand.
TGGCGATGAGTGCAGGCTTTCGTATTACCGAGACTTGGATCGATCCTGATTGTTTGTTTAGCATCCATTATTTGGAAGTCTATGGGGGTTGAGGACAGATCTTTAACGTTGCTTGTGGGAAGCCTCACAGCTACAACGGTTGTCGGTCAACATGTGCTCTAAAAACATATTCTGTCGTTGAAAATTTTTCGGAATTAAAACTATTCCATTGTGGAAAATCAGGCAGTCTCGAGAGGTTCAGGATAAAATTAAACAATCTGGACTGTGGCTATGGTGTGCTGGTAAAAAGTCGCCTAAACTTCCTTTTTTATTCAATTACTTATGAAAGCCTGCCTCCAAAAATCTGGGCTTAAAAGCTTTGTGGTTTTTTGACTAAACTGCTACAATTTAGATGGTAAATAGTCGTCTGAGCACGCAATCTGTTTTTAGCGACAAAGTTTTTGATTAGAACACTTCTCAGCAATCCTATTTACCCGCGTATTACCTAAGATTTTGAATGATTTGACGGTAGCGTTGTAATGAAAACTGACTTGTCCAGTCGTTTCGTAGGATTGAGTTCGCAGCCAGTTGGTAGCGAAACTGGATTTCTATTACTTGCTGACGCCGACTGGTTGTTACGTGGAGAATTCTCTCGTGAGGGTGATAGTCTGGTAATTACGGGTCCCTCCGGTCAAATCATTAAAGTTGACGGGTTTTTCAATTTAGACACCTTGCCGAGCTTAATTACCGAGACGGGCTTGATTATCGACGGTGAGCTTGCCTCAAAACTGGCCGGTCAATTTTCTCACATCCAAGTAGCTCAAATCGGTCCACAATTGGATCTGCCAGATGATGAAGTTACCGAACCAATAGGCATAATTAAGTCTCTTGAGGGCACAGTTGTTATTACGCGGTCTGATGGAGAAAAGATAGAAGCCCAGGAAGGCGATGAAGTATTCCAAAACGATGTTATCGAGACAAAGTCCGGCGGTTCGCTGGGCATTGAATTTGTAGACGAGTCGACTGTTTCTCTTGGGCCATCAGGTCGAATGGTTCTGGATGAAATGGTTTACGAGCCGGACGGTGACTCAAACTCCTCTGCTATTTCCGTTGTTTCCGGAGCATTTTCTTTTGTAAGCGGTCAAATTGCTAAGGCTTCGCCTGATGCAGCTGTCTTAACAACCCCAGTTGCTACAATCGGTATTCGTGGAACTACGATTGCCGGTGAGATCAACGGCGAAGGCCAAGCCAATACGATATCTCTTTTGCCAGACGCCGGCGGGACTGTTGGAGAGGTTGTGATTACCAATGCGGCTGGTGTTGCTGTTCTCAATCAGGTTGGCGCATCCGTGGCAATGGCAAGCGCAAATGAGGCTCCACCGCAGCCAACTATTTTATCTCAGTCAGAGTTATCTAACAAATACGGCTCAGTCCTGTCGGTGAACCCATCTCAGCCGACAGTAACTGGCGCCCCAGCTAATGAAACAGGTGAGAGCGGAGAAGGTGGCCCCGGTCAGGGCGGTGAGAGAGGGGAGACACCCCCAGATGGTTTCAAAGGGCCAAGGCCCGGTTCGGACTTCGGAGAGAGCCGAGAGGGCGATTTAAAAAAGGTACGCGGGGATTTTGAAAAAGCAAAGCTCGAAGGTAAGCGTCTTCGGGAAGGCATGGAAAAGTTTAAAGAAGGCTTTGAGCGCTTCAATGATAAATTCGAAAAAGGCTTAGAACGGCGAGCAGAGCAGAATTTTGATAGCAAATTTAAAAAGATCCATAAACGGGTTGAAGACCTAAGAGCCGATCAGAGCGATGACGCGGCTCCTATTTTAGCGCTTATAAAAAAGGCTCAGGCGGCAGCCACGAAAGCAAGTGCAGCTGAAACATCAGCGGCTACGAAAAAATCCTCAGTAGAAGCTGAGGTGGTTGCGAAGGGCACGGCTAATGGATTGGATCAGGCCTCGGCAAACTCTCTGAGTGCGGCTATTACTGCACCACTTGATGCGCTCGGTGCGGCGAGTGCGTTGGCCGCCACTGCATCGGGTGTCATGTTGTCCGCTGGTGCTTTGCTGGGGAGTTTGGCCCAGGGTAAAAAAGTAAACCCGCAATTGCTTGCCAGTCTTGAGGCAGCTGCTCGGGAGGCGGAGGTTGCGGCGGCAAAAATTGACGTCGCGGTAAAAGGCTCGGTAGCTGCGATGGATACAGTCGTTGCTAGCGTTATTAGCACGGTAAAGTCGACTTCTGGATCGGGTAAGTTGGCCGCCGCGGAGAATATTGTTGTTCAAGTGCTCTCCAAAAAAATTAATGAAAAGATGGCCGAAGAGGCGGCGAAGATAACAGATGCTCCGGTCGGGGCCGATCTGGCATCCATGAGCGTCGCAAGTATTTCTACGGTAGTAGATTCTGTCCAAGAAAAAGTTACCGAGGCTAAAAATCAGATTGCAGCACTTCCGCCACAAGAAAAAACAACAGCCATGGCGGACGCGCTCGTAAAAGCGGAAGCAACAGCGACAAAGGCAAAAGTCTCAGCTGAGAAAGCCTCGGCGACAATTTCTGCGAAAACTGCTTCCGAGATCAGAGCTAGGTCTGAGGAGGCTCTTCAGGCGGCTAAAGAGGCAAAGGCACTTAAGGACGAAGCAGAAGCACTTGTCGACTTTAAAGAAATTGTTAGAGAGGCAGATGCATCGATAGCCGAAGAAGCATTGTCAGCTTATGAGGCATTTGCAGAGGCCGAACTTGCCGTTGAGCAAGCTGCAACAGCTATCGCATCGGCGGATAGCTCACAAGAACTCGCCCTTGACTATGTCTCTGGTGTTCTTTCTCAGAAAAAGGATGCGCTCACCGATGGGGCGAGTGATGGATCTCAGGGAGCAGTTACTGTCGCTCAAAATGGATCTTTATCCTATTCGGCCACGGCCAATAAGTTTGCTGGTGAATTTGTGTCTTTGGCATCAGCCAATGGTATTAGCGCTGATGATACCTTCTCGGTTACAATCACTGTCGACGATGCAGATACAACTATTCAATTTGATGCGGAATCTGGCGATGCGCTAGGCGATGCTCAAGCCTTTATCGCGACCGCGATAAATGGTTCATCAGCACTGAATACAAATATTGAAGCCACGGCAGTTTCTCGCCTCGAACTGACGGGAAATTTTAATGCTGGGGATGTATTTTCCGCGACGATAGATGGCACTTCGGTCACCTTTAGAGCTGAGGAGGCGAAAGGGCAGGATTATACGATAGCTGATATTCGCTCTGGTTTGATAGATGCCATTAACGCAAATAGTACAATCTTGAATGTTGGTGTTGCCGACCGTGGATATGGTGCAGGTGATATAAACTTTGAATTCTCTGGAACAGTCGTTGAGGGTAATACCCAGTTTGCGGGACGATCCGTAACGTGGACGGCACCCAATGGATCGGTCCACGGAGCGGAATACGAAATCGAGCTTCAGACTAAAACAGACGAGACGTTTAATGCCACAGCATCTGCAACGGGCAGCGGAAATTCCGCGAAGACCTATGATGTGGACACGTTCATATTTTCGACAAAAAATGACGATGGCGAACTGACAGCAAATCAGGCCACAGTTTATGTAGTTAAAAACGGCGATAGTCTAGCTGCTGATAACAAGATCATTGTTTCGGATCTATCTGATGAGAGTGCAATCCCAGTAAGCACGCAACTGTCTTCGATCACTGCATCCAGTGCCACTCAATTATCAAACGCCTCAAGTGCCGCGGATGCCGCCCTTGAGGTAGCCGCAAACTCTCTTCTTCAGGCACGGGCAGACCTAGCGGCGACATTAGTTGACGACGCAATGGCTAGGGCCAAGTCGGAGACGTATGCTGAAGCGCTGGACGAGGCAAGGGCGCGGCTCACTCAGGACCTCAAAGATGTTTTTGCTGGCGAAGACAGCTCTGATCTTGGTCCGCTAGATCCGAACTTGAGTGTTTTAGAAAATTTGTCTGTAAATGCGGCGCGTTTGGATGGCGCGAGTGATGGTGCCATGGGGACGACAAGTGTCAGCAATGGATTGGTCACTCTCAACTTGATGAACTCGCTTGCAGCTGGAGAGAGCCTCACTGAAACAATTACAATTTCAACGCAATCCGGGTCAATCGAGCTCTTCGGAACACTTGAAGCGGGGGATACCTACAGGCTTACCGCAGACGGTTATCCGGTCAGCTACACAATTACAGACAGCGACATCTCGTCGGGAATAAATCTCCAACAAGCAGCCTCATCTTTTGCAACGGTGATAAATGAAGACGAGGATATAAGTCAATTCTTGCAGGCATCGGTTGGAGCTGACGGGAAAATCGTTCTTCAACCAAAGGTGTCGGGCCAGCCCTTTATCGCGTCAGTCAGCGCAGAGAACGGTGAGGGCAACGCCACCGATGATAATGACGCATCTTACACTGACGTCTTCACCACTCGGGAAAATACTTTCAGCTACACAAATGAAACCGGCAGTTCAGTCTCGAGCATCGCAGTGACAGGCTTGAAAGTCGTCGGTGCGGAGCAAGTTTCCACTTATGCCACTCAGTTGTCTGCAGCGTTTCCAGACATAGCAATCTTGGAGAGCCAGGCAACATTGGCAGATCAGCTCGAAGAAAACACAGAATTAGTGGAGACGTTCACAGAAAATGTGCTGAGCCTTTTCAATAACGCAATTGCTAAGGTGAAGACGTCGTACGACGAAGCAGTCTCAATCGCTTCAGATGCAGCGAGCGATTTGTCAGATGCAGAGGCGGCACTTGCTCTTAAAGTGACAGCGTATGAGGCGGCTTTCGACCTGGCAATTGATCTGAAGTCCGATGCAGCCAACGCAGCTTCAGATCTGGCATCTGCAACGGCGGAACTTGCCGTTGGCGAAGCTGCAGCGAGGGCGCAAGCGAGCGTTGGCCTCGAAATTTCTTTGGAGGATGCAGCCGCTTCCGCAAGTTCCGCCGCTGCGCTGACCTTTGGCGCGAGCAATGGTACGAGCGGAACCGTAGAGGTAAGTGACGACGGCGTGATTTCTTACACAGCGAGTGATGATTTACTGGCGTCATTGCAAGAGGGTGAAACCGCAACTGATAGTATTTACTACGCTGTTCGAGACGGATCTGAGAGTTTTTCAGTCAATATCGCGGAAGTAACCATCCGGCTCGAGAAAGGCGAAGCAGAATACGAGGGTATTGCCAATCTTACAGCGACGGGTGCGAAGCAACTGGCGGCACGAGCCTCTGAAAACGGGATATCTGCAGCTGATGCTCGTGCAATGCATGAGGAGGTCGATTATTTACTGGGCACGGAAGCCTCGCCGGGCCTTGTTCGTGAACACGTAACAGCTGTCAGTGATGCGCTAGAGGGTGCAAGCGGGTCTGTGAACCTGATATTGGGGACATTGGGTATCGACGCAGATAGTGCTGAGGCCCAGTCAAATCCGGCAGCAGCTGAGGCCCTGGCGTCACTCGCAGTTGCTGAGAACTATTTGGCTGCTTCAAATGGAACAATTACCTCACTTTCTTCTTTTGAGACAAAGGCGGATGCATATGCCGACTTGGCGGATGCGATTGAGGCCACGACCAATCCGACACTTCAAAGCCTCAGGATAGGACCTCAGCAACAGTCAATTGATCCAGAGGCGATCGCCCAGGCCATGATCAATTCTGCTCGTGAGATCGCACAAAACATGGCTGAGAGTGCGATGAACGCTGAGGCAGATGCCGCTCTGGAGTTTGAAACCGCAGTTGCTCAAGAGGCGGCGGCCGCTGAAGCGGCAGAAACCAGTGCTTTGGAAGATGCCCAGGCTGCGAATGAAGTATTGCAAGCACTTGACCAAACGATGGCGGCAACGGCTAAAATTGCAGGCTTTACCTCGGGGTTAAAAGGCACTGTCGCTCAAGCGGAGGGAGGTGGGCTTAATTATACTGCGGACGCATCAAAATTTGTTGATTTAGAAGATGGCAGCGTTACGACCGATACTTTTTTCTATTCATCTTTGGCTGAAGACGGGAGTTTGGTTGCGCATAAAGCAACGGTGAGTATCTCGCTTGTCAACAACGTACTTCAAATCGCGCCTTCTGCTCAGGTACATGTTTACGGAAGTGGTCAACCTGACCAATCCGTCTCTCTCGCAACGATAGAGCCCGTCGGCGCACTTCAATCGGCAGTCGCATCGGAATTGATTATCAGTGCTCATTCCTCTGAGGCTCTTGCGGTCGAAGCTCGCGACAGTATTGCTGATCAAAATTTTGATCTGTCTGCTGCTCGTTTGAACGCAAACTCCGTTGCCACGAGCGCTGCCGCAGCTTCAGCTGAGTTGGAACGCATTGAACAATTTGACCGGCTTGCAAGCGCCGCGGCACAAGAGGCTGCCATTGCATTTACCGCCGCCTCTAACTCTGCAGAAGGGCGAAACACTAGCATCCAGATGAACGCTAGTTTGGCTTCAGCATTTGAAAGCGCGGCCGCTGTCGCTTTGAGCGAAGTACAATCATTGCTCGAGAACGCGATTTCGAAAACCACTGATGCTGTTGCTGCCGGAGATCTCCAGTCTGCGGAAGTTGAGGCAAGAGAATTTGCTATCGAAGCAGCGGCCGACGCGGCGGAAGCTGAAGCAACGGCAGCGGAAGCGGCGCGCCAAGTTGCCAATCAAACCATACGTGACAAGGTGGACGCGGATGCTGCTGCTGCTGCCAACGCGCGTGAATTGGCCGATACTGCTGTGGCTAAGGCTGAGGTGGCCGCCCAGAAATTGTTACTGACGGTGCAGGCAGCGAAAGATGTTGACGTAGATACCGCTAAGGTTGCTTCGGAGGCCGCTCAACAAGCAGCGGACCTTGCCCAGGCAGCGGCAAGCGCAGCCATCGAAGCGGCGGCAGGCGCAGGGAGTGAAGCGTTAGCTCAGGCGTCGCGGGCGGCTAGTGCGGCGATTGAAGCCGTAACAGACGCAGGCGCAGCTGCAGCATCCTACGAAGTAGCTGCGAATGCGACGATAGCTGCTGATGGGTGGGTTGCAGGTACTGCAACTGCTGAGAGAATTGCTGCAGTAAACGCGGCGTCGGTTGCCGCGGCAAACGCTGGCAAAGCAAATATGTCTGCCCAGTTGGCTGCCCAGGCAGCGAGTGCGGCTACCGACGCTATTGTTCAACCGAGCATAGATTTGGCGTCCGCACAGGCTGTCCTGGTGGCGAGGACGCGAGCAGTTTCGGAAGTTACAGCAAAGCTTGCGGCTGCTGACGATGGCATTGATGGAGATAATGCCATTGAGGCGATCTGGCGATCAGCGTTAACTCAGGCCGAGGCTGCGGAGGCGGATGCAACGGGTTCCGTTGCCGCAGCCCAGTCTGCGCTCGATGCAGCTGTTGCTGCTCAAACACTCGCTCAAGCCACTGCGACGAGTGCAGCGACCGCCGCTGCTGCAGCCTCTCGGGTTGCTGCGGAGGCTGCAGCTAAGTCTGGTTTTGCCACAGCGTTTGAGACAGGTGCGCAAGGTGCAGCACAAGCCAGAGCAGATAACGCTATTGCGACTATCGTTGAGGCGTTGTCTACAGCAGTCGAGACGGCGGAGACGAAGTCCGCTGAGGTTGCGACCGCCGTAGAGACAGCCAAGACCGCCGCCGATGATGCTGGCAATGCGGCTGATCTGTTAGATGAGGGTGATGCGAGCGCAGAAGCTGATATTGATGCCGCGACCTCAATTGCTCAAACAGCTATGGCCTCTGCCGAGGCAGCGACGGATGCGGCACTCGAGGCGATAATTGCTGCGGCTCAGGCCCTTGGGGACCTTGATGAGGGCATGTTGCTACAAATTAAAAGCAAGTTAAATATCACCCTTGATCCATTTACGGATGCAGAAGCGGATACCTTAAGAGCCTTATTTGACAACACTGAAGCAACATCTGACGAAAAAGCCGCTGCGCTCAATGATCCAATTTCACTAATCAAAACGGCAGCCAATGCCGTCCATCAGTTTGACAATCCACCAGATGATTTGGCCGCACCTGAAACACTTTTATCAGCGCAGTCAGATGCCGATGCCTCCCAATTAGCTGCGGTGGCCTCGATTGAGGCTGCAGCAGAGTCTGCTCTGCAAGTTACCTTGGCAGCTGAGGCCAATAATCTTGTTGCTGCCAAAAACTATACCGTTGCCGTATCAGCAAAGGCGGGCGCGGCGGCGAGAGAGGCTGCCCGGGTTGAGGCTGCGACCGAAGATTTACTCTCGGCAAAGGCGGCTGCCACAGCTGCATATAATCAGGCACTTGCCGCAAAAGCGGATGCGGTCTCTTCTGAGACGGCAGCCCAAAGCCGGCTCTCTGACGTTCGAGCCACGATATCCTCTGCTGAGGCTGCTGAAAACTCGGCAGATGCGGCGGCGATTGCATCATCGGCTGCCGCCGCGACCCTATCCGAGGCCAAAATTGTTCACGCGGTCACCGTAAGTGAGGCTTCTGCAGCAAATACAGCACTGGGCTCAGTCGCTTCTGCTCAATCAATTGATCCAGAGGCTTACTCGGCTGTTGCCCAGGCAAATACCCAGGCGCAAAACGCTCTCGCAAAATCAGTGGCGGCGCTTGAAGAGGCTGAGGAGGCGGCGACGGCAGCCGCAACCGCCTCGGGCGAGGCCGCCAGTCAAGCGGCTTTGGCAACGACGGCTACGGTGGGCGTTGATGAGGCGGTTGCGCAGGCGGCGTATCTCGCTGCGCGAGCTGCCAGGTTGCAGGCTGAAATGGCAGTGGATGCGGCTCTTTCAGCAAAAAATCAGGCAGATGCAATTACTGTTTCTTCAGGAAGTAATTCTCAAACTGTAAGGGCCGCTGCGCTTGAAGCGACGGCGCTTGCTGAGAGTACAAAGACGGCTGCCACTGAAGCCGGTGCAGCTGCTACGGCGGCATCTACGGCATTGGCAACCAGTCCGAGCGCGTCTTCGGCTAGAACGGAAGCGCAGTCAGCGGCTGACGCCGCGGCATCGGCTGCGGCGACCGCTGGTGGTGTGGCTCAGGTTGACACTGTTACGTTGGGTTTTACCGGTGCGCTAGAAGCAGGAGATGCATACACGGTTATCGTCTCCGGGAATACGGCAACATTCACAATAACAGATGCTCACATTAGTGCAGGTATTACTCTGTCGGGGGCCCGAAATGGCCTTATCGAGGTCGTAAACCAATCAGCGGCGGCAATTGATGTAGTTGCGTCGGCGGGCTCCAGCGATGGAGAAATACTGCTAACCTCTAATTTCCCTGGGGTTGCTTTTAGCACGACTGCTTTAGCCTCAGATGGGGCCAGTTCAGGAAACGAGAACACAGCCGTTGTATCAACAACGGTTAACAACTCCAGTGGCAGCACTCAAGTTGCCCAGGTCGACAATGTAACACTCGCCGGGAGCGTAACAGCCGGTGATGTGTTTGCTATTACTGTCGATAGTATCACCATCTCTCACACGGTGGCCTTGGGTGAGACCATCAGCGATATCCGCGATGCATTGGTCGCAAACGTGAATGCTGACGCTGGTTTAGCCTCTATTGTCGGTGCTGCAGTTGGCGAGGGTAATGGAGCGATTATTCTAACCGCAGCCTCTGCTGGCACGGGATTTACGTCGTCCGGAACAACATCAGGTGGAGGAAATAATTCTGTTACTGTTGTGACGGCGATTGCCAACCTCGAGGGATCGGATGAGTTGGCAGCCTCAGCCCTGGCAGAGATAAAAGAGCACAGAGATACGGCTGTTGAACAGGCAGCAGAGGCGCAAACTAACCTAGGCGCGGCTCTGATCTCCTCGAAAGCCTATGATATTTCGTCTGCCCTGAAACAGGCCACCATAGACCTTGAGGTTGTTTCAATCACTGGCAGCCTTGAGGGCGGTGACAAGGTCACGACAACGTTAACCAGTGGTCAAACCTCCATTAATGTGTCTGTCGATGTTGGAAGTGATATGGATGCTGCGGCACTCCAAGCTGCAATCATTTCGGCAATCAATGCGGCAAGAGATGGAAGTGATAACCAGTTGGTTGTGGCATCAGCAGGAAGTTCAGACGAATTTATTATTTTAAAATCTAATAATGCAGATACGTCTTTTTCCTCCGCAATTTCAATAAGTGGTGGCGCAGACACGACCAATGTATTTTCATTCTCAGCTGCCGAAGCAACGGCAGCTGCCGAAACTGCCGCGACCGCCGCGAAAACTCATGCAGAAACAGCGATCGAGTCGGCAGAGATAATTTATGGGTTTGCCGCAGGTGATGCGGGTGCGGCTGCTATCGACAGCGTTACCTCAAAGCAATCCCTGGAGGCGGCCGTTCAGGAGGCTCGGGATGCCGCAGCGATTTCTGATGAAGTTGCAATAGCTTCTCGGCAAGTGGTTCTTGATGCCGTCGAAAATATCGCGACCGGCGGCTATTTGACCAGTTCTCCATCAACAGTCGCAGAAGCGCAAACTGCCGTCCTTGCTTTGATTTCTGAACTTAACTCTGATCCAAAAGTAAATTCCATGGCAGAGGCTCTGCTCTCAGATGCAAAGGATTTTCTCTCCAACGGGGTGTTGAACTCGGATACAGCTGATCAGTATTCGGCATCGTCAAACGGTTTCCATGCAAATGCAAACGCTCAACTCGGCGTAGCAAACGCAGATAAGGCAGACTTCATTGATGCCAAAGCACTCGCGAACCAAAAAGCCGTTGATGAAGCTAAGTTGGCGGCATTAGGTGCCAAGAATTCTATCGAGGGTTCTGAGGCGGAGGCTCTGGATGCTGCTAATGATGCATTTATCAATGCTGATGGGGCAATCACCGCTGCTAAGGCTACTCTTGATCAGGCGTATTCTTATCACCGAGAAAAGGCGATTACGGATGGTGCGGAAGAGGCAACCGTCGTCGCAATTGAGGAGTATGTGCGGGGAGAGAGAGATGCACCCCCAACCGACCTGGAGAATATACCTGAATTTTTGATGCCGATGTACGACCTCCAGCAGGCAATTAATTCGGCTGAAACGTTGATCGGAGCCAAGGTAGGTGGCGATACCAATATTACTGCCAGCTCTGTATCGACGGCGTTATCCGGCGTCGTTACAAAAACTTCCGCCCTCTTAGATAAAACGTCTCAGGCATTTTCATTGGTCCTGGAGGGCGCGGTTGAGGAAGGGGACAAATTCTCAGTTAAGGTTGGTGATGCCGACGCGGTGACATATACGGTTGATGCTGATGATGCAACGCTTGCTGATATCCGAGCAGGCTTGATCGCCGCGGTAAATGGAAACGCAGATGCGTCTGCTCTAGTCACGGCATCGGCAGCATTCTCTGAGAATGAGCTGGTACTGACGGTCCCGGCTGCGTCCGATGCAGTTTCTGTTGTGGTTTCTAATATTGATGTGACCGGCGGTGCCACGTCAAAAATCACATCTAGTGCGACTGGTATCGAATCTGCTCTTCGCGGGTTTGAGACGAGTTTAACGGCCCTTGCTGATGTGACAGGTGCCATTGGCGATGCCGTCAACATTGTGGTCGCCAATGCGAACTCTGCTGAGAGCTATTCCACGATAGCTGACGGTTCTGAATCGAGAATCAATGATTATACCGATGATTTAAGAGCTGCCTTTGGTGCCGTTGACGACGCTTTGGGCGCAGGAGATGCTAGCGACTTAGTCGCTGCCCAAGCACAGTTGGCAGAAGCAAACACCAATATTACCAATCAGTTGGCGACTGCAAGCACGGCCGCACAAAATGCTCAGTCATTGGTGGATGCTACTCAAGGGCAGGCTGATCTGGCGCGCGCCCAGGCAATTTACTCTGAGAGTTCAGCAGCCCAGGCCGCCGCAGGGCAAACCCAATTCGTACAAAGCCTGGCCAAGACGCTACAAGAAGAAGCGCTGCGGATAGCTCAGGAACTAGCAGATGCCCGGCCTGTTGCCGTTGATGACATACTTGATGACGAAGACGCGATTGATGAAGACACTTCCGTTATCGTTAATATTCTTCAAAACGATACTCGTGCAGATGGAGATCCACTTGTTGGCGCGACGCTTCTCTCCGTCGGTGCGGCAACCAATGGCAACGTTGAAATTCTTGCCCAGCAGGAACTCGTAACCTTTAGCGGTGACGGCGCCTCCGTTACCTATACGCTGACGATAAATGACCAAGAAATTTCCTATCGTGGTTTGAGTTATGAGGATGCTGCGGCGGTTGCCCTCAAGGTTGTGGAGGCAATTAACGTCAACACAGATATTAACGGCAGTGTTGTGGCGTCATCGGATAGCGCCGGTGTTGTCCGTATTTCCGCTCTGCAGCCGGGCCAACCTTTCACCATCAGTGAGCAAGATAGTAATGTCGCCTTAAGCAACGACGTGGCTAATGGCAGCGTCCGTTACACGCCAAATGCAAACTACAATGGTGGAGATAGCTTCACTTATACGGTGGCGAATGATGCTGAGGTCCCCAGCTATAGTTCGGCAACGGTGAGGGTAGACGTAACGGCTGTTAATGACGGCCCGACGACCGTTGCTGACTTTGGCACGGTTGTATCATCTGCCGGTACCTCTGTGCGAGTTCTAAGTAATGATAGCGATATTGATGGTGACACACTCACAATAACCGAAGTTACGTTTGAGGGAGAAACCCACGAGGTCTCTGGAGAGACAACAATCACTGGAGCTACCACAGGCAGTCAAGTTGTAGTAAACCCTGCAAACGGACGCATCAGCTTTGTCCCCGAGGGTGATTGGTATAAAGCTCTCTCTGCTGATGACGTAATTGAGAAGGTTCTCAGCTACAAAGTTGCTGACCCCGGAGGCGTGGAATCGGACGCCACAAACCTAACGCTTACGGTACAGGGTGTGAATGATGCACCAGAGGTTGCGTCGAGTGCTATCATACTCAGCGGAACGGAGGATGGTGCTAATGTTACGGGTAGCCTCTCGGATTACGCGTCTGATCCTGACCAAGGGTCTCAACTAACCTTTTCAGTTGCCGCCGGCGGCGATCCTGAAAATGGAACCTTAACGGTAAATCCGGACGGGACATTTTCATACAATCCTGAAGATAACTTTTATGGTGACGATACATTTATCTTCCGTGTTGTTGATGAAAATGGCGTAGCGGCAACTAAAACTGTATCCATCAACGTTGCATCGGTAAATGACGCCCCGACAGTTGTCGATGAAGCAGTTGAGTTGGTGGCAAATAAATCTGTAGTTTTGCGGGTGCTGTCAAATGACAGTGATATTGAAGGTCAGGATATTTCCGTAAAACTTAATAGTGTTGAGTTCAATGGGGCTGCTGGTGCCGTTACGGCAACTCAGAATGCAGACGGAACGATCACGATTACCCCAGACCCAAATCATGCCCTATTTGTTGACCTTGCAAAGAATGCGGCTGCCGCTGTCCAAACTATTTCCTATACGGTGCAGGATACTGAAGGCGGAGAAACCGATGGCCAAGTAAATCTTACAGTGCTTGGAGTAGAGGGCCCTCCGGTAGCAGGCAACGACACGGCTCAGGTGACTGAGGGTGGTTCCGTGGTCGTAGATGTTCTGGCCAACGACACGGACAAAGATAATGACGACCTCACCGTTCTTACACCTACCGCTGGTCAATATGGAACCACGACCCTAAACGCAGACGGCACAATAACCTACAATGCTTCGGCCTCCACATTGGAAAGTTTGGCTGTCGGCCAACAGCTCACTGACACATTTGATTACTCCATAACGGATGGCACAAACTTCACGGATGCAACAGTTACTGTAACAATCACCGGTGAGAATGATGTGCCAGTAACTTCCTCCGATGTTGCGAGGGCAAGGGAAAATGGAGATGTCGTACTTATAGACCTGTTCTACAACGATCGTGACGTGGACGTCGGCGATAACCTGGTTCTTCATATGCCGGAAATGGTGTCTGGAGAGGGCGCGACACTTGCGGCAGTTGCGGCTGATCGGGTTACCTTAGGGGGTACATTGGAGGAGGGAGATACCTATACCCTAAACCTGACGCAAGGTGGTTCGACAACCTCGATTTCCTATACAACAACTTCAAGCGATACCGAAATCTCAGATGTAGAGCTTGGTCTTATTGAGCTTATTAATACACATGAAACTCTGTCTGATTTGCTTTTGGCAACAAGCGGTCCGGCAAATGGCGTGCTGTTAATCAGCGCCAAAGACGCCTCCACGACCTTTAGCACCAGCGCCAGCGCTTCGAATATTTCGAGTGGTGATTTTGATGACGCCTCGGCTTCGATCGACCGTACGACTGTCATCGGATACGACCCGGATAGTGTTAGTAGGTTTAATGAAATGACAACGGGTGATCGCGTTGTCGATACTTTTTCATACAAGGCTTTGGATGCAACCACGGCAAATGATCATGAGGACGTCCCGCTGACCCGCGTTAACATAACGGTTGGTGGAGCAAACGATCGTCCCGATGCAGTCTCAGAGACTGACCCTGTCGCAGTTGTAGAAGATGGATCCGCCGTCACTATCGACGTGTTGGCTAATGATAGTGATGCAGACGCGGCGGACACTGTTGACACATTAATCATCAACTCGGCGACCTCCGAAAACGGTGCGAATATCACCATAGAAGAGGGACAAGTGGTCTATGACCCGAGTGGCGTCGATGCATTTCAGGCCCTCGGTGTCGGCGAGACAATGACCGATACGGTAACTTATACAATCCGCGACGTAGCGGGCGCCGTTTCTAATCAAGCTACAATTAAGATGACCGTGACGGGAACCAACGATGTTCCTGTGGCCAATGCTGAGAAATACTCTGCATTCAAAGGCAGCGCACTGGATGTCGGTGACGTGACGGGCGGTTTATTGGCCAATGATACCGATCCAGATACCAGTGACCAGATTGCCGGCTATAAGGTTACCCTGGGTGATGGGTTTCAGACTGGTGATCAATATAGTGTTTCGGTGACGGTTGATGGCTCGACTACCACGGTCTCCTATACTGCTACAGACGCCGATGTATCAATCAATGACATCGAAGTGGCGCTGGTTGGGATTATTAACAACCATGGTTCGCTTTCTAATTCATTCACTGCGACAGGTATGACCGCTGACGGCGTGTTGGTAATCAGTCCCAAGTCTTCGGACACAGTTTTTAGCGTTGGAGCTTCTGCCACAAATGATGCGACTGCATCTGCCGCTTCAACAACGGGGCTCCAGATTGTCCCAGGTGACGTTACGAGTTCAAGTGGCGTAACTGTAACCATCTCGAGTGACGGCACCTTTGTCTATGACCCAACATTGTCTGATGCTTTTGATAGTCTGGGTAACAACCAGAGCCTGATTGATACATTTCAGTACACAGTTACTGATCCTCAAGGCGGGGAGACAGTGGCGACGGCTATTATTGAAGTCACAGGCACGTTGCCTGTAAGTCAGGTTCAGTTATCGAGTGGTTCTCAAAGTGTTACACTGAACGCGGTCGTCCAGGAGGTGCTCAAAGGTTCCTCGGATGCCGACACACTTACCCTAAGTGGTTCCGCTGTCGCCGGTGATAAGTTCGACGGGGGTGCAGGCTCTGATGCGTTGGTTCTCGGGGATGCTGGCAACCAGATAATCGTAGACAATGTCGAGAATATTCAGGGCGGATCCGGTAATGACAGAATTGAAATTGCGAGCCCGGGAACTGGGGGAACCTCCATTACCACCGGCGGCGGGAGCGACACAGTTTCGTTGGGCGAAGACTTTGAATTTGTATCTGCTGCATTAAGTGGTGATGACTTGATTGTATCTGCAGATTATACAAACCCAGATGATGCTGCAGCTGAAACCGAGAGGGTTTCAATTACAATTGCAGATCAATCCTCCGCG
This sequence comes from Rhodospirillaceae bacterium, assembly GCA_002723345.1. GTDB lineage: Bacteria > Pseudomonadota > Alphaproteobacteria > Rhodospirillales > UBA2165 > TMED167. Next base: position 133,402 of record PBNV01000057.1, read on the forward strand.
CCCCTTCAGTCAATAGAAATGGATTTGGATGGTGATGGAGAGGTCGACGCTAACTCAGAGGCCTTCTCATTAAACATCTCCGGAGACGCCAGTGCAGCGGACCAAAATTCGCTTGTCATTGGTAGTGCCCAGGATGATGAACTCTTGGGTGGCGTCAATGATGACGTCCTCATTGGTGGCGCCGGATCCGACACAATTGATGGAGGAGAAGGTTCTGATACATTCATTGCGGGGGCCGGTAGTGATGAGATAGACGGCGGCGAGGGAGCAGACACTTTAAGCCTTTCCGCCCTAAATTCGGGCGCCACAATTGACCTTTCGGATGAGAGCCTCTCTGTGGGTTCCGACGCGAGCACCATCGTCAATGTTGAGAATGTTGTTGGCAGTGATTTCGTTGACGATATTACGGGCGATAGCAAAGCTAACGTCATAGATGGTGGAGACGCTGGCGATACGATTAGTGCCGGAGATGGGGATGATGTTGTCATCGGGGGTGATGGATCCGATACGCTCTCTGGCGGTGCTGGTGACGATATTATTTACGGCGATGCCCTGTCGACTGCTACCGGAGCTGCCGGATCGCAATCTGGATTGGCCCTGTCGCAGTCCTATGACTTCTCAGGAATCACAGAACTTGATCTCGGTGATATCACAATACTCACTGATAAATATTATCGAGGTTTTGAGGCTGGTGACGCCACCCAAGGACCGACTACAGCGATGGTACCCGATGATGCTGGCTACGGAGAGCAGTGGTATCTCAGCAACCCGAATGCGGATCTCGGTGGCATAGATATTGATATCGAGGCCGTTTGGGATGATTACTCGGGTAAGGGCGTTACGCTTGGTATTATTGATGATGGAATTGATTACAACCACATCGACCTTGTCGATAATTACAACCTCCTAATCGATCATGACGCCCTGGGTGACATACTGGGTGAGGGAAGTGACGACCCTAGGTCCGACGGGCTGGATGATTTCCACGGCACTGCAGTTGCAGGGCTTATGGCGGGCTCTCTTGGCGGCGGCGAGATGGTCGGTGTCGCCTACGAGGCCTCGTTGGCCATGTTCCGCATGGGTTTTGGATTTGAAGCGAGCGCAAGCCAGACAGAGGCAGCGCTCACACAGATGCAGAACGTTGACGTGGTTAATAACAGTTGGACTTATGGCGAGGCTTTTACCGACAACAAGAATGAGCTCAAGTCCGCGGAGTTTTTTGAGGCTCTCACGTCTGCCGTCGATGTGGGTAGGGAGGGACTAGGAACTGTTGTCGTATTTGCAGCCGGAAACTATGGCGAGGATGGAGATAGCAGCAACTATCACAGTTTTTCAGGAACACATGAGACAATCTCAGTTGGATCCGTTGGGCAGTTTGGTGGAGCATCTTCGTTCAGCTCCGCGGGATCTTCCGTTCTGCTCTCTGCTCCTGGCGAGGAGATACTAACCACAGATTTAACTGGTCAGGGCGGATTTTCCGTCGATGACTATTTTGATGGGTTCAGCGGAACTTCCGCAGCTGCGCCGATTGTCTCCGGTGTAGTTGCACTTATGCTTGAGGCTAATCCAGAGCTAGGATATCGAGACGTTCAAGAAATTTTGGCTTATTCCTCAGCCAACCCGACGGGTAACAACTGGAGCAGCAATGCTGCAACGGATGCCAATGGTGGCGGTCTTACATTTACCGATGAATATGGTTTCGGAATTGTCGATGCTCATGCGGCAGTGCGCCTTGCAGAGACATGGGATCGCCAATCTACTTACGATAATTTGGTTACAGTCTCATCAGGGGTTCAGGATGTTGACGGTGCTATTGAGGACGGCGAGAGCTTGGTGGATACGGTTATCATCTCCGGCGATCCGATCATCATTGATCAAGTTGAGGTAAACGTTCAGCTTACTCATGAGTATATTGGTGACCTACTCTTAGAAATCACCTCACCGGGTGGGACAACCAGTACATTATTAAACCGCGCACTTGACGGTGAGTATGAAGGTGCAGGTGAGCTCGACTTTACTTTTAATAGCGTTCAATTCTGGGGTGAAGTCTCCACTGGCGACTGGAGCATTACGGTCACAGACACGGAAACGGGCGACGAGGGTATTCTGGACAGTTGGTCCCTCAGTCTTCTTGGTGATCTGGCCAATGATGATAGCACTTATATTTTTACCGATGACTGGAATACGTTGGGTGCTGATGCCGCCCGAAATACCATTGAGGATACGGCCGGCACCGATACACTAAATTTTGCAGCGATGACTGGTACGGTGGACGTCGATCTCACACCAAGTGCCGTGAGTTCTGTCGGCGATTTGTCGATGCTCATTGACAGTAACGCCATTATAGAAAACGTAATCGGCGGGGATGGGGCAGATACTCTCTCGGGCAACTCCGCTGATAACGTCATAAGAGGTATGCGGGGCAATGATCTTTTGATCGGTCAAGCGGGCGACGACCGGCTGATAGGCGGCGCAGGTAATGATGTTATTCAGGGCGGTTATGGCGAGGATACGGCAGTCTTCAGCGGCGCGAAAAGTAATTACGCGGTTTTGACTCAAGCCAGTGGCACGACGATCGTATTTGATAAAACCGGTGCCGATGGCATTGACGAGGTCTCGGGCGTAGAGAAGTTGGTCTTTGCCGATCAGACTGTTGTTCTGGGGACAGTCAATGAAATTTCTGGAACGTCGTCTAGAGATGCATCGCTCGCAGGAACCACAGGGGAAGATATCATCTCCGGCCTGGCCGGTGATGATACTATCAGCGGTTTAGCAGGCAATGATTACATCGTCGGCGGTGCGGGTAGTGATACCATCCGGGGCGGATTGGGCGAAGACGCAGCCGCGTTCAGCGGTTCGTTCAATGAATATACCATCACCACCCGCAGTGATGGTTCAATCCAAGTCAGTCACGATGATGGCGGTGCTGATGGAACAGATATCCTTACTGGTATTGAAACGCTTGAGTTCTCTGATGCCCGTATCACAGTTGGAGATCAGAACCCGATACTCGTTGGCGATACCCAAACAGTAAATGAGGGTGCGTCAATCACAATTAATGCATCCACACTTTTGGCAAACGACTTTGACTTCCAGCAGGCAGGCTCTTCTCTGAAGATTGTCTCGGTGACGTCGGCGAAGTTTGGGGAACTCTCTGTTTCCGGAAGAGATGCTGACGACAATATTGTTTCACTTTCATACGGTCCAAAATCCAATAACACCGATTTCAATGGTTTGGACACATTTACCTATACGGTAGCAGATCAAGACGGCAACCAAGTCACGGCGGCCGTCAGCATTGACGTTGTCCCCGTTAACGATGCTCCAGAGGCGACTACAGCGAAAGTTCTCGGTATTGAGGACGCTGTTGTGAGCGGAAAGCTGACAGGAAGTGACGTTGATGGAGATGCACTATCATTTGCCCTGGTCTCTGCGCCTTCGTCGGGGACCTTATCGATCTCGCCAAATGGCACTTATACGTATACCGCCGCAAGTAATTTTCTCGATGCTGGCACCAGTCAGACTTTTAACTTTACCTACAGTGTTTCGGACGGAACCGAGACTGTTCAGCGAGATGTTGATCTCGTTGTCATGGCGGCTACGGAGAATGACGACGTAATCTACGGTGGTGAGGGCAGGGACACCATTTATGCTGGCACGGGTGACGATGTTATTGATGGTGGTGCCGGTGACGACATTTTAGATGGCGGTTTGGGCAATGACACATTTAAGGCATCGTATGGATCCGACACTATCGTATCTGGGGGCGGTGTTGACACCCTCTCTTTTGCGGCGGGCCAAACAATATCTGATATTCAATACATCGATGCCGATCTAGATGGCTTTAATGATGACCTTGCCTTTACATTCGCGGACAGCGGATCAGCAGAATTGCATACGGTTACAGTTTTGGACCAAACAACCGATGCAGTAGAGATTGTTAAATTTGATTTTAATGAGGACGGAGCGGTCGATAGCTCGGCAGAGCGGTTTAGATTGGCAAGTAGTCTTGATGCTGGCAGCAGTTCAACCAATACCATCATTATTGGAACCGATGGATCAGATGAAATCGGGGGTAGCAATTTCAATGACGTGATATTTGGTTATGGTGGAGATGATATCATCTCAGGCCGTAAGGGTGATGACCGTATTGATGGTGGTCTTGGCAACGATACTGTGAGCTTTAGCGACCTAAGTGACGGCATCAATGTCGATTTAAATGACGGTTCTGCCTCGGGTACGACAGCCGGTTCGGATACGCTGATAAACGTAGAAAATGTCATCGGCAGTGCCGGCGGTGACATAATTACCGGTGACGACCAAAACAATATATTATCCGGAGGAGCAGGTAATGATGTTGTGTCCGGCGGTGCCGGCGATGATCAGCTTACGGGTGGTACAGGCACAGATACCATTTCATTTGTAGGTGATAACAATGGTGTCAGTGTCAGTCTGACTGAAGGCACGGCCGATGGCGCTGATAGTGGATCAGATGAATTAGATGGATTTGAAAACGTCATCGGCGGTGATGGCGATGACTTCATTATTGGCAGTGACGGCGCTAACCGGCTGGATGGGGGCGCCGGCAATGATTTACTCATGGCCCTCGGCGGCGATGATGAAATAATTGGTGGGTCTGGTATTGATACCGCAAGCTTCGACAACCTAAGCGGAGATGTCTCAGTTGATCTCTCGAGTGGGACCGTCTCAGGCATCGAGACTGGTAATGATACGATCAGTGGTGTTGAAAATATTGTAACTGGCGATGGTTCCGACACTGTATTGGGTGATAACTCTGACAATGTCATTCGGACAGGTCGCGGTGCCGATACCATTGATGGTGGGCAGGGAGATGACACGCTTGATGGGGGGGCAGGTAATGACACACTCTCCTTTGGTTCCGATGTTGCTGGCGTCGACGTTGATCTTGAAGCCGGTACCTCAGAAGGCACTTCTGCAGGCTCAGACCAATTTACGAACTTCGAAAACGTGCGGGGTGGGTCTGGGAACGACCGATTACTGGGCGATGCGGAAAATAACATCCTTACCGGTGAAGGCGGCGCCGACGAACTCTTAGGTGGTGGCGGCGATGACACCCTTCGTGGTAATGCCGGTGTGGACATACTTGATGGTGGGGAGGGTGATGACGTACTGACGGGAGGTGCAGGTAATGACATTTATATCGTGTCCGATGGAAACGATACCATCAATGCAGGACAAGGATCGGACACACTAAAGGTCCCCTCTGATTATAGTATAACAGGTATCGTCCTTAATTCTGGCTCAGGGGACTTAGAAATCTCCTTAACTAAACTTGCCGATGGCAGCACTCATTTGACCACAATTACAAATTCAGTGTCTCAGCCTGTTGCGACACTTATTCAGGAGAACGAAGACGGCACTGAGACGGAGTTGGGGCTCAAGGTTACATTTAACCAGGGCTCGGGGACCTATTCCGCTTCGACAAGCTCAAATACATTTGTTATTGGAACTATCGGGCAAGATAGTCTCCGAGGCGGCTCTGGTGATGATGTTATTTTGGGGAATGCCGGTAACGATATTCTGGATGGTGGCGCGGGCGATGATCGCTTGGAGGGTGGTGTTGGCAATGAC
>PBNV01000058.1 GCA_002723345.1 Rhodospirillaceae bacterium
CCATAAAGGATTTAGAGGGACTGCAGTTTGATTGGCGCGGGGGCGATTTTGAATTTGATGTTTTAAGAAAGTTAAGCCGATACTACATGGAGGCAAATAAGTACAAGAACGGCTTGCGCGCATTAAGGTCGGCCGCAGCATATTTCCCCGATCACAAGTTTGCCCCTGAAGTTGCGGAAGAAATGTCTGATGTATTTAACGAGCTCTACCTGAATGATGGGGCAGATATCATGCCACCTGTCGAGGCTCTCGGCCTTTTTGATGAATTTAGGGAGCTAACTCCCTCCGGTGAAAAGGGAGACACGATGATCCGAAAACTTGCAGACAGGTTGGCTCAGGTTGATCTTTTAGGCCGGGCAGCGGAACTCCTGCAAAGGCAGATTGATTTCAGATTGGAGGGCGCTGAAAAGGCACAGGTCGGGGCTCGTCTCGCGACAATAAGAGTTCTTAATAAGGAACCTGAACTAGCTTTAGATGCTTTACAAAAAAGCAATGTAGCTGGCTTGTCGCCTCTGTTGGCGGCGGAAAGGCTGAAATTACAAGCCCGTGCGCTAATTGATCTTAGTCGTCAGAGAGAAGCTTTGGAAATTCTAAAAGACGATAAAAGTCGGGAGGCGGATCTCCTCCGAAATGAGGTCTTCTGGAAGGCCAAGGAGTGGCCGGAGTCGGTATCTGTTCTGAGGCGTTTGGTCCGGTCGACGGAAGCTGCGCCCGGCAAGCCTTTGGACGAGCGGCAAGCCTTATTTGTCCTTAATCTGGGGGTTGCACTTGCGCTTGCCGGCTACGACAAAGGATCGGCAAAACTATTGGCTGATTATGGATCCGCCATGGATAATACGACGCTAAAAGACGCTTTCCGTCTGATCGCGTCACCAGGTGCAACCGGGCTGGTCGATTTTAGGTTGGTAGCCGGCAAAGTTAAGACCGTGAGCAATTTCAAAAGTTTTATGGCGGGCTATAAGGAACGCTTGAAAGAGGGTAAGCTCAGCCAAATCAACTGACTCTCTGCATATTTTGATCTCAGAAAACCCAAATTAATCTGCCTGCAGATCTCTCCACAGTGTACATAATTTATTTTTATTTGAGCGATGGGACGTTTAACCTGCGTCTTCTCCGCAAACAAAATTTATTAGTCCTTATTAATGGCTATGGTCCATAATGCTTCCCCAGAGAATTCAATTTGTGGTCATCTTACTGAGACGACCCAGAGCGAACCGATGTCGCGCTTCACAATACGAAAAATACTATCCTGGAATTCATCGGACAGCGATTACGAGATCGCATTTGCTAATTTATTTGAGGGGTAAAATACTTATATGTGGTGGTGATATTTAAACCGTTCTCTCCCTTGTTTCCTCCACAACTGATGCGGATGTCTTTGGCGCCTCCCACACTAAAATCTTCATGTCCCGGCAAAACTCTCCAACAGGCTCCCTGATATAAGGAACCAACCGTCTACCAAAACGAAAAATATGATCTTAAATGGGAGGGCAATTATGATCGGCGGGAGCATCATCATGCCCATTGACATCAGCACTGAAGCGACGACCATATCGATGACTAGGAATGGGATGAAGATGAGAAATCCTATTTCAAAGGCTCGTCTTAGTTCACTTATCATAAACGCCGGGATCAAGGATTGCATCGGAATGTCCTGGGGACGCGCAACCTCACCAGTTTTTGCCGCGTCCATAAATAATTTCAGATCCTGTTCACGAACATGTCTTCTCATAAACTCGTGGACTGGCGCGGAACTCCTAACAAAAGCTTGTTTTTCGTCAATTTCACCGTCGATGAAGGGGCGTACGCCTTGTTCCCAGGATGTTTCGAGCGTCGGCATCATGATGAAGATCGTGAGGAAGAGGGCAAGGCTGATCATCACCTGATTGGGCGGGGTTTGCTGGGTTCCCATTGCTGTTCGTAGAAACGACAGAACCACCACAATACGCGTAAACGACGTGACCATCACCAAAATAGACGGGGCGAGACTGAGGACCGTGATGAGAATAAAAAGCTGAATAATGCGGCCGGTAGAACTGGGGCCCTGGCCAAGGTCCAGAGAAAAACTCTGACCCAGAGCCGGATGTGCGGCCAGCAGAACCGTTACAGATACACTCCCTGTGAATAATATTTGGAATAAAAATTTTCTCATCTACTCGGCTCTAACCTGCAGCCCGGTTTGGCAGGTCCAATTCATTGATAAAGGAAGGTTTGATGGAGGCTACCTCTTCAAGCGCGCCTGTCACAGCTAATCCTGTCTCTATGATCTGCTCATTTTGTGCTCCTAATAGCACTAAATGTTCCGCATCATCCCGGCGGATCAACACAACCCTTCTTTTGGGATCTAGCGACATGGACTCTATAATGGACAAACGTCTCGATTTCCCTCGAACAATTGGGCCGCGATTACCTAATCCAGCGCGTTTAGCGAGGATTGCAAATCCGCCGATCAGTCCCAGGACAAAAACCAGCGCGAGAACAAATTTTATGTAATTAACTGCTTCGATTTCCATGTAGATTTACTCAGTTAGGGTAATTGGGCGGCTGCACAGTGCCACTAGGATGTTTCCTGCGAGAATTTCGGCGGGACCAAGCCTTTTTTCTTTGCTGTCACGAGTTTTTCTAGGTTTTCGAGGCTAACCAACAAAGCTGTGAGATGACTTTGGAGTGTGCCGGGATCTGCGACACGGGACTGCTTCTCTTTGTCCGAAACGGAATAGCACACGCCTTTTATTCTGCTTTCAAGAGGGCTTAGATCAACGAGTTTCCCCGCTCGGATATCTGACTCGGCGATGCGGACTTCGTTAAATACGTTATCGATTTTAGCTTCGAGAGAAACGTTCATGATCAATTATCTTTGCTGTCTTCTAGCGGGATCAGGCCGGCATTAGCCCGATAGACGTATGAGAGGATTTCAGCAACCGCGGCAAAAGCCTCAATGGGGATTTCACTCTCCACATCAATTGCTGAGAGAATTTCCACAAGATCGGCATCCTCGCGGACCTTGATGTCGTTTGCCCACGCGAGCTGGATGATCTGTTCGGCCACACCACCCTCTCCGCTGGCCACCACGCGGGGGCGCGTCCCACTTTTTTCCTGATCGGATAAAGCGACAGCCTTTTGACGTCTATCAATCTTTGGCTTCGATCCGGCATTTGAATTTCCCTCTTCGGTGCCGTCTCGATCTCCGGGATCCGCCACAAATTTCACCACCAATTTTAGTAGGTATTTATTTCCCATTAATTTGGACCAACTTGCTTAAAAACGGGTTAACCGGGTGTTCATCAATCGGATTGCCGCAGAGCTTGCCAAGGCGAAAGACCTCAGTTAAACCTGAAACTGTCATCGCAGGCGGATTTTTATGAGGTGAATGAGGTTATGGACCAGGCAGGCCCTCAGAAAATATATCCCGATGCTGTTAAAGTCCCGCTCACCTATAGTGTTGATACGGGTGAAAAGCCTGTAAACGAGACTATGGAGGCCGGAAATCTTGAGCGCAAATATACCGGGGTGTTCGACGAGCACGTGATGACCGTTCATAATGGTCGAGCGAAGCAAGAGGGTTTTTCCCTCGACAAGCACGGCTTTGAATTAATTGAACATGTTACCCAGGTTAAAAATTTTTTCGACCCCAATGAGCTTTCTGAGGTTTACTATCCCGAAGTTGAAAAAATAGTGCAGCGGGTTTCTGGGGCGTCCCGGGTTGTGATCTTTGATCACACGATCCGATCAGGTAACCGGGCGGACAGGGAAGAGAGGCTTCTGCGCGAGCCGGTGCACCGCGTCCATAATGATTATACTGAGTGGTCCGGGCCGCAGCGCGTGCGAGACATACTCCCCGATGAAGCTGATGATCTGTTACAGGATAGGTGTGCCGTAATCCAAGTCTGGCGCCCGATCAGCATCCCCATCGAGTCAGATCCTTTGGCGATTTGCGAGGCTAAGACACTATCACCGGACGATTTGATCGCATCCGAGCGGCGCTATCCCAATCGCGTCGGTGAGACCTATCAAATCTCGTATAACCCAGAGCATAGGTGGCATTACTTTCCTCGGATGACGCGAGATGAGGCGCTTGTATTCAAAGTCTACGACTCCGAGAAGGATGGACGTGCCCGCTTCACTGCCCATACGTCTTTTTCCGACCCAACATCGCCGCCGAATGCCGCTCCCCGCGAAAGTATAGAAATAAGAACATTGGCTTTCTTTAATCCTGTCTGAGTAGGCCCTCGTAAAATGTTTGTGGTTTGAATAAACGCTTGGCCGTGGATCAAGTAAGTGCGGCATCCATCCATTGGTTAAGGTGAGTGCCGAACGTGAGGGGTGTGATCGGGAGATAGAGCCGCTGGCCGCCTAATAGGTCGCGGGACTACGTTCTCTTCCCATTTGAGAGCAAGGAGTTATGTCTCAGGTTTAAGGCGCCTAGCTCCATATTTTGTGTTTGTTTTCGCGGTCTTAATCCTCTCTTAACCGTTCGGATTTATCGTTTTTAAATAATCCTAAAAATGTCTGGGGTTTGAGTGTGTGTTAAAAAACGCACCGGCGGTGGCGCAAACGCCCCACAGCTCAACCAGACATAATATCGCGGGCGTGAAAAATCGAAATTTCAACACGTTACTCAAGAATTGAGTAAGGAGCATTGATACATGCCTGGGATGAAAGTAAAGGCCGGTATCGCCGGAATGGTGATGATAACCGGTACCATGATTATAACGACCCAACCAAACAATGAAGCGCAAGCAGCCTCCTGCCCTGATTTACCGGAAGTTTCCTGGTGGAAGACGAATCACGATAAGATCGTGGATTATGTCGAGCAGCGTTACAAAGGAGAGTGGGAACCCTACCTCAATAAATGGCGGGATTACAAAAATAAGATGCGAGCCATCTATGAAAAAAATGGCACGGCGATTGTTAAATCGCGAGGCATTCGTCTTAGGGGTGCCTCTTTGGAGAAACATATCGGTGATGTGGAAAAACGCATTCTTGTGACGCAATGTCTTCAGGAGAAACACGGCGGACGGTTGGCTTCCTCCAATCCAGTGGATGATTATCCAATCTCCGATGCGGGGAGGGCGCTTGCTGGCGTGTTTCGTGCCGCGACGCAATAGGCGTTTTGACTCACCAGGACGCCCTGGTCACGCACAGAGCACTTGACCGAGTCCGTAATCTCGTGCCGAAGAAATATTTTACGGCGTCAACGATGACATATTGGATTTCCAAGTCACTGCGAAATGTCACGGACGGATGCCAGTTTTTACGTTGACGAGCTCAGTCCACAGGTGGCCGCATCGGTTTGGTATTAATACTCACCAGGCCGAAAACAGAACCATTGTTAGGAAATGTCGTTTGAAGTTGGATACTGCCGAACAACCCATCTCTAATCTCGACAAACGAGTTGTGACATTAGCGGGTGATGTCCGGCGCGGATTTGGATGCAACCGTCCTGGATGGACGTTCCCGCGCAATATAATGTTTAAATAATCTGTCGCTCCTAGTTCACCAGGCTATCTGAAGCACAGAGGAAACCCTGCCTCCGGGCAGGGTCTTTTGTGCTTTGGGTGTGTTAACCTATTCAGTGTTAAACAAATTATAGTAACTATTTTTTAAGACCCCTCCGCCACAATTATGGCCATAAGAGCACAAGCTCATTTCGCGTGAATGTCGAATAAGTTTCGGCGGCGACAAAATAAGTATTCTGGCTGGAACGTATGGTGGACGGTGCGATGGAACTTACCAACTTGCCCATGTTTGGGCTCTTGAGAAATCGAATGAACTGGCTGGGGCAGCGCCAAGAGGTGCTGGCCCAAAATGTGGCGAACGCCGATACCCCCAATTATTCCTCACGTGATCTCAAGGCATTTGATTTTCGACAGGTGTTGAGTGAGTCCCGCAGGAGTCAATCGGGTGTGGTACTCCAGAGAACGAACGCCGCGCATATTCATGACGGGTCCGCTGGCGGGCGGGGTGATTTTATCTCGGGGGAGGTGAAAGACCCTTATGAGACGTCACCGGATGGCAATGCGGTAGTGATCGAAGAACAAATGGTCAAAATGAATGAGACCGTAACTGATCACAATCTCATGACCCAAATCTATAAAAAGCAGATGCAGATGTTCAAAGCTGTGACCAGAAGGAGCAGTTAGCTCGTGTCGTCCGTAACTATCAGGGACAGGTGGCCTTTGAGGGCCGTTAGAGGGAAAAAGGAGGTATATTTTGGCTGACGATTTAATGTCATCTTTAAAAATATCCGCTGCCGGGATGCGGGCTCAGGGCACTCGATTGAGAGTGATTTCTCAAAACATCGCGAATGCGAACTCATTGGGTACCGAGCCCGGGCAAGATCCGTATCGCCGGAAAAATATTGTTTTTGAGGATGTCCTTGACAGGAAGCTTGGCGTCGAACTGGTTCGAGTAAAACGGCTGGGAGAAGATGGGTCCAAATTCGGGGAGCGATTTGACCCCAGCCACCCTGCAGCCAATGAAGCTGGTTATGTCAAAACGCCGAATGTGAATACGTTGATCGAAGTCATGGACATGAGGGAAGCGCAACGGTCCTACGAAGCAAACCTGACCGCTATACGGTCTGCCCGAAATATGATGCAAAAGACGATAGACTTGCTTCGCTAATACATAAACAAGGGCTCCTAAGAAGGGCCGCGCAGAAGGGAACGTGAATGACTATTGAATCAACCAATGCTATCGGCGCCTATAATGCAGCACTGAAACGGCTTAGTGAAGCGCCTGGTAATTCTTCTGATGCGACTAACGTCAATGATTTCTCAGCCATGGTTAAAAATTTCGCTGTGTCGGCTGTGGAAGTCGGTAAAAAATCTGAGATTCAATCCGCGGCTGCCGCTGCTGGTCAGGCTGATCTCAACTCGGTTGTAATGGCCGTGTCGGAAGCAGAACTGACATTGAACACGGTAGTGGCAGTGCGAGACAAGGTAATGGAAGCTTATCGCGAAATCTTGCGGATGCCAATTTAACCGGGTCGTCACTCATGAACCAGGCCGACGTCCTTGAAATCTCCCGGCTGACGTTTTTTGTCATTTTAAAGGCTGGTGGCCCTATTATGGCGGCTGGCCTTGTGATTGGACTAATTATTGCTGTTTTCCAGACACTTACATCCATTCAAGAGATGACGCTGACTTTTGTGCCGAAAATTATCATTATTTTTGCCGCTGTAATTGTATTCATGCCGTTTATGATGACGTCGGTCTTGGAGTTTTCGAATACGCTGTTCGATATGATTGTTGGTCTGGGCTAGGCTAGGGCTGTCCTCGACCTATGCTTGAAGAAATTCTATCTCTAAATGTTTTTGCCTTTCTTATGATTTTTGCACGAGTAGGTTCGGCATTTTTTTTATTTCCCGGCTTTCGGGGCAAGCAGGTCAATATCAGGACCAGGCTCTCTATCGCACTCGCAGTTTCGTTTTTATTGACCCCGTTGTTGATAGATATATTGCCAACAATGCCGGGCGATCCGTTATTACTGCTGTTAATTCTAGCGGGTGAAATTCTCTCTGGGGCCGTACTCGGCACTTCTGCTTTGATTATGTTCTCTGCCGTTCAAGTTGCAGGAACAGTCATCTCTTTCGTGTCCGCTATGGCCAACGCTTTGATCTTTGATCCGATTTCCCAACAACAGAGTGCGATTGTCGCGGGATTCCTCTCAACCGCCGCCACATTGTTGTTATTCGTGACGGATCTTCACCACGTTCTGATACAGGCCCTCATCGATAGTTATAGCCTGTTTAAACCTGGCGCTCCTCATATCATGGGGGATGTTTCGGAGCTGATCGTCCGCCAGGTCTCTGCCGCCTTTAAACTTGGTGTCCAACTGGCTGCGCCCTTCATTGTCGTATCTATTGTATATAACCTGGCCCTCGGCTTGATGACCCGACTTTCCCCGCAAATACCCATATTCTTTGTAGCCATGCCCTTCCAGTTGGTGTTGAGCATTGTTCTTTTGATGATTGTCATGCCCAGTATCCTTCTGACCTTTATCGCTTATCTTCAGGACGGCTTGACTCCTTTCTTGGCGCCATAGTCATAGGGGACAGGTAAATGGCAGACCAAGACGATTCTGAGAAAACAGAGGAGCCAACGGGTAAGCGGATTCAGGACGCCCGCAGAAAAGGTAATATCGCTAGGTCCCAGGAAGTGAATAGCTGGGCTGCGTTGGCAGGACTCTTGTTCGCATTGGTAACCTTTATCCCGTGGATGATGCCGAAGGTGGCATTTCTCAGTTTTCAGTTTTTAGAACAGCCTCATGCCATTCCCGTTGACCTTGACTCTCTCCAGGGAGTTTTTTCTATGACCCTGGTCGGTCTCTTACTTATAATTGGCCCTATACTTATCTTTTTTCTTATGATTGGTCTTCTGTCCACATTGGTACAAGTTGGAGGAAATTTCTCAACTGAGGCAATCAAACCTAAATTTAGTAGTATTAGTCCTATCTCTGGTATCAAACGCCTCGTAAGTCCCCGGTCCCTTGTGGAGTTTGCTAAAGGGCTCGTAAAACTAGTTTTGGTGGCTGTCGTGTCATTTTTTGCAGCGATGCCAATGCTAGACGATATTGAGCTCTATGCCGCTCAGGATTTATTCACTAGCCTGGGAAAAATAGAGGACATCGCGATTGTTCTAGTTTTTTGGTGTGTTGCTATAATGACAATTGTCGCAGTGCTAGATTTTTCTTTTCAAAAATTTGATCATAAGAAAAAGCTGCGAATGTCGAAGCAGGAAGTGAAAGATGAGCATCGCCAACTTGAGGGCGACCCAAAAGTCAAAGCGCGGTTGGCCCAAATCCGGCAGGAGCGTCAGCGCGAGAGAATGATTGCCGCTGTCACAAAAGCCGATTTGGTGATTACCAACCCGACCCATTACGCGGTTGCCTTGAAATACGATATGACGACCATGCCCGCACCGATCCTTGTCGCAAAAGGTGTCGACGATCTAGCTACGCGGATTCGTGAAACCGCTGACGAAAATGAGGTGCCAATCGTTGAAACCCCGCCGCTCGCCCGAGCACTGTATGCCGCAGTGGAACTAGATGAGTCCATTCCCGAACACCTTTATCATGCGGTCGCAGAGGTTATTGGTTACGTCTTCCGGCTTCAAGGTAAACTGCCGCGCGAGGGACCGATTCGACCTCCTGCGCCCGATTGGTCACTTGATCCGGGTTTAACCGAGGAGAACGAGGGGAGGCCCAGAGTGCACTAATCGCAGGTATTCGGGCGTCCCATCAAGTTAGCGGATCCCAACTATTCCAGGGTTGAAGTACCGTGTGGAATAGCGCAAACAAGAGATGTTGTGATCGAGTTACTTCGTGAATCTGACAGCCCTAAAAGTGGAGAGCACGCCATGGCTTCCGGGGAGCCATGGCGTTGGGTGACCGCTGTCAAGCGGGCTATAACTTCACAGTGGGCTGGCGCTGGTGTCCTCTTAATCCTCTCAGCCGGTGCCGTGGTCTTGTTAGCTCATGGCTGGGCGGAATGGCAGGTGTTTTTTGGCTGGGGATTGTTTTGTCTAGCGGTTATCTTTGCTTGTTTACAGTCTTGGCGTCTTGGGCTCCATTGGGCAGTCCGAAATGCCCGAAGAGCGCTGATCCAATCCCTTTCCGACTCAGAAGAAGCTCTTTTTCTAACAGAGCCTAATGGTAGGGTAATCTACGACACTGATGCCTTTCGGGCTCTGGTTCGAAGCGTAAACGGAGACGATCTTATCGGATTCGCCAATCTGGGGTCTCTAGCCGAGCTGATTGCGCCTGTCTCTGCAAAAAATTTTCAGAGAATTAAGGGTCAGGCTGCCGATGGAAAACGGGACGTATGCTACATCGATATTTCTGTCGGGGAAGAGACTTACCACTGGCGCGTGTCCGTGGAACCTGTGGGAACGCCGAATGGGCTCTCACTCTGGACCTTTGTCGATGTCACAGCGCAGCGACAGCTAGAAGCCCGACGAGAAAATGATCAGCAGTTTTTCTCCGACTTGCTCGATGAATTACCAGTCGGCTTGTTCTCGGCGGCTCACGATGGAACGCTCCAATATGTTAACAAGACGCTGGCCTCTTGGCTCTCACTTGGCGGGGATGACTCCGGCCTTGCGCCACCTCTGACGTTGTCTGACTTTATCGCTGCTGGCAACGGTAGGGATGATATTGCTCACGTTGAAACCGACAAGTCTGGCATGCACGGTGGGCTAAGCCTACAAGGCCGTAAGGGGGAGGCATTCTCCGCTTATCTGATCCAGTCTCAAAAGGAGAATAAAGAGGGGGAGTTCCAATACAGCCGTTCTTTGGTATTGCGAGAACCCTTTATACCGGTTGTAGACGACGGGACGGGTGGAGCCCTATTGCGGCGTATTCCGTGGCTGTTCTCCAGTTCGCCGGTTGGTATTGTTTTGCTGGACCTGCAGGGAACCGTTGTTGATTGCAACCGGTCCTTTCTTAAGATCCTCGGGCTTCACCGCGACGGCGTGGTAGGGTGGCCGATTTCAGAGCGCATTTCGAAAGAAGATAGGGATAGCGCGGATACTGCATTCACAAAGATCGTTATGGGAATCATGCCGGCCACCCTCCTAGAAGTGCGCGTGCCCGCGGGTGGAGAGCGGGAGTTGATGGCTTCTTTCTATGTCAGTCGCATGGAGGACAGTACAGGAGAAGTGACTGGACTTGTCCTTCATGTCATTGATACGACGGAACAAAGAAATCTCGAAGTCCAATTCAATCAAGCGCAAAAGATGCAAGCCGTTGGACAATTGGCCGGCGGTGTTGCCCACGATTTCAATAATTTATTGACAGCCATGGGCGGATTTTGCGACTTGCTGCTGAGCCGGCATGGTGAAAACGATCCTGATTTCCCCGATATCATGCAAATCAAACAAAATGCCAATAGGGCAGCCAATCTGGTACGCCAACTTTTGGCATTTTCACGCCGCCAGACATTGCAGCCAAAAATTTTCTCTATCACGGATGCGCTGAACGATCTCTCCAATTTGTTACGTCGTTTAATAGGAGAGAATATCGAGCTGGAGATCCTGCATGGCAAGGATGTTGATTTGATACGAACAGACCCGGGCCAGTTTGATCAGGTGATCATCAATCTCGCGGTGAATGCCCGCGATTCTATGCCAGGTGGTGGGTCGATTTTGGTTTCAACGGATCAGGTCGGTGTGGAAACTGCTGTGCAGCGTGGTCACGAGGTTATGCCCGCGGGTAACTATATCCGCATCAATGTGGCTGATACGGGATCCGGTATCGCTCAGGAAAATATCAGTCATATCTTTGAGCCCTTCTTTTCCACTAAAGAGGTGGGAGAGGGCACGGGACTCGGTTTGTCGACAGTTTACGGCATCGTCCGCCAGTCCGATGGCTATATTTTCGTTGATTCGGCCCTTGGAAAAGGGACAACCTTCTCTATCTACCTTCCCGCGTATTCGGCTGCCGAGGCAACAGCCTTTGGCGGCGAGATCTCGCAAATAGGCGGCGTGGAGACACCGGAAGAAAAAGATCTGACCGGGGAAGCTACAATCCTTCTTGTGGAAGATGAGGATGCGGTCCGGGTATTTGGTGCTCGTGCGCTGGCTAATAATGGTTACCGAGTGCTCGAAGCGATGGATGGCGAGCAAGCGTTGGACGTTATAAACGAGTCTGAGGACCCGATTGATCTCATCATTACTGATGTAATGATGCCCGGAATGGATGGGCATACTCTTGTCCGGCTGGTCCAGGAGGAACTGCCGGACATTAAAGTCATTCTGATGTCTGGATATGCTGAAGATGCTATTCCAGGCGAAATCGCCTGTGACTCAAGTATTAACTTCCTCCCCAAACCCTTTAGTCTTCAGGACCTCGCAAGTAGGGTGAAAGATGTGTTGGCAAAATGAACATTCGGCCCAGTCATTTGCGCTAACCCCCTGAGCCGCTGCCCGTTTGGCAGTTTTATCTTTTTGGAGCAAATAAGCTGCTAGTTCGCACATTTGCGGATAGGCATCTCGTCGAATTGGCTATTCCCAAATTCAGGCACGATATCCTAGGAGAGTGGCCGGCCTGAGCATTAGGAATGTCGAGAAAGCGTTTTTCGACCCGCGCCCGGCGGGCCTTTAGCTATAGCGGCAATTCGATGGCATAAACCTTTTTGCTGGCGCCCATAAACATTCTCTGGGCTCTTCTCAACCAAAAGCGAATGGAATCAAAGCGTGAATGAGTGCGGGACTGCAATCACTTCCAATCGTGTTTTAGGCTCGTATTTTTCGCATTCTTATGCGAACGTGTCATGAACATACGTGAAAAAATTATTTATTTTCAATATTTTATATTTTCTTATTGCAAAAAGGAACAAAACAGGTACATTCACACCTCGTTGCAACTCGTTTGACCCTGTGAAATAAGGAGGAACAATAATGTCTCAACCCGCCCTTCGCCTCGTGGACAAAGCAAATATGGATAAATCAAAAGCTCTCGACGCTGCCCTAGGCCAGATTGAAAAGAATTTTGGCAAGGGCTCGATCATGAAATTAGGCCAACAGGAAAGCGCAGTTGAACTTGAAGCCATCTCGACCGGTTCCCTTGGTCTCGATATCGCACTTGGCATTGGTGGTCTACCCAAAGGTCGGATTATTGAAATTTATGGGCCAGAGAGTTCTGGGAAGACCACGCTTGCGCTTCACGCAGTGGCTGAAGCTCAAAAGGTCGGAGGCACATGTGCGTTTGTGGATGCGGAACATGCACTCGATCCTTCCTACGCGAAAAAGCTTGGGGTTAATGTGGAAGACCTATTGATCTCCCAGCCGGATGCAGGTGAACAAGCCCTCGAAATCGCTGACACACTGGTGCGTTCTGGTGCCATTGACGTGCTGGTTGTGGATAGTGTCGCAGCCCTAGTGCCGCGCGCTGAGCTGGAGGGAGAAATGGGCGACCATCATGTTGGTCTTCAGGCCCGACTGATGAGTCAGGCTCTTCGGAAATTAACTTCGTCAGTTGCTCGGTCCAATACGCTGATTGTATTTATCAACCAGATTCGGATGAAAATTGGTGTCATGTTTGGCAACCCGGAAACCACAACGGGTGGCAATGCGTTGAAGTTCTATTCTTCCGTCCGTATGGAAATCCGCCGTATCGGCGCCATCAAAGATAAAGACGATGTGGTCGGTAATCACACCAGGGTAAAAGTTGTTAAAAACAAGGTCGCACCGCCTTTTAAGACCATAGAGTTTGACATTATGTATGGAGAAGGTGTTTCGAAGGCGGGTGAGTTGATCGATCTTGGCGTGCAGGCGGGGATAGTTGAAAAATCCGGTTCCTGGTTCTCTTACGATTCCCAGCGAATTGGTCAGGGCAAGGAAAACGTGCGGACGTTTCTCAAGGAAAACCCGCAAATAGCGGATGAGATTGAACATAAAATTCGCGAAAACGCCGGTATTATCGCAAATGAAATGATGACACCGCCAGAGGCGTCGTCTCTAGATGTTGATAGTGATGACGGCCTTGACGGAGAGGACTCGGTGGAGCTTCAGGCCGGGGGATAACGTAAACGGCTTGGTCTCACCCATGATAGTAACGGCCCCGATGAGGGGCCGTTTTTACGCTCAGGGGTATGCTAATCGGTGACAAACAGCGCGAAAAAATCCCTTGGCATCAGCGTGTCAGGAACTACAGTCCCGAATTATGCAAACAACTAACGACATACGACGGGCTTTTCTGGATTTCTTTGCCTCGACCGGCCATGAGATCGTTGCGTCCAGTCCCTTGGTACCACACAATGACCCTACCCTTATGTTTACTAATGCGGGAATGGTGCAGTTCAAAAACGCGTTCATCGGCCAGGAGAAATTGTCCTATAACCGAGCTACCACATCTCAGAAATGCGAGCGTGCTGGAGGCAAGCATAACGATCTGGAGAATGTGGGCTATACAGCGCGCCACCACACATTTTTCGAAATGCTCGGCAATTTCTCGTTTGGTGACTATTTTAAAGCTGACGCTATTGAATTTGCCTGGAAACTAGTCACCCATGAGTTTGACCTGCCTAAGGAAAAGCTGCTGGTAACCGTATTCGCCGAGGACGATCAGGCATTTGACCTTTGGCAAAAGATTGCTGGATTGCCGGTCGAAAAAATCATCCGAATTCCAACCCATGATAATTTTTGGTCGATGGGAGAAACAGGCCCCTGCGGTCCTTGCTCTGAAATATTCTATGACCACGGTGAGCATATCCCCGGTGGGCCTCCTGGTAGCCCGGATGAGAACGGCGATCGGTTTATCGAAATTTGGAATCTGGTCTTTATGCAGTACGAACAAATCGCTCCAGATAACCGTGTGGATCTGCCAAAACCGAGCATAGATACTGGCATGGGGCTTGAACGGATTTCTGCCGTGCTACAGGGGACCCATGACAATTATGAGACTGATCTTTTTCAGGCGCTTATTCAGGCGTCGGCGGACGCCACGGGTGTTGAACCCGAGGGAGATCATGGCGTGTCCCACCGGGTAATCGCCGATCATTTGCGGGCAAGTGCTTTTTTGATTGCGGACGGGGTCTTACCGTCAAACGAGGGCCGCGGGTACGTATTGCGTCGGATTATGCGTCGGGCCATGCGGCATGTACATTTGATGGACTGCCCGGATCCCGTGATGTTCAAGCTGGTGCCTGCGCTTATGGGACAGATGAGCCAAGCGTTTCCTGAGCTGCTTCGAGCTCAGGTATTGATCACGGATACCCTCGAGCTTGAAGAAAGCCGCTTTAAACGTACCTTGGACCGTGGTCTAAAACTCCTGGCAGAGGAAACGGAGACCTTGATGGCCGGCGGTGAACTCGCCGGCGAGGTTGCCTTTAAACTATATGATACCTTTGGTTTTCCTCTTGATCTCACCCAAGACGCCTTACGCCGAGAGGGCTACGGCGTTGATCTCGCTGGGTTTGAGTCAGAAATGGAGCGCCAAAAAGCCGATGCTCGGGCTGCCTGGGCTGGCTCGGGAGATGCTGTAACGG
>PBNV01000059.1 GCA_002723345.1 Rhodospirillaceae bacterium
ACAAGCCGTATCTTTGGGCGCGCCACGAAGATGTGCCGTTCACTCCCCTGCCTAAACCCGTCTCATATTGCCGGATTGGGCTACTGACCACAGCGGCGCCTTATCAGCCGAACAAAGGCGACCAAGGCCCGGGGGCAGCTTATAACGGTGCCGCCAAATTTCACCGGGTTTATTCCATGCCCACCAACAAGGTACCGGATCTGCGCATTTCTCACATTGCGTATGACCGGGACCATAGCTGTGCGGAGGATATGAACTGCTGGTTTCCGCTTGCCCAGATGAAGCAATTTTCGGCTGCTGGCGTAATCGGCCCGCTGCCGCCCAGGTTTCACGGATTGCCCACTAACCGAAGCCAGAGAACAACATTAACGCAAGACTGTCCGGATGTTTTGGCGCGTCTTAGAAGAGATGGCGCGGACGCGGCGATTATTGTGCCAAACTGTCCAGTGTGTCACCAGACGGCGGGGCTAACGGCTTGCTATCTGGAGCGCAATGGCCTGCCAACGGTTATAATGGGATGTGCAAAGGACATCATTGAGCACGTGGGCGTGCCCAGGTTTCTGTTTAGCGATTTTCCCCTGGGCAATGGTGCCGCTAGACCCCATGATCCTGTGTCACGCGAACAGACACTGCGTGGGGCGCTAACCTTGTTGCGGGAGGCAACAGCCCCCCGAACTACGGTTCAGTCTCCCCTCCAGTGGGCAGATAATGAAGAGTGGAAACGCGATTACGCCAATATTGAGCGGTTGTCAGCGGCCGAGATTGCATTGCGTCGGCGGGAATTTGATGCTCAAAAAAAGGCGGCAAAACATCAACATACTTCAGAGTAGTGCCGTTTCAGGTTGAGGGCGGCCTAAGATTAAAGGAACAACCTCTCATGAGCACAGGGATAAAGCCCGTTAAGGAATTGGTCGCTGAGGCCAATAAAGTCATCACTACGCTCTCCATTGACAAGGCTCGGGCTCTGCAGGATGCCGGCGACGGCGTCATCATAGACATCCGCGACGTACGGGAGCTGTGGCGTGATGGTACTGTTCCGGGTGCCATCCATATGCCGCGCGGAATGCTCGAGTTTTGGGCCGATCCCGAGAGCCCCTATCACAAGGCCGTTTTCGTTTCAGGCAAGACATTAATCCTATATTGCGCATCGGCGTGGCGCTCGGCGCTCGCCACTAAGTCTTTGCAAGACATGGGGGTGCCTAATGTGGTGCATATGGAGGGCGGATTCTCCGCATGGAAAGAACGGAAACTGCCCATTCATACCGTATCAGAGCATTAGTGATCTTGGTCGCCTGGTCAGATGATGTCAGGGTAGAGAATGTCGGTGAGTAGGGTGCTGGTTAGGTTTGCAAAAATTAGTAATAATCTTTGACTTGGCGGGATAGTGTGCCTGTGGCACTTTTCGCCTGCAAAATGACTTATTGTCCCTCTTTTTGACCCGGGCGTCCATGCAAACCAACCCTCTAATAACCATTGTGCTCGCCGCCGGCAAAGGCACCCGCATGGCCTCTGCGCGTCCTAAGGTTCTCCATCCGCTCGCAGGCAGACCTATGTTGCTGCATCTGCTGGACACGCTCACCGGGATTTCGCCAACCGCAACCGTGGTTGTAGCAGGCCCCGATATGGTGGAGCTCACCGAAGCGGTAGCGGATCACCCGCTGTCGCCCAAGGTGGCGGTTCAGGAGGAGCGGCTCGGTACAGGTGATGCTGTGAAAGCAGGACTCGCCGCAACAGAGATCTCAGCCGATGACAACGGCACAGTGTTGATTTTATTTGGAGACACGCCGTTACTGACGGAGGAGACTATACGTTCGCTCATGCAGGCTCGCGCGGCAACAGATGCCCCTGGCGTAGTAGTTCTGGGGTTCCGTACACCTGCACCTGGCGCCTACGGCCGTCTGATTGTGAACGCGGATGGCCACCTCCAGAGCATTGTCGAAGCCAAGGATGCATCGCCAGCCGAGCTTGCATTGGAGCTATGCAATTCAGGCCTTATGGCGGTGGACGCCGGATTGCTCCCAGCGTTGTTAGCGGAACTTACCAATGACAATGCCAATGGCGAATATTATTTGACCGATATTGTCGCCCTTGCTCGGTCGCAGGGCCGCACCTGTGCGGTCGTCGAAGGTGTCGAAACCGAACTGATGGGCATCAACACGCGCGTTGACTTGGCTGCAGCGGATGCCGTTATTCAGCAAAAGCTGCGGCGCGATGCGATGGCTGCAGGGACAAGCATGCATGACCCGGCCTCGGTGTATCTCTCATGGGACACCGAAATCGGCCGGGATGTCACTTTGGAGCCCAATGTAGTGTTTGGACCGGGCGTAACGATAGCAAACAATGTCCTTGTTAGGGCATTCTCGCACATTGAGGGCTCGTCCATCGGGGAGGGAGCCATCGTTGGTCCGTTCGCCCGGTTGAGGCCGGGTGCTGATATTGGCACAGCTGCCAGCATAGGCAATTTCGTGGAAATAAAAAATGCGGTCATATCGGCCGGCGCAAAGGCTAATCATCTGAGCTATATTGGCGATGCAGCGGTCGGCCCGAGCGCCAATATCGGTGCCGGTACCATCACCTGCAATTACGACGGTTTTGTGAAATCCAAGACAGATATTGGCGCGGGGGCCTTTATCGGTTCGAATACTGCTCTGGTAGCACCGGTCAAGGTGGGAGAGGGCGCTATCACCGGGGCTGGCAGCGTAATTACCCGGGATGTTCAGGCAGGCTCTCTGGCAGTTGAGCGCACTGAACAGCGCAGCCTTTTGGGCTGGGCAACGAAGTTTCGTAACGCGCGCAGAAAGCAAAACAGTTAATGTGCGGAATTGTGGGCATTATCGGTAAGGATGGTGTGGCGTCCCATTTGCTAGACGCGCTCAAGCGGCTTGAATACCGTGGTTATGACTCTGCCGGTATTGCCACGCTCGGTAGTGGCGGAATAGAACGCCGCCGGGCAGAGGGCAAGCTAATCAATCTGGCGACCCGCCTGACGCATGAGCCACTGGCGGGATCCATTGGCATCGGCCACACCCGCTGGGCCACCCATGGCGTCCCGAATGAGGTTAACGCTCACCCCCATGCGACAGAAAAAGTGGCCGTGGTACATAACGGCATCATCGAAAATTTTCAGATCTTGCGGGATGAACTGGAGACCGCCGGCCACCGGCTTGCTTCGGACACGGACACGGAGGTGGTGGCCCATCTGATTACCAAATACCTGGAGGATGGTTTGTCGCCTGAGGACGCGACCCAGAAGACCTTGAGCCGATTGGAGGGTGCTTTCGCGTTAGGGATTATTTTTGCCGGCGAACAGGATTTGATGATCGCGGCACGGCGAGGGTCGCCCTTGGCCATTGGTTACGGCGACGGCGAAATGTTCATCGGCTCAGACGCGATGGCGCTCGCGCCGCTGACCCAGCAGATCACCTATCTGGAAGAGGGAGACTGGGCACTTGTTAGGGGCTCTGGTGTTTCAGTGCGAGATGCTGATGGGACCGTCGTCGCTAGGCCCATTCAAGAGACATCTCTCTCTGGCGCGCTCACAGGAAAAGGCGGGCACGAGCATTTCATGCTCAAGGAAATATATGAGCAGCCCCAGGTAATAGGTGACACGCTCCACAGTTTTGTGAACCCAGCTGACAACACGCTCACTCTTCCTGAGATGCCAGTGGATTTGGCGGCTGTGCCTAAAATCACGCTATGCGCCTGCGGTACAGCGTTTTACGCGGCTCTCACGGCCAAATACTGGTTCGAGCAAATTGCTCGGGTGCCGGTTGAAGTGGATATTGCTTCCGAATTTCGCTACCGCGGCATGGTCATGCCGGAGGGCGGTCTTGCGATCTTTATTTCTCAGTCCGGCGAAACCGCGGACACCCTGGCGGCGCTTCGCTACTGTCGGGCAAAGGGGCAAAAGACACTCTCAATCATTAATGTGCCGGAAAGCACTATAGCTCGGGAGTCGGATGCGGTGCTGCCGACCTATGCAGGTCCGGAGATCGGGGTGGCTTCCACCAAGGCCTTTACCACTCAGTTGACCGTTCTCGCTAGTCTTGTTGTTGTGATGGCGCGCGCGCGCGGTGCCATCGACGGTAACCGAGAGGCCGCACTGGCAGCGGCGCTACTCGAGGTACCTAAACGGGTAGCCGAGGTGCTTAATCATGATGAGCGTTTAAGGGACTTGGCCGCTGAGCTTGCGGCTGCGCGGGATGTTTTATTCTTGGGGCGTGGCACAAGCTATGCCATTGCGCTTGAGGGAGCGCTCAAACTTAAAGAGATCAGCTACATCCATGCTGAGGGCTATGCCGCGGGTGAAATGAAGCACGGTCCCATCGCGCTTATCAACGATGGCGTGCCAGTTATCGTCATCGCACCGACGGATCCGTTGCTCGAGAAAACCGCCTCTAATATGCAAGAAGTTATTGCCCGGGGTGGTCGCGTATTCTTCCTGTCTGACACTGCCGGCGCCGACACCCTCGGTGACTATGCTGCCCACACAATTGCCCTGCCGCAAGTTGATCCTTTTGTCGCACCCATCCTCCACGCCATTCCAGTACAACTGCTGGCCTACCACACGGCCGTGCTAAAAGGCACCGATGTCGACCAACCTCGAAACCTGGCGAAAAGCGTGACAGTGGAATAGTTTCGTTAGGGGGTAATTGTTCGCCACATCCTTTGTATTTATTACGGATCATTTATTTTGAAAGGGTAATAAAATGGCGAAATTGTTAGTACATATCCACAGTCATCCAGAGCTGAAAAATAATGTCACGATGGGTCCCTATACACATAAAGATACTAAATAATATAAGGACGGAATTCTGTTGGGTTTTCATTTTAGATAAGGGTGACTCGCTTGTTTGCTGACATAGTGCTGGTGTTTCATTTCTGCGTTGTGCTTTTTATCACCACAGGATTTTTTCTTATACCAATTGGTTACAAGTATAGTTGGCGCTGGGTTCAAAATAGAAAATTAAGAATAGCGCATTTTGGAATGATGGTGTTCGTTACACTCGAGACTTTATTGGGAATTACTTGTCCGCTTACCTCGATCGAAAATAGTTTGCGTGGAATAAACCGTTCGAAATCATTTGTGGGGTATTGGATTGAACAAATTATTTATTGGGAATTTCCGACCCAATTTTTTCTATTTTTGTATATTTTATTTTTAGGGTGGACACTCTTTATCTGGAAACGTTGCCCACCCCAAAAACGTGACATAACCTGAGTAAATTTTTAAAGCCTCTCCTATGTCAGTCGAGTTCTGCTAATCTAATAGAATGAGGAATTTACTCAAATTGTCAGTTTTACTTACCGGTAGTTCTCTAATCATGGCTAATACGAACTCGCTTCTCTCTCTTGATAAAATCATCAATAATTTTGGATGGGAAAAAAGGATAATCCTTTTAATCGCTGACCACGAAGATACTAACTTGATAGATGGAGTGGAGGCTTTTTTCGCGGAGTCGGAGTGTCAAAATAAAAATAGGAACCTGGTGTTACATAAGATTGTTGGGGATGAAATAACCAAATATGCGATGCCTAAAAGGTATGAGGGGAAAAGAGGTGTTTGGTTAATAGGTTACGATGGAGATGATAAGGCATATTCAAGAGACCTTTCTTTGCTCAATCAATTATATGATCTTATAGATGCAATGCCTGTTCGCCAGAATGAGATGTTACGTCAAGCTTCATCTTGTGATTAGGACCTCGGGATGGATGTCCATGAAAGAGAGTTTTCTAATGCGAAGCATTCGGGGCATTGCCTAATGTTTAACGTGCAGGTTTCGTCGATTTTATATTTTCCGAACTGTTAGGTTACGGTGAAATAGACTTTGCGGCGGTGTGTCGTTGGA
Organism: Rhodospirillaceae bacterium; assembly: GCA_002723345.1. Classification (GTDB taxonomy): domain Bacteria; phylum Pseudomonadota; class Alphaproteobacteria; order Rhodospirillales; family UBA2165; genus TMED167. The sequence continues at coordinate 5,850 of PBNV01000059.1, forward strand.
TTTAAACGTTAACTTGCTGTCTCTCACAGTAAGATCCTATAATCAAGAGTGTGCATCGTTCTCTGGCATCCTTTGTAGTTTGATAGTTGTTCATAACCAGCCCATGGCCCCCCCAATAAAATTAGTTGCAAGCTGGGACCCTGAGGGGGCAGAAACGATAATTGATGTTCGCTCCCCTTCTGAGTTCGGAATTGATCATATACCTGGCGCTATAAATCTGCCTGTATTATCAGATAGAGAGCATGCGATCGTAGGAAAGACGCATAAAGACTCACATTTTGACGCGCGAAAAATCGGCGCGGCCTTCGTTGCGGCGAACATGAGTGATCATTTAAGTGGCCCTCTCCGCGACAAACCAAACGACTTTAACCCCTTAATCTACTGTGCAAGGGGCGGGCAACGATCAAAAGCATTCGCTCTTGTTTGCGCTGAAGTCGGCTGGCGATGCAGTGTGCTTGAGGGAGGATATAAAAGCTATCGGAAAGCTCTCATGAGCTCGCTGCACGAGTTTTCCATGCGGATGAAAATCATAAAAATTGCCGGTCGAACTGGGACCGGCAAAACGGAAATTATCGGCGAACTGTGTAAGCAGGGAAGAAATGTCATTGATTTGGAAAACTTGGCTCGCCATCGTGGCAGTTTATTGGGGGCTTATCCGAGAGAGGAACAGCCCTCACAAAAACTGTTTGAAACACTATTATGGAGTCACCTTAAAACCCTAAAACTTGACCAGCCTGTATTTGTTGAGGCAGAGAGCTCGAAAATTGGGAGAATCCAAATTCCCGATACTCTGTGGCAAGCGATGAAAGATTCACCGCAAGTGATGATCTTGTCTAATCTTCACAATCGGGTTCAGTACCTTTTAAATAATTACACGGAGATTCAACGAGATCCTAAAATTTTGGAACGGTTGTTTCAAAATTTTAAGCGATCTGGGCGGACCACCCTGGCCCAGCTTTGTAAAGATGAATTGAGTACGGGAAATTGGGAATCGTTGGCCGAGATCCTGCTTCAATCTCATTACGACAAGAAATATGACCGATCAATCGGACATCACGGGTGTGATAATATTTTGGCGATTGAATTGAACGAGCTGGACGATAATAATTTCAAAACGGCCGCAAAAAGAATAAGTGAAATTTGTTTGGGTTAGATCGCTGACCTCCCCTCCAAATGACTTGGTCACGGGCCTATCCCCTTTTGTCTCTAGGAACTGGGAGCCACTCCTCGGGGGCTATATCCTCAGAATGGTCGTATGGCACAAGCTCTATGATGCTGGCAACACCGATGGTTTCTGCCGAATACCAATGAAACGCTGGAATTAAAAACAGGTTCAGACACCGTTGAGATGCGATGTCTGACTGTCATTAAGGGCTGTTACAGGATCAAAATGATGGGAGACCTAGCAGATCAAAGTGACCAGAACGGCCGTTTACATCGCAGAATATAATAGAACACCGAGAATATGAACAATTCAGCGATGTGGCGGGAGATAAAAGGGGTAAGACATTGAAGTCGACAATAGAGTTATGCAATCTCGAACTGGATTTGGATGTTGGTACCTATGCCAATGGCGATGTGGTTCCCGACCGTCATGTGCTTGACCTTACACTGTCGATTGATCCGTCCCTTGTGTTGATCGCGGAAGATGAGATGGAGCGTGTTTTTGATTATGATCCCCTGATAGAGCGCATCACGGCACTGGCAGAGGAACGGCATTACGAGACACAAGAGCGATTTCTCACTCTGATTTTGGACGTTTGCGCCGATTATGCGGAAATCAAACAAATTGCATTATTTCTGCGGAAAGGCCCTGTTAGCAACTCGAGTGGCACTTTGGGTATCCGGCTTGCCCTTAATGAGGATGACCTTGCCCGACATCGTGCCCGTTCTTATAAATAGTCTACTGTGAACAGCCTTGGGAGGATGTGCTTGGGCGTGAGCATGGTAAATGGACCAGATCGAGATAACTTTGAGTTTACAGACCGTCTTTGTTTTCCTGGTCTTTTTTGCCCCGGCTGTTAGTTAACTTGGATTTGCTCGTGGTCGCTTATAAGAGATAAGAGTTACGGAAAGACGGGACAGGAGGTTAGCTAATGAAAAATCTTCAGCAGCGCGTAAAGTTTGGACAAAAGGTTCTGTTAATCTCAATTATGTTTTTTATCGTGTTGTTCATGGGTTTGGGTTTTCTAACGGATTTTAGTTTGGAGACCACCCGGACACCCTAAAAAGTTTTTTCAGTCTTCCTCACCTGGCTCATTATGTGGTCCGTTCTCTTATTTTCCGATCTCACGCGTATCACCGCTCTGCGGTCGCCAAAGTTCAAAGGGAACCCATCGGGCAGTTTTTAAGGTATTCGATAGGCCGGTTTGACATAGGAGGGTGCGTGTGCTCGGCGAGACAATAGTTGATGTTGAAGGTGTTTCTTGTGAATAGCCCCGCTGTCGCGGGAGAGATCCTATAAGCCTTTCCGAGGTTGCTTCTTATGAAAAAATCAGAATTACCGGTAAAAATCTGCGTGACCTGCGGTCGCCCTTTTGAGTGGCGCAAGAAGTGGGCAAAAGTATGGGACGATGTGAAGTATTGCTCTGAACGGTGCAGGCGAAACAAATAGGAGTGAACCGCCAGTTTTATCACAGACGCTCTGGCCTCTTCAAAGTGCTCCCCTTGCCATTGATTCTTATCTCAAGACAAACTAACCAGAAAATCTGTGATTGACTGGCGGTTTTTATCTCAAACCTTACACTTCGTTTCTCGGCGCTGGATGTGCTTTTACGAAAGCCTCGATGAAGTCGGGTTTTGTGACCCGCCCATTTTCATCGGGTTGAAGAACATCAAATGATTTTATCATCTTGGCCATTGATGAGGCCTCAAATTCGGCCTTAGTAATGATTTCGTCGCTATTGACGTCAATTTGATCGAAATATTTAGTTGCCATCTCTTGGGGAGAGTGGACGTGATTACCCCCACCGCAACTACCTGCATGAGCAGGCGCAAAACCAACAAGTGCGGTCATAAGAGCCGCCAGTATCGTGTATTTCATTAGATTTTCTCCTCAACTTATTTATTTGAAATACGAGGTAGGGAGTTAATGAGATCACTACTGAGGAAAGTTTGAGACCAGTTTTTATCTAATAAAGTTATTTTTTTTGCCTGGAACTGACCCATGGCCACCCTTGGACAGATCGGATAATTCGTGGTGAATGACTCCAAGGCCAGTGATTTTCAGGCTGTGCCGTGCAGGTTATACTGCCTCGCCTGACACGATCTCACGTTATCAGAAGGAACCAACCATGCCCAAATATGATTATGACATGATTACCATCGGCGCCGGGTCCGGCGGCGTTCGCGCATCCCGCCTCGCTGGCGGGTATGGTGCGCGTTCGGCAGTTGTCGAGGCGGACCGGGTCGGCGGGACATGTGTTCTGCGTGGGTGTGTCCCAAAAAAGCTTCTGATTTATGGCGCACACTATGCTGATCATATAGCGGATGCACGAAATTACGGCTGGACGATTGACGCCAGGCACGATTGGGGGGCGCTCATCGATAATAAAAATGCAGAGATGGACCGGCTCAATGGCATCTACATGCGCATCTTAAAAAATAATAACGTGGATCTGCATGAGGGTCGAGGTGTTCTGGAGGATGAGCATACGGTCAACGTTGACGGTAAGCGGATCACTGCAGAAAATATTCTTATCGCGGTTGGCGGTTGGCCCTCAACGCCGGAAATCAGTGGCGTTGAGCACGTCATCAGTTCCAATGAAGCACTTGAACTCCCATCATTGCCCAAACGCATGGTGGTGGTAGGAGGCGGTTACATCGCTGTTGAATTTGCGGGCATCTTTGCCAGTCTGGGCGTCGATGTTACTGAGATCGTGCGGGCCGATACCGTTCTCCGGGGATTTGATGAAGACATTCGCCAAGCCCTTGACGAGGAAATGTCGAAGCATGGCATCAATATCATGTCGAAAACGGTGATCCAACGCATCGAAAAAAAGGAGAACGTATATCGTCTGCACCTAGAGAATAACGATGTAATCGAGACCGACCTCGTGATGTACGCGACCGGCCGGCGCGCCAATACGGAGAACCTGGGCCTTGAAAATATTGGTGTCGCTTTAAAGGACAATGGCGCTATCATAGTCGATCAGTGGAACCGCACGTCAGTGGATAATATTTACGCCGTGGGTGATGTAACAGACCGCGTCCAACTGACGCCTGTGGCCATCCAGGAAGGGGCGGCTGTCTCGGAGACGCTCTTCAATAATAACCCAATCACCGTCGACTATGGTGATGTGCCGACGGCGGTTTTCTCGACACCCCCTATCGGAACAGTTGGCCATACGGAGCAACAGGCGCGCCAGAAATATGGCAAGGTGGACATTTATGATTCCAAGTTTAAGCCCTTGGTGCATACGCTTTCCGGGCGGGACGAGCGAACCTTCATGAAAATGATTGTGGAGCCAGTTTCAGATCGGGTCGTTGGCGCCCATATGCTGGGCATGGATGCGCCTGAGATCATCCAGGGTATCGGTATTGCCATCAAAGCCGGAGCAACGAAAGCACAGTTTGACAGCACAACGGGAATTCATCCGTCTGCGGCAGAAGAATTTGTGACTATGCGCGCCAAGCGACCGGATCCGGATGAGGCAAAGGCAGCCGATTGATCCGTGCCAGGGAGGAAAAGGGCAGGTTTTCCCTGGAAATCTGGCAGCAGAGGGTCTATAGAATGCCCCGTTTCCGGCGTGAAGGTCAAACTAGCGCTGGAGTGGAACCCTGGGTAAATAAGGTACAAGACCATGCCAAAGAACTGGGCGCCTGATAGTTGGCGGTCGAAACCCATATTACAGGTCCCGGACTATCCGGACAAAGACAAATTACGTGAGGTGGAAGATATTCTGAGCGGCTTTCCGCCACTGGTCTTTGCCGGGGAAGCCCGCAGCCTGAAGCGCGGCCTAGCGCAGGCTGCAAAGGGGGAAGCATTTTTGCTGCAAGGTGGCGATTGCGCCGAGAGCTTTCGGGAGTTTCATCCAGATAATATTCGGGACACGTTCCGTGTCCTGCTTCAGATGGCAGTTGTCCTTACTTTCGGCGCCGCCGTTCCCATTGTTAAAGTGGGTCGGCTGGCTGGTCAGTTTGCTAAACCCCGTTCCGCGCCAACGGAGACCATTGATGGCGTCGAACTGCCGAGTTACCGGGGTGACATCATCAATTCGATCGACTTTGAAGCTTCGAAACGTGAACCAGATCCGAGCCGTATGATTCGAGCCTATAATCAGTCAGCCTCGACGCTTAATCTCATTCGGGCATTTGCGCAGGGCGGATTTGCCGATCTGCACCAGGTCCATCAGTGGAATATGGGATTTGTCGCAGACAGTCCCTTGGGAGAGCGCTACAAGGACCTCGCAGACAGACTCGATGAAGCTTTGAAATTTATGGCTGCGTGTGGGCTCTCCTCCGAGTCCACCCCCCAGATCTCGGAAACTGACTTTTTTACCTCTCACGAGGCTCTTTTGCTGCCATATGAGCAGTCTATGACGCGTGTCGACTCTCTCACCGGCGATTGGTATGATACGTCCGCCCATCTTTTGTGGGCCGGGGACCGAACTCGGCAGTTGGAAAATGCACATCTCGAATTTCTGAGCGGCATCGCTAATCCGGTCGCTTCGAAAGTCGGCCCGACGACTGACCCCGACAGTCTTATCAAGCTAATTGATATCCTGAACCCGGAAAATGAGCCAGGCCGTCTAACGCTGATTTCTCGCATGGGGGCAGGCAAGGTCGCCGATCATTTGCCGCAGCTGGCTCGCCGGGTGAAGGACGAAGGCCGCATCGTTGTTTGGTCCTGCGATCCTATGCATGGTAATACCGTCAAAAGCGGCAACGGCTACAAAACGCGGCCTTTTGATCTGGTGCTGCAGGAGGTATCTGAATTCTTTGCCGTTCATCAGGCGGAAGGAACTTATCCGGGTGGCGTGCATTTCGAAATGACGGGTCAGGAGGTAACCGAATGTGTCGGTGGCGCCCAGCCCATCACCGAAGCGGATCTGTCCAGCCGCTATCATACCCACTGCGACCCCCGCCTTAACGGCAAGCAGGCTCTGGAACTTGCTTTCGCCGTAGCTGATAGCCTCAAGGAACAGCGCGACAGCCGGCGGGAAAACAGCAGCGGAAATGGGGTTCAGCAGGCAGCCGGCATTTAGGCGCGCTGATGACCTCGATGTCTGAAACCGATTCCGGAGAGGGAAATCCCGCGTCCTCTGACTTTATACGGGATATTATTTGGGCAGACGTTGCGTCTGGAAAGCATGCGGGTATAGTCACGCGCTTTCCTCCTGAGCCAAATGGCTACCTGCATATCGGACATGCCAAGTCCATTTGCCTGAATTTTGGCGTGGCGGCTGAAACCGGCGGTCGCTGTCATTTAAGATTTGACGATACCAACCCGGTCCGGGAAGAGCAGGAATTTATCGATGCCATTCAGGAGGATGTGCGCTGGCTCGGTTTCGAATGGGGCACGGATGCCTACCACGCCTCTGACAATTTCGATCAACTCTATCAGTGGGCTAAACACCTCATCTCGGAAGGTAAGGCGTATGTCGACGGGTTATCCGCAGAAGAGATGCGGGCGTATCGTGGCACCCTTACCGAACCTGGAAAGAACAGCCCTCATAGGGATCGGCCCGTGGCCGAGAGCCTTGATCTGCTGGCCCGCATGCGGGCGGGTGAGTTTGAAGATGGTGCTCTGGTGGTGCGGGCCAAAATCGATATGGCCGCACCAAACATGAACCTCCGTGACCCAGTTATCTATCGCATCGTTCATGCCATCCATCCCCGGACCGGTGATGCATGGTGTATCTATCCAACCTATGATTTTGCTCACGGCCAGTCCGATGCTATTGAAAATATTACCCATTCTTTGTGCACTCTGGAGTTCGAGGATCATAGGCCCCTTTATGAATGGTTCGTGGACAATCTCCCCGTGCCAAGCCATCCCCGGCAAATAGAGTTTGCGCGCCTGAATCTAACCCATACGGTACTGTCCAAGAGGATACTAATGCGGCTAGTCGATGAAGGCCATGTGAGCGGCTGGGATGATCCGCGTATGCCGACTCTGTCGGGAATGCGTCGCCGGGGTATCCCGCCTGAGGCTATTGTGGATTTCTGCGGACGTATTGGGATCAACAAATCCAACAGCATGGTGGAAATGGCCATGCTGGACGCGTGTGTTCGAGAGGATTTAAACAAGCGTGCGGTCCGGCGCATGGCCGTACTGCGACCCCTTAAGGTCGTGATTGAGAATTATCCCGACGGCCAAACGGAAGAGCTCGACGCCGTCAACAATCCGGAGGATGAGACCGCCGGCATGCGAAAAGTGCCCTTTTCCCGCGAACTTTATCTAGAGCGGGATGACTTTATGGAGGATCCGCCCAAGAAATTCTTCCGCCTCGCCCCCGGACGGGAAGTCCGCCTGAGATATGCCTACTTTGTCACTTGCACCCAGGTGATCACGGATGCGGCAGGGGAGGTGGTGGAGCTCCGGTGTCGCTATGATCCCGCAACCAAAGGGGGCAACGCGCCGGACGGCCGCAAGGTGAGAGCCACGCTTCATTGGGTGGCAGCGTCACATGCGATAGATGCCGAGGTTCGGCTTTATGACCATTTGTTCAAAGCTGAGGAACCAGGTAAAAGCGGCGATATTTTGGAGGATCTCAATCCAAACTCCGTGGAGGTTATCACTGGCTGTAAGCTAGAACCGGCCCTGGAACAGTGTGAGACCAGTAAGGCTGTCCAATTTGAACGGCTTGGCTATTTCATATTGGATAAGGGCAGCACCCCGGCAGAGCCGGTTTTCAACCGCACCATAACCCTCCGGGATACCTGGGCGAAAGTGCAGAAGAAGGGCGGATAGCGTAATTCGATGAGACACAAATTGTGTGTCGCCGAATTTGTTTCTAAAATCATACCATGCCTGACTTACCTGATATCTCACCGCCTCCGGTCTTTACACCAGTGGTACAGCCCGCGATCACAGAGGGTGCGCCTTTGAAGGTCGTTTCCGAATTTGACCCAACTGGGGATCAGCCAGACGCTATTGAAGGGCTGGTAACCGGTTTACTGGAAGAAGAAAAGGATCAGGTGCTTCTGGGTGTGACGGGATCGGGTAAGACATTCACTATTGCGCATACCATCCAAAGAGTGGACCGGCCCGCTCTTGTGCTGGCGCCCAATAAAACACTGGCGGCCCAACTTTACGGCGAAATGAAGGAGTTCTTTCCAGAGAATTCGGTAGAGTATTTCGTATCTTATTACGATTACTACCAGCCCGAGGCCTATGTGCCCCGAACCGATACCTATATCGAAAAAGACGCTTCCATTAACGAACAGATTGACCGCATGCGGCACTCGGCGACCCGTGCGCTTCTGGAGCGAAAGGACGTGGTGATAGTCGCCAGTGTCTCTTGTATCTACGGCATCGGCGGGGTGGAGACCTACGCCCAGATGACGGTTAAGCTGCGGCCCGGTGAGACAATTCACCGCAACGATCTCCTTGCGCGATTTGTAGAGCTACAATATACCCGCAACGATACCGCCTTTTTCCGCGGCACCTTCCGTGTGCGCGGCGACGTCGTCGAAATTTTCCCCTCTCACTTGGAAGACCGGGCCTGGCGGATGAGCCTGTTCGGTGATGAATTGGAGGCGATCTGGGAGATTGACCCCCTCACCGGAGAAAAAATTACGGGTCTGGACGAAATTATTCTTTATCCGGCCAGCCACTATGTGACGCCCCGGCCGACCCTTCAGCAGGCCATCCCCCTGATAAAGGCTGAGTTGAAGGAGCGCATTGCCCAGTTCGAAAGAGATGGAAAGCTCTTGGAGGCTCAGCGAATTGAGGAGCGCACAACGTTTGATATAGAAATGCTAGAAACGACCGGCCACTGCTCCGGCATCGAGAACTACTCGCGATATCTTACCGGCCGGAACCCTGGTGAACCACCACCGACGCTATTTGAATATCTGCCGGAAAATGCCTTGCTGGTGGTGGACGAGAGTCATGTTACGGTGCCGCAGGTGGGTGGTATGTATCGCGGCGACTTTAACCGGAAGTCAACCCTTTCAGATTTTGGGTTCCGCCTGCCCTCCTGCATCGACAACAGGCCCCTCAAATTCGAGGAATGGGATCATATGCGCCCACAAACCATTTTTGTGTCGGCCACGCCCGGCCCGTGGGAGATGGAGGCAACCGGAGGCGTCTTTATCGAGCAGCTGGTGCGGCCCACGGGGCTGATTGATCCCGAATGCATCGTGCGTCCCGTCGAGGCCCAGGTGGATGATCTGTTGGCCGAAGCCCGGGATTGCGCTGCCCGGGGCGAACGAGTTCTGGTGACCACCCTCACCAAACGCATGGCGGAGGATCTTACCGAATATATGCACGAGGCTGGTATCCGCGTGCGCTATCTACATTCAGACATCGACACTCTGGAAAGGATTGAGATCATCCGAGACCTGCGCCTCGGCGCCTTTGATGTGCTCATTGGCATCAACCTTTTACGTGAGGGCCTCGACATCCCAGAATGTGCCCTGGTTGCGATACTGGATGCCGACAAAGAGGGTTTCCTGCGGTCCAAGACGTCCCTCATACAGACCATCGGCCGCGCGGCCCGGAATGTGGATGGTCGGGTGATTTTATATGCCGATAAAATTACCGATTCTTTAGAATACGCGATCGGCGAGACAAATCGCCGCCGCGCCCGTCAAGAGGCCTATAATGAGGAACACGGCATCACGCCGGAAAGCGTGAAGAAGGGCATCTCCGACGTGCTCGAAAGCGTTTACGAGATGGACTATGTCACCGTGGACACGGGTGTTTCTGGCGATGCACATCTGGTGGGTGATAATTACCAAAGCCATCTGGAAGACATGAAGTCCCGCATGACCGAAGCGGCCTCCAACTTGGAGTTTGAGGAAGCCGCCCGCCTTCGGGACGAGATCCGTCGCCTGGAAGGCATTGAGCTTGGCCTCGGCAAACCGGGAGTCTCTCAATCTGCGGCGGCGGCGCACGGTCTTGGCAGCGGACCGAAGGACAGCGCCGGCCGCATGGCCCAGCCCAAAATGCAGGACCGCGGCGGTGCCAAAATGAACAAATCCCGCGGTCACAAGGGCGGTCATAAAGCTGGCAAACCCGGCACCCGAAAAAAGAAAATGAAACGAGGGGCTTAGCAGACCCGATTGCCTCTTTGATCGATCAGTAGCTACCCCTCTGTCAGGTCCCAAATGTGCAACTCGGCACGGGGCAGGTGAATTTGGTGTTTTTCGGTTTCTCCGGGTGGACCACGTTATCCTTTGGCTTGAAAGCGTGATAGAGCTCGCATTCTTTATCATAAGCGGAGCGGGTCGAGCGGTAGAACTTAAACCGGAACGCCGGGTATTGGCCGATATAAGGCCGAAGGAATTCCGCGAGATCGCCGTCCGCATGCCCGACCCTCTGGAGGTGGAAGCGTTGATTTTTAACCGGACCCAACGCGAAGACAGAGGCGGAACTCCAGTCGTCGGACTGTTCGACATGTGTCTGCAGGATCTCTTCCGTTAGTGGATAGGGCCCAAGGAGTCCGGATTTGGCCATGATAGCGACGGATTTTAGGGCCTCTTCAATGCAACTCAAGGGGGAAGGCGGAATTTTTCGTGTTGTTAAGGTTTTACAACAGCGGGGTTTTGCCAAGTCGGCCCCCGCGGGTTACTCTATTTCCTGTCTCTCTGAGTGCTAAGAAAGATAGGAAGACAGATAGCATGACGGATAAAGTCACCAAGACAGATGCAGAATGGCAGGCGCAGCTCAGCCCGGAGGAATATTACGTAACCCGGGAAAAAGGAACAGAGCGCGCCTTTTCCGGCAAATATCATAATGCTACCGAACCCGGTACCTATAGCTGTGTCTGTTGCGGCCAGGACTTGTTCGATTCCAATGAAAAATTTGAGTCCGGCACTGGTTGGCCCAGCTATTGGCAGCCGGTCGAACCCGGCGCGGTGATCACCGAGGAAGACCGGAGCTTCGGCATGCTGCGCACAGAGGTTATGTGTGCTAAATGTGATGCGCATTTGGGTCATGTGTTTCCAGACGGCCCGCCACCAACTGGCCTGCGCTACTGCATCAATTCCCTGAGCCTGACTAAGCGTGCGCGGGATTAGCCCCGACCCGTTGGCGGCATAGTTTGACACGAGAGGCTAGAAGCGGTTTACGTGCTTACACGACTGTCCCCAAATGTTCTCGGGATTGTGCTGATGATTGCGTCCGTCGGCACATTGGCGGCCCTCGATTCGGCGGTCAAACTGGTCGCGAACGAGGGCATGCACCCGTTCCAAATTGTCTTCTTTAGAATTCTATTTGGCGTAATTGCCCTGCTGCCACTCTTCTTACGTGTGGGTTTCAACCGGCTGAAAACAAAACGCCCAGGAGTACACATCGTCCGCGGAATTGTCCATTCTTCCTCCATGCTTGCATGGTTTTACGCCATTACCATCGTGCCGCTTGCAGATGCTACGGCGCTCTCTTTCATTGTTCCAGTGTATGCCTCAATTGGTGCCATCGTGTTCATGGGGGAGCCGTCGGATAAAATACGCTGGCTGGCGGTCGTGCTCGGCCTAGCCGGTATGCTGGTCATCCTGCGGCCAGGTTTCGCAGAGGTAAATTTTGGTGCCTGGCTCGTGGTTTGCTCGGCAATTGCAGTCGCTATATCTAAACTAATGGCAAAATCGTTGGCACGCACCGACTCTCCGGAAACCATTGTTTTTTATATGAGCCTCACCATCTTAGTTGTCTCGTTCATCCCGGCCCTGAGTGTATGGACTTGGCCTGCGATAGACGTCTGGTTTTGGCTCATGGCGCTTGGCGTTGGCGGCAGTTTTGCCCATGTGGTGCAAACTCACTCCTACCGAGTGGGTGATGTCACCGCCGTGGAACCTGCATCTTATTTCCGGCTGATCTGGGCCGCCCTGTTTGGCTTCGTTATTTTTGGGGAGACGCCCGAGGCTTGGACCTGGATAGGTACAGTGATTATCGTAACCGGCGCTGTTATTTTAACACGCAATGAGTCCCGCCAGGGTAAAAAGAAACGGAACGAGAGCGCAGCTATTGCGTCAATAGACCATAGTTAGAGAGATCGCCATAGACCTGGCACCTATGGTAAACGCCGCAGCATCAAAGGTGGGTGGCACAAAAACGACCCGCGCATTGTTTGAGAATCCATACCCCTCCAGCGGAAATACAAAAAGTCCGAGGTTCATTTTATCGTCCCTGTTTTCATCATGATGCACAGCTACGGCGTAGGTCCCTGGCGCAAGGTTTTTGAAAATGGTCTGAACCGCTCCAGTCTTGGCATTTTCTTCTTGCCCCTTGAGCTTCTCGCCCGTGGGAAATTCTTTCGACTGATCGTAGAGGGCGAACCGTATGTCACCCTCTCCATTGCGAACTCCCTCCACTGCCACAATCAAGTCTGCGGCATTAGCTTGCATGGCAATAACTGCCATGACAACGGCCGCACAAAGCGTAAAGAGCCATTTTAACATGCCCTTAACGTGGGGGAGAGAGGTTAATGAAAAACAAATGTATTGGGTGATAGCATCGCCACTCGATGATTTTAGACCGCATTGACGTCGTCCATCCAATTCCCCACTATCCCGTATCAAAAGAAATCTGGATCAAATTACATATGGCGCACTCAATTGGTTTCATTGGGCTTGGCGTTCTGGGTTCAGCCATGGCGACGAATCTTCTGAGGGACGGCCACCAAGTTGTGGGGTTCGATGTCCGAGAAGACGCCCTGGGAGGGCTTACAGAGATTGGCCTGACAGAGGCATCCTCCCCACGGGATGCAGCGGATCAAACAGATGTTGTGGTGACTTGTTTACCAACAATCGATGCTTTGCAGGCAGTTTTTGGTGGTGCAGAGGGACTACATCAATCTGCCAAGAAAGATCAGATCATAATCGAAGCGAGTACTTTTCCGGTGGCTCAGAAAGAAAAGGCGCGGGACGCCGTTCTTGGGGCTGGTAAGCGGGTTATTGACTGTCCTGTCAGCGGAAATCGCATCTTGGCGGAACAAAAGAAATTGACGGCCTTTGCGAGCGGCAACGAGGCGGATTATGAGAGTGTAAAGAGTGTGATCAGCGGATTTGCTCTCCGCCAGTTCTACGTTGGAGATTTTGGGTGCGGCATGAAAATGAAATTCTGTGGCAACATCTTGATTCTCGTGCACAATGCGGTGGCGGCAGAAGTTATGGTTCTTGGTATGAAGTCTGGGCTCGATCCTAAACTCATGCATGAAGTGATTGGGGGATCGGGGTCTAGTTCATCCATGTTCGAGACCCGGGGTGCACTCATGGCTGCAGACGATTATGACTACGAGGGATCTAATTTCTCGACACCGATCAAGGATTCGCGGTTTATATCTCAGCATGCCCATGATTTGCGGGTCCCCACACCAATCTATCATGTGGCTCTACAATCCTATTATGCGGCGGTGGCACAAGGGCATTTTGATGAAGATGCCGCGGCTGTAGTCAAGGCGATGGAACGGGCGGCCAATGTGGAACGCGGTAAAGACTGATGGCAAAGAAAAAAGAAAGAACAAGGACTGTTGGTGTCATCGGTCTTGGTAATATGGGGAAAGGCATTGCGCGCAACCTAGGCAAGGCAGGGCACGAGGTTTTGGTCTGGGATATTTCTGAAGATGCACGCAAAAAATTAAAACGCTCGTCGATTGCTGTGGAACCCCCCGATATGGCGGCGCGCTGTGCTACTATCTTTCTTGTGGTGCCTGGGTCTGCGGAAATCGAAGAGATGCTCTCGGGTCGCAATGGCATGTTGGCAAGAGCCAAACGAGGTCTAGTTCTTTATGACTTCACTACCTCAGACCCAGTCTATACGAGAAAACTCGCAGCGAAGGCTCGGCGAAAAAATATTGCTTACTTGGATGCCGGCATGACCGGTGGAGCTGCAGGCGCGGATAGAGGAACTCTCCGTCTAATGGTCGGTGGCGACAAACGCGCCTTTACCCGCACTAAACCAGTGTTGGAGGCCTTCACATCCAATCTTTTCTACTTGGGGCCTAGTGGCGCTGGACACACCATGAAGCTCATTTTCAATATGGTGGTGCATACGAATTTTCTTGTCGTGTGTGAGGCAGGGCTGATGGCCGAGAAGGCTGGCATACCGCTTGTCGAAATGATTGAGGTGATCAATGCTGGAAATGCGCGTAACTATGCGTCTGAAAGGCGCTTTCCGGACCATGTCCTGTCCGGTACCTGGGATGCGCGTTCGCGCATCTATAACTTAGATAAAGACGTAGGCATGGCTGTCGATCTCGATAAAAAATTGGGTCTGCCGGTGGAAATTGGCGGTAGCACCTCGAAGTATCTCAAAAAAGCTATCAAAGCCGGCATGAGCGAAACCGACTTCTCACGGCTCTATCAAGAGCTTACCAATTTATGAACTTTGGATTGGGTGCCCACCCAGTAAGCCCTAGGCCGCTTTTCTGGGTTCATATTATAGTGACCCCAGCGCCGAACCTCAGGGAGTCATTAACTCGCCATCTTCAGTGAAGACAAGTCATTGCTGTTCAAGGGAAGACTAATTGGTTCATTACGTTCCGCTGAAATATCCGCAGCTATATAGACTTCCATCACCTGACGCGCCTGCTCCGGCGTCACCATCACTGGTCGGTCCATTGTAACCGCTTCTAAGAAGTGAATGGTTTCATCGTGCATGGGGCCGGCGAACACATGGTCAACCGGTTCTCCCGGCATTGTGGACATGGGTAGGCGCATACCATTTTCCATCGTGTTTAGAATGACGTCTCGGTGGGTGTCGTCAATGACGAGCATGCCTTCTGTTCCCGTCACTTCGATCCAAGTGCCGGAATAGTTGGGATAGCCCGGCGGCATAGTCCAACCCGCGCCGATCGTCACTACAACACCGTTATCCATGGTTGCCATGATCCATTGGGTATCTTCCAGGCCGGTCACGTCCTTCATAGCGCCATATGCTGACTGGGAATAGATGCGGACCGGCTTAGCCGGCTCTAGACACCAAAACACAAAATCCAGATCATGGGTGGCTTCCATGGCCGCAGGCGACAACTTGATGCGACCGCCAATTTTATTACCGAGCCCTCTCGTGATGTGCCGGCTTACCAATATGGAGACGGCTT
This sequence comes from Rhodospirillaceae bacterium, assembly GCA_002723345.1. GTDB lineage: Bacteria > Pseudomonadota > Alphaproteobacteria > Rhodospirillales > UBA2165 > TMED167. Next base: position 21,059 of record PBNV01000059.1, read on the forward strand.
TACCAATACTCTCTTCCTGCAGGCACTTTCTCACATATGCGAACTTAGGGTTAAAGCGCTGGGAATAGCCAATGGAAAACTTGACCCCTTTTTTTGCTGCCAAGGCGACCAATTCATCCGCCTCTTGAAGCGAGAGAGACAATGGTTTTTCCAGGAATACATGCTTTTGGGCGTTGAGGCTATCCTTGGCTATTGGAAAGTGTGTTGATTCGGGCGTAGCAGAAATCATGATGGCGTCGATATCGTCGTTTTTCAGAAGATCCTGATAGTCAACGACTGCGGTCACTGGACTGGTCTCCAATTTGACTTCCTGTAGACGCTGGGGATTGGTTTCTGCGATATGGAGCTCATTCACTAACGGGCTTCCGGCACAGGAGTTGGCCCGAATACCGCCACACCATCCTGTCCCAATTACACCGACATTGATTTGTTTTATTTTTTGTAAACTCATGTGTTGTGTTCTTTCCCGTGAGCCTTGTCTTATATAAGAGCTGGACACCGTAGGTCTATCAATATTGTAAGTCAATGAACAAGCCCTGGCCGGGCTGGAAAGGGACACCTTGGAATGACCCGAATTGGTCATCTTTTCCGCCCTTTAGTCCAGTTTGGCCGCATCCATGTGCTTACCGCTCGTTGCGGGTTGCATGGCTCGGTTCATATGTGGATGGTTCATATGACCATGCTTGTGCATTTTGTCTTGGGCCAGGACGGACGGAGAGTGTCCCGCCAAAAGTGCAATCAAGGTCATAAACCCAGCGTAGGCTAAAACAGGAATAAAAGGCATTTTAGAGTTCCTAACTGTGAACGGCGCAACATTCGACGGTTCGAGTCATCCATAAGAACGCCATCTAAGCCACTAAAACATGGCCCGAATTAATGTGAGAATTACATCGAATTATCATCCCTGATTGGATATATAGGGTGCTCGGGTTTGATCATGTTTGAGGTATACGAGGACCGATGAAATTTTTGCTACAGAGTTCTGTGGTTTGCGGCTTTATGGCTTTTTTTCTGGCGAGTCAGACACCCGTTATTGCACAGACGGATCCGGCGGTTCGGATCCTCACTGTGTCGATCGAAATGAGAAAAGTGGTGGGCAAGCGTACCGTCCGTGTCACGCAGGGAGACCGGGTACAGCTGAACTGGCAGACGGATGAAAAGGTTGAGCTCCACCTGCACGGGATTGACCAGAAAACCGTGGTGTTGCCAGGCGCGGGCGGGACCATGCGTTTCACTGCCGAGGCGACTGGCAGGTTTCCCGTGACATCCCATGGGTTTGGCAAAAAAGCCGGTCACCATCATGGGCCCGGCGCGCTTATGTATGTTGAAGTTTATCCGAAATAGAATGCGGAAAGATGCATCGCCCCCCATTTATATTGCGGGGGTCAGAATCTCCACCCTGATCCTCGGTGCATTTGGCACCCTGAAGGTTACCAATCGGATCAGAGCCTTCGGGTGCCCGCCGTTTGAACGATACCCGAGGACCGGGTCGTGCGTATTGGTGGCCATACTTCTGGCACTTTTCCCTGACCCAGCAAGGGCTCATGCATTTGGCCAGCGCTATGACTTGCCGTTGCCGCTCTGGATGTTTGTGACTGGCGGTGCGGCGGCTGTGTTCCTATCCTTCCTCGTGATTGCTCTGATCCTTAAAAGGGACCACGCGCCCGGCGATTATCCCACCTTTAATTTATTGCGCACCCCTGTTGGCAGGTTCTTGGCGCATCCTGCGATGGTCGAAACAGTGCGGGTGATTTTCGTTTTCTTCTTTTTTCTCATCGTTGTCGCCGGCTATATCGGCGATCCTAGCCCGTATAACAATATTTCCGTGGTGATGGTCTGGGTCGTGGCCTGGGTCGGTCTTGCGTTTGTCTGTTCACTTGCAGGTAATTTCTGGGCGTTAATCAACCCATGGAATGCCCTCTTCAGGTGGGGGGAAAATTGGGTCAAGCGGCGAGATGCGGGTCAAGATCTGTCCCTCAATTTGCCTTATCCCGACGGATTGGGTACCTGGCCTGCCATCATCTTCTTTTTTGTCTTCGCTTGGATGGAAATCACCTGGCCCGGCGCTGGTGTGCCCTTTAACGTCGCCGTTGTCCTATCCCTCTATTCCGGTCTCACTTGGTTGGGCATGTTCCTGTATGGACGCGAGATTTGGCTGGAAAAAGGGGAAGCCTTCACAGTGCTATACTCCTTGTTCGCCCGGTTTGCCATCACGGAAGTTCGCGTGCGAGACCGGGAGGCGGCACAAGGCCTCTCTGTCCTCGATATTGATGACGAAACCCAGGGCTGCATCAACGGCTATGGGGCATTTTATAAAACGCCGGCGGAACAGCGGGAATGGAACCTCCGTTTCCCTGGCGTGGGGCTGCGTGTTGCCAATATGCCCTCGATCACGATGATGTTTTTTGTGCTGATTTTACTCTCCACAGTTTCTTACGATGGATACACCGAAACGGCCCATTTTCAGGACATGAGCCTGTTGTTCTATAACCAAATCTCAGGGTTCGGCCAGACCGCAATCCGGATTGTTGATACCGTGGGCTTTTCAAGCTTCCCGCTTCTGTTCATTGCGGCCTATTTGGTGGCCATTGCGCTCGTCGGGGCGGTCTCTGGTAGTCTCACCAAATTTGATGTAATCGCGCCCTTATTTGTGTTCTCCATCGTGCCGATCTCGATTGCTTACCACCTCTCTCATTACATCTCCCTGCTTGTGTTTGAAGGTCAGCTGTTGATCGGCCGGTTGTCGGATCCTTTTGGGTTTGGCTGGGACCTTTTCGGCACCGCTGACTACAAAGTTGATCTAACCCTAATGAGTGCTAAGTTCGTGTGGTTTTTCTCCATCATCGCCATTGTGGTTGGACATGTCGCGGCCGTATACCTATCCCATGCGGAAGCCATCAGGCTATATGGAAGCCCGGCGCGGGCGTTAAAAAGCCAAATCCCCATGATGATACTGATGGTTGCCTACACCATGCTGTCGCTATGGATAATTGCGCAGCCGATTGTGAGCTGAACGGATGCATTGAGGCCCCGCGACTGCTTTTAATAGGGTCTGGTCAGAGCGTCATGTGGGTGCTATTCACGGCGCAAATTAGACAGATCTGCTTTGCGGACTTAGGAATTAAAAGGAGTGAATCCATGGCAAATCCAATCGTTGCCGTTGTAGATACCGTGTTCCCCACACTTGATCCGGCAAAAGAAGCACTCAGTCGCGTGAATGCTGTTGTGAAGTTGGCGGAAGAACCCACGCCAGAGAAAATACTTGAAGTTGCTGCTGACGCGGAGGGTGTATTGACCACCTACGGTCAAGTTACCGCCGAAGTCATCGAGGGCCTTCGAAATTGCAAAGTTATTGGCCGTTTCGGCATTGGTATAGACAATATCGATATCCCGGCCGCCCACGCCAAGGGCATCACGGTCTGCTACGCACCAGTTTATTGCTTAGACGAGGTATCTGACCACGCCATGGCACTGTTACTGGCTGTTGCCCGGAAAATCTCTTTTGCCGATAAGTTGGTTGCGCATGGCCGTTGGGAGATGCCGGCCGTTGTGCCAATTGGACGCATCCGGGGAAAGACCCTTGGCCTGTTGGGCCTTGGGAACATCCCGCAGGCTGTTGTTGGCAAAGCACAGGCCTTCGGCATGAACGTAATTGCGGCCGACCCCTATTGCCCCGATGAGGTGTTTCAGAAACTCAATGTCACCAGGGTCGAATTCGATGACCTGCTCGCACAGTCCGATTATGTATCTGTGCATGCTCCGCTGACACCAGAGACAGAGAATATGTTCAACATGGACGCGTTCAAGAAAATGAAAAGCTCAGCATTCCTGATCAACACGGCCCGGGGGCCGTTGGTAAACACCGATGATCTGGCCGTTGCCTTGGATGCCGGGGAATTGGCTGGCGCAGGCCTTGATGTGCTGCCAACGGAACCGCCCGTTGCGGACGATCCTATTGTTGGTCGAGACGACGTTGTGATCACGCCGCACACGGGCTTTTACTCCGAAGAGGCCCTATTAGATCTGCAAACAACGGTCGCTTCTGACGTTGCATCCGTATTGGCCGGCGAGGCGCCCAAATATCCGGTCGCGGCAAAATAATTGAATCTGCGTTATTGTCCTAGTTTTCTCCCCTCACAAGCGGTGAGGGGGAGACAGCAAAGCGCGGGTTATCGCCTTTTATTTCCGTAACCAATTGTTATTTTACGGACAACAACTATTCCATTTACTTACCGCTTGGGAGTATGCAAATGACATCCTCACCCATTGTCACTGCAGATTGGCTTGCTGAACGGCTTTTGGACCCAACGATCAAGGTGATTGAGGTGTCCTCTAAAAAGGGAGAAGATGCCCCCTATACCCAAAGTCACATTCCGGGAGCCATCAACTTCTTTTGGAAAGACTTGTGCTGGCACGATACTGACCGAGAGTTTGTTACATCCGAAAAACTAGCGGAACGCCTCGGTGCCGTGGGTATCTCGGAAACGGACCGCATCGTGCTCGTCGGTGAACCCGTACAGTATGGCACTTATGCCCTCTGGGCACTCACCATGGCAGGCCACAGAGAGGCCTATGTTTTAGACGGTAGTCGGGTAAAGTGGCAGCAGGATGCTCGCCCCATGAGCGACGTTGTGCCCGAAGTCAGTCCCGTAGAATATGTCCCTCAGGCAGGTGATTCAACCATGCGGCTTGGCCGGGAGAATGTGCGGAGTCATTTAGGCGATGAGGGCCGATTTCTCCTAGATGTGCGCAGCCCGGAGGAATATTCCGGCGAGCGGGTAATGGAAATTGGCCAGTTTGACCATGGTGCTGAGCGTGGCGGCCGCATTCCGGGCGCCAAGCATCTGTATTTCAGAGAGTTCCTCAACGCCGATGACACCTTCAAAAGCCCGGCCGAACTGAAGGCGAAGTTAGCTTCGGTCGGTTGCGTACCCGAGAGCCTCGAGGAAGTCGTATGCTACTGCCGGCTCTCACACCGGGCGACCTTCGCCTGGACCGTTCTGACCCATATCCTAGGCCACGATAATATCTTCATATATGACGGCTCATGGACGGAATGGGGCAGCATCGTCGGGTACCCGGTTGAGAAATAAAATCGTCGATTTTGATAATCCAGATCATTTGAAACGCGAAGTTCGTCTTAGATTATCCATCCAAGGGCGAAAAATCATTCGCAGCCTTTCCTTCGCCGGCAATGACATAATCCTGATAAGCGAGGCTCGGCACTCGATCACCGTTTAGCAGACCTCACCATGATATAGAAGTGTGTGGGGTGTGAAATTAAGCAGCCCTGTTGCTGGCCGCGAAGACCATCGCCTCAGCAACGGTGACTTCTTGAGCCGCGGCAGCCTTGCCATTTTCATCTGCAGCGGCTCCGGCTTCCTGCGCCGTCGTGAGGCGGGCGCTTGCGTCGTCTGCTGAGATATCGGCGACGTCTTGGGCTTTTGTTGCAAGAAGCGTGCAGCGCCCATCGGCGGCTTCGGCGAAGCCGCCTTCAACGAACAGACTTTTGGTCACCTGACCGTCATTATGAATATCGACAACGCCGGCCCGCAGGTTGCTGAGAACAGGCGCGTGGCCGGCAAGCACGCCGAAATCACCGTCGGCGCCCGGAACGACGACCATGTCGACCTCTTCCGAGGCGAGCAGCGCGCTTGGTGAGACCAGTTCGAAGATGAGTTTATCGGCCATCGTGAATAACCCTTAGGCCGCTTCCGCTGCGAGTTTCTGCCCTTTTTCCACGGCTTCTTCAATGGTGCCGACCATGTAGAAGGCGGCCTCCGGCAGGTGGTCATATTCACCTGCACAGATGCCCTTGAAGCCCTTGATGGTATCTTCCAGGTTGACGAATACGCCTGGCGTGCCGGTAAAGACTTCGGCCACGTGGAAGGGCTGAGACAGGAACCGCTGAATTTTCCGCGCCCGGGCAACAGTTAGCTTATCTTCTTCCGACAATTCATCCATGCCCAGAATGGCGATGATGTCCTGGAGGTTTTTGTAGGTCTGCAAGATACGCTGTACCTCACGGGCAATGGTGTAATGTTCGTCACCCACGATTTTCGGATCGAGCACGCGGGACGTGGAGTCCAGCGGATCCACAGCCGGGTAGATCCCCAATTCCGCAATCTGGCGGCTCAGCACCGTTGTCGCATCCAGGTGGGCGAAGGACGTGGCCGGCGCAGGGTCGGTTAAGTCATCCGCTGGCACATATATGGCCTGCACCGAGGTTATAGATCCTTTATTGGTTGATGTGATTCGCTCCTGCATGGCGCCCATGTCAGTCGCGAGTGTAGGCTGATAGCCCACCGCCGAGGGGATGCGGCCCAGCAGCGCGGACACTTCAGAGCCCGCTTGGGTAAAGCGGAAGATGTTATCGACGAAGAACAGTACATCCTGGCCTTCCTGATCGCGGAAATACTCAGCGACAGTCAGACCCGACAGCGCGACACGCGCGCGGGCGCCGGGAGGTTCGTTCATCTGGCCGTAGACCAGGGCAGCTTTTGAGCCGGGCCCGTCCGGCACGATGACGCCGGACTCCATCATTTCGTGATAAAGATCATTGCCTTCACGGGTTCGCTCCCCAACACCAGCAAACACGGAATACCCACCATGGCCTTTGGCGATGTTGTTAATAAGTTCCATGATGATTACGGTCTTGCCAACACCCGCCCCGCCGAACAGGCCAATTTTACCGCCCTTGGCGTAAGGCTCAATCAGGTCAACGACCTTGATTCCGGTGACGAGAATTTCGGTTTCGGTGGATTGGTCCAGAAACTCAGGTGCAGAACGGTGAATTGGCAATGTCGTCTTGGTCTCAATTGGGCCCCGTTCATCAACCGGTTCGCCCACAACGTTCATGATTCGACCGAGGGTCTCGGGTCCAACCGGCATGTTGATCGGCTCCCCTGTGTCTACCACTTCCGCACCACGCACGAGCCCGTCTGTCGTGTCCATGGCGACTGTGCGGACCTGGGATTCACCCAAGTGCTGGGCGACTTCGAGCACCAAACGGGTGCCGTTATTATCCACTACTAGGGCATTCAGAATTTCGGGCAAGTCACCATCGAACTTTACATCGACCACCGCCCCCGTCACCTGGGAAATTGCGCCAACATTGTTTTTGGCCATTGTCCTTAACTCCTGTTGAGTTAGAGCGCTTCCGCGCCAGAAATAATTTCAATCAACTCGCTGGTGATCTTCGCCTGACGTGTCCGGTTAAAGGTCTGTGTCAGGCCGTCGATCATATCTCCAGCGTTCCGTGTCGCATTGTCCATGGCAGACATACGTGCGCCATGTTCAGACGCGCTGCTCTCCAAAAGTGCGCGGAACACCTGTATTTTTAGGTTTTCCGGCAGGAGTTCTGATAGAATTTCCTGCTCGGATGGTTCATACTCATAGGTCGCTATGGGCCCTTCACTGGCGGGTGCTTCGTCGCCCTTTGTCGTCTCTTTTGCTACGTTAATTTCGACGGGAATAATCTGCTGAGGCGTGACAACCTGCGTAATGGCGGAGACAAATTTATTGTAAACTAAAGTGCAGACATCAAATTCACCGCTATCAAACATTCCAATGATCTGATTTGCGACTTCATCAGCTTCATCGAAGGTCACACCACTGCGACCGATACCCTCGTAAGTTTCAAGGATATTATCGTTAAACTCTGATTTAAGTTGGTCACGGCCTTTCCGGCCAACGCAGAGAAGCTTAACGTTTTTGCCTGCTACTTGAAGGTCGCGAATACGATTACGGGCTTCCCGACTGATGCTGGAATTGAAGCCACCGCACAGGCCGCGGTCGGATGTCACAACCACTATCAAGTGCGTATCCTCGGCGCCTGTTCCGGCAAGCAATTTAGAACCGCCTTCGGTTGCCGCTGTGTTCTCCAGAATGGACGAGATCATGCGCTCCATACGCTCTGCATAGGGCCGTGCCGCCTCTGCCGCTTCCTGGGCACGTTTGAGTCGGCTCGCCGCCACCATTTTCATGGCAGACGTAATCTTTTGCGTCGACTTTACGCTGGAGATACGGGTCTTGAGCTCTTTTAAGTTTGCCATATGGCTGGTTCGCTATGTCGTCCGTTAATCTGTGTTCGCTTGCCGCTGGCCAAAAATCTGGCCTGGGTGCGAGGTTTAACTAAAAGATCCTACGAAATCACCGATGAAGCTTTTCAGTTTCTCTTCGGTTGCATCTGAAATGGCTTCATCCGTCCGGATCGCCTCCAGAATGTCGGCTCCCTTCTCCCGAACAGCGTCCATAAGGGCACTTTCGAAACGGACCACTTCATCCACTGGGATGCTGTCCAAGAACCCGTTGACACCAGAGAAGATGGCGACCACTTGTTCCTCCATCGCGTAAGGGGAGAACTGGGCTTGTTTTAAGACCTCTGTGAGACGGGACCCGCGCGCCAGCAGCTGCTGGGTAGAGGCATCCAGGTCTGAAGCAAATTGTGCAAAGGCCTCCATTTCGCGGTACTGTGCCAGTTCCAGCTTAATGGAGCCTGCTACCTGTTTCATGGCTTTTACCTGGGCGGCTGATCCTACGCGCGAGACCGACAGGCCGACATTCACCGCTGGGCGTATGCCCTTGTAGAACAAGTCCGTCTCAAGAAAAATCTGGCCGTCAGTGATGGATATTACGTTCGTCGGGATGTAAGCCGACACGTCGTTTGCCTGGGTTTCAATCACCGGTAAGGCTGTTAAAGACCCTGCGCCAGCTTCATCGCCCATTTTGGCAGCGCGCTCCAATAGGCGAGAGTGGAGATAAAAAACGTCCCCCGGATAGGCTTCCCGCCCTGGTGGCCGGCGCAGAAGAAGCGACATCTGTCGATAAGACACGGCCTGTTTTGTCAGATCATCATAGAAAATCACCGCATGCATGCCATTGTCACGGAAATATTCGCCCATGGTGCATCCCGTGTAGGGCGCCAGAAACTGCATTGGCGCTGGTTCAGAGGCAGTAGCGGCGACAACGACCGAATACTCCATCGCTCCATTTTCCTCTAGGCTTTTGACGAGTTGGGCGACGGAGGAGCGTTTTTGCCCTACCGCAACATACACACAGAAAAGTTTTTCGGAGTCATCCTTTGCGGCGTCGTTGATTTTCTTCTGGTTTAAGATGGTATCAACGATAATAGCGGTTTTGCCGGTTTGACGGTCACCAATGATAAGTTCACGCTGGCCACGGCCAACTGGAATAAGGCTATCGATAGCTTTGATGCCCGTTTGCATGGGCTCATGCACCGACTTCCGCGGAATAATGCCCGGTGCTTTCACTTCAATCAGGCCGCGCCGATCTGCGTTGATCGGGCCCTTACCGTCAATTGGTTCACCGAGGGCATCTACGACACGGCCCAGAAGGCCTTTGCCGATGGGAACATCGACAATGTCCCCTGTTCGTTTGACCGTGTCACCCTCTCGTATGTTACGGTCATCGCCGAAGATTACGACACCCACATTGTCTTCCTCCAGGTTCAGGGTCATGCCCTTGATGCCTCCTGGAAATTCGACCATCTCCCCGGCTTGGACCTTATCCAACCCATAAATACGGGCGATGCCGTCACCGACTGATAGAACCTGACCAACCTCCGCAACCTCAGATTCGGTCCCGAAATTTTCAATTTGTTCTTTGAGAATTGCGGAGATTTCCGCTGCGCGGATTTCCATTATCCAACCCCTCTCATGGCGAGCCGCAACTGTTGCAGCTTCGTATTAAGTGAAGAATCAACCATGCGTGACCCCACCTTGATGATAAGGCCGCCAAGCAAATTCGGATCAACTTTGGTGTTTAACCTGACATTACCCCCAACCGTGCGCTTCAGCACATCCAGGAGATCCTGGGTCTGCTTGTCGTTTAATGGTTGGGCAGACGTAACGTCTGCAGTGAGTTCACCCCGTCTTCCCGCTAAGATCATCAGATACCCGTTAATTATATCCATAAGCGCAAACAAGCGGCGGTTTGCTGATGTTAATCCGACAAATTTACGTGTGAGTTCGTTTGCTCCGGCGCGTGTCAGGATGGTATCCAACGCAGCCCCCTGTGCTGACCGTGATATCACGGGAGAGCGAACCAAGCGGGTAAGCTCATCATTTCCATCGATGAGCGCTGACAGAGCTCTGACATCGTCAGCAACTTGATCCAGCGCGTTCTGCTCTTCCGCCAATTCAAACAATGCGGAAGCATAACGACCAGCTAATCCGGTAACGCCTGTGGTATCGGAAGCCAACTCAGATAAACCTCGTATATGAGTTTCCTGAACAATTCCCGCCGCCGAGGCGACTGAAAACGATGAAACGTCGGTTAATATATTCGCAATGGGCCTGCCAAAAAAACGTGCTGGCCAATAAAAAGCCGAGGTTGTCTAGCATACTGATTTGCGACTGACAAGCGGACTCCCGGGGCGACAGCAGGTGCTTATTTTAACCTTCATTACAATTAGTTAGGTGTTGAGGGGCTATAGAAAAGTATAGGGGTCAATGTCCACATGGACGCGTATTTTGCGTGGTATTTGAGCCGTGGAAAGCCATCGCCGGATTATTGCCTGGATATTCACGTTTTTCCTTGCTTTCAGGAGGAACCGTCGGCGGTGCCGACCCCGCAAAAGCTTAATGGGCGCTTCCGCGGGACCGAGCGTTTGAATCTTGTTGTCCCGTGGCGCCGTCTGGTTTAGTGCTTTGACCGCTTGTTCGACGGCGGCTTCATCTGCACCCGATACAATGATCCCGACAAGCCGACCAAACGGCGGCATCATATTATCTTTCCGGTCCTGTGCTTCCGCGCTCAAAAACTCTTCTCGGTCACCGGTGGAGATGGCCTCGATCACCGGATGATCGGGCATGTAGGTCTGTAGAATGACTCTTCCCGGCCGCTCCGCTCGGCCAGCGCGGCCCGCGACCTGGTAGAGCAATTGATAGGTCCGCTCTGATGCCCGAAGGTCGCCGCCAGACAGACCGAGATCCGCGTCCACAACACCAACCAGGGTGAGATACGGGAAATGATACCCTTTTGAGATAATTTGTGTACCGATTAGAAGATCTATTTTCCGAGACTCGATCTCGCGCACTAGCTCAGCCGCTTGACCCGGTCTGTGCAGCGTATCGCTGGCAACAATTCGGCTTTCGATACTGGGAAAGATCTCGTCCACTTCTTCGGCCAGCCGTTCCACGCCGGGTCCGCAGGCGGTAAGCTTGTCCTTGGCGCCGCAATCCGGACAGGCTTGGGGCATTTTGGCTGCGTAGCCGCACTGATGACATTGTAGGCGCCCCAGCAGCCGGTGTTCCACAAGCCAGGTGGAACATTGCGGGCATTGCAGACGAAACCCGCAGGCGCGGCATAAAGTTAGGGGCGCATAGCCTCGGCGATTTAGGAACAGCAGTGCCTGTTCACCGCGGAGAAATGTCTCATTAAGCGTGTTGACCAAATCTGGTGACAGCCACTTTCCCCGTTCCGGGCCGGCGACTCTCATATCCACCCGCAGGATGTCTGGGAGTGCCGCGCCGCCGTGCCGGGCCGGCAGATTAAAGTGTTTATAGCGGCCTTCAGCCACGTTTTGCATCGTCTCCAAAGACGGTGTGGCGGACACAAGTGCCACGGGGATGCTGCCGAGGCTGGCCCGCACCACGCCCATGTCTCGGGCATTATAAACGACGCCCTCTTCTTGTTTGAAGGAACCGTCATGCTCCTCGTCAATTACGATCACACCGAGATCCGGATAGGGCAGGAACAAGGCAGAGCGCGCGCCGACAACTACTTTGGCCTCGCCGCTGGCTACGGCGCGCCAAGTAGTTCGGCGCTGCACACCGGTGAGATCCGAATGCCACAAGGCCGGCGCGCAGCCGAAACGTTCTCGGAATCGTTCCAGCCATTGGGCGCTAAGGGCGATCTCGGGCAGCAAGACGAGCGCCTGTTTGTCACTGGCAAGTGCCTCCGAGATCGCTTCCAGATAGACTTCTGTCTTGCCCGATCCTGGCACACCCTCAAGAACGGACGGTTGAAAGGCGCTATCCAATACATGCTGGCGCATGGCGGTTGCAGCGGTGGCTTGTTCGGCTGACAGGGTTGGTCCAGGTGCATGCCAGTCAGGATTGGCAAAATGTGGCGCCGGCGGTAGCGTCAGTTTGATGAGCATATTGGCCTCGACGAGGCCTTTTATGACTGACGGGCCGGTCCCGGCTTCCAGAGCCAACTCTTGACCCGAGCGGGGCAGACCATCTTTCAATACTGTAAGCACTCGCTCGCGCGCTGCAGTTGTCCGGCAGGCTGGCGGGTTAGTGTTTAGAGCATACGCGATGCGAGGTTTCGGGGGCTCCAGCGCGGCCGGCACACTAATCACCATGCGCAGGACAGCGCCAGGAGATGCCAGATTGTAGGCCGCCACCCAGTCCACAAATTCGCGGGAGACCCGTGGCAGGGGCGGTGAATCAAGTTTGGCTGAGATAAATTTTAATTTTTCCGGCGTAACGTCCTCAGGCTCTCTATCCCAACCCACCCCGTTGACCTGCCGCTGCCCCAGAGGCACGGAGACAATATCGCCGCGCCCGAGGTCGAGCGCATCAGGAATGCCATAGGTGTAGCCGTTACCGAGCGGTAGCGGCAGCAGAACGGTCACGGTGTTAGAGACAGTCGTCATGGGGGCACTTTAAAGGGAAGTCCTCCGGATTCAATTACGGCAACTGTCACGGACCGGTGGTGGCTACCCCATTTCCGGAAAAAGACGCTTGAGGCTGTCCGCCGACGCGTCGCAAATACCGCGTTCTGTGATAAGTCCGGTGATGAGATGGCGCGGGGTAATGTCGAAGGCGTAGTTGGCCGCGGGGCTGGTGTCGGGGGTCAGTTGTACGTTTCTGAGCCTGCCATCCTCTCCCCGGCCGGATATCGAAGAGACTTCCGCTGTACCTCGCTCCTCGATGGGAATATCTCGCACGCCGTCTTCTGCGGTCCAGTCGATTGTTGGCGAGGGCAGCCCGACATAGAATGGCACGCTATTGTCCTGGGCAGCCAGTGCCTTGAGATAGGTTCCAATTTTATTACACACATCGCCCGTGTATGTAGTGCGGTCCGTGCCGGTAATGCAGAGGTCAACCATACCATGCTGCATCAGGTGGCCGCCCGCGTTATCAACGATGACCGTGTGATCGACCCCGTGCTGGGCCAACTCCCAGGCCGTTAAGCTAGCTCCTTGGTTGCGGGGGCGGGTTTCGTCCACCCAGACATGGACCGGGATCCCAGAATCGTATGCCTTATAGATGGGTGCAAGAGCTGTGCCCCAGTCCACCGTGGCAAGCCAGCCGGCGTTGCAATGGGTCAGCACATTCACCGTTTCGGCCCGGCCTTTCTTGTCCCATGCCGCCTCGATGACGGCCTTTCCGTGCTCGCCGATGCTGGCGCAGATTGCGACATCCTCGTCGCTAATTTCAGCCGCGCGACGAAAGGCAGCCATGATGCGTTGGTCCGGTGGAAGTGCGCTTAGCAAGCGCGTCATATCATCCAGCGCCCATCGCAGATTAACTGCCGTGGGGCGGGTGTTGAATAAGTGGTCGTAAGCCTTCGCCAGATGGGCCTCGGACGGGTCCGTCCGCATGGCAAGCGCCACGCCGTAAGCGGCAGTCGCACCGATCAGCGGCGCGCCCCGTACCCACATATCCTTAATGGCAAAACCGGCCTCTTCCATGGTCGTGAGGCGGACGGTGGTGAATTCATGGGGGAGCTTGGTCTGATCGATGATTTCCACATCTCCAATACCAGACACCGCATCCGCAGCCAGCCAGATTGTCCGGTGAGGAGTGCCACCAACTCTCATCTACAGCTGTCCTTATCCGAGGACCCGTCCCGCAACAGCCGCGAGTTTTTCGGCCATGACGGGATCCCGGGCATCGGGTGCCGTGATGAGTGCGTTATCGAGAGCTTCGTGACAACCTTGGTGGCACAAGTCTTTTCGGTCAGCCAACCGAGGGACGACGTTCTTGACGAGCGCGCGCGCCTTTTCCGCATTGTCCATGAGCATCTTGATGATAGCATCGACAGTCACGTGATCATGGTCCGGATGCCAGCAGTCGTAGTCAGTGACCATGGCTACGGTGGCGTAACACATTTCCGCCTCCCGGGCGAGTTTGGCCTCGGGCATGTTGGTCATACCGATCACGTCACAGCCCCAGCCTTGGTAAAGTTTGCTCTCCGCCAGGGTCGAAAATTGTGGGCCTTCCATCGCGAGGTAGGTGCCGCCCCGGATAGACTTAATGTCGAGCGCAGTACAACCCGCTTCCAGCGCGTCTCCCAGCCGGCTACAGACCGGATGACCGAACTCCACATGGGCCACTAGGCCGGTGCCGAAAAAACTTTTAACGCGGGCAAAGGTTCGGTCGATGAATTGATCTACAATGACAAACGTGCCGGGGTCGAGGTCTTTCTTAAACGAACCGCACGCTGAAAGGGATAGGATTTCTGTTACACCCACCCGCTTAAGCGCATCAATGTTAGCGCGGTAATTAAGTTCAGTTGGCGGAATTTTGTGCCCGCGGCCATAGCGGGGCAGGAAAACGAGCTGAAGCCCGTCCAACTCGCCGAATAGAAACTCATCGGAGGTCTCGCCGTAGGGACTGTCTACCCGTTCCCATCTCGTGTTACTTAGGCCGCCGATATCGTAAAGGCCACTACCCCCGATGACCCCAATAACTGGTAACACCATACGATTTCCCCCGATTTGGCCCAGTTTTATTCTGATATTACAGTGGCCTTTTCAATGATGATTGGATCGTTGGGTACGTCAGAGTAGGGTCCTTTTGTCCCGGTCTTTACCCTCGCCATGCGGCCAACGATATTCATTCCATCGATAACACGTCCGAACGCTGTATAACCCCAACCCTGTTGGGTCTTGGCAGTATGATCGAGAAATCTGTTATAGATGACATTCACAAAAAATTGGGCTGTTGCGGAATGGGGGTCCGCTGTTCGCGCCATGGCAATGGTACCCCGTTCGTTTTTGAGGCCAGTGTTAGCTTCATTGGTGATTGGCCCACGGGTATCTCTTTTTTGTAAGTTTGGCAAGAAACCGCCACCTTGAACCATGAACTTGGCGATCACCCGGTGAAAGATTGTCCCATCATAGTGACCATCCCTCACATATTCGAGAAAATTGGCGACTGTTTTGGGAGCCCTCTCTGGTTCAAGCTGAACCGTAAAGTCCCCCATATTGGTTTTAAAAGTGACGATTGGTTTTCCGGCAGACATGGCAGTTCCCGATGCGGCGAGGATAATGGAAACGGCGAATATCGTTCCAAGCACACGCTTCATATTGGTCTCCTCGTATTTTTATTTGTCCCAATCTGTCCAATAGACACCCCGAAATAAAAAAAGCATTTATACGATACCAACCAGCCAGACGCCCATCGAAACTAATTACGATCAGTTAGGGCCTAATGCACATCTGACCATATTCGACGCTTTAATGCATAAAGTAGAGAGGTGAGAACGATCAGAAATAGGATGATCTTAATACCTAAGCGTTTACGATCCTCCATTTCCGGCTCTGCTGCCCAAGCCAAAAATGCGGAGACATCGACAGCCATTTGCTGCGCAGATGCTTTGGTTCCATCAACGTATTCAACTGCATCATCACTAAGTGGGTTCGGCATGGCTATTTGTTTGCCCGCGTAAAACGCGTTGTAATACATACCCTCGTTCATTTTATAACCTGAGGGAGGGTCCTTATAACCGGTCAGAACAGCTGATATATAGTCAACACCTGCAGGATGAGCTTTGGTCGTTAAGGAGAGATCTGGCGGAAGGGCACCATTATTGGCCGCTCGTGCCGCAGCATCATTTTGGAAAGGCATTTTGATTTTATCGAACGGTTTTCCAGCGCGAACAATGACTTCGCCGTCTTCATGTGTTTCCCCATCCTCGTTTGGTCCAGCTGGAATTTCCGCTTCTGCAGCAAGTTTCTTAACCTCCTCCGAAGAGTATCCGATTTGCTCAAGATGGCGATAGTATATCTGGTTTATTGAGTGGCAGCCCGAGCAGACCTCATTATAAACCTGCCACCCTCTTTTCAGCTGTGCTCGATCGAAAACACCGAAGGGGCCTTTGAACGACCAGTCAAGCTTTGGCGGCGGTGTGGCTCCCCCAGCAGCTTGCACTGCGGTGCACCAAGAGGCTATGAGCAAGAACGTGCCCAACCTCGTAATCATGGTTTTCATATTCATTCTGCTGGAACCTGTATTTCTGTGCGTTTGCTCAATACCGATGCGTTAATACTCTCTGGCAAATCCCTTGTTTTTTCATATTTTGAGACCAACGGAACCAAAATCAGCAAATGGAAAAAGTACCAGAAAGTAGCTACCCTACCAATTATGAGCATTGTCCCTTCTGCCGGTTTGGCTCCGACCCAACCCAATACCAAGCAATCGGCAAGAAAAATCCAGAACAATTGTCGGTAAATTGGCCGGAACTTTGCACTACGAACTTTTGATCGATCTAACCAGGGTAAAAGGCACAAAATCAAAATAGATGCGAACATCAGGACCACGCCTGAGGTCTTTGCATCGATAATGACCGGTAGAAGGCCAAAAATATCTATAAAGTTATCGGGAACAGCTCGTAAGATTGCATAGAATGGAAGGAAGTACCATTCGGGCACGATTTCTGCCGGTGTAACCAGGGGATTGGCTCGAATGTAGTTATCGGGATGCCCCAAAAGGTTTGGGGTAAACAGGGTAATCCCAAGGTAGATTATTAAGAAAACTCCGAAACCGAAAGAGTCTTTGATCGTGTAATACGGGTGGAAAGGAATCGTGTCTTGATCTCCCTTAATATCTATTCCCAGCGGGTTATTAGATTTCGCCGTGTGCAATGCCCAGATATGAAGAAAAACCAACCCAAATATTACGAAAGGCAACAAATAGTGGAGTGAAAAAAACCGGTTGAGCGTCGGATTGTCGACAGCAAAACCTCCCCACAACCAGATCACAATCTTATCACCGACAAAGGGGATTACCGAAAATAAGTTAGTTATCACGGTTGCTCCCCAGAAACTCATTTGTCCCCAAGGAAGCACGTATCCGTCAAAGGCCGTTGCCATCATGACTAGGAGTATCGCTACTCCAATTATCCAAAGAAGTTCTCGCGGCGCTTTGTATGAGCCATAATAAAGTCCGCGGAAAATATGGATATAAACCACCAGAAAGAACATGGAGGCCCCATTCATGTGCAAGTACCGAATCAGCCAGCCATGATTAACATCGCGCATAATCCTCTCTACGCTGTCAAAGGCCAAATCAACATGGGCAGTGTAGTTGAAGGATAAAAAGATGCCCGTCGCAATCATGATCACTAAAATTATTCCGAGCAGCGAACCAAAATTCCACATGTAGTTTAGGTTTTTTGGCGTTGGATAATCGATTAAATCGTGATGCATAAAGGTGAAAATGGGCAATCTCGTGTCGACCCATTTCACTAGCGGATTTTTCCAGGTTGGCGCTGTCATTTTAAATTCTAACCTATTCGAATTGATGAATTATCGATAAATTTGTAAGGAGGTATCTCCAAGTTTTTTGGAGCGGGCCCTTTTCTAATGCGACCAGCGGTATCATAGTGAGACCCGTGGCAGGGGCAGAACCAACCATTGTATTCGCCTTTGATTTGGCCGGTCTTTTGTCCAAGTGGTATGCAGCCTAGATGGGTGCAAATCCCAATCATTACAAGCCATTCAGGTTTTTGCACTCTGGCGGCATCTTGCTCCGGATCTTTTAAGTCCATCATTTCGACATTACTAGCCGATTCTATCTCTTCAGAAGTCCGTTTCCTGATAAAAACAGGTTTTCCTCGCCACATAGCTGTGATCGATTGACCCTCCTCAATTGAGGAAAGGTCAATTTCTGTTGAAGCCATAGCCAAAACGTCTGCCGAGGGATTCATCAAGTCAATAAACGGCCAAGCCGCAATAGCGGCACCAACAGCACCCACGCTCACGGTGGATATGAGTAGAAAGTCTCGGCGTGTCTCTGTATCACCACCGTTTTCGGCTTCAACTTTTTGATCAGTTGTTGAACCAGCCATTTGTCATTCCTTTACCCTATTAGTCGTATTTTGTATGCGTCGCGGAGCTATAAATATTGTTATTTTACATCCTGGTTCTGCTGAAGAAAACAGATGCTTTGCTGGTGTATCGCCAGTCGACCCAAATTTCAAAAAGAAACCAAAATATTTTAATTTATTGTTACAATGCTTTGTGAGGCCGGGGTTAGATCTCAGCAACTACTAATGCCAACCATATATATAGCCGATTCGAGGACCAGCAACCGAAAAAAGCAATACAGGTTGGATTTTATTTTTAAGATGAAAAATGTTTTAAACTTGCGAATAGCGATGTATCAGCCCGACATTCCCCAGAATACCGGTACTATTTTGCGCTTGGTTTCTTGCTTGGGTATCGAAGCCGACATTATCGAGCCATGTGGGTTTCCGCTTTCGCACAAAAAATTCAAACGTGCGGGCATGGATTACCTTGATAGCGTGAATTTTGTTAGACACGCATCTTGGGCTGCCTTTCAGCGAGCTAATCATGGGCAATCAGGTCGGCTGATTCTGCTGACAACTCAATCTAATTTATCTTACTTAGATTACGATTTTGCGCCGGGCGATACGTTATTGGTTGGCAGTGAAGGTGCGGGTGTACCCGATTTTGTTCATGACGAAGTGAGTGAGCGCTTGGTAATACCTATGACGTCCGGGATGAGATCTTTGAATGTAGCTATTGCTGCCGCCATGGTGGCAGGCGAGGCTTTGCGTCAGCTAGCACTTCACGATCGTGCACCGTAAATCTATATGACGTTGATTAAAAGATCCTAGCGCGTCTGTCATTTTCGTTTAATAACAGACCATTACTCGATTTTAGCAAGGACTCGAGGGAATGACCGATAAACTAGAATCTCGGAAAGCCGCAGCTCGTCAATGGTTTGAAAAACTTCGTGATGAAATTTGCGCATCGTTTGAGTCAATAGAGCATGAGGCCATTGGTGAAAGTATGTATGCAGAAATGACACCAGGCTCTTTCGAGCAAAAGTCCTGGACCCGTCCAACGCAAGACGGGGATACCGCCCAAGGTGGCGGTGGTGTTATGTCCGTAATGCGGGGCCGGGTATTTGAAAAAGTCGGCGTCAATGTTTCTACCGTTTATGGGGAGTTCTCCGGGCAATTCCGTGACCAAATTCCTGGTGCAAAGGATGATCCCAGGTTCTGGGCTTCTGGTATTTCGTTGGTTTCACATCCGCGCTCACCACTTATGCCGATCGCTCATATGAACACGCGAATGATAGTGACCACCAAACATTGGTTTGGTGGTGGGGGTGATCTCACGCCGGTGTTTCCCGTCGACGCAGATACGCGGGACTTTCACGGCGCATTTAAGCTCGCTTGTGAGTTACACGACACGGGCTTTTATGATGAAGGGTATTATCCCAAGTTCAAAGCCTGGTGCGATGACTATTTCTACCTTCCTCACCGAAGCGAGGCACGAGGTGTTGGCGGTATTTTTTATGATAATCTCAACACTGGAAATTGGCAGGCGGATTTTGCATTCACGCAGGATGTGGGTCGCGCGTTTCGCGATGTTTATCCGAGTATCATCCGACGGCACTTGAACGAGGCCTGGACCGAACAACAGCGAGAGGCCCAGTTGATCAAACGTGGCCGCTACGTGGAATTCAACCTCATCCATGATCGGGGCACCAAATTCGGTCTCATGACGGGCGGCAACACGGACGCTATTTTAATGTCGCTCCCACCTCTAGCCGGTTGGCCTTAAGAGGATGAGGTTCGAGGTATTAAAGAAAGGTGCTTTTAATGTTTCTCAAATAAATAATGTGGCCCCAATTCGCGAATGTCCGCACAGCCGATCTGGGCTAGGGTCCGGTCGACATCTTCCGTTAGAATATCGAGCGGTACGCGCGCGCCCTCGGTGCCGAGGGCGCCGACACCGAAGACAAAAGACCGACCTGAGAACGTAAATGTAGCTCCTTTACAGTAGGCCTTCACGATATCCCCCCCGGTCCGTATGCCGCTGTCGAGCATGATCGTCACCTGGTCGCCAACCGCATCGGCGATGTTTTGCACCACCTCGATGGTGGCGGGGGCGCTGTCGAGCTGTCGACCGCCATGATTTGATACAATTATGCCGTCCAGCCCGACCTCCACGGCGGCTTTGGCGGTGTCTGGCGACATAACCCCTTTTATGATCATTTTGCCGGGCCACAAGTCCCGTAGGCGTTTCATATGATCGGCGTCCAGGTTGGAAGTGTTTTGCATGGCCATGGCAGCGGCGAGCGACTGACCACTTGCCGCCTCTTTCATATAAGGCGCCATGTTTTCGAAACGAGGAGTGCCGGCTCTAAGGGTCCCAATGGCCCAACTCGGATGAGCGACGATGTCCAGGACTGTTCGAGGTGTCATGCGGAAGGGTAGAGTAAATCCGTTCCGAATATCGCGGAGGCGTAGCGACGGAACAGGAATATCGACGGTCACTACAAGCACCCTAATACCGACCTCTCGCGAACGACGAATTAGGTCTAGGCTAATCTCATCCTGTTTCGAAACATATAACTGAAACCAGAGATTATCCCCGGCAATGTCAGCCATGGTCTCGATACTTGACGTCCCGGCGGCGCTCAGAACGTAGGGTATGTTTGCCTCCCGCGCCATGGCAGCGAGAGAGATATCCAGATTTGGCCAGATAAGATTGCCTAGACCGACAGGCGCGATGCCAATAGGCGCACTGTAGGCCTTGCCGAATACCTCTACGCTGCGGTTGATCTTTGAGACGTCTCGCAAATACTCCGGCACCAGGGTGATATTGTCAAAGGCTGAGCGGTTGCGGGTGATGTTGGCCTCGCTCCCGGCCCCGCCCTCAAGATAGTCGAAGGCCATTTTGGGAACCCTACGGTGGGCCCGGTCCCGAAGTTCTTGGATGGAGTGATACGGTTTTGCTGTCACGCCCCAACCTTTTG
>PBNV01000060.1 GCA_002723345.1 Rhodospirillaceae bacterium
AAAACAGTTTTTCGCTGGATTCTATGGGCCGGGGAAAACACGTGCGAAATGGATATTTCTGTGCAAACCTTATGGGAGAGCAGGGTGTTTTTCTCCTCAGCCGGCGCCATCTGACCTAGGGCGGATCCGTCACAGTTGCATAGCCGGTCTGCCGAGTGCCTTGCCCCAGAGGCGTGACAGCATAAATTTCTTTCTCTGCTTCAACAGATACAATGCCGCCCAGGGCGGGGAACCATCTTTTACCCAGTTTTTCCACGGCTGGTGCGGAGGAAATAATCATCCGCGATTTAGCGGGTGGGATATACAACGCACTCGTTTTGCTAACCGGCTTAAATAGTGTCTCTCTTAAGAGCCGGTAAAGTTGTGATGATGTATACGGTCTGCCGTGGCCGAAAGGCGTATGCTCTAGCCTAGCCCAGATACCCCGGCGGTTAGGCGCAATCACCAGAAGACGCCCATTACCTGAAAGAACGCGCCATATTTCGCGCATCATAGGCCGCAGGGTCTCTGCGCATTCGACAACGTGGACCAAGAGAATACGATCCATGGAGAGGTCGGGAAATGGAAGTTCGCACTCGCTGGTCAGGCAGGCCCGTTTGGTGTTTCCGATCGGCAAATGAGTGATGCCGTGATACACCGGAACGGCCATCAGAACGCGGGCTGCCTCGCTTCGAAATGCATTTAGGAAGGGAGTTGGAAAACCGACCCCTAGTAACTCCATACCAGAGACGTCCGGCCATATTTCGCGGACATGTTCGCTGATCATCCGCTGGGCAGTCATGCCTAGGGGCGAGTCATAAAATTCATGTAAATCCGAAGCTTTTAACCACGTGGCTCTTTGCTGTAAAAAATTTTGATTTTCCATTAATATCATCTATTTCCATTGACATGAAACACCAGAACCGCACGCGAAATAAGATGTAATAAATGCAGAATGATGGAAGACCGGTTGATTAATGAGTTAACTCGTATCTCACCGTCGGAGGACGGTCACTAGCGGGAAGCGTTCGTCCGCTACCGCAGAAAATCGCGGGGCGACCAAGACAATTTTTATTTCAGGGGAGGCATTAGTTGCGGAGGAGCGATTTCTGGTAATCGATCGAACGCTTGAGACCTCGAGCTTGGGCAAATGCTCAGTAGCTCCGGCTTTTGACTTTGACCTGTCTCATGTGGCGCCGGAGCCATGGTCCCCTGGTTCGATCGAAACTCTAGGGGCTGAGTTCTTGTTGATGCACAAACCAGCGTTAGAGCTTGAATATTAGCGGTCGTTCGTGGTTTAAGTGCGAAGACTCCGATCTATTAGATCTAAGAGCGTTACTTACCCAGGCGGACCGGAAACTGGAAAGACGATTTTCGGACCAAACCGCTCTTCATGAACCTCCCTGCCAGAATGGCCGACTGTGCGTTTTAGGATTTCCGAATGGCTCTCAATCCGGCCGCAGCACATATCAACGTCGCCGCACACCCACCAGGAAAGGGAGAAGTGGCGGTACGCAGAGATGGCGCAGGTCCGGCCTTTGTAGCGCAAGCCCGTCAGGAGCCGGTAATTGATCCGGGCCAAGACAGCCAATTTGATGGGTTAAACCCAGATTACCGGCGCACTCGGATTGCGGATGTTTCTCGCCGTAATACTGAGGATAAATTTGGTCGAGGTGGAGATCTTCGATCGTTCGGGGGCGGCTTATATGGCGATTATTGGGATGCGCCTCTGCCGGTGTTTTCAATGGCGGCGTTTGAGGCTCAACTCTCTATGCAGGACGGGGAGGGCGCTAATCAGCCAGGGACATCACATGGCGAGGGAATCCATTTTTATCAAGACATTAAATCCGTCCTTGAACGCGCTCTGGCAGCTCCGACGGATGCGGATGACGTGATTGAGAGGGATTCAGACAAACAGAGGGTAAATCTGCTGGCCTGATAGCCCCTAGTCTATTTCCCGGAAAACCCGAAAACCAATAAAATAACTGAAAACGCGGGTGTCATTCCGCGCACGGGAGGCTGAACGCGATACTTTAGGTAAATAATACCAGGCGCCGCTTTTAATGACGCGGCTCTGACAATTTTTTGTTTTCTTGGGTCGGGCGTTCAAAGGGAGGCCCTTGTGATTTTTGCTCCAGCAATCCTGGACATACTCCAAGACATTACCATGCACGTCGAATAGACCCCAGGGGTTCGGCTTAAAAGAGCCGACAGGTGCGCTTTGAATACCGCTCCATTGGGTGCCACATTTCCGACAGTTGGCGGCTCCCTTCTTCATGATGTCGCCCCACCAGTACTCGGTCGATGTGCCGGCACGCGCCGCATATTCCCATTCAGCCTCGGAGGGTAGACGGTAGGTATGTCCAGTCTTCTGAGAGAGCCAGGCGGTGTATTCCAGAGCGTCGGCATAGAGCACATTCATGACCGGTCGGCGGCCCCGCCCCCAACCCCTGTCGAGGACGTTCTTGTTACACCCGCCAGCTAAATGGCAGGCATCCCACTCCTGAAACGTGGTCTCATAGCGGGCAGCGGCAAGCGGTTTATTCATGGTAATATGTTGGACAGGCTGTTCCCGTTTATGACCCTTGGTGGAGCCCATGCTGAAACTGCCAACGGGAAGAACCACCATTTCTGGGCACGCGTTGCAGTCCTTAAAAAGGGTTCCCGGTTTTACATCCTGTGCATGGAGTATTCGGGCTCCATCTGCTCCGATCCAAAGCCCAGAGGTGATCGCTAATATAGCTGCGTGTCCCAATAAACCCATTCAGCCAGCCTCGCATGGGAGTTTGTAACCAAAATAGGCCGCCAAAACAAAGCCCGCCCGGGCTCCATGGCAAACTAATCAACCGTCCAGGTTGATCCCTGGCGGAGCAACGTATTTAAATCCGTATTGGGTTTTTTCTCCTTTTCAGAAGCGAGTTGCTCGTGCACGGCCGCCTCGTAGGTTGGCGCTGGATCGCAATAAAGCACGCCAATCGCTGTTGGGAAGGCTGGCGACCTCATGGCGGCCAGTAGATGGGCCATCATCTTATTGGTCTCGTCATGAACAAGCACATCCTCTTCTGTCACGCCGTTCTCTCCGACGGTGACGATTTCCAGTTCCATCTTACCCGAAACAAGGCGTAGCCCTTTATCACCCCCGGCACCAAATGTTAGTGGCTGCCCGTTTTCACACACAATTTGCTGATCTGCAGCGACGGACTTGTCCGTGAAGTGATCGTAAACACCATTATTGTAGACTATGCAATTTTGGAAAACCTCGACAAAAGATGCTCCTCGATGTGCGTGGGCACGCTTGAAGACATCCGGGAGGTGCTTTTGCTGAGTATCAATGCCTCGAGCGACGAAACGCGCACCGCATCCCAGGGCATATTCAGTTGCAGACAATGGGTTGTCAACGGATCCAAGCGGTGTTGAGGGCGAGCGCGTGCCAACTTTAGAGGTTGGTGAGTATTGACCCTTGGTGAGACCGTAGATTTCATTGTTGAAAAGAATATACTGTAAATCTACGTTGCGGCGCAGGACGTGCATCAGGTGGTTACCGCCGATGGAGAGCGCATCCCCATCTCCGGAAATAACCCAAATGTCCAATTCCGGATTAGCGAGCTTGGTTCCCGTTGCAATCGAGGCTGCCCGGCCATGGATTGTATGAAAGCCGTAGGTGGCCATGTAATAGGGGAACCGTGCAGCGCAGCCGATACCTGAAATAAATACGGTTTTTTCCGGCGGGGCCTGCAACTGCTCCATGGTGTTTTGCATGGCACGGACAATGGCATAGTCTCCGCAACCGGGACACCATCGGACTTCCTGGTCAGTGGCATAATCCTTAGCTTTAAGTTTTTCAGGGGGCGTTTGTACGTTCATTTGTTCTACTCCAGATGTCCACGAATGGCGGCATCAACTTCCGAAACTTTAAATGGCTGACCGGACACTTTGTTCAGGCCTTGGGCCGGGATGAGGTATTCGCTGCGGATAACCGTGATAAGCTGCCCGGTATTCATTTCTGGAATTAAAACCTTGTTAAAGTTGTTAAGCAAAGCCACGAGATTTTTAGGCAACGGCCAGATGTGGCGTAAGTGGATATGGGACACCTTCAGACCGTCAGCACGAACTCGCTGAACCGCTCGGTTTATCGGACCGTATGTGGAGCCCCAACCGAGCACTGCTAGATCTCCCGAGTCTTTACCTAACTCAACCTTCTGCTCCGGAATATCCTCGGCGATATCGTCGATCTTCTTTTTTCGGACATCCGTCATTTTCTGATGATTTTCCGGTTCATAAGAGATATTGCCGGTGCTGTAAGACTTTTCAATGCCGCCAATACGATGCTCCGTGCCCGGTGTACCGGGAATGGCCCAGACCCGGGCAAGGGTTTCATCATTTCGTGTGAATGGGTGAAAATCTCTAGGATCGGTGTGGAATGCCACTTTCATCTCTCCAATGTCATTCACATCAGGAATAAGCCAGGGCTCAGACGCATTAGCCATGTATCCGTCCGCCAATAGCATAACCGGTGTCATGTATTTGGTTGCAATGCGGGTGGCCTCAATCACGGCGTCGAAACAATCTGCGGGCGAACGTGCAGCTACGACGGGCAATGGGCTGTCCGCATTCCGGCCATAGACAGCTTGGTAAAGATCCGACTGTTCAGTCTTGGTGGGAAGACCCGTGGAGGGGCCAGCGCGCTGCACATTTATAATCACCAACGGCAGTTCCACCGAAATCGCCAGTCCGATGGCTTCAGTTTTGAGGGCAACCCCCGGGCCGGAACTGGCCGTGACGCCAAGTGTGCCTGCGTATGAGCCTCCGACGGCGGCGCAGACCGCAGCAATTTCGTCCTCCGCCTGGAAGGTCACCACGTCAAACTGTTTAAGTTTAGAAAGAGTATGCAAAATAGCGGAGGCGGGAGTGATAGGATAGCCAGCGAACGTCATACGGAGTCCGGCTTTTTGCGCTGCCGTTACAAGGCCCCAGGACAGGGCATCGATGCCGGTGACTGTCCTATAAAGCCCCGGTGCTATCTCTGCCGCCGACACCTTGTAGGCGCTCGTCTCACCCGAGACTTCCATCGTCTCGCCAAAGGCATGCCCGGCATTTAAGGCGGCAATATTAGAGCCCGAAATTTCCGGCCGGTTTTTAAATTTATCGTTAAGGAAGTCGATGGTGGGTTGCCGGTCACGGCCATAGAGCCAATAAACAAGACCCAAGGTCCACATGTTTTTGCAGCGAACCGCCTCCTTTTGGGAGAGACCCAGCTCCTTTACAGCATCCAAGGTAGACTTGGTAATATCAATGTCAATTACACGGTAATCCCCCAGACTGTCATTTTCCAACGGATTTACATCAAAACCAGCTTTTTTTAGATTTCGGTCCGTAAACGCACCCTTATCTGCAATAATTAAGCCGCCTTTATCTAGGTCCTGAATATTCACCTTCAGGGCGGCGGGGTTGAGAGCGACCAGCACATCTGGTGCATCACCCGCAGTTCTGATTTCGCGGGAGCCGAAATGTATCTGAAAAGCTGAGACACCAAAGGTAGTCCCGGCAGGTGCCCTTATTTCCGCGGGAAAGTCGGGAAAAGTAGAAAGATCGTTTCCGGCCAGCGCGGTCGTAAGGGTAAACTGACCACCGGTAATCTGAACGCCATCCCCCGAGTCACCGGCGAAACGAACAACAACATCGTCGACTTCTTGTCTAGAGGGGTCATCTACCGAAAGGGGTGTTGATCCTTCCATTCTATCCTGTCTCCCGTGTATCTGTTCGGTCTGTCAAGCGATTCCGAATTATCCCTTACAGTTCGGCACCGTAGTTTCATTACTGTTAAATAAAGAGAGCATTCCGGATGTCATCCGTGATGCCTCTCTAATCTATCTCGTAACGTTTATTTCCTGCAGGAATTTATTTTCAGATGGCTTTGTCTCTTATCATATGAGCACGTGAGCCGCAAACCGTCTTCCACCCAATTTTCGCGATATGATAACATATACAGGAGCCGGCTCTTGTGAGCGCCCGCTTTACCTCGTTGTTCCTCGCAGCCCGGTTTCTTTTCCCCCGGATCGTTCATCAAACGCCTCTAATCGGCACGGCGTGAATTGCGAATTCCAACGCGATAGCCGCATAAATATTGCGTTTAAATGGGACAGCGAGGCGAGGCAAATCATTAAGGCGGGCCCATCGCCAGGTGCTAAACTCGGGATGTTGGACACTTGCTGGATTAATTTCCTCCTCATCACCTATGAATTGCATTGCGAACCATTTTTGTCTCTGTCCGCGGTATTTTCCATTCCACACTTTACCGATCAGTTCATCGGGCAGTTCATAGGTGTGCCACTTCGACGCTTCGGCCAAGACTGTTACACTGCGGGCACCGGTCTCCTCCTCGAGTTCTCGCAGCGCTGCTGTCCGGGGAGCCTCCTCCTTTTCAATCCCACCCTGCGGTAACTGCCAGGCGGAACCGGTTTGATCTAGGCGTTTACCCACGAAGACGTTGCCCTCTCTGTTGAACAGGACAATGCCGGCACATTGTCGGTACGGAAGCCGGTTTCGAGGATGGTCGGTCATTGGAGCGAGCCTCCGGACTGGTCAGTCATCTGGTTTACTGCGGTTTTTTTGACGGTGGCGGTGCGGGCACCTTGACCAGGCCCGAGATAGGTGCGAGCTGGATTTTTTTACCAGGAAGTGTTTTTACCCATCTTGAAATTTGTAACACGGTCGCCGGATACGCCGATCCGATGCCAACAGCTACCTTATTTTTTTTTGCAATTAATTCCAGCTTTCTCAGGTTTGCATTAATTTGCTGTGCAGTCGCATCCTCATCAATGATGAGATCAGCCCTGGCGTTCGGCAGGCGAAGGGTATTGGCCAGGGAGGTCCCAAGGCTGTCTTTTACTAGTCCATCATCAACAAACATTAGGCCATGCTGCTTGAGTGCACTGAGAACAGGCTGGAGCGCTGCACTAGACGTCATAAACCGGCTTCCCATACTTTGTACTAGGCCGATGAATGCTTTTGAGAGGCTCAGGATTTGCTGAAGGCGCTGGATATTCTCTTTATTATCTAAACTGGTCATCATTGCCAGCGGGCCTGGATCTGACGAGGGAAACTCCATGGGTTCCATAGGAAGCGACAGGAGCGTTTCATGGCCGCGCCCTCGGGCCATGCCTGCCCACTCGTCCAAGCCACGAGTGTAGGGACTGAACGCCAATGAAACAACCGCCGGCAATTGACTTATAGCTGCCAACGTAGAACCGCGGCTCAGCCCCAGACCTCTGATTACCAAACTCACGCGTACTTTTAGAGGCTCTGGTTCGAAAGGATGCCCATAGGCCTGCCAGGATGGTTCTTTCTTTTTGCCGAGTGTCGGCAGCACGCGCCCGTTCACAGTCTCCATCATGTCTCTCCTAGGCGCAGCCAATGGCTTTGACTTAGGCTGCAGGGGAATGCTGCTGTAGGCGTCCGCTGTGGTGGCCGCGACTGTCAGGCCTGCCCCCGGGACAACCCTGGCACCGACTACTGGGCCCGGTGGCGGGGTGACAGTTGCCTGATTGGATGGTCCTGAAGTGGCCGCGGCGTTCGCAGGCGCGCCCGGCTTCGGACTGGGCTCATACGCGGGATTAGACTTGGGATTGGGTGACAGTTTCGGTGGTGAGGCTGGCGCTATTGAACCTGCGCTGGGTGGCTGAGACGCGACTTTTCTTGCTTTCCCCTGGGTCATTTTCGTGCGAGCCTTGCCCCCGAGCTCTTGTCCAGTTTTCATGCGCATACGGCGCTTTGGCGGGATCATCATCAGGTTGCCCGATTTAGTGTTTTTAGCTGAGACGTCCATCTCAGCTTCCCCATCGTTCTGGAGAAAAAAGAAGGCTCCTAGTGCGATGAGTAAAAGACCTAAAAAAGTGCCTCCGCCAATTAATACGATTTTCTTTTTTTTGTTACCGCCAGCCGTTTCATCCGCGTCATCATCCTCGAAATCGAGGCCGCTAAGGTCAAGATCATCCAAATTGAGATCTTCAACGGGATCCCCGGTTGACTCCTCTTCAACGTCCTCTAAAGAGCCCTCGCTTGGGTCTCTCTCTGAGTTGTAGTCGGAGTTTGCGCTGGGAATGTCGCCAGGAACTTCACCGGGGCTTTCATCTTGACCCTCGTTCAGTCCATTTTCCCTGGTGCCGGCATCCCTGATGTCCGGGCTTTGATTTTCAAGGCTGTCCCTCCCGCTTCCATCTTCTATGAATTCGGGGCGGTCGTCTTGAGAATTTTCTGCCGCCATATGTTAGCCCTTGCGAGTGCCCGCGGTTATCCCTTATCGGTTTCTATGTTACTATTGAAAAAATAAACGCCCCTCAAGAGGTCCAGTGCGCGTTGAAGTTGGAAGTCTTGGCGGTTAGCTTGCTTTGCTTGATCGCTCGGTTGGCTCTCACCCTTGCTTGTAGGGCTATCGGAAGGTGAGGTAGATTTTTTTTCGGGCCCATTTCCATTGTTTAGGGCTCCCCGGAGATCCACTTCCCGACGAAGTAAACCCCGCTGAGCTAGTGATTCAACGCGTGCCTGCTCAACAACGATGTCTGGCTTGATGCCGACCTTCTGGATAGAACGGCCAGACGGAGTATAATACAGCGCTGTCGTCAAACGCATGGCACCACGGCCACTCAATGGGATGATCGTTTGCACGGAGCCTTTGCCAAAAGATTTCGTTCCAAGCACAATGGCCCGCTTGTGATCCTGCAAAGCGCCAGCAACGATTTCAGAGGCAGAAGCGGAGCCCCCATTGACAAGGACAACGATTGGCTTGCCATTGCTTAGGTCGCCCTTACGCGCGTTGAAACGTGTGTAATCCTGCTTTTCCCGGGTCCGGGTGGAGACTATTTCCCCTTGGTCCATAAATGTGTCAGAAACAGCGATCGCCTGATCCAAAAGCCCCCCAGGGTTATTCCTGAGGTCAAGAACCAGACCTTTCATTTTGTCTCCCAACTCTGCATTGAGTTTTTTCATAGCCTGCTTGAGGCCTGTGCCTGTTAGTGCGCTGAAAGATGAAATTCTTACATACCCGATGTCGCCCTCTATCCTAGACCGCACGGTCCGGATTGGGATCACGGCGCGGGTAATGTTCACCTCAAATGGTTCTGCGCCTACACGCCTGATCGTGAGTTTGATATCAGTGCCGACTTTGCCGCGCATTAATTCGACCGCTTGAGCTAATGTGAGGCCTTGCACCGCCTTGCCATCCAGGTGCGAAATTAAATCACCTGCTTTGACACCGGATCTAAAGGCGGGTGTATCGTCAATCGGGGAGACCACACGTACGAGACCATTCTCCATAGTCACCTCGATGCCGAGCCCGCCGAATTTACCGCGCGTTTGAACTTGCATGTCTTTGAAGTTTTTGGCGTTTAAATAGCTCGAATGCGGATCAAGCGATGTCAGCATGCCGGTAATGGCCGACTCAATAAGCTGTTCATCGGTGATTTCCTCGACATAAGTTGCTCGTACGCGCTCAAAAACATCACCAAAGAGGTTGAGTAATTGGTACGTGTTTTCGTTCTTTTGTTTGGACGTCTCGTCCTGGGCCAATGCGATCGAAAAATAAAACGAGGTGAGGGCAATGGTAACTAAAAGCGTCAGGTTTTTTTTCATCCGTTTCTCTTACCTTCTTTAGTGGCTAGCCAGAGATTAGGATCAACCGGCTGGCCGTTTCGGCGTAGTTCCATGTAGATCGATGGCTTGTCGGACTGTGACCGTGCCATTGATCCCACGGGTTCTCCGGCCAGAAGCCATTGTCCAACGGTTCCTTCAACAAGGGCCATACCCGCTAATAGGCTATGATATCCCTCGCCATGTTCTATGATCAAGAGGTGGCCATATCTTCTAAACGGGCCTGAAAAAACAATTTGCCCATTGAACGGGGAGACAACCTGGGCCCCGGGCTGTGTCTCTATGGCCATACCCTTCCGGCGCTGCCCCTTGCTTAAAAGGTCATCATACTTGCCGGTCACGGTGCCGATAACCGGATAGGTCAGTTTCCCCCGAGCGGCCGAGATGGAGTCTATCTCGAACGGTGGCAAGGCCGTCAACGCGTCGGGCGGCTCGAGACGTCGGGGCTGGGTGTTGTCCGGTACTGCAGGAAATTGGCCAGCGTCTAGTGTTCCAGCTTTTCGTGCTCGCTCAACCCGCTCCTGCTCAAGCCGGTCAAAGAGCTCGCGCAGTGTCTGGGCTTCCTGTGTTAGACGGTCTAGCCGGGCAGTCTCGATTTGGCGGGCGGCCAGTGTTCTTCTCCGCGCGTTAGATTTGTTGCTGTCCAACTGGTCGAGCTCTCGCTGCCTCTTTCCCAGACGTGCTGTGGCCTGCTGAAGATCCATTTTTCGCATTTTAATGGTATCCCGGGTCAGCTCAAGAGTTGTCAAATTTTCTCGGAGACGCTGGGCTCTTGCCTCTATTTCGGGAACGGCAGTCCGAAGCAGAATGGCCGTTCGAACTAGATCAGACGGTGGGGCCGGATAAGCTAGGACGGCTTCGGGTGGCACACGAGAGACTCGTTGAAGTGCAATCAGCACCTGGCTAAATTGATCCCGACGTCGTGATAGATCAGAAATTTTTTTTGCTTCTTGGGAATTCAATTTTCGTATCTGACGTTCGAGAGCGAATATTTGTGATTCCGTCTCTCGGATGGTGGTCGCAATGTGGACTTTTTCTTGCCGCAATCTTAGAAGCTGTGCCCGAAGATCTGCTTCCGTACGGTCGAGCACGTACTTTTTCTTCTGACCTTCCTCAATCGCATTTTCGACCTGTTTAATCTGGTCATTAAGGTGCAAAGCCGAGGATGATTGCGCAGCTACATTGGTGGATTTAATAAGCAATCCGGCCTCAAGCGCCAGAAAAATCGTGAGCTGAAGTGCCAAATTCAGCCGGGTGATCTCAGCCATTAGGTGCGATTGTTTCCGATTGATGAACCAGGAGGGACCTGCCTGTCATTTCCGCCGGTTGGGAAAGACCAAGTAGGGACAACAGTGTTGGAGCCACATCCGCTAAAACACCTCCTTCCAGGCCGATGACGCCGGGCGGCGGATTCACCAGAATGGCTGGCACCGGCGAGAGGGTATGGGCCGTATGCGGCTGGCCAGTTTCATGGTCTGCCATTCGCTCCGCATTACCATGATCTGCGGTGATCAGCATGGTACCGCCCACCTTCAAGAGCGACGTTTCCAGCCTCTGGAGGCAGGTATCGATGGTCTCAGTCGCCTGCACAGCCGCTGACATGATACCCGTGTGGCCAACCATATCACCGTTGGCATAATTTACGATAATCAGATCAAATTTCGTATTCTCGATGGCATCCACAAGGGCGTCGGTAACCTCTGGCGCAGACATTTCGGGTTGAAGGTCGTACGTCGCCACTTTGGGCGATGGGATTAAAATGCGTTCTTCACCGTCGAACACCCGTTCTTCGCCGCCGTTAAAGAAAAAAGTGACGTGGGCGTATTTTTCTGTCTCTGCAATGCGCAGTTGAGTTAAACCCTCGTCGGAGACAATTTCCCCCAAAATTCGTTCCAGCTTCCTCTGAGGGAACAATGCTGTGCAAAATTGATTTAGATGGGTTGAGTATTCGGTCAATCCAACAGCAGCTGAGGGGGGCGGAGCCTTGCGGCTAAATTCATCAAATCCAGGGTCGGCTAAAGATGCGAGTATTTGCCGGGCACGATCGGCACGGAAGTTAAACATCAAAATGGCATCGCCCGTCTCCATACCGTCATAGCCACCAATAACTGTTGGCAGAATGAATTCATCGGTGATGCCATCAGCATAACCCCGATCTATGGCGTCGAGCGCGTTGGCGGAGGTTTGACCGACGGCTTCCGCGAGCGCGCGGTAGGCGCGTTCGATCCGGTCCCAATTCTGATCCCGATCCATCGCGTAATAACGACCGCTCATGGTGGCTATAGCAAAATCATTTAAATCCGCTGTTTGGTCAATGACACGGGTAATACAGTCTTTCGCGCTTGCCGGTGGTGTGTCCCGTCCGTCCAGAAAAGCATGCAGTCGAGTTGGTATTCCTGCTAAGTCGAAAATCCCGGCCAAAGCGACCATATGATCCTGATGGGCGTGGACGCCGCCCGGCGATACTAGGCCAAGAAGGTGACAGGTGCCCCGTGTCGACGTCAGGGTCTGGATTAGATCTTTGAGTCGGTCATTCCCCGCGATGGTGCCATCAGTGATTGCCGCGTCGATTCGGGGCAGGTCCTGCACCACTACCCTGCCCGCGCCCAGATTCATGTGGCCCACCTCCGAATTTCCCATTTGGCCGAAAGGCAGTCCAACATCGAGCGCGGAAGCTCGAAGCTGGGCCGACGGGTAGGCTGATTTCATGCTGTCCCAGGTGGGTGTGTCACCTTTTAGAATTGCATTATCGTCGCCGTCATCCCGATCACCCCACCCGTCTAGGATACACAGGACAACGGGTTTGCGAGTATGCTGGTCGGATGAGGAATTTAGTGTTTCAGGCATGTTTCGTTATTACTATGGTTCGCCGAAAGTTGGAAGGTAAACAACAGAATTTTGAAACCGGGGAGAGTTAGCCCCCTTACTTGTGATAGGGGTGGTTTCCAAGGATGCATTGAGCTCGGTAAATTTGCTCCAGTAACATGCAGCGTGCTAACAGGTGGGGCCAGGTTTGTTTGCCCATGCT
This sequence comes from Rhodospirillaceae bacterium, assembly GCA_002723345.1. GTDB lineage: Bacteria > Pseudomonadota > Alphaproteobacteria > Rhodospirillales > UBA2165 > TMED167. Next base: position 12,653 of record PBNV01000060.1, read on the forward strand.
CAGTCTAAGATGGGCGCGGGTGAGGGTTTCTGGGGATAAACCATCCGACCCACCCACAAGAAATGTGACATCTCTTACGCCGTCTGTCATCCACGCTTGAAAGTGTTGCGCAAAACGGTTGCTGGAGAATGACTTTCCCGATTGGTCCAAGGCAATGACCATAGCTCCAGATGGAACTTTTTCCAGCAATAAGGCGCCCTCTTTCTCCCGCATTTGTTTAGGGGAAAGGGGTTTCTTTTCTTCCACCTCTCTCAATTGAACAGGCCAAGTGAGCCTGCGCGCATAATCATCCCACAGATGTTTTTCAGGACCTGATTTCAGCCGTCCGACGGCGGCGATGGTAATGTTCATGCCGAAACCTGTTTGCTCGCCATCTCAGTGAGTAGGTAGGTCAGGCAACTTGGCCGGGGCGGGGCATCGGATCACCCCAGAGTTTTTCTAGCTCGTAAAATTCCCGAATCTCCGGACGGAAGAGGTGAACAATGACGTCCCCACCGTCGATTAACACCCAATCTCCCTGGCTCATGCCCTCAACAGCGACGTTCTTGATGCCAAGTGATTTTAGCTTTTTGCGAAGGTGTTCTGCCATGGTCGAGACCTGACGTTGAGAATTACCCGAGGCAACGACCATGTAATCAGCGATGGCGGTCTTGCCTTTCAAATCAATGACGACGACTTTTTGTGCTTTGTCGTCTTCGAGTGACACCGTGACTGTTTCCTTGAGAGACTCGGAACTGGGCGGTGCCGAGATGTCTTGAACTATGGCTAATGTCTCCTTTGTTTGACGACCCACTCTAGGTATAGCACGGATTCTTTAATCGTGTGGAATTTTCATTCCGGCTGCTCCCGTGCCCGCCGGGCCCGAATACGTGTGGCCGATGTTGTGTTCGGTTGTGTCCGAAGAAAGACCCAGACGGGCGCCCGCATGGTGGCTAGGCGCGGCGCCCGTGCTGTTTTAATCTGAAAGCGTTTAAAGCGGCGCGAAGCCTTACCTGCCAACGCCCGTCTGGAGTAGGACGGGCGGGGGAAAATAGCAATTGGTACCATCCGGAAAATACGTCGCCAGCCCCGCCATTTGGGGATTTGTCGCAGATTATCGGCGCCCATAAGCCATACAAATCGATGCTTAGGAAATTTCTTTTTTAATGCCTCGAGGGTATCCACGGTGAAGACAGTACCCATCCTCTGCTCGATATCCGAAACGATGATTCGAGGGTCATCCGCGATGTCTTCAGCGGATTGGATCCGAGAATTGAAATCACTCATGTCGTGCGATTTTTTCAGAGGGTTTTGAGGGGAGACCATCCACCATACTTCATCGATTTTGAGGCGTTCGAATGCTGCACGGCTAATGTGCAGGTGGCCGTCGTGCGCCGGGTTGAAGGAGCCCCCTAAAAGGCCGATGCGTTTTCCATATGACATGATTTTAATTAATAATGAGCCTTGCTAGGTCCGGGTTTGGCCAGACCCTCGGACGATATATTTGAATGTCGTTAACTGTTCCACGCCTACCGGTCCCCGAGCGTGGAGCTTCCCGGTAGCGATGCCGATCTCCGCGCCCATGCCGAATTCTCCGCCATCTGCAAATTGGGTCGAAGCGTTGTGCAGCGCGATGGCACTGTTGATTCCGTGTAGAAACTCGCTAGCAGCCTCTGCATTATCTGTGACGATGGCATCCGTATGTTCGGTGCCGTGACAGTTAATATGATCAATCGCCTCATTTAGTCCCGAGACTTGCTTTACGGAAATGGTCTTGTCGAGATATTCTGTGTCCCAGTCTTCCTCCGTTGCTGGGACCACTCGGGTATCAAGTGCCTGGGTTGCAGCATCTCCTCTGATTTCGCATCCAGCTTGGGCAAGCGCATGCAAGATGGTGGGAAGGTGGGTGTCCGCAGCGGTCTGGTCAATCAATAGGGTTTCCGTCGCACCGCAAATGCCGGTCCGACGCATTTTCGCATTTAGTACAATATCTCGCGCCATTTCCGGGTCCGACTGATGCGTCACATAAGTATGACAAATACCTTCGAGGTGAGCGAACACGGGTACCGTAGCCTCCGTCTGCACCCGTTCCACCAGATTTTTACCGCCCCGAGGGACGATTACATCGATATACTTACTCATGGTGAGCATCTCACCCACAGCGGCCCGGTCAACGGTGGGAACCATCTGAATGGCTTCGGTTGTCAGATTGGCCTGTGTCAAACCATCCTGCATGGCCGCGAGTATGGCCTGAGAAGAATTATAGCTCTCTGATCCTCCACGTAGGATGACAGCATTGCCTGCCTTGAGGCACAGGCCGCCTGCGTCTGCTGTCACGTTCGGGCGGGACTCATAAATCACACCAATGACGCCTAGCGGGACGCGGATGCGGGAGATGTCTAAGCCATTGGGCCGTTGCCAAGAATCTATAATAGCGCCCACCGGGTCATCTAAATTGGCGATGTCTTCCAATCCCTGAGCCATACCGTCCACGCGGTCTCTGTTGAGCTTTAGCCGGTCCAGCATAGCCGACGATAGGCCCTTCTTACTGCCGTCTTCCATGTCGTGATTATTGGCCGCGATGATGTCTGTGGCCCGGTCGCGCAACGCTGCCCCCGCTGCCCGTAGCGCAAGGTCCTTGGCCCGGCTATCCGCGTTCACCAAATTTTGTGCCGCCGCTTTGGCTTGGGCGCCCAGCCGGATCATCATTGATGGGATGTTTTGCTTTTCAATCATTGTGTTATCACTAAATCATCTCGGTGGATCATTTCATCGCGGCCACGGTATCCCAGTAGGCCTTCAATTTCATCCGTTTTATATCCCATGATCCGCCTCGCGTCGGCTGACGAATAGGCGCAAAGGCCGCGCGCAATTTCTTGACCATCGATCGATTTAACGGTCAAGGCGTCTCCGCGCTCGAACTCACCCTCAACATCTATAATTCCGGCGGGCAGGAGGCTTTTACCTTCACCCAATGCTGTCTTTGCGCCAGAGTCAATAATAATTGTGCCGACGGGCTGGAGGGTTCCAGCAATCCAGCGTTTGCGCGCGGTTTGCGGATTACCGGAAGCGATGAACCAGCTGCATGTGCCACCCTGTTCAAGCGCTGATAACGGTGCTGTTCCCCGACCTTTGCAGATCACCATATGACAGCCTGCGCTGAGGCATTGCTTCGCGGCGGTTAGTTTTGTTGGCATGCCACCAGATGAGTCTGACGCAATGGCTTGGCCGGCCATGGCTTCGACCCCAGGCGTGATTTCCGTGATTTCGGGCACCAACTTGGCTGATTTATCTTCGGACGGGTCGGCGGTGTAGAGACCGTCTATGTCGGATAACAATATCAACATATCAGCACTCATCATGGCGGCGACCCTGGCGGCAAGCCGGTCATTATCGCCAAAACGGATTTCGTCCGTCGCTACCGTGTCGTTTTCGTTGATTAGAGGAATGGCTCCAACCTCGAGCAACATGCTGATGGTTGAGCGGGCATTCAGATAACGGCGTCGGTCCTCGCTGTCGTCCAGGGTCAAAAGAATCTGAGCGACATTGAGCCCGTGCTGTTCGAGTGTTTCCTGGTAGGCGTGAGAGAGCCTCACCATGCCTGCGGCAGCAGCCGCCTGCTTTTCCTCTAGCCTCAATTCACCCTGTTTTAAGTCCAGATATCGGCGACCAAGCGCGACTGCACCCGAGGATACAAGAATTATTTCCTGGCCTCGGGCGCGCCATTCTGCAATGTCTTTGGCTAGTGCTTCCAACCAATCCCGATGAAGCCGCCCACTTTTGCCATCGACCAGGAGGATAGAACCAATTTTGATAACGACTCGCTTGGCAGCAACGATGCGCTTCCGGTTGAGATTGCCAGTCATAGCGCGCTCTCCTCTACCTGTGTCGCGTTCTTTTCCACCTCCTTTTCGGCTTCCCGTGCGCGCCATGCATCGGCCTCGGTTTTAAGCTTTCGAAGCATCTGACTCAGCCCCGTTCCAGCAATTCCGGAAATTGTCGCTACGGGCTTGCCGGACTCTTTTTCAAGCGCAAATTTGGCGTCATGGATCAACTCATCTTTGAGGGCATCACACTTGTTAAGCGCGACCAATTCATTTTTTTGATCAAGCGCTGCACCATAGTCTCGGAGCTCATTCCGTACGGTCCGATATGCTTTGGCGGGATCATCGTGCGTTCCGTCAATCAGATGGAGTAGAACGCCGCAGCGTTCGATATGGCCGAGGAACCGGTCGCCAAGTCCAGCACCCTCGTGAGCACCCTTAATAAGACCTGGTATATCTGCCAGAATGATCTCATCGCCGTCCACGTAGCCGACCCCGAGGTTTGGATGCAGAGTCGTGAACGGGTAGTCTGCTATTTTGGGGCGGGCCCTTGTTACGGCGCTCAAGAAGGTTGATTTTCCAGCATTGGGCAGACCGATAAGTCCGGCATCAGCAATAAGTTTAAGTCGCAGCCAAAGCCAAAGTTCTTCGCCAGGCCACCCGTTGTCGGCGCGCCGGGGAGCCTGATTCGTAGCTGATTTGTAATGTGCATTGCCGAAGCCCCCGTCACCACCCCTGGCGAGTGTGATTTTTTGACCTGGCCTTGTCAGGTCGGCAATCAACTCATTGCCATCTTCATCAAAGATTTGCGTGCCAACAGGCACAGTTAACAGGCAGTCCTCGCCGCCCTTACCGGAACGGTTTTTCCCCTGGCCATGCTGACCGCGCTCGGCTTTAAAATGTTGTTGGTAGCGAAAATCGATAAGGGTATTTAGGTTGGCGACACATTCAACGATAATGTCTCCGCCACGACCGCCATCGCCGCCATCGGGTCCACCGTACTCGACATATTTTTCACGGCGGAAGCCGACGCAGCCGGCACCGCCATCCCCGCTTTTGATATAAATTTTTTGCTGATCCAAAAATTTCATGGGACCAGTCCTACCAGCTCCGTGTTTAACAAGGTCTTAGCTTTAAAAAATCAAAAAAAGGGGAATGGACCGCCATTCCCCTTTACACGCTCGAATGGACCCAACTAGTTTTAGACGACCGGCACCACGCCGACGAACGTCTTGCCACCGCCTTTTTTCTCGAACCGGACTTTGCCTTCAGTCAAAGCAAAGATCGTATGGTCCTTCCCCATGCCAACGTTGGGGCCGGGATGGTATTTGGTGCCCCGCTGCCGAATAATTATATTGCCCGCAATCACAGCTTCGCCGCCGAATTTTTTGACGCCTAACCGCCTTCCGGCTGTGTCTCGGCCGTTGCGGGAGGATCCGCCTGCTTTTTTATGGGCCATCTTGTCTTCCCCTAAGTCTCTTATTTCTTGGCTGTTGATTTTTTAGCTGCGACTTTTTTCTTAGCTGCGGTTTTTTTCTTAACTGCGGTTTTTTTCTTAGCTGCCGCTTTTTTCTTAGCTGCCGCTTTCTTCTTAGTAGCTGCTTTTTTCTTAGTTACTGACTTTGTCTCGGCTTGTGAGACAACTCTCGATGGTGCGTCCGCCGTCTTCGTGTCCGTTCGGGTTTCTGCGGCCTTTTTCTCTTTGGCGGGTTTGGTTGCCTTTTTGGCTGCAGGTTTCACAGCGCCTTTACCATTGATATCCAGCACACGTAAAACCGTCTGATCCTGGCGATGGCCTTTGGTGCGCTTGTAACCTTTACGACGTTTCTTCTTGAAAACTACGATCTTATCGGCGCGAGACTGGTCAATAATTTCACAATTTACCGCCGCATTGCCAAGAAGAGGTGTTCCCACTTCTGGCGATTTGCCATTCTCACCAACCATGAGGACCTGGTCCAATTTTATTTTGGCGCCGGCATCGCCCAACAACCTCTCGACAATAATGATATCGCCAGGGGCTACGCGGTACTGTTTACCGCCGGTTTTAACAACTGCGAACATTGGCTTTGTTTTTCGTTTCCGTGCGAATTGCCCGAGCTTGCTCTAAAAGCTCGTCAGAAGGCGCGGAAATTACAGCGCGGGTTGTTGTCTGTCAATGGCATAGTGGCCCGTTTTCAGGGACTTTTTCTTGGGTTGTAGTGCCATAAATTGACGACCAGCGCAACAGGATTTAGCGCTTGTTTCTGCAGGTGTGTTCCGAAATGGTGCAGACTGACGTTCACGGTCAAAGGAGCATTTCATTATGCAACTCACCACGGGGCAGGCTATAGTCCAATCACTGTTGCGGCAGGGTGTAGATACGGTCTTTGGTATGCCTGGCGTCCAGACTTATGACTTGTTCGACGCGTTTTACGATGTGGGGGACAAAATTCGGGTCGTTCTGGTGCTCCATGAACAAGCGGCAGCTTATATGGCATATGGGTATGCCCGCTCTACAGGTAAGGTGGGTGTGTTTAGTGTGGTGCCAGGGCCCGGCGTTCTCAATACCATGTCCGCGCTTTGCACGGCTCAGGGATCGAATGTACCACTGGTGTGTCTTACCTCAGAAATTCCCACTGAATTCCAGGGTAAAGGCCGCCGACATTTGCATGAAATAAGGGATCAACTCGGCACACTACGGTCGTTGATCAAGTGGGCGGAGCAATGTGATGCGCCTGAAGCAGCACCGGCTCTGGTTAATGAAGCCTTCAAACAAGCCCAAAGCGGTCGGCCAGGCCCTGTTTCTCTTCAAGTGCCGTGGAATGTGTTAGGCGAGACCGGCGATGTTATCTTACTCGACCCAGAGGATCTGACGAGACCAGCGGCCCGGGCTGATGAAATCGCCGCTGCAGCCGACCTGATTGCCGGCGCGTCGGCACCACTGATATATGTCGGAGGCGGCGCGCTACATGCCGGGGCAGAAGTTATAGAACTTGCCGAACGGCTTGGG
>PBNV01000061.1 GCA_002723345.1 Rhodospirillaceae bacterium
CGGGTCTATGGGATCCCTCAAAAGTCGTCCTTGTCTCAGATCATTTTTCACCGTGCACAGACGCAGAAAGTGCAAATATCCTGAAAATTACGCGAGAGTGGGCAGCTGAAAATGGCGTCATTAATTTCTATGACCAGCAGGGCATCTGCCACGTCGTAACACCGGAGCGGGGTCATCTTCGCCCCGGCATGTTCGCAGTTGGTGGCGACAGTCATTCCCCTACCGGCGGGGCCTTCGGCGCTTATATGTTTGGTATCGGGGCCACGGACATGCTCGGCGTGCTGGTTACCGGCGAGACCTGGGTCAGAGTACCCGAGACAATCCAGATCAACTGGTCCGGAGAACTCCGCCCGGCTGTATCAGCAAAGGATATGGCGCTCAAAATGTGCGGTGATCTCGGCATGGACGTGGGCAGATACCAGGCAATCCAGTACACAGGAGAGACCATCACGGCGCTGGACATATTCGAGCGTATGACGATCTGCAACATGGCAGCAGAGCTCGGTGCTCAGGCAGGCCTCATCGAGCCAGATGCCAAGACGGCCGCTTACATAAAAGACGCTGGCAGTGATCCTGGAGACTGGGAACAGTTTAGAGGCGATGACAGCGCCCGTGTTGCAGCCACCCATAACTTTGACGCCAGCGCATTAACCCCGCAAGTGGCGGCACCACACAGCCCCGCCAACGCTACTGATATTGCCAACATGGAAAAAGTCGAGATCGATCAATTCTATATTGGGGCATGCACCGGCGCAAAGTTGAACGATCTTAAAATGGCAGCCGACGTGCTCACCAATAAGAAAGTCGGTCCGGGCAAACGGCTAACCGTGGCGCCAGCCTCAGCACGCATTCTCACCCAAGCAACCAAATTGGGGATAGTAGAAACTTTACTCGATGCAGGCGCCAATCTGCTGCCACCGGGCTGTGGCGCTTGTGCGGGCTATGGCGTTGGCGTGCTGGCAGAGGATGAAGTTTGCCTCGCGTCCACCGCCAGGAACTTCAAAGGGCGCATGGGGGCCTCCAGTTCAGCAGTTTATCTCGCGTCTCCATACACGGTGGCAGCCAGTGCCGTAGGCGGACGCATCACAGACCCCCGAGAAGTTCTCGTTCCATGACTGGGCGGGCATGGAAATTTGGGGATGACGTCAATACGGATGTTCTGGCGCCGGGCACATATATTAAGCTCCCGCCGGAAGAGCTTGCCCTCCACTGCTTAGAAACGGTCGCACCTGGATTTGCCACGTCTGTTCAGCCTGGTGATTTTGTCGTTGGTGGGAAGAATTTCGGCACCGGCTCGAGCCGGGAGCAGGCGGCACAGAGTTTAAAAGTCCTCGGCGTCGCTGGGGTCATCGCCCCCTCCTTCGGGGGTATCTTTTATCGAAACGCTTTTAATCTTGGTCTTCCCGCGATCATTGTACGGAATCTATCGATGATAAACGATGGTGATGAGCTGAGAGTGGATATGATCACCGGAGAAGTTGTTAATATGACCACTAACGAAAAAATTATCGGGGAACCTGTGCCGAAAAACCTGCTTGAAATTGTGGCGGCAGGCGGGCTTGTTCCCTATCTCGACAATCGATTAAATGGCAAAGATTAGGAAAAGCAAACGCATGGCCAACCAAACAGGGCTAAGAGATCGCCTCGGCAGAGACCAGATTGTCATGGCGCCCGGCGTGTATGACGCGTTTGGCGCGCTCATGGCGGAACAGGCAGGCTTTGAAGCGCTTTATGTGTCCGGCGCATCGGTGGCCTATACCAAGTTAGGCAGGCCAGACATCGGCCTAGTAAGTGTTAGCGAGTTGGCTCAGGTGGTTGAGACAATCAGTGAGCGGACAGACCTTCCAGTGATCGTCGATGCCGACACGGGGTTTGGCAATGCTCTCAATGCACAACGTACTGTCCGGCAATTGGAGCGCGCCGGCGCGGGCGCCATCCAGATCGAAGACCAAGCCATGCCCAAGCGGTGCGGTCACTTGGATGGCAAAACATTGGTTTCGCCCGAAGAAATGAACGGAAAGATCCACGCCGCTCTTGATGCACGCCGGAGTGAAGAGACACTAATTATTGCCCGCACGGACGCTGTAGCTGTTGAGGGATATGACCGGGCCATGGAACGGGCGGAAGGCTGCGTTGACGCCGGCGCCGATGTTCTTTTCATTGAAGCGGTAACGGACCTTGATCAGGTAAAATCAGCAGTTGACCGTTTTGGAACCCGTGTCCCGTTGCTCGTCAACATGGTCGAAGGCGGGAAAACACCCCTTATGCCGGCCTCGAAGTTACAAACACTTGGCTATTCCATCGTTATTTTTCCAGGCGCGCTTGTACGTGTTCTGGCACATGCTGCTGGCGAGTTGTTCGACACTCTACGAATCCATGGAGAAACAGCGCCTTATCATGATAAAATGTTCGATTTAGGAGAGCTAAACCGGCTACTGGGAACGGACGCAATGTTGGCGGCGGGGCAACGCTACAGCGATGGCGGCGGTTGACGGCATGAAAGCCATAGATCCAGTTCTTCTTGCGGTCTTGAAGGGACGCCTCGAACAAATCGCCGATGAGATGGACGCGACATTATTCCGCAGCGCGTTTAATCCTATTATAGCGGAAGCGCATGACGCAAGCCACGGCCTCTATCATGCTGATACTGGCGAGACCCTGATCCAAGGAAAATCAGGCCTTCCCGTCTTCGTGGGAGCCATGTCCTTTGCCGTCAAGGCTGTGATAGATAAAGCAAAGGCAGAGAACCTCACACTTAAACCTGGAGATGTGTTTATATTCAATGATCCCTACGATGGCGGCACCCACCTGTCAGATTTCAAATTAGTTCGGCCTTTTTTCAGAAGGGGCCAAATTTATTGTTATTTGGCATCCGTCGGGCACTGGCACGATGTGGGAGGTAATGTTCCTGGCAACTACAACCCTGTCGCAACAGAATGTTATCAAGAGGGCATGCTGATCCCGCCTGTACGCTTGTATCAGGAGGGCGTAATTCAGGATGACATTGTCGCCATCTTAAAATCGAATTCCCGGCTGCCGGGCAGCCTCTATGGCGATCTGAACGGTCAGATAAGTGCCCTGGAGCTTGGGGCAAGCCGCTTAGACGCCCTTCTTAATGACTACGGTGATGACGAGATCTTGGCTGTTATGGCGGAACTTAAAGCCAGTGCAGCGGCTCTCATGCAAAGCTATATTTCCGACCTTCCCGAGGGCTCATATAGTGCCGAGGACTGGTTGGATAATGATGGGATCACCGATAAAGCGCTGAAAATCGCCCTCGAGATGTCTCTTAAGCAGGGCCGGATGACACTGGATTTCTCCGGCACATCCCCCGCATGTGATGGCCCCGTAAACATCTCCCGAGCCACCTGTATCGCCGCCTGTTACGTGGCGCTGAAACATATCTTTCGAGACGTGCCGGCCAATGCAGGCGTTCTCGAACCCATCGATTTCATCATTCCGGAAGACAGTCTTCTAAGCGTCGGCAGGCCCAAACCAGTTGGCGGTTACACCGAGACCATTCTCCGGATCATTGATGTCATGTTCGTTGTCATGTCCAAAATTGCACCGGACCAAACGAATGGTTGTGCCTATGGAACTATCAACGCGCTCTCCCTGGCCGGCCATCGTAAAAACGGCGCGCGCTGGGTCATGTTTTCTTTTTTTGGCGGCGGCCATGGAGGTCATCCAAACGGTGACGGGCTTAATCATGGAAATGCGCCTATTTCTACCGCGACCATCCCGCCGCTGGAAATCCTTGAGGCCGCGTACCCGGTCCGGTTTACCCAGTGGGCGCTTCGTCCGGACAGCGGAGGACCTGGCAAGTTTCGGGGCGGCTGCGGCGCCATTTATGAGATCGAAATGCTCGAAGAGGAGACCGATGCTTTTTTATTTGGCGAGCGAGGGAAAGTTGCACCCGCTGGCGTGGTCGGGGGCAAAAATGGCGCGTTAAATATCTTCACCTACCCCAACGGCGGCGGCGAGGCTCACCCTCCCATGGTGTCCAAGATGGTCGGCATTCACCTAACCGAAGGACAGCGTATCCGCCTCGAAACGCCGGGTGGCGGCGGCTATGGTGATGTCAACGAGCGAGATCCCGCGTCCGTAGCGGAGGATGTTCGGCTTGGCTATGTCAGCCCCACGGCGGCTCGAAACGACTATTTTTGTGTGGTGGATACGCACGGGATCTTGGACAGCGCCGCCACGCAAAGCCTTCGGAAACATTCCTAGTCATGTCAGAGCGGCAGATAGTCATCGGCGCTGATGTAGGCGGCACGTTTACGGATCTATTTTTTCTCAACGAGGTTACCGGCGAATGCGCGACTGCAAAAGTCCCCTCGGTGAGGGCCAATCAGTCGCAAGGCATCCTGAGCGGGATCGCTCTGGGCCCTGCGGCACTTGCCGATGTTTCCCTCCTCGTCCACGGCACGACGGTGGCGACAAATGCATTATTGGAGAGGAAGGGCGCACGGACGGGACTGATCACCACCGCCGGTTTCAGAGATGTTATTGAAATGCGCCGCCGGGACCGCCCCGATACCTGGGGTCTTTGGGGCATGTTCGACCCTGTTATTCCCCGTGACCTGCGCTTCGAAGTAAACGAGAGGGTCTTAGCAGATGGCACCCTTCACACACCCATTGATCCAGGTGACGTTAAGGCGGCAGCCCAAAAATTGTTGGAAAATGGTGCAGCGTCCGTCTGCATCTTTTTTATTAACAGCTACGCCAATCAAGAGAACGAGCGCGCCGCCGCCGCGGCTGTCAGGTCGGTCTGGCCCAATCCGCATGTGACCATGGCGTCCGATATATTGCCGGAGATCCGGGAGTTTGAGCGAAGTTCCACAGCAAGTCTGAACGCCTATCTTCAGCCCCCGATCGGCGATTACCTAGAACTCCTGGAAACCGGGCTTATGGAGGGCGGTCTTGACGGTAATATTCTCATTGTCCAGTCCAACGGTGGGGTTATGTCCGTCGAGACGGCGCGCTCCTACCCGGTCCGCACAGCCTATTCAGGACCAGCCGCCGGGGTCATTGCCGGCGCCCATATCGGGATAAGCGCGGGCTATCCTAATCTCATCACCTGCGACATGGGCGGCACCAGTTTTGACGTCTCGCTCATAGCAAACGGCGAGAGCGCGCTCGCCGCACAGACATCGGTCGACTTTGGTCTTGTCATCCGGACCCCCATGATCGAAATCACCACCATAGGCGCTGGTGGCGGCTCGATCGCCTGGGTAGACCGAGGCGGTATCTTACAAATCGGACCGGAAAGTGCCGGTTCGGACCCTGGACCTGTATGCTATGGCCTCGGGAATGACAGGCCCACCGTGACCGACGCCAATCTTGTTCTGGGCCGAATTAATGGCGAAAAACCCATTGGCGGTGCTTTGGAAAGGCTCAATATGAAAGCAGCCAAGCGCGCCCTAAAAAATCACGTGGCGGCCCCCTTAGGCATGGATGTCATGACCGCCGCAGAGGCCGTCATTCGGGTAGCAAATTCCCGCATGGCGGGTGCCATCCGGCTCGTGTCGGTCGAAAGGGGACATAACCCGGAGGCCTTCGTTGCCATGCCCTTCGGCGGCGGAGGTGCCCTTCACACCGGCGCTTTGATTAAGGAAGTTGGGCTCTCTAAGGCTCTTGTGCCGCGCTATCCTGGGGTGACCAGCGCGCTCGGCTGCGTCATCGCTGATATGCGATTTGACCGGGTCCATACCATTAATGTGCTGTTGGACCAACTCAACCTAGAGGACTTCACTAAAGAAATATTGGTCACAATTTCGGACGGAGAAGCACGACTGAGAGAATCTCACGCTATTTTTGAGGATCAAGAACATATCATTGAGCTGGACATGCTGTATGTCGGTCAAACCCACACCGTATCCGTTCGCCTTCCCGTGCAAGCTGTTGATGTGGAGACGACCCTGCGCAGTGAACTGATCCTGGATACCTTTGAAGCCACCTACCAGGACGCCTACGGTCGTTTGCTAGTCGGGTTGCCTGTTCGGATCATGAATTTAAAAATCGCTGTAATCGGCAAACGGCCGAAATTTGACCTCTCGGTCCTAGGACCCTCCAGTACGGCCTCGGTTGACGCGGCTAAGACAGGTGAACGAGAGATTTGGGTTGACGGTGCATGGTGCACAGCGACGGTCTATCAGCGCCTGGAACTACCCAAAAATGCCATAGTCCCCGGTCCGGCCATTCTTGAACAGCCAGATACCACGATCTTTATCGACCCTGACCTGGAAGGTAACGTGGATCGGTTTGGCAATCTTGTTATTTCCAGGAAAACGCAATGAACTGGGACACCACTGCGCTGATGTTTCTGGATATGCAGAACGACTTTCTGCATGCTGATGGTGCCTATGCGCGAGGTGGGGCGACATCGGACCACCTCGCCGTTCTACCTGCCCGACTGCAGCCTTTGGCCGATCATGTGCGCAAAAAGGGCGGATGGATTGTATCCACACATTTTACGCTTATTCCGGGGAAGGGGGGGGATCCGTTTATATCGGATCATTTGAAAAAACTCCGCCCATTCCTCGGGAAAGGGGATTTCGCGCCGGGCAGTTGGGGACACGCTCTCTTAGATGATCTGGCACCAGCGGACCTGTATGTGGATAAGGTTGCGTATTCCGCATTTTATATGAGCCGGCTGGAATGGGCGCTACGTACCGCTGGTATCAAGCACATTATTGGTGCCGGCATAGTGACAAACGGCGGTGTAACGTCCACGATTCGGGATGCCCATGTCCACGGATATGAGAGCACCGTGCTTGAAGATGGCTGTGCTGCTTTTGATATCCAGGTCCATAAAACAAGCATCGATGCATTGCGAAGCGTGGCGGCTATCGCCACCATTTCAGATATATTGAAGGAATAACTCCATGACCCATAACGCCTATCCTCACCTATTCGGTCAGACAACTCTCGGATCTGTTCCGATGAGAAATCGAACCTGTGTTGCGCCAATGACCCGCATCAGCGCGACGGATGACGGTGTGCCGACGGATATTATGGTTGATCATTATCAAACCTATGCCAAAGGCGGGTGGGGCCTCGTTTTCACAGAGGGCACCTATGTCGACGAGGCCCATGCACAGGGCTACGTAAATCAGCCCGGTATGGCCAACAAAGATCATGCTGCTGGATGGCGACGGGTGGTGGATGCCGTTCATGCCCAAAATACGCCAATTTTTCAGCAATTCATTCATGCAGGTGGCCTTATCCAGCACAACCGTTATGAACAAACTGGGATTGCGCCATCCAGGGTAGATCAGCTAGGGCAAATGATGCCACATTATTTCGGCGAGGGTCCCTTTCCTGAACCCCGGGAAATCACTAAAGATGAAATGAAAGAAGTTGCTTCGAGCTTTGCGGCGGCCGCCCGTCGCGCTGTCGATGCGGGATTTGACGGCGTCGAAATCCACGGCGCCAACGGCTATCTGCTGGACCAGTTCCTAACCACTTTTGCTAATGTCCGAACCGATGAATACGGGGGCTCCACCGAGAACCGCATCCGCTTTCATTGCGAGGTGCTAGCCGCTGTTCTAAACGCCGTGGGATCTCGGATACCGGTGGGCATTCGTATCTCTCAAACCAAGGTAAATAACTTTGACTACCAATGGCCGGGTAAAGCTGATGACGCGCGTATTATTTTTAGCGCCCTCAAAGCAATTGGACCAACCTACATCCACGTAAGTACCCACAAAGGACTTGAAGAAGTGTGGAACTCAGGCCGGAACCTAGCAGACTGGGCAAAGGAAATCTGGGGTGGGCCAACGATCGCGTGTGGGGGACTTCAAGATGCTGCCCGAGCAGATTTGCTTATTGCTGATGGTCACGCGGATTTCTGTGCCATTGGCAAAGGGGCGCTAGCTGACCCAGCCTGGCCAGAAAAAATTTTAGCAGGCGACGAACCTATTGCGTTTAATCCCGGCATGATTAAACCTCACGCAACCCTCCAGAATACTCTTGATTGGCGTGCCGCTAATTAGCAAAAAACCAGAGATCGTCTCTTCACATACACCAAACAAAAATGATCTATCGGGTTTAATTTTAGGTCCGCACTGCCTAAATTGTGGAACAGGCGTATATCTTTTCTGCAGTCACTTTAATGGGTCACTTTGTTCTACAGTACATAGCTAGACTGAATCAATTTATGAGACGTCAATCTTACTTTGGAAGTTTGCCATGGGAATAGTTGCAATAGGTCAAGCCGTGCCCCGGCACGAGGATCCAACCCTCTTAAGGGGAGAAGGAAGCTATACGGGGGACGTGTCTCTCCCAAATCAAGCATACGGGTATGTTTTACGCTCTCCGCATGCCCACGCAACGCTCGTTAGTATTGAGACCAAAGCTGCCAAGGCTGCTGCTGGTGTTATTGACGTGTTTACAGGGGCGGATTGTAAAGCAGACGGCATCGGAAAGCTACCCACGGTGCAAATGCCTGCACCAAATTTTGATTTCGACAGTCATGTTCGTCCAGACCGATACGCGCTCGCGACGGATAAGGTCCATTTTGTGGGCGAGGAAGTCGCCTTTGTAGTGGCAGAGACACTTGCGCAAGCTAGAGATGCCGCAGAGCTCATAGAGGTAAATTACGAACCTCTACCCGCAGTAACAAACGCTACCGAGGCCATGCGGGACGGTGCGCCACAAATTTGGCCCGACAACCCTGGCAACGTGTGTTTTGAGAGTGAGTTGGGTGATAAAGCTGCAACTGATGTGGCATTTGAAAAAGCCAAACATATTATAAAACAGCGCATGGTCGTTAATCGGTCTTCAGCTAACTCGATGGAAACGAGAGGGACCAATGCTGACTTCGACCCTGTGTCCGGCCGCTGCACCGTCTATGTGGGCGTGCAGGGCGTGTTCGGCATGCGTAATACCCTGGCTAATGCAATTTTCGATGATGAGATCGAAAATTTTCGCGTGGTTACCGGTCACATTGGAGGCAGTTTTGGCATGAAAAATTTTTATGCTGAAACAATAATGACCATTTGGGCATCTCGTAAACTAAAACGCCCCGTAAAATGGGAAAACGATCGAGAAGAGTCGCTATTATCAGACTACCATGGCCGGGACAAAGTGGCCGATCTGGAATTAGCACTCGATGCTGATGGCACCTTTCTTGGCATCAGAGCCAATATTATTGCCAACATGGGGGCATATCTCTCACCACTATTCGTTGCTCACACCCTGCTAAGTAATGGTGGCATTATTGGGGTGTACAAGACCCCAACCGCCTACCTAAAGATCAGCGCGATACACACAAATACAGGGTCTACAAATCCCTACCGAGGTTCCAATCGGCCTGATGTGGCTTATTATATAGAGCGCCTCATTGATGTGGCAGCGGCGGAAATTAATATTGACCGTATGGAGCTCCGGCGCCGGAACATTATCCCAGATGATGCCTTCCCCTATAAGGGTCCTCTCGGCATCAATTATGACTGCGGTAACTTCGCCCTCGACTTTGAAGAAGCGCTTCGCCTAATTGATGCTGAAGGCTTCGACGCGCGCCGCGCCCGATCAGAGAAGAACGGCAAATACCGAGGTCTTGGTCTCGCCAACAATGTGGAAGGTGCCGCGGGTGGCGGGCAGGAGTTCGTTGACATCGCGCTCGATACGGACGGCAAAGTCGACGTCTTTGCCGGCACCACGGAAAACGGACAGGGCCACCCCACCATGTACCGCCAGGTGGTGAGCGATAAGCTAGCTATAGATATGGACCAAATTGCCGTCTACGAGGGAGACTCAGATCTCATGGCTCAGGGCAACGGAACGGGCGGTTCCCGCGTCTCCTCCGTTGGTGCCAGTGCAGCCCACGCCGCCTCAGAGAAAATAATCGAAAAAGCAAAGGCCGTTGCGGGTCATGAGTTGGAAGCTGCCGCGGCAGACATCGAGTTCGCGGATGGCCGCTTTCAAATTGCTGGCACAGACCGCCGCTTGTCTTGGAGAGAAGTCGCGGCTGCGGCCCGTAAAGAAGGTTTGCCGGAGAAGCTTCAAGGTGGCCTCTCTGTCAATGGGGACTTTCAGGGCACCGCAAATAATTTCCCGAGCGGAACCCATGTATGCGAGGTGGAAGTTGACAAGGAAACAGGACGGGTGGCAATCGTACGCTACGTCGCTGTTACCGACGCTGGCCAAGTGATAAATCCGCTTTTGTTAGAAGGCCAAATACACGGGGGGATAGGTCAAGGTGCCGGACAGGTTCTCATGGAAGGCATTCAATATGACGCTAAATCCGGTCAGATGCTAACCGGTTCTTTTCTCGATTACGCCATGCCGCGAGCCAGTGACTTTTGTTCCTTTGAACTTATCGACCACCCAACGCTCACAGATACCAACCCCATTGGCTCAAAGGGTGCCGGTGAGGTCGGTGCAGCCTGTGCCATGCCGGTCGTAGTCAACGCCGTAGTAAATGCCCTCGCTGGCCTCGGCATTAAACATATCGATATGCCCATGACAGGAGAGACCGTATGGACGGCGATGGGAGGAGTTCAAAATTAAACCATTGACCGAAACGGGCGGAGCCTATTTACACTAGCTGAGAGATAATGCATTAACGACAATGTCTGGCACGCGAGGCCGTAAATTTACGATCCTGATTTAACGTCCAGCCCCGTGAGCCAATTATTTGTCAAAAATAGCCACCGCCCGTGTCCAACCCGCTGACGCGCCACGTATTTTTACAGGAAAACATGCAATCTCAAAACCATCCCCCGGCAGGGCGTCGAGATTATGAAGTTTCTCCAGGTGGCAATATCCGATCTCCATCCCGGCTCGATGACCCTCCCAGATAAGGGACGCATCCTCTGTTTCCGCGTATTTATCTTTGGTATGGACAAAGGGAGCATCCCAACTCCAGGCATCGGTTCCTGTGACCCGAACCCCTTGTTCAAGCAAATACATGGTGGCGTCGCGGCCCATGCCGCACCCGGACGCAACATACCTATCACTGCCATAGGCATCGCCAGCGGCCGTGTTGATCACCACGATCTCAAGGGGCTGGAGCGCATGGTCAATACGTTTAAGTTCGTTCTCTACGTCATCCGCCGTGACAACATAGCCATCACTGAAATGGCGAAAGTCCAGTTTGACGCCGGACCGAAAGCACCAATCTAGCGGCACTTCATCAATCGTAATTGCCCGCTCGCCCTTGTTCATGGTCGAATGAAAATGATAGGGCGCATCTAGATGGGTCCCGTTGTGGGTCATTACCTTGATCCATTCGATCGCCCACCCCTCGCCGCCTGGCAAATCGTCTTTTTCGAGGCCCGGGAAAAAAGCCATCACATCCTCAGACGTATCCTCGTGGGTCAGATAGTCAATATGGGGCCCATAGCCCGGTGGATCAGATACCACATCGTTTTCCAGGTGCATGGAAATATCGACAAATTGCCGAGCCATGGCGAAAATTCCCTATGTTTTATTTGATGGCTTGCGGATTAATCGGCGACCCGGTGCCACGGGTGATGACAAGCGGGGGCGCACAGAGAAAAAACTCATAAACACCATCCTTGGCGCAGTCTTCCACCAACTCACGTAGGTACCAAATTTCACCGTGGACGATGCCAATGCAGGGGATGGTTACCCAGTGCCAGGGCTGGTTAGTGCCATCAACTGTCTCATTTGGCCTAACTTCGATACCCCAAGTATCGGAGCAGATACCAGCAATTTCCTTCTCATGGATCCAATCCACAGTTTCGAAGGCCAGGCCTGGTGCATCTCCCCCACCGTAACCGCCCCAATCACCGCGATCGAGACAGTCGGCCATTTGGCCGGTGTTTACAATGACAAAGTCACCCCTTCGCACCTCCACACCTTGCGCTTTGGCCGTCCGCTCCAGGTCATTTACCGTAATGCCATAGCCGTCGGCCAGACGCGCCTTCTTTTTATAACGTGCCACGTCCAGGAGAACGCCCCGACCCACCATCTTATCGGCAAAATGCTCAATACCATTCTTATGGGCACCTCGGGCATCAACTAGCTTCGCCGGATAGCCATTCCACATTTTGTCCTCGACAAATACGTGCGCAAGCGCATCCCATTGGCTCGCACATTGTGTGGGTAGGTTGATAAAATCGTCCGCATAACGCATGCCCACCAACGGTTCCTGGATGCCCTGCACAGCATCCGTGCCGGTCGCCATCATATGATGCAAAGGGTTCCAGCGGCCACCGAAGAGCCCATTTTGGGGTCCGTTCTCATCTAAATTTAGACCAAGCCGGAACACTTTTCCGCGCTTAATCAGTTTTGAGGCTTCGACAATATCCTTTTGGGTGATGTAATTCAGAACACCTAATTGATCGTTCTTACCCCATTTTCCCCAGTTGGACAGTTCCTTACATTTTTTTAGAACATCCCGCTTTGTCAGTCCTTTCTTTTTACGCGGTGGAATCCGTTTTGCCGCCGCTTTTTTTGTTTTTGCTTTGGTTGCCATGATGAAACCTCCTGTAATTTCACTACCTTATTAATCGGGTTTAACGGCAGTCTAAGGCCGCCTATTTTAATGATCAACTGCTCTCTTGTTCGAGGGGTGTGGGCTCCCTAGTATCTGGAAGTATAAAAATAAAAACCAAAACAGCTCCTATGGACAGCAAATGTCAAATTGGATGAACCGGCACCTGCCGGAAATTGCGGCGGCGCTCCGGAACGGAACGCTCAACGCTCGCGACCTCACTGAGGAGGCGATAGCGCGCCACGAAAAATGGGATGCGCAACTCGGAGCTTATAAAACGTGGAATGCCGATTACGCACGTCAACAAGCTGCGGCGGCCGATGAGGCTTTCATTGCCGGTCAGGACCACGGACCAGCCCAGGGGATTCCATTTTCGGTAAAGGATATTTATGGCGCCGCCGGCTTTCCGATCTTCGCGGGTTCCCCCACAGCCCTGCCACCGGAATGGGAACAGGACGGTACAGTGGTCGGTAGCATTCGCAAACAACTCGCAGTCGTCCCTGGGAAAACACATACGGTGGAGTTTGCATTCGGCGGCGTTGGCACGAACCCCCATTGGCCCACACCACGAAACCCTTGGGATATGGAACATCATCGCGCGCCCGGCGGATCTTCCAGTGGCGCGGGTGTCAGTCTGCATGAGGGTTCTGCTGCAATCGCCTTTGGGACCGACACAGGCGGGTCAGTCCGAGTGCCGGCGTCTTATACGGGAAATGTGGGTCTAAAGACCACAAAAGGCCGCTGGTCCACAGATGGCATAACGATCCTCAGCACGAGCTTCGACACGCCGGGCATTCTTGCCAAGAGTATGACAGACATTGCTTTCGGATTTTCGGCTATTGATCCCGCTGCGCGAGTAGCAGGCTTGCCGATGATTGCGCCCCGCGACGTCACCGGACTGAAAATTGGCATTACGCGCGACTATTTCTGGGATTATTGCCAGGATGACGTGGGTGCAGTGGTGGAAAATGCCATTGACGAATTGGTGACCGCTGGCGCTGCCTCTCTCGAGTTGCCACTACCCGAGGCCGCAGCCTCTATTCAGGTCTGGGGCGAGGGAGCCATCGTGGCATCAGAGGGGTATGCCTTTCTGCAGTCCCAACTGCCGGCGTGGATCGATAGTTTGGACCCTAATGTCCGGGTCCGCATGGAAACTGCCCTGAAGGCCAAGACGCTCGATTACCACGGGGCGCTTTACCGCATTCAGAATTTATCTGCATCGGTACATGCCAAATTAGAAGCCGTCGATGTGCTAGCGGTACCCACGGCCCCCATCACGCCCCCGCGTCTCTCCGATGTTGAGGATCCAGAGGAGTACAAATCCAAGAACCTCTTGTCTCTTAGCAATACCATGCCAGGTAATGTGTTGGGTATTTGCGCTGTAACATTGCCGGCAGGGCTTGATCGGGCAGGCATGCCGGTAGGTCTGCAACTCATAGCCCGCCCCAACCGAGAAGAGGACTTGATTGCCATTGCACTTGGAGTAGAACGTGTTCTGGGCACACCCCGTGACCGGCTGGGTAGCCCGCTAGGTGGCGTGTAAAGAAACGAGGATTTTTATAATGCAGGCCGGTAACGAACCACCAATCGATGGGGTGAGATACCCCAGGAAAATTTTCTCATTTTCCCCTGCACCGTCGACACCATCGGTAAGATTGTGCGACTGCCAAATGAAAGGCCTGGAATTATATATAATGACATATGAGTTACGCAGGAGAATGAAATGAGCTTATCGGTAGGTGTTATCGGCCTTGGCATCATGGGAGGATCGTTTGCTCGCAACTTACTGGCAGATGGCCAGACAGTTACCGGCTTCGACATCCGTGAGGACAATGTTACGAGCATTGTCAAATTGGGCGGCCAAGCAGGCGTCTCTCCCGAGGATGTAGCAAGCCGGGTAGATGTGGTGATCACGTCGCTCCCGACAGTGAGAGCTTTCCATGAAGTGATGACGGGCGAGAATGGTCTCGCAGCGGCCGCAAAGGACGGTTTGATCGTTATTGAGTGCTCGACTTTTCCTATTGCTGAAAAACAGGTCGGACATGATGCGCTGAAAGCCGTTGGCACTATCATGCTGGATTGCCCCATCAGCGGCACAGGGGCGCAGGCTGTAAATAAGGATCTCTCTGTCTATGGCAGTGGCTCGGAAGATGCCTTTAACAAATGCCAATCAGTGTTTAAGGGCTTCGCCAATTATGCATTTTATGTGGGTGAATTCGGCAATGGCAGTAAAATGAAATTCGTAGCCAACCACTTGGTTCATGTTCATAACGTCGCGTCTGCCGAAGCCATGGTTTTGGGTATGAAGGCGGGGTTAGATCCGCAAACAATTTTCGATGTCATTAAGGTGGGGGCTGGCAACTCTCGAATATTCGAACTGCGCGCGCCAATGATGGTAGAGGATGATTATTCTAAGGCAACGATGAAGATGGAAGTATGGCTGAAGGACATGACCACCATCGGCGAGTTTGCATCGGAATTGAATTGCCCAACACCGCTATTCACAGCAGGGCGAGATGTCTATCAGTCCGGGCTCGCCAAGGGCATGCACGGCTTAGATACTGCTTCCGTGTGTCGGGTGCTGGAGGAATATGCTGGGTACGAACGGGATAAGGACTAGAAAGATGATCGAACCACCGCGGGACCGCCTAACCTATTCGCCCATCACGGACCGGCCGGATCTAACACTCCCCGACGGCGCACGTATGGCAGTTTGGACCATTATGAACGTGGAGCATTGGGGTTCCACCAAAGCCCAGCCCCGAACCATTCTTCCACCGCCCATGGGGCAACCGCTCTTGCCCGACGTTCCCAACTGGTCCTGGCACGAATATGGA
This sequence comes from Rhodospirillaceae bacterium, assembly GCA_002723345.1. Classification (GTDB taxonomy): domain Bacteria; phylum Pseudomonadota; class Alphaproteobacteria; order Rhodospirillales; family UBA2165; genus TMED167. The sequence goes on from PBNV01000061.1 coordinate 15,304, forward strand.
AACAGGGTAGGATTTTGGCGTTTACGTGACATGTTTATAAAATATGGTGTGACGCCAACCCTGGCCATGAACGGGATTATCATCGAGAGTTACCCTCAAATTGTCGAATATGCGCGGGAAGAAGGTTGGGAATTCATGGGCCATGGATACATCCAAGGCCCCATGCACAAGCTCTCAGACCAGAGAGAGCATATCCGCTCTACCGTCGAGGCCATTCGCGATTATACTGGTAAGCCACCTGTGGGCTGGGAGAGCCCGGGCCTCACCGAAACCATGGAGACTTTGGATATCCTGGCCGAAGAAGGCATTAAATATGTCGCGGATTGGCCTCTGGACGACCAACCGTTGGTGTTGAAAGTCAACACCGGCGAAATGTATTCGGTTCCCTATCCCGTGGAAACCAATGACATCACCATGATGGCACTGCATCATCATTCCTCGGAAGAGTTTGCAACCAAATGCATTGATCATTTTGACCGGTTATATGAAGAATCGACGGATATCACCCGGATTATGGGTATCAGTATGCATACTTATATTTCCGGCGTTCCGCATCGCTCTAAATATGTGGAGCAGGTTTACGAACATATCACGTCCAAACCTGATGTCCTGATGTGGACAGGCGAACAAGTTTATGAATGGTATAAGGAACAAACTGGCGGCTCGTGAGCCTTTAATTGATTACAGGAGAAAAAGACAATGGCCCTCAATCGCATGAACCCCGACGGCATGTATACGCCTAACAAAGGCATCTACAGCCAGGTCGTCACCTCAACCGGCGCAACCACCGTCCATGTGGCAGGCACCGTCTCGTTTGACAAAGACGCAAACGTGGTCGGCGTGGGAGACATGAAGGCACAGACATGCCAGATCCTCGACAACCTTCGTATTTCTTTAGAAGCGGCTGGCGCTCTGCCCGCCGATGTAGTCCGCATCAATGTCTACACGCTTAATACGGATGACTACGTGGCCAATGGTGCGCCCGAGGTTATTGCCTTTTTCGGTGACAGCAAACCCTGCTCGACAACCGTTCAGGTCTCGCGGCTCGTGCACCCGGATTGGTTGGTGGAAATCGAAGCAACAGCGGTGATCGACTGAGCCGTATCAGCACTCGGTTGATTGTGGTGTTGGCCAAAACAGTCGGTTACTTCCTAGGCAGAATGCGGGGTAAGTATTAAAATGCTCCAGCATTGAACCGTTGAGAGAGAGCCTCTATTGTCTCGCCCACTCTCGTTATAGATTTGTCACAAGAATGACCTGAAAAGTCACGCTGGCAATGCGCAAGGAACATAACACAATGATTGATCTCTATACCTGGTTTACACCCAACGGCCGAAAAGTCTCGATCATGCTGGAAGAAATTGGAATGGACTACAACGTCCATGTCATCAACATAAGCAAGGGCGAGCAACACGATCCCGAGTTTCTCAAAATCGCACCAAACAACAAAATCCCGGTGATTGTCGACAGTGACAACGGCATGACGCTCATGGAAACCGGCGCCATTCTCCAATATCTCGCTAAAAAATCTGGCCAATTGATGCCGACGGATGAGGCGGACTATTGGGACATGCAGCAGTGGCTTATGTTCCAGATGGCAAGCGTAGGGCCAATGTTTGGTCA
>PBNV01000062.1 GCA_002723345.1 Rhodospirillaceae bacterium
ATTTGCAATTATGAGGCATAGCATACTCACTGACATTCCCTGAAAAAAATTCATGCTATCATGTCGTATGCTCTGGGAAAAGTTGATGTCCTTCAATTTCGCAGGGTAATCAGCGTACAACGTCGTGTTTCCCACCAAAGGCGAAAAGAGGCGATTCTCGCAGGCTGCAAACGCCGTTATACTGGAGATAAAAATTACAGAAATAAAATTCGGTCGGCGGTTCTCAAGCGAACTCTTGGAATAGATTTTGACCGGTATGCAGAAATCTTAAAAATCCAGAACGGTAAATGTGCTATTTGTCAGTCAGAGAACACCGGAAGAAAAAGGAATAGAAGATTCGCTGTTGACCCCGCCCGGTTCTTCCTTGGTGAGGGATCAGTATCGTTCGCGAAATTTCCGCATATTGGAAAGCGATTTCGGCTGGTCTAATCTTATCATCCTATTAGTAGACTAATCTTATGACAAGATTACAAGAGCTAAAACAATATATAGGTGTTTAATATCAATATACCACTACATGTAGTGCTATATGCCGCTTTGATGGGAACCTCTAATCCCAGTGATGGCGCGATTAAGGCAAATCTCGGTTCGGAATACCGGTCTTGGCGACTGTGGGCGACCTCGGTGATCTTGTTTTTGGGAGAGACAGTCATACTATCTTATCAATAGCAAATGCACGGAATAGTGCCATGATAAACTAATTTCTCACTATGATTCCATCTGATAGGCTTTGCCGATATGCCATGACTGCTGGTATCAAACCGGCAACGACACTTCCTGCTAACAGATATAGAAGGATCATTAAATCATTGACCGTGGGAGCAGTAACAGAAATAAAAAGCCCGTAAATGTCCTCTATCACTGGCTGAAAAAGGAATAGACCGGCGTAGAAAAGACACAAACCCCCAACAATCCCAGCGATGGTTATTAAAATTGCCTCGGTAACGAATAGGCCTGCCACATGATGAGGGCGGGCGCCAACAGCACGTAGTATGGCCATCTCGCGACGCCGCTCGTTCAGATTGGTTAACAGCATGGTTAACATCCCTAGGAGACCGCCAAATACGACCACAATCGAAATTGCCCTTAAAGCGGTTTCAGCTGTACTCATGAGGTCCCAAAGCTCTTGCAACGCAACACCCGGCAATACAGCAAGTAACGGTTCTTTTGAAAAATTATTGATCTCTCTGAGGGCCTTAAAAGCCCCCAAACGTGATTTTAAGCCGAGCAAGAATGCGGTGATCGAGCGTGGCGTAAGATCCATCTTCCTGACTGCATCCGCGCTAATTGACATGCCGGGAATTGGGGCGCCAGCTTTCCAATCTACGTGGATAGCTGTAATGCCAGCCAGGCTGATATGTACCGTTCGGTCAACAGGCGTGCCAGTTCGCTTCAGGATTCCAGCGACACGGAAAGGCTTGTCATCATGTTTCGTGAAACCGCCCTTGCCGATACCGTGCGCGATTATCATTCTCTGATCTAACTTGTAGCCTAAATCTGCCGCAACCTCGGCTCCAAGAACCGCGTCAAAAACATCGTCAAACGGTTTGCCTCCATCCAACTCCAACATTTTACCACGACCAAAGCGGTAATATTCAAAATAGTCTCTGGTTGTCCCCATTACCCTGAAGCCTCGATGGGAGTCCCCGAGAGAAATGGGGATACTCCATAGAACATCATCGCGATCAGAAATAGAGCGATAACTTCGCCATGAGATATTATTTGTTGCATTGCCAATGCGGAAAACCGAATAGAGCAATAACTGCACAGACCCGCTACGAGCTCCGACGATGAGGTCGGTATCCGAAATCGTATCCGCAAAACTGCGTTTCGCGTCTTGGCGTAATTTTTCTACGGTGAAAATCAACGATACACTGACAGCGATTGCGCAAATACTGAGTAAAACTGCTAAACGTCGGTTTAGAAGACTTAAAATCGACAAGTGAATTATAGACCCAACGTTCATATACTTCATGCAATCTGATTGATATCGACTAAACTAATTCGACGATCAAAATATTCTGCTAAACGAGTGTCATGACTAATAAATATGAGTGTCATTTCTGCCTTTTTTACTTCTTCAAAAAGTAGTTTAATGAACATCTGACAAGCCTCGTTATCCAGCGCAGATGTAGGCTCATCAACAATGATTAATTCTGGTGATCCAATAAGCGATCTCGCCGCTGCCACGCGTTGCTGCTGACCTATGCTTAACTGGTAAGCAGGTGAATTTATTGTGGCGACATCATCGAGTTGCATGCGAGTAAGAAGACGCGATGCTTCACTCGCAAGACTACCGCCATTTTTTGCGGCCATAGTCGAGCGACGTGAGGAAAAACTACATGGCAGGGTTACGTTCGCCAAAGGCGATAAATACGGTATTAAATTAAACATCTGAAACATAACACCGATGTGATCGGCCCTAAACCTATCTCGAGCTCCATCAGTGAGTCGCGTAATGATTTCCCCATTTACCGATACAGATCCTTGTTCAGGTAGAACCATTCCGCTTAAAAGATTCAAAAGCGTGGTTTTACCGCTGCCGCTGGGCCCTTCAAGGAAAACAAGCTCTCCAGCTAGTATCTGAAAAGAGGGGATGTTCAATACAACAGGCGCTTCAGAGTCCCAACGAAAGCGAATATCGCAAATTTCGATCATCAGCCACTCTGTATTTTTATGGAATTAGATCAAAAAGACACGCTCGGTGCCTTTGCTGACAATTCTTTAGCCCCCTGACCTCTGGGCGTGACCCACTTTACGTCCAGTTCATGGGCAGAGGGGAACATTGAAAAAAATCCGAGTGAAGCTCCTACTAACTTCTCTGGGTTATCACAATGGAAATGATAATGAGTGACGAACTCAGCATGAAATTCCTTCGAATTGCCATCATGTGAAGCCCCATCTTTATGGCTGTCGCCATGATCATCCTTGTGAGCTGATTTGTGGCTGTGATCGTGATCTTTCTCGTGTTTATGGTCGCCGTGCACTTCAGCTTTTTTCACCGCCTTGTGCTTGTGATGATGTTCATCGTTGTGCTTGTGGGCATCTTTCTTAGCGACGTCACCATGGTGCCCATGCTCAGTGGTTTTCTTATCGATCAACCCAGACGAAACTTCAATATCCTCCACCCTGCAGTTCGCGTCGGCGCTCAAATTAACAATTTTGCTCACTTGGCGAAGTTTTTTTTCACCATTGGAAATAGCCTTTCTATCGTCGTCTGAGGACGGCGGATGTTCAAAACCCACCACATCCGCTCCAGGGACGACCATCTCGATTTCAACATCATTTCCCTCCACTGCTATCGAGAGTGTCCCGACGCCATGTTCATGGGCCCGTTCGTTTGCAAGCAAAGGTGTCGCTACGAATGCAGGGAGCAGGAGAAGTAGGTTTAAAAACAGAGTTCCGGGGACGTGTTTCATGATTAAGTATGCTTCTCTGACAATTGACATTAAATAGTTACTGCGACTCTGCGAACATACAATAGTTTTACACTTAATTGCAAAACACTGTATCGTTTTTAACGTTATATTATAACAAAGTAATAATATCGTGAAAACTTGTATGCATTGACAAAATCGCAGTACGAAATTTTGATTGAAACAATATAACATAACACAGGGTGAATAACGCTGCTATTATTACTCCAGGGGGATGCAAAATAGCAACACTAGGATTTGCTAAATTGAATTTTGTTGTAGTATTTGATCAAGACTGACTGTATAGTTGTAACGGGCCAGTCTGCAACTAATTCTGAAACAAGTACCTGTAATTAGCTGTCTTGTGCGGTTTCGGAGAAACGACGCGGAATTCTGGTGGAAAAAAATTGATTTTGCGAGCCGATTTGTGAGAGTGGTCTTAAATTCGTCCATTCCGCACTGATCATTGAGACAGGGAGAAACAAGATGTTAAGAGACAACTTAAACCGGCGTGATTTTTTAGGCAGCTTTGCCACAACCGCAGGCGCCGCTGCTTTGGGCGCGGCATCAACCGTCGCTGCTCCAAGACTGGCTAATGCTGCCAATCCACCGAAAGGTCGTATTTCAGACAAACCGATAAAAATGGGCTGGACTTCGTTTACGTCTGGTCCGGGTGCAGCGCTCGGAAAGCCAATGCTCCAAGGCTTTCAACTTGCTATGGCTGAAATTAACGCTGAAGGGGGTTTTCTCGGTAAGCGCAAAATCGACGTCGTCTATTCAAATGAAGCGGCCGGAACCGGAAATAACGTCAAAAATTTCAAACGCATGAAATTGCAGGACGACATAGATTTCTTCATGGGCATTGTCTCGTCCGGCAACTCGCTTGCGATGGGCCCAGTCGCAGAAGAGCTTGGAGTTCCAACTTTTTTCATAGACGGATGCACGGATGCTTTGTTTGAGAAAACAATAAAGACTCCCAAAAATGTGTTTCGCATAACTAATCTCGTATCAACTGATGCGATATCTTGCATGATAAAAGCGGCGAAAACCTGGCCGGAGGTCAAGAGGATATCCCATATTCACCCCGATTTCGCTTTCGGAAGATTTGAATACCTGCATGCCCGTGTTGCCGGCGAAAAGCTATTTGGTGGCAGCGAGGTGGTCTCAGAGGGATGGCCAAAGCTATTCGAAACAGATTTCACACCGTTTATCACGAAAGCGCTCTCTGCGAAACCAGATATGATTGTAACCTCCTGTTGGGGACCAGATTATCAAGCCTTCTACAAGCAAGGTCTGAGATTTGGTCTATTCGATAAGGTAAAAGTCGTTGCAAATCTCGCGATAGCTACGCCACCACACATGTTGGCTAACGATCATCCCGACGGGGTGATCTCCGGTGTTCATGGCAACTATCATTTTACTCATCCAAGTGCTAAGCAGTGGCCGCTCAATGGGCAATTTGTTCAACGGTATTACAAACGATTCAAAGAATACCCTAATTTTGAGTCTAAAGGTGCGTACACTGGAATGTATTTGCTGAAGGCGGCAATTGAAAAGGCAAATTTGCTGGTTGGCGGTTGGCCAGATCGTGAGGCCATTATAGCGATGCTTGAGGGTTCGGTTATCGCTGCGCCATCTGGTTATGTTTACATCCGTCCAGGAGACCATCAAGCTATGAAAGATGTCCCCGTGGGCATCAGTAAAAAAATACCGGACTACCCATTTCCTGTTTGGGACCCTGAGAGCGTCGAGATCTTTCCTGTGCAAAGTATTACGGCTCCGCCGGATTGGCCAAGACCAGGTGAAGGTCATAATGATCCCTCGCGTGCATACAATTGGATTAAAACTACTTGGCCCACTATTAACACCTGATAGTGTGGCAAAAGGGAAAAAAATTACTTAGGGCTTCTCTGGCAAGTCAGTGGACCCGTAAGAGCTTTGAGATAGAAGGCGCGTGGTCAACTCGATGAAAAATATAGCAGCGTGGTCTTCTTTTTAAGCTCTTCACGTCCAATGCTTGTTTTGTTTAGGCTACCACGAGAAAATTAGGATAATTGTTTTTTTCATGGTTTGTGTTCGGCACAAAAAGGATCAAGGCTGACGGGAGCTGCGCCGTGGACATCTTTATCTTGCAAGTCTTAAATGCCCTATTTTACGCATCGATTCTGTACTTAATAGCCTCTGGGTTCACGCTGATTTTTGGTGTGATGGGCATAGCAAATATGGCGCATGGTAGCTTCTACGCTGTTGGCGCTTTCGTCACCGCGTGGTCGCTTGGTTTTCTCCAAAGCCGAGGTGTCGAACCCTGGCTACTGGTATTTTTTCTCCCTCTGGGTGCAATCGCTGTCGCAATTTTAGGTATGCTGATAGAGCCAATACTTTTACGACCTTTTTATCAGAGAGCCCATGAGTACCAACTGCTGCTTACCTTTGGAGTTCTTCTAATTATTGAAGATGGTATTCAAATGATATTTGGCAGTGACCCTCTTCTGGTCGACATGGTCATAGCGCCTTTTGGCAGTTTGCAAATCTTCTCTTTCCGATACCCAAATTACAACTTTGTCGTGATCGGGACTGGATTGGTAACAGCCTTTTTGCTCTGGGCTCTCATGTACCGATCACGTTTTGGGGTTGTGCTTCGAGCAACCTCTCAAGACATGAGAATGGCGTCGGCCATGGGTATTAACGTTGGAAAAGTCTATGTCCTTGCTTTCGGAATTGGCTCGTTTCTCGCGGGTCTTGGAGGTGCGATTATTGTGCCGACCCAGACCGCGGTTGTCGGTATGGGGCTAGAAGCATTGATAATTGCATTTGTGGTCGTTGCGGTGGGCGGCATTGGAAGCCAGTTAGGTGCGTTAATTGGGGCTCTTTTAGTTGCCCTGGTCAGAACAGCAGGGGTCCACTTTGTGCCAGAAATAGAGCTTGCCGTGCTCTTCCTAATTGCCGTCGGGGTGCTTCTCTGGCGACCTACTGGATTATTAGGGAACGCTCCATGATTATCAAAATTGGGGCAATTAAAAACGTTGCTCAAAGTAAACTATTTGTAATAAGCCTTTTGATAGCATTAGTTCTTGGTGCGCTTCCCTTTATTCTGGGCACTTATCAAACGTTATTGCTCGCTTACGGCCTCATATTTGCCATTGCCGGCTTGGGTTTCAATTTATTGCTGGGGTATACTGGGCTTTTGTCTTTCGGTCATGCAGCATTTTTCGGTGTTGGCGCCTATGCGGTTGCTTTTGCAGCGCGGGATCTTGGCATCAAAAATATGGAATTGCTGCTTTTAACGGGAATTCTAAGTACTTTTTTTCTGTCTGTAATCTTTGGTATTTTCTGTTCCGGTTTAACTCGAATATTTTTCGCAATTATGTGTCTAGCCTTATCTCAAGTGGTATGGGTTCTCTCAAATAAGCTGTATTCTATCACTGGTGGTTCTGATGGCATGAGTGTTAAATGGCCCTCAATACTGTGGTTTGATGAGTACAGTGGCTCTGGGGCCTTTCATCGCTTTATTTTCGATTATTACTACTACGTGCTTGTTATATTCTGTATCATGGTAACCCTAATGTGGCTTTTATGTCATTCGCCATTCGGTAAGGTGCTTCAAGCAATTCGCGATAATGAAACTCGCGCCCAGTTTGTTGGGATAAATATTAAAAAATGTCGCTTTATCTCTTTTGTAATTTCGGGAAGCCTGACGGGGCTTGCTGGAACCCTGTGGGTTCCACTCACGGGTCATATTACTCCCGAGTCGCTTCATTGGCCATTCTCTGGTGAGATATTGTTCCTAACACTTCTTGGCGGGTTTCAAAATTTCTCCGGGCCTATCATAGGCGGTATAGCCTTCACCTATCTCAAAGCTTATGCGGTCGCCTCTACACCATATTGGCAATTCGTGCTGGGCGTCGCATTACTATTGATTGTAATTGCAATGCCGCGGGGCATAGTTGGATTATTTTCTAGTTTGATCGCGCGATTTACTTCGAGAAGTGAGCGCGGATAGTGACCTTACTAGAAACTATTAACTTAAAAAAATCGTTCGGTGAGAATGTCGTGGTCAACGATGTGAGTTTTAATGTTGATGATGGCGAGGTTGTATCTCTGGTAGGCCCCAATGGCGCCGGAAAAACAAGTCTGGTTAATCTATTGAGCGCATATCTTACGCCTGATCATGGTCAAATATTGTTTAAGGGCCGGGACATTACATCCTTATCAGTCTCTGAGCGAATAAAAATTGGTATTGCCAGAAGCTTCCAGATTGCCAACCTGTTTGACGAACTCTCTGCGTTGGATAACATCTCCCTCTCAATCTCTGCGCGTTCCGGCAAGACATACACATTCCTGTCATTGGCAGATCGTGATACAGGGGTGCAAAACGAGGCGGGCAATATTCTGAGCCTTTTCGGGCTTGATGATAAATCTAATATACCAGCCAAAGAACTTGCCCAGGGTGAGCGCAAACTTTTGGATGTTGCGGTCGCTTACGCGCTTAAACCTAGCTTTCTATTTCTCGATGAACCTACTAGTGGCGTGAGTACGAGAGATAAGGCAAAAATTATGGATACAATATCCTCCGCTGTTCGGAACGAGGGGGTTACAGCTGCTATAATAGAGCATGACATGGATATTGTTTTCAAATACTCGGATAGAATTGTGGTTATCGCGGATGGGAGGATTATCGCTGACGGGCCGCCAGAAAATATCCGCGATGATAAAGACGTAATATCAGTAATAATGGGATCTCAAGGAAATGAGGTTTGATGCTAGCTTTAGACAATATTGAAACTTTTAGAGGCCCAGCAAAAATTCTGCACGGCATTTCTATGAAGATAGAAGAGGGTGAGGTCGTTGCCATTGTTGGCCGAAACGGGGCCGGTAAAATCACCACAATGGAGAGCATCATTGGGCTTTTACGTGTAAAATCTGGTCAAATTTCTTTCCGTGGTGAAAATATTACACGGATGTCTGCTCATAGTATTGCGAGGAGAGGGATCGGTTTTTCGCCCGGGGATTGCGGGTTATTCTCAAGTCTCAGCGTGCAGGAGAACCTCGAAATCGGGCGGTGGCATGCTGATCCGAAACGCATCGATAAAATGGCTGATGGAGATACGCTCGAGAAAAGAGTTTATTCTGTTTTTCCCGAGATTGAGGGTTTTAAGAGACGCAACAGCCTAAAATTGTCAGGTGGCCAGAGGAAGATGGTGGCTATTTCGCGCGCTATGTATCTTTGCCCGTCATTGCTTCTTATAGATGAGGCCTTTGAAGGGCTCGCACCCGTTGTGATTTCGAGGTTTAGAGATGCACTCAAAAAGATAAAGGAGATGGGGATCACCCTTTTGATGGCAGAGTCCAATTTCAGTAATGCATCATTAGTTGCTGATCGTGTCTATGTACTTGATCGCGGTGAGGTTTTGTATGAGGGCAAACCCAAAGATGCAATGAACGATCCTAGAGTGAAGAAAATTCTTCAAGGATAGATTTACCGTCTCCGACGTTAACAATTTGTACCAGGTTCAAAAGATTTTTTCACCATAACAAACCCCAAGTTTTATCTCGAATATCTAAAACTTCGTCAGATACGCGTCTAGCTCCCAAGTTGTTATCTGGTTGAAATAATCCCACCATTCTTGTGTCTTCAGGCTCGAATAAGACTGCACAAGATCTGTTCCCAGAACCCTCTCAGATAATGGGTCGCTGGCAAACGCATCAATTGCCTCAATCAGTGTCTTTGGTAACTCTTTTATACCTTTCTCCTTTAGATCCAATTCACTCAACTCGTAGGTATTAACGTTTTGAGGCTCGCCAGGATCCAGTTCGCCCTCAATACCATCCAACCCCGCACCAAGCATCATCGCCGCAGCTAAATACGGATTCATCGAAGTATCGACTGCGCGACATTCGACGCGTGCGGAGGATAAATAAACTCCGTCCGATGGCGATGTATTTCCCTCAATGCTTGGACGAAGTTTGGGCACTCTGAGCATATTGGTGCGATTATTGCCACCGTAGGAAATGAATACAGGTGCCCAAGTATATCCCGTCATAGAACCGGTTTTGACCAACCTTTTATATGAATTGACTGTGGGGCAGGTGGTTGCAACGACTGCTGGTGCGTGATCAAGGATCCCAGCTAAATATTGGTATGCAAGTCGAGATAAACCTAAACCACGGGTATCCGAGGCGTCTCCGAATAAATTCTCTCCTGTCTCTAGAGACTCAAAGGACATATTAAAGTGGGCGCCATTTCCGGTTCTATCTGAGTACGGCTTCGCCATAAAGGTTGCCTCAAACCCATGAGCGCGAGCAGTCTCTTTCATCATAAGACGCCAAAGAATAAATCTGTCGGCCATTGTCATCATATCAGAGTATGCAAAGTCGAATTCAAACTGACTATTGGCGTCTTCATGGTCAAAAGAATGGACCTCCCAACCCAGGCTATTCATGTAACCTACATTCTCATCGAGCCAGTCAATGCTCTCCAACAATCCTACTGTGTCGTACGCTGCTTTCGGGAGAACGTTTTTTGGATTGGCAGGGAAAACCGTATCGCCTTGCCGGTTAACAAGAAAAACTTCGCATTCAATTCCCAAGTTTACCCGGTAACCCATTTTTTCCGCCCTCTCAAGTTGGGCTGCAAGAATGGTGCGCGAGCACATCGGCCAGGACTTTTCATGATACTTGAGATCTCCTGGCGCCCAGGCGACCTCGGGTCGCCACGGTAAAATTTTGATGGCACTGGGGTCTGGGAATAACGCGAGTTCGTCATCGTCGGGGCCTTGGCCTAATCCGTCGAGAGCAGCGCCCGTAAAAAGTTCTGAACCTCGCATCATGCGCTGGAAATGTTCTATCGGAACAGCTTTTGATTTAGGGATACCATGAGCATCCACGAAAGCCGCGAGACAATACTTGACGCCTTTTTGTTTTAAGTCCTCATTTAACTTCGAAATCTGCTCCTCGATATCTGTAATCTTTTCGCCTGCTGGGGTCATTTAATGTCACCTCTTAAATACGTCGACGCCTAACTAGTATTTATGATCAGAGTCCGAGCTTGTTTAACGCATATTATTCAAAAATATAATTAATTGAAATAAAATATAACAAAATAAGACGTTTTTCAATATTTTGGAATAATTGAGCAAGAAGATTTTTTTTTATCAGACACTATTAGATCATTTTAGGCCTTAACCTTTTTTCCGTGATATTATATGCTTAGAAAAATTTAGTCTTCTGTATTTGTTTTACTTTAGTTAGAGAAATTTATGGATATTACTTCCCGAGAAGCATCCAATAAGAGAGCATTTGAGCGCATGTGTGGTGCCGAACCAGTTTTGGTAGACGTTCAACCAGCTGCAAAGGTCCTTCCCGGCATGAAGAGAAACACTATTTTAACCTCTGGCCCACCACTGCCTTGGACCGGTTATCATGGTGGCCAACGTGATGCAATCTTAGGAGCTGCCCTTTTCGAGGGCCTCGCAAAAAGCAGGGTAGATGCCGAAACTAAACTTCGTGCTGGCGAAATCGAAATAAAAGGATGCCACGACTTTGACTGTGTTGGCTCGCTTGCCGGAATACATACTGCGTCGATGCCTGTTTTCGTTGTTGAAAATAAAAAAGAAGGTAATTTTGGGTACTGCAATTTTTACGAGGGTACCAATCCCAGGCGATTGAATTACGGAGTTTATGATAAAGATGTGCATGACAGACTTTTGTTTTTGCAGGACATTGTTGCCCCAGTCCTCGGTGAGGCAATTCGGCTTAGTGGTGGGATCCCTCTGAAGCCAATCATGCAACGGGGACTGCACATGGGAGATGAATTGCACAGCCGCAACACCGCTACTTCACTTCTGTTCGTTAAGGAACTTTTTCCGCATCTTTTGCATCTGCATTCTGCAAACTCAGATGCGGTTGAAAAGGCCTTAAAAGCACTAACGGAAGATCACTACTTTTTTCTAAGATTATCGATGGCAGCGGCGAAATGCTCCGCGGACGCGGCGCATGGAATTGAGGGTTCCTCAATCGTTACAGCTATGGGTTTTAATTGTAAAAACTTTGCAATCCGCGTCAGTGGTCTGGGTGATGAGTGGTTTTTAGGTCCTCACGCGTCTGTCGAAGCGAAACTTTTTGATGGGCACACTGAGGATGAGATTACGTGGATGGGCGGTGAAAGTCCAATAACAGAGACGATTGGACTTGGTGGCTTTGCCCAGGCAGCAGCTTTTCCACTTCAGAGATATCAGGGCGGGTCTGCTGAGGCCATGGCAGAGCGAAATTTACAAATGTATCACATAACGTTTGCTGAAAACCCAAACTTTAAAATCCCCTACTTTGGCTATCGCGGTACCCCAACGGGAATTGACATTATGTCTGTGCTTAAGAACAATATTTTACCAGTAATGGATATTGGCATTGCAGGTCGAGACGGTGGCCAGATAGGCGCTGGGGTTGTAAAGGCTCCCGCGGAATGTTTTGAAAGTGCCTATGCTGCTTTTAGGTCGCGTTATGAAGGTTAGTGATACACTTAAAGTTGTATCAGGATCATACTTACCAAAGCGAAATTCCCTCGTCTTTGCCGAGCATCATCTCGGGTAGGGCTGATTTAAGAGCTTCCACATCGAGATTGTTCATTTTAATGAATTCCGATGCATCATCGATCGCAACGGCTACTTCATCTTGCAACTTCATGCTTTTATAGAGGTCCGGATGCTCTGGTAAGGAGAGCGACTCGGACACGATCTGGGTCCAATTAAGGACCTCGACAGGGAATTGTTTTTCAAAGACGCATAAATCTCTATGGCAAGTGTGGTAAAGGGTAGCAACAGTGTCCGCGCCAGCTGCAACCGCAGATTTTAGAGTTTGCATATGGGCGTCACGACGCATCGACTCGACGTTGTTCAATGCGCCAGGTCCGCAGTTGTATGCCCAGTGTTCGTGTTCCTCAAACTCGACCAATTCCAGTCCGGGTATTGCATCAAGGATTTTTTCAACACTTTTTCCGATGCTTAATCCGCCATCGTGACTGTGAAGAGCAACGCGCCGTTTTATCGGTTTTAACCGGGGAGCAATGCTATCTAGTCGACTAAACAGGTAATCCGAGAAATGCTGAAAATCAAAGGGGTATGGTTTATACCCATCAACTGTCTCACCGAATTGAAGCACACAAGTTGGGCACCAATGTAAGACTTTTTTCGGGTTTAGTGCGGCCATTTTATCCACAGTGTTACTATTCATTTTCCCTGCAGCATTTGCGTCACCATGCCACTTCAAATGAATGATCCCACAACAATTTGCATTGCCGCCGAGCATCGCGTATTCGACACCAAGCTGGTCTAATATATCCATCGCGGTGAAGACGATTACAGGTGTCCGGATCACGTTACATCCTATGTAAAAAATAAATTCTGCGTTCTCCGGGTTTCCGGTCGCACCAGTTATCCGTTTATATTCCTCTGGCGTCATTTGCATACCGGCGGCTAGTTTTATTATTTGGCTCATGCGTCGATAAAAACCATTGAGAGGGTTTTCCCTCGAGACAGTCTGTTCCTTCCGTATTTTACTCAAAGTAATCGAGAGCATAAGACGGGGATTTATGCCCTCGGGACAATGTGAAATACACTTGCCGCTTCCAGTGCAGATTTCGGCCCATGTCTTTGCATATTCAGAAGCAGATTCGCCACGAAGAACTTTGACCACATCGCCTATAACTTGCGTTGGCTTGGCCTGCTGCAAGATGGGGGAGGATTCTCGAATTACAGGACACACTTCAGCACATTTACCGCACTCCGAACAGAGGTCAGCGAATGACGAGCCCTTCTGATTTAGGTGTTCGACTAATGGTGATGGTGCTCGATTTGGTTCCATGGTTATAGCTCATAATAACATGTTCGCGCCACCACGTTGATCGCGCCTCTCCTGTAAACAGGTATCATAATACTACAGGGGAAAACCACAAAACGAAATTAATTTGTTTCCTGCAAAAGTTTTAACAAACCGATCTAGCGAGGCCTGCCTTATGAGGTACTTGCATTTACAACAAGAAATTTTCTCCAACAAAGTGCAGCAAACTTCGACCATGCAGGAATATTGTGAGAATATTAATTCGGTCAGGATTTCCAACACTAAGACCATAATCGGAGCTACATTTTTCGTTGAACAATTTTATATATAATTTTGCCGATGGTTGTGCTCATTCAGCGCTATAATAGAGGAAGTAACCAAAACTTATTCCTCGTAACGTTCAACTTTTACCCCTTTCAGAGTGTACGAAGTTGGTATATCTGCACTCCCATCGACCAAAAATAGGGATTTGTTTGCTGGTTCAATCAACAAGCGTCCAGTGATCCAAACCGGCTCATATAGGCCTCGAAGTTTGTATGGGTCTGTCAGCGTTACGTAAATTATCTGGTTAGGGGGTGGTGGTGGTACGTGGATACAAGCTCCAACGTAGGGAACCAAAAGTAAATCTGTCACACCAAGACCTTTATGCTCAAGTGGCAGGGCGTAGCCTGGCATCCGCACTAATTGTCCATCAAGTTCTTTGTTCGTAAGCCTGTTTCTACGAATTATTTCTGCCTCGTGGTTAAGATACTCCTGGATTAGTGTATCCACATCTAATCCCCGCTTTTCCATCTTTCTGCGAAGTGTTATTTCGACATCGAGCGCCTCTTTAATTTCCGCAGAGTTTGCGTTCTGTTTGAGCTTGGTAATACCAACTATCGTCTCTAAGTCCACAAGCTGGCCCGTGTTGAGAGACTCGAACGGATTTTTCAATTGCATCATTTTCGGTAGGAGACTCTCCCAATTAATTTCCCGCGGATTTTCGACAGCTTTGGTCGCGAATGCTGGAAATAAAATAACAGTCAAAAATGCTAGTTGAACTAATTTCATCATTCACTCACAGGGGTTAGAAATTACGGCAGTCGCAGTCATTTGTATTTTATGAGGAAACAAGGCTATCCGACAGGGTAAATTTGATACAGCAAGTTAGAATATAAAGTTAGAAAATGTTCTTCAAATGATGGATGATCTCAGAGCCATTGATATTTCTTGGCCATTTTGGTCGAGTCTGTTCTCTAAAAAATATGACGCTGGCATTTGTGTTTTTTAAAAGCCCGCTCTCTCGTCCATATTGTTAGGTATTGGCCCAATGGCGCAAGAATTTTGAGTTGCAATGACATACGGGATGGAGAACTTGTCCCTATTACGTGAAACCGACCATGATGCTATTGGTCATAATGAGGAGTTAACAGAAGGCCACAATCGGTTCAGGTGATATTGCTCTGAGGTTGAGAACGATATTCCCCTTATGTCAGATGGGTAGGTAGGATTTTTAATTGAGGAAAGAGAGAAGGATTTCCGCGGGTCATAGGGTAGGGTTTGGAGGGAGGTTATGCAATCGAACTCCCTACAGCAAGGTGAGGGACTCAAAACGGAAAACGGCGGAACTCTGCGGAACAGTCTGTCCCTCACTTTTTCGCTAAGTTATTGAGATATAATAATTGCTCGACTTCGCCCCTGGGCACCACTATCTCAGGTACGTCTAAAGTACCCAATAGTTACAACTACTTAATTCAATTCAGAACATGTCCTTGAACTTTTGTGTCATAGATTTTCACACAGGAGTGCATCATGTTTTGTTTGCGTCAGAACGAGTGGTCTGATGTTTAGGGCCTATTAAGGTACGCCTTGCTTTTACCAGTCCGGTAGCGAGGTTAAACCAACGAATACCTCTGACTGTCGACTTTGATCTATATCGCCAACAACGAATGACAAGCCGAGGGTCCCAAGCTTCGTGGTTCAGAACGTGCTAGATACAACCACATACTCCGCGTATAGTTCAGAACATCTATAAATGCTCTTCCAAATATTGAAAATCCGGTAATTTTTTGTGACCCCCGAACCCTTCAATAAGTATGACCTGGGTGGTGCCTATCACTGGAAATGGTACTTGGTTAATTACGATGACTACCGCGACTTTTCCAATTCACTTGTTGATTTAATGACGGCTCCCGGCCGGCTTTTGGACGTGGGGTGTGGTGACGGGTTAATTTCGTATTTATATTTCCGCTCGGGATTTGATGTCGTAGGTTTGGACACGAGTAACACGGCGATTCAACTGTCCAAATTTGTTTGTAACTTGGCTCTGCAAAAATCAATGGGATCGGCAATTTCTTCCGTCAAAAACACACATTTCACAGCAGGGGATCGAGACAAGTTGATAGAGCGTTTTGAGTCTGGTGGCCTTCAATTCTTCAACCAATCGATTTACGAGCTCTCAGAAATTAACAAGTTCGACTACGCGATTTGTTCAGAGGTGATTGAACATGTTGAGTACCCAGAGAGGCTCCTCGAGAATGTAAACAGGGCCATCAGGAAGTTTGCCATTATTACAACACCAAATGGTTTACAATCGGATGGAAGTATTGACGAACCGGGCAAATACGATTTTCATTCGTGGTCGCCGGCTACGTTTGCCCAATTGTTGGATGGTTACAACTTTGAGTTCCTCGATCTACGACCTGGCACAATTAGTATTAAGCTCAATAAGTCCTAAAACTGGCATGGCAGTTTTGGGTTGTCAGTAGCCTTAATTTATTTTGCCCGAGACAACTGCCCGCACCCCACAAGCAGATCCAGCCGACACTCCCTCACAACCAAGCCCAAGCTTATACAAAAATCGTCAAGACCATCAGACGATCACCCCTATGTGTTTCCAGAAAACAAAAGACCACTCAAGATGACTCTCAGTCGGCCTTAAAATGACTCCTGGAGCATGTTGACGTTTAGTTGTTTTGACAGGAGGAGTGCCTAAGGAGACTGAGGAAAAGGGTAGTACAAACGGTAGTAAATTTATCCCCCTTTAAAGTGAACTCAGAACGGCTTGGTTGTTGATTTATAAAGAGGCCATGGGCCTACTGATGCCTTGCTACGGGGATGATCCAGCCCCCGGGCACCACTTTCTAGAGAACATTAGCCAAGCCATTACCCTTGTTGAGTCTCTCGATAAACCGAGAAATATGGGCGTTTTGAGGGTAGCATTTACCAAATTCCGACGCATAACCCACTTTCAATCGTAATTATGTTATAATATAACACTATTTTATTGAAAATAATGGAATAAATAATGCTCGATGAAAAAATTAATGAAGAAATGTTGGCTTATCAAACGGGGAGCGGTTCGGAGATAAATAAGAGACCTGCGGCGATCAAATCTTCTCTGACTTTAGGAGGGTTGGATCAAATAAAGAGCCCCCATATTGATCTTGTTATTTGGCATCGGACGTTGCCGGACCATTTCCATAATTGGCTCGAGTGTCTTCTGGCGTCAAATCTTCCACAAATTCGAATTCTTGTGGCACCAGATGCCGTGAGTTCCGCCCTTGATCCAATGTTAGATGCGTGTGGTTTGCCGATCAGTGCTATGCGGGACTTTTTGGTCAACGATATTAGTGAATTGGTTCACGCTTTCTCAATTATTACCGAGAGTGAATTGGTTGATGTTCGACTGGAGCATATCGATCATGACTCGTGCTGGCGTTTTCATACAGATGTCGTCGACCTCAGACTCCTTACAACTTACCTCGGACCAGGAACAGAATGGGTTAGCCCCGTACACGCGGAGAATGCCATAATCGATCAAAAGAAGTATTCGGGCCCGCTTGAACAGCTAAAGTTAGCTGAAGTCGCCGTTTTCAAAGGAAAAAAAGCTAGTAAGACAAATGGTATTGTTCATCGCTCACCGCCTATTGAGGATAGCGGAGCTTCAAGGCTCTTGCTTTGCCTCAATAAAAGATCAGAGGTGTCGCCTCCGGCCTGGAAAGCAGACCAATAAGATTTCGAAGACTATTGTCGTACATTTAGGTCGATCACGCTTTTAGCCTCATGTTTTTCGGTCATGCTAGTTGCGCGTAGACAAGATTTGTGAAGATTGTCATTCCAAAATATAAACGGTGATTAATGCCGGTAGAGTGGACGTTTTAGTGGCTAAATTTGAGATATGGCAATTTTTAGGTGAGCTGTTTCGAGTTTAAAAAAGTTCGATACTGGGCTTGCCATAGTCGCGCTTTGTTGCGCTTTCTGCGCAAATACCCCACACTATAGAGAGACCATGGGTCGTGCTTGGCCCAATGCAGCAAAGTATGCTTTTTGTCAAAAGTTAAACTTATTTTTTTGGTTGAGAGAGGTAACATGAGAAGAATGATTAGAAAGACAGCTATCATTGCAGGTGTATTGGGTTGCGTAACGTCGCCAGCGCTTGCCGAGACAGTTCTGAAATTTGCCAGTTTTGTTCCAACAAAATATGTGCTCCATAAACCAGTTTTTGAGAAACTTGCCAATGATCTCGCCCAAGAGACAGGTGGAGAAGTGAAGATTAAAATCTACGCATCTGGGGCGCTGGGCAAAGGGCCGGTTGAACAGTATCAGCGAGCAGCGCGGCGGATTGCAGAAATTTCATACGGGCTCCCGGGCTATACGTCGTCTGTCTTTCCGAAAACGTTGCTCATTGAACTACCTGGTGTTACCCAGGGGCACCAGGATGCAACGCGAAAGTTGTGGAAAGTAATGGGCAGCCATCTGAAATCAGAGTTTAAGAAAACCGTTCCCCTTGCAGTTTTTGTAACTCCGCCAGCTGTTTTGATGATGAGGGATAAACCGATACGGTCTTTGTCAGATCTCAAGGGTTTGAAAATTAGAGCCTCTTCAAAGTCAGCAGCAGCGATTTTGACAGCTTATGGTGCTACCCCTGTGCAGATGCCAGCGACCAAAGTTTACACATCAATGAGTACTGGCGTCGTAGATGGCGCCCTGATGGGAACTGGCTCATTATTGATTTTCAAGCTTATAGAGCCGACCAAGTATGTCACTATGGGACTGCCGGAGATGCCAACCACATTGTTTATGGTAATGAACGAGCAGGCTTACAAAGAGCTATCCGACAAAAACCGAAAGATACTCGACAAGCTTACGGGTCTGGACATCAGCCTACGTGCTGCTCAGCTTGAAGCAAATTTCGGTGATCTCGGCATGAAGAAATTTCGGGCTCTGCCGGGAAAACAGGTTATCCAGCTGTCCGCGGGTGAACAGGCAAAGTTTGCTAAGGCCGCGGAGGCAGGTGTAGCTTCTATTTTAAGCGAGGCCGAAGGGAAAGGTGTTCCAGCGCGGGCCGTTTTCAATGCTATGAAAAACTGAAAACTGGACGTTTTTGGTTAAAACACATCGAAAGATTAGGCCGGCGATGAGAGTGTTGGACAACCTATGCGTTGGCTTCGCAATGATTGCTGGTCTTATTCTTTTTGGTTTGGTCGGGTTGACGTTCCTCGACGTTATTATGCGGTATATCTTCTCGTCCCCGATCTTTGGCGCGCGCGACGTTCTTGAAATGGGGATGGTGGTAGTGATCTCTCTGGGGTTTCCATTCACGTGGCGGATTGGAGGACACATCGTCGTTGATCTATTGCCGGATTACGGTTTTTCTTTTCTGACAGCTGTTCGCGATCTCTTTGTCCGCCTTATTGGGGTCGTTATTTTTGGTCTCTTGGCTTGGCGATCCTGGTACACAGCAGAGGATGCTGCGTTGTTTAATGAAAAAACCAATATGATTGAGTTGCCATTTCAACCTTTTTTATGGTTGCTAGCCTTTGCGAGCGTATTTCAGGTGGTGGTCCTTTTGACCGAGAGTATTCATATCCTGTTTAAGGAGAACATTAAACATAACATCAAGTTGCATCAAATACCGGGCGAATCCGTGGTGCAGCATGACTGATGTATTGATCCAATGGATCCCATAATTGCCGGTATAGCCGGCCTTATTCTCATTTTGCTCTTAATGAGCCAGAGGGTCCCTGTGGCGCTGGCAATGATGAGTGTTGGCTTTGTCGGACTGATCACTCTTAACAGCTGGCCGGCGGCTCTTGCTACGCTGGTCACGGAGACCTGGAGCACCGCAATTTTCTATGAGTTAACGGTTATACCGTTCTTTGTGCTTATGGGTAATATTGCCAGTATGTGCGGTATGAGCAGGGACCTCTATACCGCCGCGAATTCATGGGTCGGATGGATGAGAGGGGGGTTGGCTCACGGCACGGTGCTTGGGTGCACTGGATTTGCTGCGTTATCAGGATCTTCGGTGGCTTCCGCTCTAACCATTGGCCGCGTCGCGCTTCCAGAAATGGCGCGTTACGGGTACGATCGTAAATTTGCGGCAGGGGCAGTTGCGGCGGGCGGCACGCTGGGTATTTTAATCCCGCCCAGCACTGGTTTTGTTATTTATGCCATCCTAACTGAAGAGTCGATTGGTCGACTATTCCTTGCTGGAGTGCTTCCTGGCATCCTCCTCGCTGGGATGTTCATGCTCACGATTTTTATCCAAACAACCCTTCAGCCAGCCATTGGACCCTCTGCGCGCCGGTATACCTGGAGAGAAAAGCGAGATTCCTTGGCACGCGGTCTCTCAATTATTTTCATTATCGTAGTCTCTATTGGCGGCATCTATGGTGGTGTTTTCACGCCGGTTGAAGCAGCGGCGGTTGGTGCGGCTTTGGCACTCTTTTTCGCGGCGCGACGAAAGATGGTCTCGCCAAAAATGCTGGGTACGGTGATTCTGAACACGGTCAGCACAACGACCATGATTTATTTCATCATTATCGGTGCGGCAATTTTCTCTCCATTTTTAGCCCTCACACAAATTCCCGAGAGCCTCGCCAAGGCGCTGAATGCTATGGAGCTTGGTCCCATCGTCCTGCTGATCATCGTGCTTCTGGCATTTATAGTCCTCGGCACTTTTCTTGATGGCTTTGCGATGATGGTGCTCATCCTTCCGATTGTTTTGCCTATCATCGAGCAGTCCCAAGTACCTAATTTTCTCGAATTGCGGCCCGACTCGAGTGATTTTAAGGTTTGGTTCGGTGTCATTATGGTCGTGATTCTGGAAATGGCGCTCATCAGCCCACCCGTGGGGATGAATGTTTTCGTGGTAAAAGGGGTGGCCCAAGATGTTCCGATGCGCGATATCTATCTTGGCATCCTTCCGTTTTGGGTTGCCATGATCCTCTGTCTTGCCGTGCTCGTTGCATTCCCCCAAATTTCACTACTGTTACCAAATACCATGCTTGGTTGACACTGCGCTATCGGGTTTTGGAAATGTTTTTAGTTCATTTACAATAAGGTGAGAATGATCCCGGATGAATAACGCATCACGCCCTGCATTTCCATTATCCCTAGTGAATCAAATGGACGGTTGTTAAATATAAGTCTGAGTATTAAGGGTTTTGTGGGCGGGCAGTTTGATTAGAAGGTGCTTCATCGTTGCGATCTTGATTGCTGGGCAGTCAGACTGCTTTCCAATCCCCTTCAGCACGCGTATTAGGTTTTGCCTGTTAGTTGGTAACGAGAGGGTTTTGTGCCAATCTATCCACATATAATTCGCCCATTGTTATTTGCCTTGGAAGCCGAGACCGCTCACAACATAGCGCTCGCCGGACTAAAGAAAAATTTTGTGCCAGCGGGCCGATTGATCTCCTACGATAGCCTTAAAACTAATATCTTGGGTATGGAGTTTACTAATCCTGTTGGTCTGGCGGCAGGATTTGATAAAGACGCGGTTGCGCTGCCCAACTTATCGCGATTGGGATTCGGATTTCTTGAATTTGGAACTGTTACACCAAAACCTCAAAAAGGAAATTCGCAGCCTCGTCTGTTCCGGCTTCCTGAGGATATGGCAATCATTAATCGCCTTGGGTTCAATAATGATGGACTGAAAAATTTTCTTCGGAATTTTGAGGAAGCCAAAAAGCTGGCTCAATCATGTCCTCTCGGGGCGAATATTGGCAAGAACAAAGAAACCGAGGACTCAGTTTCCGATTATATTCTGGGGGTTCGGGCGCTTAGTGATGTCGCTGACTACATCACGGTGAATGTTTCGTCGCCGAATACCCCGGGTCTTCGGGATCTGCAGGTCAAACCTAACTTAGAAAAGCTGGTTGGGTCCGTGATGAATGAAAGGGAGGGATCATATGGTAAGCCGCCCATCTTCTTGAAAATAGCGCCAGATCTTGATGAACAGGATATCCGTGATGTCGCGGAGGTCGCGAAAGACATGCAAATCGATGGCCTGATAGCAACCAACACTACGATATCCCGACCTAAGTATTTGACAGGACGACTGAGCCAGGAGAGAGGCGGCTTATCAGGCGCCCCGTTGAGAGATATGTCAACACAAATTCTTAAATCTCTGTATCGGTCTACGGAGGGCAAGATACCAATTATTGGTGTGGGGGGCGTGTTTAAAGGGACAGATGCTTACCAAAAGATCCGAGCGGGTGCTTCGCTAGTGCAGATATATTCAGCTATGATTTACCGGGGACCATACGCAGCCAGGCATATCGCACTGGAACTGGCTGGTGCGCTCGCGGAAGACGGCTTTTCTAATGTTGCGGAGGCAGTGGGTGTAGACTCTGACAAAACGGGGTAGGCTTATGGCAGAAATTGTTCGTTCAAAATGCGCTCTTCCAGATTATGCTCAGTATCGAACAGCAACAAAGAGGCTAGGGATCGTTCTTCTTTGATCTCGACCCGAACAACATCTCGCACCTCTGTAAAATCAGCCACCGCACTGACAGAACGATAGTCGTGATCAAGGACTTCAAACGTGACGACTGAATTTTGCGGAAGCAGAGCCCCCCGCCATCGTCTTGGCCGAAAGGCACTGATCGGCGTAAGAGCTAACAACTCAGCCCCAAGGGGGATTATCGGGCCATATGCAGACATGTTGTAAGCAGTACTGCCCGCGGCTGTAGAGATCATAACACCATCACAAATCAATTCTTCTAAACGAACGACCCCGTCTACATAAATTTTTATCTTTGAGGCATATCGGAGTTCACGTAGCAGAGATACTTCGTTTATGGCCAACGCTGTAATATGATCGCCTGCGGATGTTTTCGCGTTCATCATAAGGGGATTAAGCTTAATTTCTTCCGCAGCTTCTAAACGGCTGATTAAATTGTCGGCTCTAAATTCATTCATTAGAAAGCCAACAGAACCCAGGTTCATTCCAAAAATAGGAATATTCTGGTCCATATACGAATGCATAGTCGAGAGCATGAAGCCATCCCCCCCCAAGGTGACAATTACATCGGCACTATCGGGTTCAACAAAGTCGTGTTGCTCTCTAAGCCTGATCTCGGCTTTACGCGCGGGTGCATGTGTGTCCGCCATGAGCGCAATGTTTTGAAACTTTCTGCTGCTCACTTCTGCTCTTCCCCTAAATTTATGAACTAGCATTGCCGAGGGGGCCGCGCACAGGGCGCTATGGCCCCCTCGGGCCATTACCCGCCGGTGACACTCATGTGACGTTCAACCGCTGGTGCAGCGGTAGATCTATCTATCACAAAATCGTGGCCTTTCGGTTTGTTTCCGATCGCACGATCAATAGCGGCATAGAGGCTTTCATCTGTTTTGTCCGTCCGAATAGGTGTCTTTAAATCAGCCCAGTCATCTTGGCCAAGACACATGTAGAGTTTACCGGTACATGTTAATCTGACCCGGTTGCAATCCTCACAAAAATTATGGCTTAGAGGGGTGATGAAGCCAATTTTTCTCCCTGTTTCCCGGACCGTTACATATCGAGCAGGCCCGCCCGTACGGAAGTCGGTTTCTTCGAGGGTCCAATTCCTCTCCAATTCTTCGCGGACAAGGGTCAGAGGTAGAAATTGATCATTTCGATCAAAATCTATCTCTCCCATTGGCATCGTCTCGATGACTGTCAGATCAAACTGGTTATCGCCGCACCATGATACCATCTTATTTAATTCGCGATCATTGGTGCCTTTGAGGGCGACCGCATTTATTTTGATCTCGAGACCGGCGCGTTTCGCTTCCGCGAGACCATCCAAAACATCTTGAAGGCTACCCCAGCGCGTTACGCTTTTGAACTTAGCTTCATCCAGAGTGTCCAGTGAGACATTAATCCGCCGCACGCCAAACGCGAACAACTGGTGTGCATATTTTGCCAATAGACTACCGTTAGTTGTCAGGGTGAGTTCCTTTAGCATTCCTGAGGAAATGTGACGCCCCAGTCTCTCAATTAAATGAAGGACATCCTTACGAACGAGCGGCTCGCCTCCCGTTATACGAAGTTTGTTTACGCCACGCTGCACAAATGCTGTACATACCCTATCGAGTTCTTCCAGGCTAAGTAGGTCATTTTTCGGCAAGAAAGACATGTTTTCTGACATGCAATAGGTGCATCTGTAGTTACACCGATCCGTTACCGATATCCTCAAATACGAAACTGCCCGCCCGAAAGGATCTATTAGCGTGTCCATTGCACTCCAATACCTTGCCAGAAAGTAGGGATTCTCTGATGACATTAGTTTGAAGCGTTGTGTTTGTCACGCCTTCCCGGATTAAAGCGTGTTAGGCGATCGACTCCCCTACAAGTAACCTAGGCGGCGTTGAGCTGATGCCCGGGTAATTTACGGCTTAAGTAGGACCGAAGAGACCTTGAGAATTTGTCACATTCGTTGCGAGCCGCCCCGTAAAGAAGGAACTGTTGCTCTTCATCCACCGATGCTTCAGCCTCCTGAATCAATCTTCTGATAACGTCACTTTGCACGGTTAGTTGTTCGATCAGGTCTTGAGTAGCCATCGTCTTTCCTCAAAATTAAACTATGAAATGATAATTTTTATTTCTTTATGCGAGGTTAACCATAGACTTAGGCTAATACCCTTAATCCGCTCCACAAGAACGTGATATGAGGTTTGTTTGAGATAATATGTTAGAAAAAAAACTTATAACGCCGGATCCTTTGGACCCGAGATTGACCGAGAAAGTCGAGGGTTTAGATCAGAATAGAGCCGTGGTTGCCACATCTGTAACGGTTGAAAGGCCCCTAACCCTGTATCTAAACAGCCAGGAAATTGTCACAATGATGACAATTTGTGATTATCCTGAGTATCTGGCGCTCGGATATCTGTTCAACCAGAACATGTTGTCTCAAATAGATGTCGTAACCGCTGTTGAATATGATGAAGATCTTGGGGTTGTCGTCGTCCGTACCCAGGAGGAAACAAATTTCGAGGAAAAGTTGCAAAAAAAGACACTCACGTCCGGATGTGCCCAGGGCACGGCTTTTGGAGATGTTATGGAAACATTCGATGACGTCACACTGAGCAACGATACAACACTTCGAACGACAGAGTTAGCGTCTTTGCTCAAGCAAATTAACACTATGCCCAGTCTCTATCTAGAAGCTGGTGCGATCCATGGATGCGTTTTATGCCAGGGAAACTCTCCCCTTATTTATATGGAGGATGTTGGGCGTCACAACGCAGTCGATAAGATTGCGGGATACGTTTTTGAGCATGGGTTAAAAACAACAGACAAGGTTTTTTACACAACTGGGCGCCTCACAAGTGAAATGGTGATTAAAACTGTTCACATGGGTATCCCCATTTTGGTCTCCCGGTCGGGCTTTACGGCATGGGGCGTGGATCTCGCTAGACAGGCCAATTTGACCTTGATAGGCAGGGCAAAAGGCAGCCGGTTTTTAGCACTCTCTGGACACGATCGAATTCTTTATGACTAAATTCAAACTACCGGTGGTGGGAGCTATTCTGGTCGGCGGTCAATCGCGGCGGATGGGTGGTGGCGACAAATGTCTTAAGTTGCTTGGGGGAGCCAGTCTCCTCTCCCATATTGTCGGTATTTTCCAGTCGCAAGTTCGGTCGCTTCTACTAAATGCGAATGGAGACCCAGCGCGTTTTAGTGGGTTTGAACTTCCAGTGCGCCCAGATTGCTATGGTGAGAGTGAGGGCCCGCTTGTTGGAATCTTGACGGCGATGAAGTGGGCGGTTGAAGAGGAGGCGCAATGGCTATTCACGGTGGCTGGCGATGCGCCATTTATTCCGGGCGATCTTGTTCAGCGATGTCTAACAACTGCGATTGCCAATCGGGCTCGGATGGTATGTGCATCTTCTAATGGCCGAGCTCACCCAGTTTGTGCCCTTTGGGACGTTACACTTGCAGAAGACTTAGAGCAGGCCCTTTTTGAGAGGGGGGTGCGTAAAATAGACCTTTGGACATCAACGATAAATGGTGTAACTGAGGACTTCAGCACTGACCCTGTTGATCCATTTTTTAACGTTAATACCCCCCAAGACCTCGAAGAGGCCGAGCGCTTGATGAATTGTTAAACTACATATTCATCAGCGTGGCGTATTTACTCGCTTTTTTTAGCGCCTGAACGGCGCCTCCTTCCCCTACGATCCGAAACGCAAGGTCAGGATCAGTTATAATCCTTCCAGAAAGGACATTTATGCCGTGATCAAATAGGGCCGGCGTTAATGGAGTTCCTGGACCCACGAGCGCAACTTTTTTGTCTCTCGCAAGCCTTAAAAGGTCATCAATTGTATGGTTTACGATTGCGGATGAAGTGATGATTACATGGTCGCATTGATCAATCACTTCTCCCGATTTTTCAGACGGATATTCCCCCTCCTGGGGATCCATTTCAATAACCAAAGGTTTAAAACCACGTTCTTTCAACCCCGGAAATCGGCCCACAACAGCAACTTTTCTCTCCGATTCCGAGAAGATATCGAGCCCGTTGATGTCTATTGCATGGATATCTGAACGATTTAAATATGCGTTTGTCGCTGCTACAGCCAAGGAAATTTCAATAGGATTCTGGCTGTGAACGCCGCTCGCAATTGTCCCTAGTTTTTCGCCATTGAGGCGCCCAGCAAGGGCAAGGGGCTGGCATCCGGGCATAGATTTGATGGGCGTTTGAGCTACTCCGCATCCGAATTCGCACTCGACGATCGTCCAGTTTATTCCGATTGCACACCGCAGAATCTGGGCGTTGCCAAGTTCGTCGAGGAGTGTGGTGTGAATATTATCCAAAATAGTATAAATCAGTTCTAATTGTAATGAAGGTGCCTATGCCCGTTTCCAAGTCACAAGGTTTACTTGGCGCGAGGCCTCTCAAGTTTAGCTGCCGAAAATTTCAATTCTGGAATCTTAGCATGAGGATCTAACGCAGGGGTTGTCAAAAAATTTGCAGCTGCCTCCGCGTAGCAAAAAGGCATGAAAATAACGCCATCGGGCATCGACGGTTCCAATCTAGCCGATAGCTGGATGGCACCGCGACGTGTTGAAATCTCAACCGTCTCACCTGGATTAAGACCATACTTTCGCATGTCATCCGGGGAAATATGAACGGCAGCCTCCGGCTCAATGTTATCCAAATGTGCAGCGCGCCGGGTCATGGCACCGGTGTGCCAGTGCTCAAGGACCCTCCCTGTTGTTAGAACAAGAGGATATTCAGCATCCGGAACCTCTTCAGAGGATAAAATATCGGCGGGAACCAGTTTCCCGCGGCCTGAAACGGTTGGAAATCCGTCAGCGAAAATTATATCTTGCCCCGGTGCCCGTGGGTCTGCACACGGATAGGTTACAGCTTCTTCCCTTTCTAAACGGTTCCATGAAATATGTTCCATTGAAGGCATGCATTTCTGCATTTCTGCATGAATATCGGCTGGTCCGGCGTATGACCAATTTAAGCCAAGCCTAGAAGCGATCTCTTGAATTATCCACCAGTCTTGCCTAGCATCACCCGGGGTTTGCAACGCTTTTCGGCCAATTTGAACACGCCGGTCGGTATTAGTGACAGTGCCGTCTTTTTCCAGCCAGTCTGAGGCTGGCAGGATTACGTCTGCAAACGCGGCGGTCTCGGTAAAGAAAATATCTTGGACGACGAGATGCTCTAATTTCGCAAGGGCCTTCCGGCTGTGATGCGTATCCGGATCAGACATGGCTGGATTTTCGCCCATTATGTACATACTTCGTATCTCATCGGCTAATATGGCATTTACTATCTCGACCACCGTCAACCCTGGCTGTGGGTTAAGTTTCGTTCCCCAAAACTTTTCATATGCTTTTTGTGCAGATGGATCTTCGACAAGCCGGTAATCAGGATACATCATTGGAATGAGGCCTGCGTCAGAGGCTCCTTGGACATTATTTTGCCCGCGAAGAGGATGGAGACCGGCGCCTGGACGTCCGATGTGCCCACAGATAAGGGCGAGCGCGATAAGGCACCTGGCGTTATCTGTGCCATGGGTATGTTGGCTAATTCCCATGCCCCAGAAAATCATAGCAGATTTTGCCTGCGCTATTTTCTGGGCTACGTGTCGAATTTCACCGGCTTCGATACCACAGATTGGCGCCATCTTTTCGGGCGTAAATGAACTTACGTGAGCTGCAAAGGTGTCAAAACCCTCGATATGAGCTTCAACGTACTGCTTATCGTATAATTTCTCATCAATAATCACATTGAGCATTGCATTTAAGAGAGCGACATCGCTGCTGGGGGTAAATTGTAAATAGTGTGTGGCAAAATGTTCCAATTCGTTCCGACGGGGATCGATAACGATTAGTTCTGCGCCATCTTCCGCCGCGTTCTTG
Organism: Rhodospirillaceae bacterium; assembly: GCA_002723345.1. Taxonomy (GTDB): domain Bacteria; phylum Pseudomonadota; class Alphaproteobacteria; order Rhodospirillales; family UBA2165; genus TMED167. Next base: position 27,877 of record PBNV01000062.1, read on the forward strand.
ATGAAACTGGCGGCTACCGGGTGGTTGACAGTCGGATTGGCACCAATGACCATGATAACGTCGGACTCTAGGCAATTAATGACTGGCGCCGTAACTGCACCGGAACCGATCGTTTCCAATAGAGCTGCCACTGATGAGGCGTGACAAAGCCGGGTGCAATGATCGACATTGTTCGTCTTAAAGCCGGTTCTGATGAGTTTTTGGAACAGATAGGCTTCTTCATTTGATCCTTTGGCTGATCCGAAACCGGCCAGGGCGGGACTGCCGTGGGTTTCTAATATCTCTTTAAAGCCGGCTGCAACAACGTCCAGTGCTTCTTCCCAACTCGCCTCACGGAAACCATCAATGACCTCATTCATATCGGGGATATCGCCTATGGTCTTCGGTGTGCCTTGTTTTCTGATAAGTGGAGCCGTTAGCCGATGCGGATGCGAGACATAGTCTAGGCCAAAGCGCCCCTTCACACAAAGTCTACCATGGTTCGCCGGGCCATCCCGACCGTCCACATGTATTATTTTATTGTCTTTGACATGGAGCGCCAGTTGGCAGCCGACACCACAATAAGGGCAGACGGTATTTACAATTTCCTCGGCGCTGGGCTTTATCTCACCGGGTACTTGGGCCGACGGCGATAGAGCGTTGGTGGGACACACCTGCACACATTCACCGCAGGCGACGCATGTGCTAGACCCCATAGGGTCGCTCATGTCAAAAACGATGGTGCTTTCGTTCCCCCGGCCCTCCATGCCAATGACATTATTACCTTGGATGTCATGGCAGGCCTGTATACACAGCTTGCAATGGATACACTTATTCAAGTCAACGGCGATTGCAGTGTGGCTCGGATCAGTGGGGCGCTCTCTCGCGCCCG
>PBNV01000063.1 GCA_002723345.1 Rhodospirillaceae bacterium
AACGTAACGCTACTACATTTTACGGATCTTCATGCCCAATTAGTGCCTATTTATTTTCGAGAACCGTCGATCAATCTCGGGGTTGGAGACAATGCCGGTTTGCCACCGCACATCACCGGATCCGAATTTCTCAGTAAGTTTGGGATAAACGATGGATCTGCTCTTGCTTATTCATTAACCCACAACGACTTCGCGTCTTTGGCACGAGCTTACGGTAAAGTCGGTGGATTAGATCGTTTAACTACTTTGGTTAGGCATATTCAGTCAGAGCGATCAGGAAAAACACTCCTGCTAGATGGTGGGGATACCTGGCAGGGAAGTTTCACGTCTCTTGTTTCTAAGGGTCAAGACATGGTTAGTGCCATGAATTTGCTCGGAACAGATGCTATGACCGGTCATTGGGAATTTACATATGGTACTGAGCGTGTGAAGGAATTGATCGAAAAAAGCTCAGCATCTTTTTTAGCGGGTAACATCGTCGATAACGAATGGGAAGAACCTGCCTTTGATGGTATCAAAATGTATGAGAGAGGCGGGATTAATATTGCGGTCATTGGGCAGGCATTCCCGTATACACCTATCGCCAATCCCAGATATAAGGTGCCGAATTTGTCATTTGGTATTCGTGAGGCTGTAATCGCGGGCAACATTAAAGAGGCGCGCGCAAAAGGCGCAGAATTAGTAGTCTTGCTGTCTCACAATGGCTTCGATGTAGACCGGAAATTGGCAGGTCGGGTAGAGGGCATTGACGTAATACTCTCAGGCCACACCCATGATGCACTTCCCATTGCAACTCAGGTAAATAAAACTCTGATTGTTGCTTCAGGAAGTCACGGTAAATTTTTGTCTCGCTTGGATTTGGATGTGAGTTCTGGATCAATTCGTGAGTTCAAATACCGCCTCATCCCCGTATTAGCAGACGCGATCGCACCTGATCCAGAAATGCGAGCTTTAATTAGTGACATTCGAAACCCATACCGATCGGTTCTTGGCAGAACGCTTGGCGTGACAGACAGCCTATTGTATCGACGTGGTAATTTTAACGGCACTTTTGATGATATCATTTGTGATGCTCTGATTGAGGAACGTGATGCGGAAATTTCATTGTCCCCGGGTTTCAGATGGGGGGCTACGCTGTTACCTAATCAGAAAATAACATCTGAGGACGTTTACAATGTGACTTCGATTACCTATCCCAATGCCTACCGGATGACCATGACGGGCCTTCGCTTAAAGGAGGTCCTGGAAGACGTTGCTGACAATTTATTCAACCCGGATCCATATTATCAGCAAGGAGGGGATATGGTTAGAGTTGGCGGAATAGGTTATAAAATTGATGTGACCAAACAGATTGGGTCTCGCATTTCTGAATTAACTTATCTCAAAAATGGCTCAAAATTGGATCCCGATAGAGACTATGTGGTGGCCGGATGGGCAAGCGTCAGGGAAGGGACCCAGGGGCCGCCTATTTATGATGTTGTTTCAAATTATATTTCTCGTAAACAAACCATTTCTGTTGAGCCTAATAATAACGTGAAGTTGGTGGGACAGTAATTGAACGAAATGTCTTGGGGCAAGTAAAATACCACAAAGACGAAAATTTAATTTTCATCGAATATGCGGGCATATTTGCGGTACAAAATGCGGAATGACCCTGCTAGGAGGGAAGCATGAAAAGTAATAAAAATCATTCCCGGCGCAATTTTATCATCGGAGGTCTAGCAGCCGGCGGTTCAGTTGTCGCAGGGCAGGCGCTGAGCGCTGGTGACGCGGCTATCATAGATAAACAGCCTTGGTCTAACGAATTGGGCGATGGGGTAGATGTTCGACCCTATGGTTTTCCATCCAAATTTGTATCAAACGTTAAACGGCGAAATGTAGAGTGGCTCACTGCGTCAACGGAGAGTTCTGTCAACTTTACCCCGATACATGAGTTGGAGGGCATTATTACGCCGAATGGACTGTGCTTTGAGCGACACCATGCAGGAATAGCAGAGATAGATCCAACTCAATATAGATTTATGATCAATGGCCTGGTCGAGAAAGAGTTGGTTTTCACCCTTGATGATCTAAAACGCTTTCCGCGCGAAAATAAAATTTATTTTCTTGAGTGCGCGGCGAATGGCGGAATGGAGTGGAAAGGCGCACAACTGAATGGTTGCCAGTTTACACATGGGATGATCCATAATGTCATGTATACGGGCATACCGCTCAAGCTTATTCTCCAAGAGGCTGGTCTCAAGGGAAATGCCAAATGGATATTAGCGGAGGGAGCTGATGCTTCCGCAATGACGAGGTCCATTCCGATAGAGAAAGTGCTTCAGGACTGTTTGGTTGCTTTTGCAATGAACGGAGAGGCTCTCAGACCAGAACAAGGATACCCCGTTCGGCTCGTTGTTCCGGGGTGGGAGGGAAATATGTGGGTCAAATGGCTGCGCCGCATCGAAGTGGGGGACCAGCCTTGGCAGCATCGTGAAGAAACATCGAAATACACTGATTTAATGCAAAACGGAAAAGCGCGTAATTTTTCTTGGGAGATGGATGCGAAATCGGTAATAACCAACCCTAGCCCCCAAGCCCCTCTCAATCACGCGCGAGGTCATACTGTAATATCAGGTATCGCTTGGTCAGGTCGCGGCAAGGTTAGAGAAGTGCATGTAAGTCTTGATGGAGGGAAAAACTGGAGAAAAGCGAGGATTGATGGCCCTTCATTGGACCGTTCAGTTCATCGTTTCTATTACGATTTTGATTGGACGGGTGAAGAACTGCTGATCCAATCTCGGGCTATTGATAGCATTGGTTATGTTCAGCCAACTAAAGACGCACTGCGCAAGGTTCGCGGAAGTAATTCTATTTATCATAACAATGGAATCCAAACCTGGCATATCAGAAAAAATGGTGAAGTTGAGAATGTTGAAGTGTCTTAATGCCATAATTATTAGTTCGGGACTTTTTTTCGCAGCATGGTCAGATGCCGCTAGTAGCGAAAAATTTGGTCTTGGCCGTTTGGCGACTCAACAAGAGATTAAAGCGTGGAATATAGATATTCGTCCAGATGGTAGCGGTTTACCAAAAGGTTCCGGAAGCGTTGTTACAGGCGAGGAGATCTATCTTGAACAATGTGCCTCCTGTCACGGAGAATTTGGTGAAGCCGTCGGACGGTGGCCCGCGTTGTCCGGAGGAGAAGACACTCTGAAAGATGATGATCCTGTAAAGACTGTGGGATCCTATTGGCCCTATCTCTCGACCGTGTGGGATTATGTGAACCGTGCCATGCCTTTCGGGAATGCGCAGAGCCTTTCTGTCAATGATGTGTATGCTGTTACGGCCTATATTCTCAATTTGAACGATCTTGTCGATGATGACTTTGTGCTCTCTCGCTCAAACTTCAAAGATATAGCAATGCCAAATAAAGGTGGGTTTTATAATGACGACCGCAAAGATACTGAAATATGGAGCGCGCGCGAGGTCTGCATGTCGGATTGCAAGAAGCATGTTGAGATCACTGCTCGTGCACGAGTTTTAGACGTAACACCTGAGCAAGAAGCGAAGAGGTCTGGCCGAGAACAGCCTACCAATAAGAGCAAAGCCGAGACTTCCCAAGAGGCTTCTCTCGCGGGCGAGAACGTAAAATTACTTTTGCGGGGAGAAAAAGTTTTTAATAAATGCAAATCTTGTCATGCACTGGGAGAGTCAGCAAAGCACAAAATTGGGCCCCATTTGAATGGCATTTTCGGAAAGGCCGCGGGACAGCAAACTGGATTTAAAAGATATTCAAAAAGTATTCTGTTGGCAGGCGAAAATGGTCTTATCTGGGATAATAGAAACCTTACTGAATTTCTAATCAGTCCGAAAAAGAAAGTGCGAGGCACAAAAATGGTTTTCGTCGGTTTGAAGAAACCTGAGGACATCGAAGCCGTTATTTATTATATTCGTTCAGCAGATAAGGAATAACAAAATAACCATTTGGTGTAAAAATTTCTGACTTTGCACATGAAAAAAATTTTGACGACATTTTTTTGTGGAACAATTTGCGCGGTGATGCTTGCCGTTGGAGCCAGCGGGCAAGCCTCGGACACTATCGATACGAGGAAAATCAAAGCTTTTGAAATAAAGGGTGATAGAGAATTTGGAGAATATTTGGCTAGCGAGTGCACCGCGTGTCACAAGGCGTCTTCTGGGGGCAGTAATATACCTGTCATTGCAGGAAGGTCGGTAAAAGAATTTATTATTGCGCTTTATTCGTATAAGCTAAAGACTAGGCGTAGCCAGGTTATGGAGATGGTCGCAGACCGGCTATCAGATGAGGAAATCGCGGCGCTTGCGGCATATTTTTCGTCCTTAAAATAAATTTAAACAGGAGGCAGGAATGACCATTAGTAGAAGGAAATTTGTTCACGGTTCAGCTGTGGTGGCGACAGCCTTGAGTACCCCATTAATTATGGGTGCTGGAGGGAAGAAACCTCGTGTTGTGGTGGTTGGTGGTGGCGCCGGTGGAGCAACGGTGGCCAAGTATTTAGCCAAAGACTCCAAGGGTGCGATAGATGTTACTCTAGTGGAACCGACGAGAAAATATTACACATGCTTTTATTCAAACCTGTACATTGGCGGGTTTAGAGACATGGACTCTATCGGGCACTCTTACGGAAATCTAGCTGCTTCCTATGGCATTAATGTTGTTCACGATTGGGCATCAGGCATTGATCGGGACAAAAAAACAGTGCGGCTCGCTGGTGGCGGTACCTTGCGATACGACCGCCTTGTTTTATCGCCGGGTATTGATTTTGTTGATGGCGCTGTACCCGGTTGGGATTTGTCTGCCCAAAATCGCATGCCTCACGCCTATAAAGCAGGTTCTCAAACGGAATTGCTAAAACGTCAGGTGGAGTCGATGAAGCAAGGGGGAACCTACGTGATGGTGGCACCACCGAACCCTTATAGATGCCCGCCTGGACCTTACGAACGGGTTTCAATGGTAGCCCACGTGTTGAAACAAAAAAACCCGAAGGCGAAAATACTGGTCTTTGACCCCAAAAAGAAATTTTCGAAAATGGGGCTTTTTCAGGAGGGATGGGAAAAGCATTATCCAGGCATGATTGAGTGGTTAGATGCATCATTCACAGGAAAATTAGATGAGGTCCGTCCAAACCAGATGGAAGTTGTCGTTGGAGGAGATGTTACCAAAGCTGATGTCTGTAATGTTATTCCCGCTATGAAAGCTGGTCGCATTGTCGATATGGCAGGTATTGCCAATAAGAAAGGATGGGCGCCAGTAGTTCCGGCTACTATGCAAAGCCGAATGGATCCAAACATTCATGTTTTGGGTGACGCATCTCATCAAGGTGATATGCCTAAATCTGGTTTCTCGGCAAATAGTCAGGCTAAAGTTGCATCCAATGCAATTCGTGCTGCATTGACCGGTTCAAAGCTTTTCCCTGCGCGTTTTTCTAATACCTGCTGGTCACTTGTGGCGACCAATGACGGTATTAAGGTCGGAGCCTCCTACAAGGCAACGGAGGAGAAAATTGCCAAGGTTTCTGGTTTCGTCAGCAAAACGGGTGAAGATGCGGCTTTAAGGAAGAAAACCTATGAGGAAAGTATAGGTTGGTATAACGGGATCACCGCAGATATGTTTGGATAAAGCGCTGGCGACGTTAGACCCGGTTTTTCAGAAAATGGCGGGGCAGAGCTCCGCCATTTTTAATTTCTCCACCAATTAAGTGACAGTGGGTAGATCTTATCGGCTGTCTTATGAGGTACGCCCATCGATGCCACGTATGGCCTTTCTCTCTGATAGTCTCTATTCTGGTCCTTGTGTTTCTTGAGACGCATCAGTTGCCTATCTGTTGAGGTGTTGCCGATTACACCAGGAGGTGCCCATTGACTTCAAACCTCTTAAGGCAATCCCACAATCGAAAACGGCCCCGCCGGTTTCCCAGCAAGGCCGCTTCCCTTAAAACCACCAACTTACCCTCTCGAGCTTGTTAGAGCCTTAAGGCCCCGTTCTATTCCACTTCCCTGGCGGGTCGCTTCGTTTAACGAAGGCTCCGCCAGGGTACTGATAGTGCAGAGGTTCCACAATAGCGAAAGAGTCCACATCCCTGTGGAAACCGGTGAAAACCATCCCTCATGTATACCTCTTTCAGTGGATAACTCTTTGAGTTGTTTTAAAAGGCAAGGCCCCACAGTTTTCCTTTATGTCTCTGTAGTTCCAAAGTTGAGCCATGCGAACTACGCATGTCTGGTCTATCTAAATATACGTGGTCCATCGTAGACCGCTGACCATATTTAGCTATAGAATATGGAGACAAAAACAATGAATAAATTATCCGCAGAACATGCAATAGAGGTGGCCGATTTACTGTCACCAACAAATCAACCGATGGCTGACATCTCAGACGCTTCGCCGAAAAGAAAAAAGCCAGAGGGATGGTTCATGCGTATTTCCGAGGCCAGCTACAAGGCTTGGCAAAAAAACGGTTCGCATAGCTACGGCCTCTAAATATTAGGATGAGGACATCTCATGCCGTCAAAACCTGACGAGACAGAAAAGCCTTCTGAGGATGGTAATCCACAGGGCACTGAAGAGCGCGAGGTTCAACCGCCAAAACCCGATCCTACTCGATATGGTGATTGGGAAAAAAATGGTCGGTGTATTGATTTTTAATCAAGGCCATCAGTGCGAAACGCACAGTCTCCTTGGTGTAAGGGCGATTGTTGCAACAGAGATCGAAACAAATTGATTTTCTGAAAAGCTCAATTCAGAATAAAAGGGTCACGGTGACAAGATAATCCTTCCGGTTACAGTCCCTTTTTTTAAATCTACGAGAACGTTCGTTGCATCGGTTAACGGGCATTCGGTTATTGGTATCGGTGAGAGGTTGCCGTCACGGGCAAGTGATAGACCCGCGCGAGCATCGTTAATAGACCCCGTGAGAACACCTTTCAGAGAGGTGTATAGCGGATGATTTGGTGGGGACTATCCCCTTCATTTTTGTCTGTCAATTGGTTCAAATCCCATCGGGGGCCCAATCATAGATTGAAAACTGGTTGTTTAGACGTAATTGTATTTTACATTTCTTCTCTCGGTCTCGACTACAACTCTTCCGCTTTTTACAACATATGCCCGGTCTGGGCGAGCGCACACAGCCTCGTGTGCGGAGAAAGCGTTGAGGATTACCAGGTCAGCATTATCACCCTCATTAAAACCATAATTGGCGGTTCCAATAATTTTTGCGCCATTAAATGTAGCCATTTTGAGGAGCAGGTCTGGGTCGGCTGGCTTATTCATGTGGGCACCATGGGCCAATAAAAACGCAATCTCAAGTGGATCCATCTGGCCGAAAGGATAAAACATATCTTGGATATTATCCTGCCCGAAAGCAACAATGACCCCTTTTTCAGTTAATTCATCTACCCTGGTTAAACCCCTTACTTTTGGATAGGTCGAGCTGCGACCCTGAAGCATTAGGTTCGTTGCAGGGTTTACGATTACACCGATTTCGGCCGCTACAACCATATCAATTATCTTACCCGCGTACCGGTCATCATACGCAGATAAAGCGCAGGCATGTGATGCTGTCACGCGGCCTTGGTAGTTATTTTGTAAAGTTGCATCGCATAATAGCTCTAGGGTTTTTGATGAAGCGCTGTCTGACTCGTCAATATGCATATCTATGTCGCGGTTAAGACTAATTGCGATTTCGAACATTGCCTCAACATGTTTACGACTATCAGTTATATTTGTCTCAAAGCCCGGTATTCCGCCAACGACGTCCGCTCCCGCCTCAAGTGCTTCAGTAAGCAGTTTTTTTGTTCCATTTTTTTTAATTAGCCCTTGTTGGGGAAATGCCACGATCTGAATATCGATGACAGATTCCAGCTTTTTTTTTATCTTTAGCAATCTCTCAAATGCACTTAAACCAACATTTGGATCGATATCAACGTGGGAACGAATTTGAGTTACGCCGCTTGACAATGCCATAAGCGCGGCTTTTTCGATCGTCATTTCAGAGCTCATCGGTTCGCGAGTTTTTTGCGTAGAAGTTAACAAACCTACAGCTTCTTCCAATGAGCCAGTTTCATTTTGAGACAGATAATCAATTGAAAAAGATTTATCCAGATGAACGTGAGGCTCTATAAAACCGGGCACGCATAAACGTCCATTGGCATCTATAGTTTGAATATTTCTCGGGTGTTCAACGCTTGAGCCCGAGTACTTTCCAGCAATAATATTCAGATCAGTAATTCCCGATTCTCCAAGAAGCTGGGCATTCTGAATTAATAAATTTCCATCTTGCTGCATCACTTCGGTTGCTCGAGAACTTTGCCTTGCTAAAAATTTCTAAACGCGAGGTTATACAAAAATCTCTTGGTTATCGATTTGAAGCCATTCAATTTAGCTTTTATTATAGGGAAGGATTTCGTGAGTCTGTTGTTTGTGCGAAAAGATGAAATTGCCTGTCCAAATGATTAAGCTCTCTTTGAGCACAGATTATTCGGTAATTCTAGTACTGTACTATGGGTTCTTTAAATGGCTTTGCGTTTTTAGTCGCTTGGATGCCGGTGAGAAATGCTAGGATTTGATCAGGAGTTTATGAGAAATAATGGCCTACGCAAGTTGCGCGAATTTCCAACCATTGTCCAATAGTCTTGGTGCAGGAGTTACTAACTTCGATGTAAAACATTATATCAAATCCGGGAGTGCGGAGAAATTTCATGATGAATTATGCGAATATCAGCTTTTATGTTTTCGGAACCAAGAACTTGCTTCTTGCGATTTAATATCTCTTACTAAACTTCTTGGGCCTCCACTCCCCCATGTGTTACAGCAATACTCTCTGAGTGGCTCACCAGAAATTTATGTGCTCTCAAATATCGTTGAAAATGAAAAACCAATTGGAAATCCGCGCGAGGGTTTTGGATGGCACACCGACCTAGCTTATATGCAAAAGCCCGCCGCTTACACAATACTTTACGGGGTAGAAGTGCCCGAGGTTGGAGCGGACACACTCTTCGCAAGCCTATACAAAATGTGGGACTGGATGGCGGACGATGAGAAATCATACATTCGTAAGTTGCGCGGAAGATACAGTTATTTGAAACTATATGAACAGCGGGAGAATGCAGAGCCGCTTACTGAAGCACAAAAGCAGCGCACGCCGGATGTGACACACCCATTTGCGAGAATTCATCCAAAAAGTGGCCGTGAGGGCCTCTACATAGGCGGCGACGATTTTGTGGCCGTCGAGGGCAGTAACAAGCCGGAGCATGACTTCAATAGAATTTGGTCGTTGTTTCATGATACGACTGTCCGCTTCCACTATAACCATAAATGGCAGCCAAATGACCTGCTCATATGGGATAATCGGGGGTTAATACACACTGCTACCGATTACGATACTAAAAACAGTCGCCGACTAATTTGGCGCACTAGTGTCGAGGGGGAGGAGCCCATAGCCTCAAAGGTAAAATAGCGCATATAGTGGCATAGAGTTTTGCTAAACATACATCGATAAAAACCCACAGATCATGTGGCGACCGCTATTTACTGACGGCTTTCTTCTCTCGGGGTTTTTAGTAATTCGAGTGTATTACCAAAAGGATCACGAATATATGTGCTGGACGTTCCGTCTCGATGCCCTTTTAAGGAACCAAATTGCTCCGCATGGTCGCACTCAAAAGCTATGTGTGGTGGGTGTTGATCTGGTAAAACTAAAGCTATCTTAGTCCCACCAATATCTATTAAAGCCCACGTCTCATCTTGATACAAACATGTCGCAGCCATGTTTGAGGTGTACCATTCTATACCCTCGCTAATATGCGTTACTTGGACAGCGACATGATGAAATACCATTTTTTGTGCCATGGTAGTAATACGGGGATTGGTCTGATGAGGATCACCTATTACAGAATTCGGAGCTATGCTTTTGGAGAACGTCTTGAGGCGGCAAAACTTAAAAACGTTGTTAAACGGCTAACTAAAATAGCACTTAACCCGTTCCGTCATGCATGTTGCTGACTCCCTGGTCCGGAAGTATTAGATCCGGAGAATCTATGAACGGTATTTCATGGTTTAAATAAGTGGGTGGGGATTTCTCCCCAGAAATGTCCAGAAAGTTCCACTTTCGTACTTTGGGCGCTTGCTTAAATAGCCAGAAAACCTTAGTAATCCGCGGGTCGGGGTGTAGCGCAGCCTGGTAGCGCACTTGCTTTGGGAGCAAGGGGTCCCCAGTTCGAATCTGGGCACCCCGACCATTTCATAATCGACCTTGTATTGGGTCACTGCCTGCGCTTACCGCATGGGGTGGCTTGTTCAGATCACTGGGTCTGATCAGTACATCTCGAAATATTCCTGATGTTCCCAGTTGGTTACCTCTGAATAAAAGCGTGCGAGCTCCGCGCGTTTAATGTGTAAAAAGTAGTCGATGAACTGATCGCTGAATTGGGTCCGAAAGAGAGCGCTGCCATTTAGGGCATTCAACGCGTCAGGCAACGTCTGCGGTAGAAGTTCTGTGCCCGTTGCATATGGGTCATCTGTAGCGGGCTGCGGCTCCAGGTTTCGTTTAATTCCATCCATGCCGCCGATAATTTGCGAGGCCATGTACAAATAGGGATTGGCGGCAGGCTCGCCTACCCGGTTTTCTAGGTGCGTTGCGGGGTCATTCTCTCCTGCACCTATGACACGCAACATCGCGCCTTTGTTATCCTTGCCCCAGACAATCCGTTCGGGTGCTAAAGAATTGGGTTTATAGCGCTTGTAGCCATTCAATGTCGGCGTGGTAAAGGCCGTCGAGGGGGCAGCATGCTCCAGTATTCCGGCGACAAAATTGAGGCCGGGTCGGGAAAGTAGGTCCACTGAATTATCGGGCATGAAAGCGTTATGACCATCCGATTTATTGAGAAGCGACTGATGCAAATGCCAACCACTGGAGAAGGCGTTTGGTAAACCTGGCCGACACATGAATGTCGCATGGTAGCCGTTCCGTTTGCATATCTGTTTCACGGCACTGCGAAACAGCATCATATTATCTGCTGCAGCGAGTCCTAGTGCAGGTTTGAAGGTGATTTCAATTTGGCTTGGCCCAAACTCGACTTCGATACTGCGCAGTGGTAACCCAAGTTTGATTAGATGACCTCGGATGATCTCCAAGATAGGGTCATATTCATCCATACGTGTCTCAGTGAGGTAGTGGAAGCCATGGGCAAGGAGACTAACTTCAGGTGGTGAAGCAGGTTGTCCGGCGTGTTCTGGAGTGAGCTTCCCGTCTTCGAGCTTGTAGATATGCATTTCTACTTCGAGCCCAGCGAGATAGTCATAGCCGTGGATCCCCAGATCTGCCAATGCTGTCTTGAGGATCTCCCGTGTTGAGAAGGGAACTTTGTCACCATTGCTAAAATAAATATCGCAGAGCATCCAGCCGGTCTTGGGTGCCCATGGAAGCACCTGGAACGTGCTGGGTAGCGGAACCATCACGATATCGCCAGCGTTACTCATTTCGGGAATGCCGAACCCACCGCCTGGGGTGAACACTGGAAAAACAGTTTTATGAGCAGTATCTTTGGCTAACAATGTTGTCGTGTTAGTGCAGCCATTTCGTAGGGCTTGTTCAACTTCATCGGCGACGATGGATTTTCCGCGGAGAAGGCCGTGCTGATCTGCAAAAGACAACCGCACCAATTCGATGTCCTCTGTTTTGATCTGCTTCAGGACATCTTCCACATGGTGCGGTTCGTCCTCGTCCCAAAGTCCGTGCCGTTCCACGAATCCTGTCCGGCCCATATTGTTTACTGATAGCGTCATGCTATTAAAAAGCCTTTCTGGCTAGCTTCCCGATTTGTTCGCCCATAACGATCTCTCGCGTTTTTGGGCATCGTGGCGAGGCCATTCAGACTGCCAATTCTCTCTCGGTGTCGTTGTATCAATGGCCATAGGACCGGTGAATTGACCGGCGTTCTCAGATGAAAGTTGATAGGGAGGTGGGGCGCCATCTGCCAGTCCCTTCATACCTCTTAGCAGATTTTTTCGGAGCGCAATGATACCTTTGTCTGTCGTGCCTAGATGTTCCCGTGTGCGGTCAAAAATTGGGCCAGGGCTCTCCACGGCCCATTGATCATGAACGTTTATGTCTAAGCCCATGCCAGTATAGGTCTGGGTGCGCTGTTCCTCTGGATTGAAGCCATATTGATTAGATTTGTTGATGCGGGACCGATAGTCAGGGAATGTATAGAGCTCCCTGCGCTGGTCACGCATGGCCTTTTTGTCAACTTCTTCATCAAAGGCGGTGAAAATTGCATACCACCAGCAATGGGTATCGTCGATCGGGACATGCCATTGCGAGATGCACATGTCAGAGGTCATGGGAATGACGATCAGATTAGGAAAAACGGAGTTGGTAACGCGGACATGCATTGTGTCCTCGTTGATGTCACGTGTGGTTACTAGGCGCATGCCAAAACCTGTCTCTTCCAGATTAATCTCAGGACAATCATAGTCACGAAGGACCTGGGTTTGGGTCATTCCGCTTTCCCCTGACTCCCCTCCGAACTGGAGGCCATACTCCGGATCATGGTCATCGAGATAGCGGTGTAAAAACGATGCGTGGCTTGGGTCAACCCCGACTTCGACGGCTTGCAGCCAATTACATTCCCAAAGGCCTTTAAAAGCAAAAGTATGGCTCTCCGGCGCGACAAAACAGTCGAAGCCCGGAAGAGGCGGAGGTGCGCCCGGGCCCATATAGGCAAAGATGATGCCGTTGAACTCTTCGCATGGATAAGATGCCAAACGAACTTTCCGATGAAAATTACTGGTCGCCGGCTCCGCCGGTTGTTCGAGGCAAGCTCCGTGGACATCAAAAAGCCAGCCATGGAATGGACAGCGAAGACCACCGTCTTCAAGCCGCCCGTAACACAGGTCCGCTCCGCGATGAGGACAGCGCCGGTCGACTAGACCGTAACGGCCTCTCTCGTCTTTAAACAAAACGAGGTCTTCGCCCATTAGACGCACAGCAACGGCTGGGCGCGTTCCGTCGAGCTCCTCTGAGAGTGCAGCCGGTTGCCAATAGTGCCTCAAGAGGTCACCACAGGGCGTCCCCGGGCCGGTTTCCGTCAATTGTTTGTTCAGTTCTGCTGATAGCATCGTGTCACTCCATGAGACACTATAACGTCTCGCACGTAGGTGACAAATGTGTTGTCTACTATTTTGTTGAGTGCGCGGGATTGGCGATATTGGCCTAAATTAGAAGATCTTCCGTTGTAATTTTAAGTGAAAAAACGTATGCCATATTGTCATAATATTTGTTGGCGTCGTGAGGGTGAAATGGAAGTAAAAATTTATCAGCCAGCTAAGACAGCTATGCAATCAGGCCGGGCAAATATGAAGCGTTGGGTAATTGAATACGAGCCAGAGGAGGCCAAGCAAGCTGATGCTCTAATGGGTTGGATTGGCTCGGGCGATATGCGCGGGCAAGTCAAGATGCGATTTGACACGAGGGAAGAGGCTATCGCCTACGCCGAGCGAAATCAATTAACTTATCAGGTAAAGAACCCCAAGGTTCGAAAAATAAAGCCTAAAAGCTACGCTGATAATTTTCGGTTCGATCGCATAGAATAGTCCGCAAGCTGCCTAAAGAGGGCGACTGGCCTGATCGGGCCTCTCCGTATCGAGTTCGAGCTCATTGGATACTCGCAAGTCTTGGGGCTGCATATTACCTTTATTTAGCACCGCACAGTCGGAAGGTGGTGAGAGCGTTATAGAAAGTCTAGCCGTCAAAGGCGACATATCATTTGACGTCCGGCCATACTCACTGGTTACTTCGACCAACCAAGAGTAAATATGCTCGCCAGATCGAGCGCTAGGCGTTATGAACAATATTTCAGAGGGCCCCGTAGCTCAGCTGGATAGAGCATCGGATTTCTAATCCGACGGTCACAGGTTCGAATCCTGTCGGGGTCGCCAATCCTTTTAAAGACTTACGGGTCATGGGTGATTATGACAGCTTCGACAGTGCGGAAAAAATGCGGAATAAAAACGCATTTGGACCGTTGGATAATTTTGAAGTGCTGTTGAATGAGTTTGGCCATAAAGACCAGCAAATAGGTCTAAATGGCATCTAGGTCAGGAAATAAGTTTCCTATATAAAAAGGCTCTGGAGTTGCGGAGATTAGCGGCTTAGTCATTTGAGCGCTCTTGGTTCTTTCGCAAAGCAAGGAATAAAAATTCTGCGGCGTCTGCTACGTCTTTCTCCGGATTTTCAGAACAGTAATGGTCGACCCACAAGGCTAGACCCTCATGGTTAGATCCACGAGCTATATTTACGATGCCCGGAACCCATCTATTTAGACTAGTTAAGTAGCCAAATACCCACTGCTCTAAATTAGCGCTCTCAACGCCATCTTTGCCCCGTCGAGCGCTCCAGACTTCGCATGACACGCGTCCATCACCGACGACCATATATACTCCATTACTGTCTGCTGCTTGGCTTTGCTGGCCGAAAATCAGAAATACGACTGCGGCAATAAGCGTATATTTCATGAGTCCCCACGTTGATTGTCAATTGATCATACCGTGATTTAGTTTAAAAAAACGCGCCTAAAAGTTATCCACCGAAAAAAGCGCATCTTGAGGATGGTTTTCACCATGTTCCACAGGGATGTGGACTCTTTTCCTATTGTAGGGTCATGCAGCCCGTCTTAATCTACCCTGGCTTTCAGGGAAAGAAACGACCCGCCAGGGAAGTGGAAAAGAATGTTGGCCCTGAAACCGAGGTGCGCTAGCGGTACCGCAGTTTTGGGGAGAACGGCCTAGCTGGGGAACCGGTGGGGCCGTTTTCGCATTATAGGTCAGCTCCCATCACCCTCGGGGTCCTCATTACCTTTTTCCATCATCAATTTTCGTTCTTTTTCGAGCGCTGTTTCTTATAAATCTTGGTGAGCGCCAAATATAGCCTGGTTACCAATAAAGTTGTGGTGTCGCATCATCTCTTTGACGAATGATTTTCGACTCAACTCCGGTTTCATGCTGTATACCAGGACATCGAACTTAATTCATCACCTAGATTATTGTCTTAATTAAAAATTTACCCTACTTGCCCGTCACCTGCTCCTTTCTTGGAGAGAAATAAAAAAAGGCGACCTTTAAAGAGCGCCCTAAACTAACCGAAGAACGTGGGTCTAGCGCAGCAATGCTAGGACATTTTTTTATGCACGTGCCGCAGTAAATTCGATCACTGCCGTTTTGATAAAATAGCGCTCATGCCCTTTCTCAAATGCCGGCGACCGAGGGCTTTGGCGCGAAAAAAAGGAGCCCCGCCAGTCCGATGGCAGACCTGACGGGGCTAGACCACTTCCTCCCTGGTGAGAGAGGGGGTCGTAGCGGCTCAAGGATCCGTTAGGGGGAGTCAATGCTCAAACCGTATAGCTAGCCCCGCCAACCTTTTTCCTCGGCTGACGGGGCCTAATGGTCCGCTAACGAGGCGAAGTTGTTGGACCAAATTAAAGTGATTATAGGCCGTAGCTGTGCGAGCCGTTTTTACGCCAAGTATCGTAACTGGCTTCAGACATACGCATTAACCAACCTTGTGGTTTATGAGCCTACTGCCATTCGTCGCAACATTGCGCCGTCGATTGGTTTACCGGTGAGCTGTTAACGCAAATCTTTGCGATTAGATCATCGACGTAAAACGGGGTTTGATTGCTTGTGAACGCATTCATTGGCGCTACTCTACCGAATTAGCTGCGCCACCACGCGCAAGCCAAGCGTTGTAAGAGCCGTTGGTTAGGTCGCTTAAAAAGCCAAGAAGCTTCGGGGTAGGCTCGCTATTGTCTACGCCCTGTTCGATATAGGATCCGAGGACGTTTGGATACAAGAGGTCTGTGACCTCAGACGCCTGGATGTCAGTCGTTGGCTGGTTAATTGGTGAGAGTAAATCGGCGACTTCTTGTGCATGATCTGCGGTTAGTTTGTTCATTTTATTATCTCCAATTGCATATCCCTTGATATGTTTTAGTTGGGTATTTGGACCACGTTATTCACCCAATCCAGCCATGTCGTTGTTGCATGGCTCGTTTAATAATGAGGTTTAGGTATCAATGATCGACTGGTTGTTTGACGGCATTCGCTGGGTGGCCACGCGAACAGACCGTGCGGGACGCGCCGGGTTCAATGATTTGTTCACTGCGTTCTAAATCACGATCCTGATAGCCACGGCAGTGGGCAAATGCTTCTGGCTGACAGTTTTAAGTATTACACAGTGGCCACGGTTTATTGCTGATACACGGGATGGACGTCAGGGTTGGCACATGTGAAATTAATACGTAAAAACGAATATTGTGCACCATAGAAGCGGCGGGCCAACCATCAAAATAAACACTGCGTCTTTGAATAACCACAATGGACGTTTAAACGCACTTTTGCCGAGTCGCGCTCTCCGCAGTTGCCGCTCAAATTTATTATTAGCTTGAACGGCTAACCAAATGTAACCCAGAGCCACTAGGCCAAATAATATTGCAGACATAACGTTGGGTTTAGCATCGCTTAATTGGTGATGCTAGGCGCTAAGTCAGGCACTGGCTTTCCTCTCACGGATCCTACCTGAGCTATCCATTACGGATTATCCGCGACGGCAGTATTTTTCTAGTCACAGAGTTTTAAAAAAGTTTGCGTTCTAGAGCCACAAGATTGCCTCACGGTCAGGTCAAAGAGGTCCGCTATGATAAATCAGTCCTATCTGCAGACATATATATCGCAGGCCATCGGCATACTTGGGGAATAATGAAAACTGAGATGCAGGGCAAGGTCGTTCATATATGTCGCGCCAAGGGTTTCAAAGGCCATGGCGAGTAGAAAGAAGCGAGGGGCTTCGAGGGACAGCACCTTGACCAACACCATCACGGCAGTGTTCGATCCGGACCCGAAGGCCTACAAACGCCGGGAAAAACATATTAAACTACCGGTCCAAGACGGGGCAGAATAGGGTAATTACGCTATGGGTTTAATGTTCGACTGGGACCAAATGTCGGCTCGTATTCGGGCAGAGGCTATCGGACATGACTGTGAGAGCCTGTTATTAGAGATCGCATCAGGTTTGGACCGGCGAGAATTGGCAGACGCGATAGAGGCCGCGTTAAAGTTGCCGTCTAAACCCCATGATTTCCGACGAGAGTATTGCACGCGGCTGGGCTACGATACTGGGGCAGAGTAGGGGTGCATGAAAGTGTGAGGGGGCTGAGCAATTTTAGCTCTATGCGGTGCTTCGCAGATTTAGTATGATGAATTTGGAGTTAACAACCTTGGTTAATTTCATTCTCTATACTCCTCTGAGAACCTAGCCTTTCAGCTTATGTAGACGCGCTGATCGGCTGGGTTTTTTTGCTTTCTACATCACAATCTTGGTGGCCTGGGCGGTGAGCAAGTGCTTTTGCCCGACGGTTTGGCGATTTACACAGTGGCCGAGGTTTCTTGGTTATGCGTGGGACGAGCGCCAGGACTGATCCTAGTTAGTAAGGACCAAGCTCCATGTCCAGACAAGGATACCAACTCCAGTCACAACACTGATAAGTCTTGCAATTCCTCCCTGCGCGAATATTGCGACCAAGCCAAAGACGATTAGTACCAAGCCCACTGCAATGACCAACGAACCAAAAAAGTTGGGGTCGCCTCCGGTGCATAATAGTTCGATGTTACAAAAGCTAGCGATCAAAGAGTTTTACCCATATCGCTAAAAAAATACCGGAAGCGATCAGGGACCCTATCCCGAACGCCAGGGCAATTGTGAAGTCACTCCATAAAAAATACATAGGACTAAATTTGTGTATTAATTGCAAATAAACAACCTGATTACCTCAGTTATATACCACACCTTGATACCCAAAATTAAGATGTCAATTATGAGTACGATATTGCCCAGTCAGTTGGGGGTACCGCTGCGGCACACGACTATTTTGTTCGGCTCGAAAGGGCAGACCGCAAGCAGGAGAGAGTGAGGGCCCTGAAACAGCGACATGCCGCTCCTACACCTCCTTACCTGTTAGCGATATTAGCCATACGTTTCCCGCCCGCAGGAGAACGTTTTAAGACTAAAGTAGGATAAAAAAAACCTCGATCACTCGTAGGATGACCGAGGCAAGGTTAACAGGGAGAGAGCTCCCAACTGAGAGCCTTCAAAATAATTACGCCATATGCATAATTTTGGATCACAGAACGACGCGAGAACGCTCGCTAAACTCTGCTCTAAGGCCGACCAAAATAGGTTAGATCGTGGGTTCACCGCAAAAAGTTATCTGCATAAGCCCTGCATTTTTCATCCTTAGCTCAAAATCCTCGAGCCAGGATATTAGCCTGTGCTTGGAACCTTCAGGTTACCCAAATTTAGCTTATAATTTAACGTCTACATACTTTTCTGGTAAAAAGCTTTTTGGATAAACCTCCCCAGATACGTTGTGTAACGTGACTTTATCAACGCATTTACAAGGAGAAGGATAGCATATGCTTGTTCATCAATATGGCGTTACACTGTATGACAAAAAACGTACAACACCTGGCTACACCCTCTTTTCTAGGAACGGCTCCGATCAGGTTTGGTTAATAAACTTGGATGGCGACGTAGTACATGATTGGAAAACTAGAGGAGGAACCACCCATTTCAATTATCTCAGACCCAACGGTAATTTAGTCGTCTGCGAGCGTATTGATGAGGGACCACCAGTGATTTCTGGGAAGGGCGGCAGAATATGTGAGTATGATTGGCATGGAAATATTGTATGGGAACATATTGACGACCACCAACACCATGACGCCCGTCGGCTTGAAAATGGGAACACCGTTTATATCGCATGGACCAAGCTAACGGATGAGGAAGCTAGAGAGGTGCAGGGTGGGGTGCCCGGCACGGAAATTGATGGTGTAATTTATGGTGATGTCATAACAGAAGTTGATCCGAATGGAATGGTTGTTTGGGAATTTGCTAACAATTAGGTGGATTTTTTTGAACGGTTTTTTATAAATCCGCTTTCACCACGCGAAGAGTATGGCCACGCGAATACAATCTCACCAATGAAAAATGGCGACTATCTCGTTAGTTATCGAGTTTTTGATTTGATCGTTATCATCAGCAGGCAAACCGGCCAAATTGTCTGGGAATACCAAAATCCGAAATTAGGGGGGCAACACGATTGTCAGGAATTGGAAAACGGAAATATTCTTGTATTCGCCAATGGACTTAATGTCGCAAACAGTGGGCCTAATCATAGTGAAGTGTGGGAGATAGATAGAGACAGCAAAGAGATTGTGTGGCGCTATTCACCTAAAAAGAACCCGCTATTATTCTGGAGCCCGCATATCAGCGGTTGTCAGAGATTAAGCACGGGAAACACGCTTATATGTGAAGGGGGTAAAGGGTGTATCTTTGAAGTAACCCCCGAGGGAGATGTTGTGTGGGAATACATTAATCCTTTTCATGGCAGCCATCCCGCTAGCCCCGATGCCGAGATAAATTGGGTGTTCAGAGCTAAGCGCTACTCACAGGACTCACAAGAGATTAGGGGGCGAGTCTAACTACCTTTCAGACGTTGGCTAGCCGCAATAAGCGCTATGACCTGGTTTCGCGAGGCTCATGGTGCCTTCCTGGTTTTTAAATCCGCTGCAGTTCATACGGTGGCAGATTATATTGTTATTCCCAGTTCTGTTCTTATGGCTACCAAGTTTTATTTAATGAATTTATGCCGGATCAAGATGATATGGACTATTCTCTGGGCTCAACGGTTCTAATTTGGCCTTATCATTCTCGGTGAGATAGTTCTGGTTGATATACCAAACTCTATAATCCAGAAATCGAACGGGTTTGAACTGGGGAGGATGATCCGGCGAGACGCAAGTGGGAAGTGGATCAGCGATAGTATCCCAAGATGGGTTGTAGAAAAATGCTAGGGAATAGCGGTCTCTATTGACAGGCAAAACTCTATGTGGGGTCGCCATAAATCTTCCATTGGTCCAACGATTAAGAAATTCACCGGTGTTAACGATAATTGCGCCCTCCAACCAGTTTGCAGGCATCCATCGGCCTTTTTGGGTCAGGATTTCTAGTCCGGGGGTCTTGGTAACTGGTAGCAAAGTGATGAAACCGTGATCACGATGTGGTGCAATTCCGAACTGATTTTTGTTGGCTTTACCGGGTATGTAATGCTGATTGCGTGTGGTCCAGACTGGATCATCAAAGAGGCCATTAAAATAATCCGCGGGTAAATCCAGCGCCCGGGCATAAACGGGGAGCATTTTTGCGCCCAGCGTCTCCATGGCATCGTAATACTCGAGCATCTCTGACTTCCATCTAGGCAGCAGCGCATCATCGGGCCAACTATTGGGACCATGATACGGAAAACCTGCTTCTACAGCAGGATGATCGGCTGGGCGCTCGCGCACAATCCTGAGCATTTCGTTCAAGTCGGGCTCGGTATTGTTGTTCACAGTCGAAGATACATAGATTGTAGAGAGCGGGGGGACATAGTTTTCGAGGCTGTTTTTCTCGTCGATTGGGAGATCGAAAAACCGTTTAAGATTGGCATGGGTCCGATCAATCAATGAGGTCGAGACCATATGGTTTATAATGAAGTAAAATCCGACATTTTCCTGAGCATGCCTCAACGCCGCCGCTAGATTTTCTAATGCCCCATCCTCTCCACGCAAATAAGGGCCAAAATCGAGGATCGGTATTTCCTCGTCACTGAAATGTTGCGGGATACCATCTGCAATTTGTTGCATGGGGCCTTCCAAACTTTACCCGATGTCTTCCAAACAAAATAACATCATTACTCATTTGAGGCCATACTGGTTAGAAAAGGGCCTTGTCCGATGAGATAGGCGATCGGGAGGTTAACTTAGTAGAAAATTCGAAGACTGAAATAAGATATTGTGCACGAATAGATTTACAGGCTAGGCTATCGTTAAATTGATAAACAAAAGTCAATAACAGGGTAAGTGAAATGATAAATATATCTGTGAATAAGGTTCCGCGTAGCGTGCGCGGAAAAGAAGACACATCGCTCCTTTGGGTCTTGAGGGATAAACTCAAGCTCTCCGGAACAAAATTTGGGTGTGGAGCTGGGCTTTGTGGCGCTTGTACCATCCATGTGAATGGAGAGCCTGTCCGTTCTTGCCAAACAACTCTGGGTGACGTTGAGGGCAAAGAGATCACTACAATTGAGGGTTTGGCTGCGACAGAATCCCTCGAAAATGGTCAGCATCCTCTTCAAAAAGCATGGGTGGCGGAGCAGGTACCTCAATGCGGATACTGTCAGTCCGGTCAGATCATGAGAGCTGCTGGATTACTCAAAAAAAATGACCGCCCTTCTCGCGATGAAATCAAAGAATTTATGAACACTAACATCTGCCGTTGTGGCACATATAACCGAATTGTCACCGCGATAGAAAAAGCGTCGAGGGAGGGGTAGCATGAAACAGTTTAACTTTGAAAATGTCACTGATCATCTTACCGGTTTAAACCTGGACGGATACAAATTTCCCATTGATCGGCGTGATTTTATTATTGGCGGTTCGGCTATTTTCGCGGGATTTTTGATCCCAGGTTCGTCGTCAATTGCAGCTAATTCCGATGGTAAAGATCATGCCCAAGTGAACGCATGGGTGAGTATTCATGCGAACGGTGACGTCATCATTGTGTCACCGAATGCAGAGATGGGGCAGGGGACGATGACAGGTATTCCACTCCTCGCTGCCGAGGAATTAGATGCGGATTGGTCGAGGGTAACAGTCAAACAAGTTGGTCCTGTGAGTAAAGAATTCGGAAACCCTCTTTTTGGCGGCATCATTCATACCGTCGCCAGTCTCACAACTGCGGGACTTTTCGATAACGTTCGTTTGGCTGGTGCACAGGCAAGAAAAATGCTCCTAGACCAAGCCTCGAAACAGTGGAACGTCCCAGCTAGTAAACTCAAAACTGAAAATGGTTACGTTTATCATGGGTCCAAGAAAATATCATATGGTGATGTGGTAAAGGCGAGTGGTAATGTTAAAAATCCACCTAAGGTAACCTTGGCCGACCTGAAAAAGCCAAATGAATATAAATTAGTTGGGAGAGATATTCCGAGGGTAGACATCCCGGCAAAAGTGGATGGCAGTGCAGAATTCGGACTTGATGTTCAAATTCCTGGTATGATCCATGCCTCGATCATTAGGGCACCAATGCATGGCGCAAAACCAAAAAAAATCACAGACGATAATGACGCAGAATTGAAGTCTAAAGTCTCGGTTATCAAGTTGGACTACGGTGTTGCAGTAGTTTCTGCAGATATCGCTGACGTGCTTGAAGCCCGTGATGGTATTGAGGTTGAGTGGGATTTCCCTAGTGTTGGCCGAAAATACGATAGCGTTCGTTCACTCAAAGATTATGTCAAAGTAAGTGAAGATAGCAGTGTCAAAGGTATCGCTTGGCCTGGAAAAGCTCACGTTCCGTGGGCGCCGGCAGTTAAGGGAAATCAAAAAGACTACGATGCAAAGATGAAATCGGACGATTTCAAAAGTATCTCTGCCTCCTACACAACTGAGCATACGTATCACGCACAAATGGAGCCAATGAACGCGACGGCAAAAGTTTCTCCAGACGGCAAGAGTGCGGAAATTTGGGCGCCAACTCAGGCTGTTTCCGTGTCAACATTTGCCGCGGCGGGCGTTTTAAAAACCAGTCCCCAAAATATTAAACTAAACACAACATTCTTGGGCGGTGGTTTTGGACGAAGGGCGCAAGTGGATTATGTGGTTGACGCGGTTATTCTCTCAAAAATTACCAAGAAAGTGGTGAAGGTAGTTTGGAGCCGAGAGGACGATCTGGCAGCCGGCGCCTTTAAACCAAGTACTGCTGTTAATCTCTCTGCGGCCCTCGGAAAAGATGGTAGCATAGAGGCTTGGAAGCATCGTACGGTGGCAGAGTCACCACTGCGATACTATGCAAAAAGGCTTTTGGGTAAAAACGGTGAAGACATTCTGGTTATGTCGGGCGCTGAACAACTCAACTATACAATGCCCAATCAAATTGCAGAGCATATAAACAGGGAGCAAGGCACGCGGCTTGCCGCTTGGCGGGGAATTGGACATGGGCCGAATAGATTTGCCACTGAGTGTTTCGTAGACGAGATCGCGCTGTCTCTTGGAAAAGACCCAGCAGAATACCGGTTGTACCTAGCGAATAACCCGAGAATAAAAAGAGTGATTAAGAAAGTCATGGAAATGGCGGATTGGGGTAAGAGCAAACCAGGTTTGGCACAGGGGATAGCCTATAGCGATTATAATGGCTCCCATTCGGCCGGTGTGGCGGAAATCAGTCTTAATGAGAAAACTGGTAAAATCAGAGTGCATAGATATTTTATTGCCGTTGATGCTGGTCTTCCCCTAATCCCCGATAATGTGCGCGCCCAGATCGAAAGTGGGGTAATTTACGGCATCAGTTCAGCCCTCACGGAGAAAGTGAGCCACGCAGAGGGGATCGTGCAACAGTCAAACTTTCATGACTACGAAGTTATGAGAATGGCCGATGTTCCTGAGATCAATATCGAGATCTTGCCATTTGGTGACAGGCCATCGGCCGTGGGTGAACTAGGATTGCCTACAACGGCACCTGCTATCGCCAATGCTGTTCACAAAATGACGGGCAAGCGGGTGCGCCAGATGCCCATGAACAGCGAGACGATTTTGGAAGCGCTAAAGGCATAGCTCTATAAATATTAGGAGACGTGAACAAAATTAAGGCTAGCCTTGGTTCACGTCTCCCACATTTTTTCCTGTGCTCTAGGAACAACACCCACGTAGCATTCTGCTCGATAAAAACTCGAATAGCAGTCGAGGTTATCTTGCGAGGTCGAGGAGGGCACGTCCAAGGTTGTCGTAGCCTTGGCGCATCACCCATCCAGCGGCCACGCCAAGAGCGAACTGGATGTCGATAAAGAAATTAAAGAGCCAACCCACAATTAGTAAGAAGACTGCATAGCTTATACGCTGCACCAATTTGAAAATAGACCGCATGTCTCCTTCCCCAAGTCCCAAAATTCTCTATGTAATGATTCGAATGCCGGCAATACTTTACAGGCTTAGAATCTGGTACGCGATACAAAGCTGTGCGAGCCAACCTCCGAAAAAAGATAATGTCCGCAGGATCGGAATGCCAAGAGTGTAAAAAACATAGTGCACGGCGCGGAACCAGAAATAAGCGATGGCGGCTAATTGAGTAGTTTCATTGGAAATTTCGGCCATATGCGCAACGAGCACTATAGCCGTAAACGGGATGAGGTTCTCGATGGCATTGTTGTGAGCGCGCTTTGCTCTGCCAGTCCAGGGGTATGGGGTTGCCTCGTCGCCTTGTCGCTTTAGAGCGGCCATAACTCCTCCTATTACGGTACTGGGGAGTATGTACGGTATCCATAAGCACAGGGTCATAGTTGCGACCCAAACCAGCATTTCTAATTCGATAGACATCAGCGTTGCTCCCGTAAAATAGAGGTCTAGCAATACGTACACGATCCGGTCGAACATAGATACCTTTGCATAAATAAGAACCGGGGTGGTTGCGGGGTAAAGGCAATTGTTGAAACATCTACTCACACAATGTTTATTCGATTAAACTAGAATAGGGCGGTGAATTTCGCCTCTGGAGTGAAGGAATGGAGGGAGATATGGGAGGAGTTGCAAGAGAACCTATGACCGAAGTGAATGTTACGCCGGAAGAAATGGAGAAACGTATCGCTCGATTTGCCGATATGGTGCCGTATAAAGACACGATGAACGCTGCCCACGACATTCCCTCTGAGGCCATGCAGATGATGTCGTCGGACAAGGTTTTCCCGTTGATGTGTCCTGCGGACTGGGAAGGCCGGTCTAAAAGTGCGGCGGTCAAGGGTGCGCCGGGTCTGACTGTTACCATTGCCGAGTGCCCGCCGGGCGACTCGTCGGGACTACACAAGCACTTAAACACTGTCGAAAATTTTTTTTGCGTTGAGGGGACCTTCGAGATTTTGTGGGGCGCAAATGCTGAACATAAAATCACTCTGAAGCCACTAGACTTCATCTCGATCCCCGCGGGCGTCTATCGGGAGTTTCGCAATACCGGCGATGTTCTGGGGCGGCTATTCGTGGCGATCCAATCTCCACCAGGAGAAAAACGTGACACTGTGGTCCATGCAGCGGCAACTGGAGATCTCATCGAAGAGCGCTGGGGTCCGTCAACGCGCGAGGCCATGGCAGGCATTGGGGTGAAATTTGGAGAATAAAAACAACTGTGGTCTCTAAAAGCACGGTGTGAATGTCGTAACCCATGGATACCAGAGTACAATGCTACCCATTAAAATACCTGCCCAAGGAGTAAGTGATTATGCAGTCCCGTGTCGTTAAGCTCGCCAAACAAGGCGCCCCATCTGTGATGACGGTTGAAACTGTCGAAATGGGTATGCCCGGTCCGGATGAAGTGCTGATCAAACAGAATATCATTGGTTTTAATTACATGGATATTTATCAGCGCTCAGGTATGTATCCACTTGAATTGCCGAGTGGCATCGGCCTGGAAGCTGCTGGTACGATTGAGGTCGTTGGAGATAACATCACCGAGTTTAAGGTTGGCGAACGCGTCGCCTATGCCACGGCTCCGTGCGGTGCCTATGCTGATTACCGGACCTTTCCGGCGGAGAGGGTGGTCCACCTACCTGAAAATATCAGTGATGAGCATTGCGCTGCCACCTTGTTCAAGGGCATGACCGTCGAATACCTGTTGAACCGCTGCTACAATATTAAACGGGATGAGAAGGTTTTGTTCCTGGGTTCCGGCGGTGGTGTGGGAACTTTGGCCGGGCAGTGGGGTAAATCAAAAGGCGCATTTATGATCGGCGTCGACGGCGGCGAAGAAAAATGTGATCTGGCGCGGCAAAATGGCTACGCCGAAGTGATCGACTTTACCAAGGAGGATGTTGTCGCCAGGGTCAAAGAGATCACGGATGGCCAAGGTGTGCCTGTTGTCTACGATCCAATTGGTGGCCCTACCTATGAACAAACCCTCGACTGCTTGGGACCACGTGGTTATTTCATTTCTTTTGGTACGACTGGCGGCCCAATGCCAAAGGTTGATCCGCCAATTCTCCAAAAACGTGACTCGCTGTATTTCACGAGGCCAACCGTCGCTACTTATACAGCCAAGCGAGAGGATCTCGTGACTTCAGCCACGTCCGTGTTTGAGATGATAGAGTCCGGTGCCGTCAAAGTTGAAATTGGTCAGCGTTATTCCTTGGATCAGGCCGTCAAAGCGCATGAAGAGACGGAGGCGGGAAAAACTGTCGGTTCATCGATTTTGATCACGTAGTTAATGGAGAAATGTCATGCCTGTGGATGCGGTTCGCCATGCCAATCCGGAAGAAATTCCAGTTATTGATATCGCTGACTTGTTAGCAGGAGACCAGTATGCCCGCGTTAGTGTGTCCGAGGACATAGTTCGCGCGGCGGAAAAGACGGGTTTCTTCTATGTGGTTAACCACGATGTTCCTCAGTCACTCGTGAATGATCTTATGCGTCTGGCCACCTCATTTTTCGCTCTAGATGAGGTGGATAAACTTAAGCTCGGGTTAGCTAATTCAGCATGCTTTCGAGGGTATCTGCCGCTCGACTCGACGGGATCGGATCCCAAGTTGCGTCGTTATCTTGAAGCTTTTCAGATTGGCGAAGAGCATAAGCCCGAGGGGTACTATGAATCAATGATGTACGGTCCTAATCAATGGCCCGAAAAACCATCAGAGCTTCGCTCTGTTATGAGTGCTTACCACAGAGAAATGGATGCCTTGGCAGACCAACTTCAAAGAGCATTTGCACTTGGTATTGGATTTGAAGAAGAGTTCTTTCTTCAATTTTACAAAAAGCCCCTTAACCAACTGCGCCTGCTGCATTATCCGCCACAACCGGAACATCAAGATGAGGGGGTAATTGGGGCTCAGGCGCATACAGATGCTGCCTCATTTACGATCCTTCTCCAGGATCAGAAGGGTGGTTTGGAGGTGGAAACACCCTCCGGAGAATGGGTGGTAGCGACACCGTTGGAGGGGTCCTTCGTTGTCAATATTGGGGACTTCTTGAGAAACTGGACGAATGGCAATTTCTTATCCGTCAAGCATAGGGTTATTAATAATTCCCAGGCAGATCGTTACTCGGTACCGTATTTTCTTGACCCTGATCTCTCGGCCATTGTCGAGCCAATTGATTTTTTTACGAGTGCTAATAATCCACCGCGATATGAACCGGTTCATGTAGGCAAGTATTTGTGCGAGAGGTTTGATTCTATATGGCCGCGCAAGCGAAGCTGATTTGCGTTAATGATTAAATGGTAGTCATTTTTGAGAAAAGCCTAATTAATAATCTATTCGTGCGACGTGCCAAATAATCTGTCTCCAGCGTCCCCTAGGCCTGGGACTATGTAAGCATTCTCGTCCAGATGGCTGTCAACAGCAGCAACTAGGAGATATACGTCAGGGTGTGCTTCATGAAATCGCCCAACACCCTCTGGTGCAGCGACAAGAGCCATAAATCTGATATTTTTTCCAGGAACACCGTGGCGTTTTAAAATGTCTGTGGCATATTTGGCTGAGTTTCCAGTTGCCAACATTGGGTCAACGATGATGTATGTTTGTCCCTCATACTCTGGGATTTCGACCATATACTCCACAGGCTGTTTGGTCTTCTCATCTCTATAGCAGCCTATATGACCAACAGTTGCACCAGGTAGAAGTTCTATAAACCCATCGGTCATGCCTAATCCGGCCCGTAGGATTGGGATTATCACGATCTCACTTTGGGCAATCTCGTTACCACTGCACTTACCCATCGGCGTTTCTACTTCTGCGGGCGTAACATCCAGGTTCTTCGTGATTTCATATCCTAGAAGCAGTCCGATCTCTTTTAACAACTGACTAAAAACTGCTTTACCCGTATTAACATCTCGCAGACGCAGCAATTTATGTTGCACGGCAGGGTGCACTACTATTTCGAGGTTTTCACTTTTAAACGATTTAGTCATCATCACTTAATTCCACTATTGATCGACGAAATAATAGAGTTACAGCTTTTCCGTATTAGAATGCAAAATAGAGAAAATCAAAATTTTAAGAGGTCTCAAGGGGATTAACTCACATGACGTTTCAATTGGGCGCGGATGGAGTGGACATTTATGAACGTGTTATCGTGCCACTCTGGTTCGAGCATTGGGCAGAGGCCCTAATGCGGCTAGCAAAACTTAAACCGGGTAATACCGTGCTAGACGTCGCATGTGGGACCGGTGTCGTAACCCGGTTAGCAAAGAAAATTGTAGGTCCGAATGGCGGCGTAAGCGGTTTGGATATGAACGCCTCGATGATTAGTAGGGTGAAAAGTTTAGCCAAAGACTTGGATATAAGATGGATAGAGAGTGACGTATTTGCGAGCGGCTTAGGCGAGGCTCAATATGACGTTATATTGTCTCAGCAAGGCTATCAGTACTTTCCGGATAAGCAGAGGGCATTAGACGAATTGTATCGTCTGCTATCACCGGAAGGTCGATTAATATTTCTGTATGGGACGGTCAAAGCGTTTACACCCAAGCAGTATGCAATGCTGTTGAGAAATATATTTCAATTGAGGCCGCCCATATACAGCGTCGTCAACGGGAAACACCCCCTCCAGCGGATCTCAAGAGCGGGCTGAGGGCGGCAGGATTCACCGACATTAAAATAGAGCGACAGGAACTTATGATTGAGATACCACTTGCTCCAGAATTCGTTCCCCTCCATCTGGGCTCAATGCCCATTGGTGACAAGTTCTCCGCTCTCTCGGCTGAAACAAAAAAAGAGTTTATAAATGAGGTGGAGGCTTCGATGGCCGGTTTTGCTCGTGAAACCAAAATCATTTATCCAGATGCTGTACATGTGGCGGTTGGTCTGAAGGCATAAATATTTTGAGGAATTACTCTGCTGCAAGAGGGTTATTTGCTTCAGGCGCCAGCGACAGATGAGGCATGTTTGAATTAAAACCCTCAAAAAAAATTCTGCTGGGTCTCACACATAAAGAGCGACAGAATTATTTGCCGGGAATTACCGGTAATAAAATGTATGGCTGTTTTTCGTTGTCGAAATGCAGGGTTACATTGTTGTTAAAAATCTCTGGGGGTCTGTCTTCTGTGTCATCATGCAGAAAAGGCCCAACCCCCGTGAAAGCATTTTTCATATTTGAAAGGCCACTATCTACCTCGCCCGGAAATACGTAGTCTTTTCCACGAACACTTAGAGCTATTCGAAACCCTCTCGGCACAACAATGCACGTCGGCCAAACCTCAATGTCCAGTTCGTATACCTCTCCAGGCACTAATGGTTGTTTTTCATCATGACTATGAAATGGTCGCCATATTTTGCTCTTTTGTTCATCCAGTTTTCGATTAGATGCGCGCAGCCATCCTTGTGCGATAGGGGTATGGGGGTCCAGTGCACCTTGAAAAGTTATCTCCTGCAGGTCGGGTGAAAAAATACGGAAAACCAAAAATAGATCTGCGTCTATGGTATCTGAGGAAATCCATAGTTTAGAGGCCATTGGCCCCGTGAGTTCCATGTCATTCTTTAAGGGGTCAGAAACAAAAGTCAGGCCGTCTGATAAACCTCTGTAAGTACAGGTGGTATTAGCACCGGATGGGGTTTCTGATAATTTGTCGCCCCTGGGGTCCAGAAAAAACTTGGTCCATTGGGTGCGAGCTATCGGCCATTCATCCTCAAACCGCTCGACAAATTTTTCACCTGGATGGCGGACTTGTAATTGAACTCTCCGGCGCTCATTCCAACCGTTGTCCTTTCCTTTTAAAAAATGGTCAAAAAATGCCAGTTGTATCTCCCTGCCATAGTCCGTGTAAAATTCGGTCCAATGTTCGATACCATGGACCTCCAACCATTTCTGCGAAGAACCCGCATCGCAATAACCCTCAAAGTTTCCTCTGGGGTGTAACCCATTCCCTCCCCAATTGGCGGATGACAGGAGAGGGACCTCTATATTTGTGAGGTCAGGTGTGCGCTCGTTCCAATACTCATCTATCAAAGTGTGTTCTTTTACACTGGCACCGAGATCTTCCCGATTGCATCCAAGCTCCTCTTTTGTGAGTGTCTCGGGGCCTGACACGTAATCTCCTGTCATTCGAGATACTAGGCCACGGGAACCGAGCCCGTATTGGACTGAGTGCACTTGCTTATCGTACCAATTCTTCACAAAAGTGGTCAGGATGCCTCCGTGATGACACATGTCTCTATAAAAATCGACAGCGCCCTCCCAGACACACATTGCTGCCAGGGAGGGTGGCCGTTGAGCTGCTACCTGCCACTGATTAATCGCGTAATAACTTATTCCGTTTAGGCCAACTTTACCGGAAGACCAGGGTTGGCTTCCTGACCATTCTACGCAATCATAAAAATCCTTGGTTTCGCGGGGGCCCCAGCATTCAACATACCCGGGAGAGCGCCCGCAGCCTCTGGAGTCAACACGCACACATACGTATCCCTCTGGGATCCACTTTTCTGGATCTACCACTTCCCATTGTTGATATTGATTAGTCGAATTAGCTGTCACATCTGGATGTTCTTCGGCCATACGCTGCCAGCAACTTACATAACCATCTTCAAAGTGCAGCCATTTCCCATATGGGCCATAACTTAGGATCACAGGATATTTGCCATCTTCCATGGGTCGGTAGACATCACAACGGAGTGTCAACCCGTCGTCCATCGTAATGGGCACGTCCCAATCAATAGCCATTCCATCCCGATGCTCAGTGTATTGCTGTGTCATATGGGTTTGTCTCGTTCTCTCAATTGCTCTTAGAGCCTTTCCTTTTCCGGTATAATTGGAAGCATTACAAAAGCCTGTTTGTCTGGGCCAGTATGCAATGTCACCTGACCTCCGAAAATGCTTGCAGGTCTATCTCTCGGATCATCATGTTTGAATAATCCGCAACCGGTCCATTCACCATATTCTCCAAAATCAGTTCCCTGGCCGCCCGGATAAACATAGTCCTTACCTCTAACCGAGAAGCCGAGCCGGTAACCTTTTGGAACGACAATGCATGTAGGCCAAACCTCCACGTCTACCTCATAGGTATCCCCGGGTGTTAATAATTGTATTTCATCGTGTGTATGGTAAGGCCGATAAGGTAAAGTTAGCTTCTCGTCCAACTTTCGATGTGAGCATCGGAGCCAACCTTGGGCAATAGGGGTGTGCGGATCGAGTGCCCCTTGAAATGTTACTTCTTTCATGTCTGGAGTGAAGGCTCTAACTACGAGGAAAAGATCAGCGTCTTCTGTCTCCGAAGCAACCCAGAGCTTGGAAGCTATGGGACCAGTAATTTCCATATCGTCTGTTAATGGATCAGATAGGAAGGTGAGCCCATCAGAGAAACCCTGGTAGTTTGCACTATTGTCCGCAGACTGTGGTTCGGTATCAATAGTCATTGTATCCGTGTGAAGATAATACTTTGTCCACTGTGTCCGAGCGATAGGCCACTCATCCTCTGCTCGCTCAACAAACACTTCACCTGGATGACGAATTTGGAGTTGGACCTTTGGTTGCGTTTCCACCCAACCTGTGTCCTCACCTTTAAGGAAATGTCCAAAAAACCTTTTCTGGAGGTCCACTCCATAATCTGTGTAAAAATGTGTCCAATGTTCTATGCCGTGAGCTTCCAGCCATTTGTGCTTGGAGGAAGATCGGAGATATCCCTCAAAATTACCGCGGGGGTGGAGCCCTTGACCGCCCCAGTTCGCGGTCGACAACATTGGCGTTTTGATTTTCTTATGGTCTGGCATGCGTGACTGCCAAAATTCATCGGTGTCTAATTTGTTTGCCAGACATTCCTCGTAAAAATTGTGTCTTTTTGCTCCGAGTTCCTCCTCAGTGAGTGTTTCGGGACCGGAGACCCAATCACCCGTCATGCGTGAGAGTTTTCCTCTGCTACCACGACCATTTTGGAGGGTATAAACCTGTGCTTCTGACCAGTCCTGAACAAACCCTCGACAAAAGATACCCCCATGCCACGCCATATCTCTGTAAAAATCGAGTGCGCCTTCCCATGCGCACATCGCTGCCAGATGCTTTGGCTGGATTGAAGCGGTTTGCCATTGGTTTTCTGCATAGTAGGAGATGCCATTCAGACCGACCTTACCATTTGACCAAGATTGGATACCGGCCCAATCGACGCAGATTGCTTGATCCTGGGCCTCCCGCCACGACCAAATATCTATTACACCTTCAGAACGACCAGCGCCCCTTGAGTCTACACGCACGACAACATAATCGTCAGGCACCCATTTCTCTGGATCAACCACTTCCCACTGTTGATATTTATTTGTGGAATTGGCCGGTACGTCTGGACGGTCTTCGCACATCCTGCGCCACTGATCACCATATCCATCCTCAAAGTGGAGCCACTTTCCATAAGGACCATAGGAGAGAATAACAGCATATTTTCCTGGGTTCACTGGTCGGTAAACATCGCAACGCAATATTATGCCATCGTCCATCTCGATGGGGACATCCCAATCAATGGCCATGCCGTCGCGATAATCCGTTTTGTATTCTGTGTTTTCGGCACCATTATCTGTCGCCATTTTGATTTCCCCTTGCAACTTAAATGTGAGAATTCTAGAGAACAGTCTCTGTTTTTTGGCCTCGTAACCCTGTAAGCATAGAGTATTTTATCTTTAGCGCATTCATTATCTGTTTCGAAAAAATTATATTATAAGAAAATATAAAAAAGAAATAGTCGTCAAGTTGTGACTTTTTGTGGTGGTAAAGTCGTGAAGAATCGGCCTATCAACGGTTAAGCAGATTTTTGACCGACCTAGAAAAAGATTTTGTTTATTGAATTATCCTAACGGTCGAGTTGGAAATCCGATGGATAATAATGTCAATCGCGACGTGGGGGACCGTCAATGTTGAAGTTGGACAAACTACAAAGAAAGTTAAACACTGACGATAGAGACGAGAGTGCTCATGGACCCATTTCACTTGGAACTCATGTAAGGGGTATTCGTAACGCTGCAGGGCTAACACTCTCTGAGATTTCTAAGAGATCGGGATTATCTGTATCTGCGATTTCAAAGATTGAACGGGATCAGATTTCGCCGACGTTCTTCAATCTAATGCGTTTGGCTGAGGCATACGGGATTCATATTGCGGACCTGGTAAGTACGAAACAACCCGAAGAAACAGTTACTGCCAGGTTGGCCGTAACTAGGAAGAGCGAGCGTTCGTTCACAGAAGCTGATCAATATAGCATGGCATCTTTGTGTGGAAATTTAGAACAAAAACGAATGAAGCCTCTTATAAACCGGGTGAGCCCTGAGGATCCGAATAATCCCGTGGAGAACATCGCTCATCACGGAGAAGAGTTTATCTATGTTATTTCAGGAAAAGTCCAAATCCGCACCGACTTCTATCAGCCCATATACTTAGAAGAGGGTGACAGCATATACTTCGATAGCTCGATGCCTCATGCTTTCGTAAGTGCAAGCGATGAAGATGCAGAAATTTGTGCGATTTGGTTACCCGCGGAGGGCCATAATCACGTAGAGGTTGAGCAAGAATTTGAGAACGTCGTGAGGCTACGGCAGCCTCTTAACACAAAAAAATAACATCGTAGTTACTAAATTGAATAACCTAAAAATGGTTTAACCGCTTGCAAGAACTGAGAGGGATCCTGTAGCTGCGGGCAATGCCCAACACCAGGTAGTTCAAGAAGCTTGGAACCTTTGATGCCTTTATTTAATTCGTGAGACAATTCTGGAGGCGTAGTCGCATCGGCCAAGCCAACCACAACGAGTGTTTCATTATCGATATTTTTGAGCTTGGGGCGATTATCTAGTTTCACAAGCGACAAGGCGGCGTTCGCAAACAAATTAGGATCCGTATCAGATAGGCGAGCCTTGCGTTGTTCCACTATTTTTTGATTGTCGGCAATAAAGTCCTCGGGAAACATGCGCAGGATTGCTGCATCCAGGACGGAGGACATTCCCTCGCTCACTGACTTGCGCGCAAGAATTCTAACCGGTTCTTTTGCCGGCTCTGGAAAGCCTGGGCCAGTATCTACGAGGACTAATTTTTTAAACCTATCTCCGTGATTTATGGCCATGGTGCCTGCCACAAATCCTCCAAAACCATTTGCCAAGAGGTCGGTCTCTTGAGGAATGGATAATTCATCCATTGCCCCAACAATTAAGTTTGCATAATCTTCAATAGTCTCGCCAATGGGACCCGTGGACGCGCCAAATCCAGGGAAATTAAAACGCGTGACTTTACGCTCAGTGGCTAACTCCTCAATCACAAGATCATAGACAGACATTTCAGCAAGGAGGGTTGGAAGGAGAACGAGACTGGGGCCAGTCCCTATTTGTTCATAATCAACTGTACTGTCACCAACATTAATGGTCGCCATATGGTATATCCCTTTTACTCAGCGGCTTCGCTCATTCGGCCTTGATCAATTAATTCACACAAACGCTCTGGGTGGATCGGGTATTTATCTACAACTACCCCAAAATCTTCCAAGGCATTCTCGATTGCAGCGATAACGGCATTAGCGGCGGGTATTGTGCCGCCCTCGCCGGCACCCTTCAAACCCAGGGGATTTAATGGCGAAGGGGTTTCCTGGTGCACTATATTGATTTGAGGCATTTCAGTCGCAATCGGCAATAGATATTCGCCGTAATTCGTATTTTGTGGCTGTCCATTTTCATCGTAAATCATTTCTTCGAACAAAGCGTTTCCGATGCCATGGACCACGCCGCCTATTATTTGCCCCTCGACGATCAGCGGATTAATCTTTCTTCCGCAGTCATGAGCGACCGAGTAATTTAATAATTTTACTTCGCCAGTACCAAGATCTACTTCCACTTCACAAACGTTTGATCCGCTCGCATGAGGCGGGCCTTTTGAAGCGTCAAATGAAGTAGCCTCTAGACTGGCTGTGTGGCCCTCCGGAATAGCGGCCCCAGCCATCGGAGCTAGTTGCAGGGCAATTTCTCCCAGGCTGATTGTTATATTACTGCGCCCTCTGTCACGAATAATTCCGTCTTCGATCTCCAAATTATTCAGATCTGCCTCCAAAATTTCTGCTGCGAGTGCGAGCGCTTTGGTTTTAACCTCTGTAGCTGCCGAGTACGCAGCGGTACCTATATTCACGCCAACCCTGCTGCCGACCGTTCCCACACCTTGAGGAAATTTGCCAGTATCTCCAATTTCAACATGGATTTTTTCAATATCAACGCTCAGTTCGTCAGCAACAATTTGCCTAAGAATTGTCTTGTGGCCCTGCCCCTGGCTTGCCGCACCAGAACTGACATAGACCTGGCCGCGAGGATCAACTCTTACCGATACTCCCTCGTATGGGCCCATACCAGTATCTTCAATACACGATGAAACGCCAATGCCGAGGTATCTATTTTCCTTGCGGGCCTCGGCTTGGCGAGCCGCAAAACCATCATAATCGGCAAGCTCTAATGCTTTTTCCAAAAGGGCATGATAGTCACCACTGTCGTATGTCATTGGTCGGCCATTAAAATGTATAAGGCCGGTTTTGTATGGAAAGTCATCCTTTTGAATGAAGTTTCTTCTTCGTACTTCCGCCGGATCTATTTTCAAATTACGCGCGACAGTTTCTATAACTCTCTCCATTGCGTATGCAGCATTTGGTCGACCCGCACCTCTGACAGGTGAATTTGATACCGTATTAGTGTAAACAACGTCCTGTGTTAGGTCTAAGGCAAGAACTTTGTATGGACCAGGAAAGGGGGCCATGGTCGTAAACGGAAGAAGAAGACCATACGGAATGTACGCACCGTTGTCTGTGATCACAGAGCCCCTTACACCCTCAATTCTGCCCTTGGCGGTAACGGCTATTTCCAATTCCCACCAGGTGTCCCGCTGAGTGTTTGTGGTTAAAAAATGCTCCCGGCGGTCCTCGATCCATTTTATTGGGCGTCCTAATTTACGGGCAGCCCACGGAGTGATTATCTCCTCGATGTAAAAACCTGCTTTTGGACCAAATCCTCCGCCTACGTCGTTAGCTATTACTCTTATTCGGCTTTCAGGCAATTCAAATTGACTGGCGAGTGATCTCCGAACCAAGTACGGGCACTGAGTTGCAGACCAAATCGTGAAGCTCTCAAGAATAGGATCGTATTGAGCTATGACACCGCGCCCCTCCATTGCATGGCAACCACCGCGATGTTGCAAAAAATCGGTTTTGAATAGCTGGTCTGCCTTTTCAAACGCATTATCTATCTCGCCGTAGGATATTTTTAATTGCGAGACCAGATTATCCGGTGATCCTCTATGGGCGATGGGTGCAGCTTCTGAGATGGCGTCACGAAGGTTAACGACGGGCTCTAAAATGTCATACTCAACGTCGATCAGTGCGAGGGCATCTTCCGCAATATGGCGAGTATCGGCGACGATAAAAGCGACAGCCTCTCCAACAAAACACACTTCGTCTTTTGCCAGAGGGTAGGGACGGATGTCCTGACGAATATTCGGGTTCGGATACGGCTGAACCTGCTGTTGATTTACCGGCTCCTCTAGATCCGCATATGTGAAAACTGCGGCAACACCCGGCATTTTTTCAGCAGCGCTCTTGTCTATTGATTTTATAACCGCATGTGCGTGCGGGCTGCGTAAAAAAGCTCCATGCAGTGTCCCGGCCAATCGTATATCATCAACGTATTGCCCCTTGCCAGTGATAAGAGCCTCGTCTTCTCCCCGCTGAACCTCTGCGCCAAAATATCTTGCTCCCATGATGAGATCCTCACGCCGCGCGCATTGCTTCGGCAGCATCCAGAGCTGCTGCCACGATATTTTGATACCCCGTACACCGGCAGATATTACCTGAGATCGCCTCTCTTATCTCTCTCTCAGTGGGGTCCGGATGATCACGCAAAAAAGCTGTAAGGGTTGTCAGAAATCCCGGAGTGCAATATCCACATTGCAAACCGTGATGTTTTCTGAAGGCAGCCTGAATTGGGCTGAGTTCGTCTCCATCGGCCAACCCTTCGATGGTAATAATTTCTTTTCCATTGGCTTGTACACCGAGCATAAGGCAAGCCCTGACGGGTTCACCATCACACAAAACCGTGCAAGCGCCGCAAACCCCATGCTCACAACCCAGATGGGTTCCAGTCATATCGAGTTGCTCACGGAGCATATCTGCAAGGCTAAAACGCGTCTCTACGGCCTCCGCGTAATGTTTGCCGTTTAATGTGAATTGGATATCTCTCTTATCAGTCATTTTGTTTTTCCTTCGCCCTCTCCGTAGCAGAGATGAGTGCTCTGTTAGTGAGAGTTTTAGCTAATCGCTGACGATACGTGGCCGTAACATAGGCATCAGTCATGGCTTCTATTTCGCTTGCGTGGTTCGCTGCATCGGCAAACGTACCTTCATTGGCTATCTGTCCGATCAAATCTTTTTCAACATCGTACAGCCTTGTAGGGGTCACATCAGCGCCTGCGACAACAATTGCAACTTTTGTTATGATTTGATTTTGATCTAGTTCTAATAAGGTGCCGACTGCCGTGATGGCAAAATCACCGTGACGTCGAGCAAATTCCTCGAAGGCATACCCGTGGTTTTGTCCCCAAAGCGGAAAGGTTATATCAACGAGAACGTCTTCCGGAGAAATATTTGGCGTCATGTAAGCAAGAGCCCAGTCATCCATTGAAACGGTGCGTTCGCCATCTGCGTTTGCAATTTTCATCTCTGCTCCATAAAGGCTAGCGATTGCAGGAAGCTCGGCAGATGGATCTAAATGACAGAGACTACCTCCAATGGTACCTCGAGTTCTCGTTTGTATATGGCCTACATAACGAAGGGCTTCCCCAAATATCGGCGCTGCGTTTGCCACCGTATTTGATCCCAAAACTTCCTTTTGGCGTGTCATGGCACCGAATTTCAAGTGCCCATTTTCTCGTTCGATAAAATTGAGCTCGTGGACCCCATTAATATCGATAACGTCATCGGGCATAAGGAACCGCATGTTCATCATAGGCATGAGAGACTGACCACCAGCCAATATTTTTGCGTCTTCCGCATTTGCCAGAAGATCAACCAACTCGGGAACGGAGGTTGGATCGTAGTATGTGAATGGTGCCGATTTCATTTTTGCTTAGCCTTTCTCGGATCTCCAATACTTGTGCATGCCGAAAAATATTTCAACTTTTGTTCCGGAAAATCTCTGCTCTGCGCGGGTGTTGGTCGATAGAATTTTCCGGACTTCCCTTCAGTATATCTGATTACCATTTTTTTCTTATAAGATAAAACATTGGCGTATACGAAAAAAAGGTTGCAGTTTAACCGCATTACGATAGCCTACTTTTGGATCAGGTTTGCATGCTCTCTGCATGCTAAATCAGTGACCAATAAGAACAAGCTTCACTACCCTTAATAACAGGAATGGCTTTTTGTCGGAGGACAATGATGAAAATTAATTTTCTAGATTACACTCGAAGACAATTTATGAAAACTGCTGCAATAGCTGCTGCAGCCGGTGCAGCACCATCGGCGTTGGTCAGTGAAGCTTTTGCCTCGACCGAAGAAGAACGGATTATCGCCGCTGCAAAAAAACTCAACCCTGTTGGGCTGCGCGGCATGATTTGGTCGAATTATATGGCGGCCATGAAACAAGCAGAGGCCGAGTTTAAAAAGGCAACGGGTATCAGTGTTGAGAGTATCCAAGACATAAGCATATTCGTCATCCCACAACGCGCCATGGCAGAAGCAGTTTCTCGTTCAGATAAATTTGATTTCTTCCATGTCGACTCAAATATGATTCCGTCATTGGCCTCTGCCCGGTTACTTGAACCTCTGGACAAGTATATGAAACAGGCCGACTTTAAAATAAATGCGGTGGGTGATTACGGTAGGTTTATGACCTATCAAGGTAACACCTACGGTGTACCAACAGATGGAAATGTCCACGTTCAATTTGTTCGCTGGGACATGGTTGAAGCCGGTAAAAAAGCATATGAAGATAAATTTGGAAAATCACCTGCGTGGCCCGTTACTTGGGAAGATGATCAGCAGATGATGGAGTTTTTCCATAAACCCGATGAGGGTGTTTGGGGCTCGGCCAATCTTCGAAATAGAGCCAACGGTGTAACTTGGTGGTACATGTATTTTTACTCAGCCGGTGGTTTCCCGTTTGATAATGAAATGAACCCAACCATTAATAATGCGGCTGGGCAATACGCGTTGGAGACATATCTTAATATTAAGAAAGTCTCACATCCCGAAGCTCCGGGATGGGGTACGCCACAGATGATACCCCGTATGACCCAAGGCAACGCATTCGCTTGTCAGTATTGGGACGGCATCATCTCTCTAGCGGAAAACCCAGCAAAGTCTAAGACGGTTGGAAAATGGAAGTACGGATTGGTACCGGGCTCAAGATTGTCAGGAAAGCTGGTTCACCGTTCGATTTCCTCACCAATCGCTGCAATTTTGGTAAACCGTTATAGCCCGAGGAAAGAGCAAGCAGCAATGATGGCAATGTGGTGGGCCACATTGAAAAATAGTGCGTCAATTGTTGCGGACAGGGTCAATACTTTCCATGATCCTTGGCATAAAGGTCACATGACCGACAGCAAAGTTCGAGCTGCGTATACACCGGGTGGTGTCGATGCTATCGAACAGAACCTAAAAGTAGCATCGCCTCCGATTTACCTCACTGGATTACTCGAATTTCAAGATATTCTGGCGAAAAATCTGTCAGAAGCTTACGTGGGGCAAATGCCGGCCAAAGATGTTCTTCCCAAAACTGAAGAGGCCTGGAAGAAGATCGTGAGACGTGCGGGTAAGAAAAAGCTCAAGGGTGAGCTGGCCAGTTATAAGGGTGTCTTCCCCTCAGTTGACGTTCCTTCGTAAGTGAGTTGAGTAATGAGCCATCCTATAGGGGGTGGCTCATTTTTCTCTGAGTGCGTTATTTTTAACGCACGTTCCTTTGACCTTACCCTCTCGCAAGGTAGAAAGATGGCCACTGTCGACCACGCGTCTGAAAATAGGGGTCAGCCTCAGAGGCAATTGACCCAAGCGCGGGCAATAACCCGTTTTAAATGGCTTACGCTCTCGCCAATCGTCGCGATTTTTGTGGTTGTCCTGGTACCGGCACTCTTCTTGCAACTATATTTCTCGTTTTTCGGGTGGACGGTTTATTTAGGGAGCTGGTGGGAAGCAGAGTTCGTTGGGTTAGAATTATTTGAGGAAGTTCTGACTGACGAGCGCCTGGGCTGGTCAATTGTTCGTTCACTCTACTTCTCAATCGGATCGACAATTGGCTGCTTTATAATCGGTTTTGGTCTCGCTCTTCTGATGTACAAGCCATTCCGAGGCAATGGTCTTTACTACATCATGTTCATCATTCCAATGCTCACCGTGCCCATTGTTGTGGCGTATACAGGTGAGATGTTGCTGTATCAAAAAGGGCCAGTAAATGGGATACTAAGTTGGATCCTTGGCAGGGATATTAATGTCATCTGGCTTGCGGATGCGGATTTAGCATTAACCACGGTAATGATGCTGGAGATATGGAACTGGACCCCTTTCTCATTCATAATTATGATGGCGGGTTTGGCGTCTTTACCAAAAGAGCCCCAGGAAGCAGCACAAATCTTGGGCGCCGGT
The DNA here is from genome assembly GCA_002723345.1 of Rhodospirillaceae bacterium. GTDB lineage: Bacteria > Pseudomonadota > Alphaproteobacteria > Rhodospirillales > UBA2165 > TMED167. The sequence continues at coordinate 40,704 of PBNV01000063.1, forward strand.
AAGCTCCGGATCTTTTGGGAGGTTCAACTTCCTCTGCTTCGACCAGTTATAATTTTGGCGCTAATCCTCAGATTTTTAGAGGCAATGGCAGAATACCCAAAAATATGGTCGCTATTCCAGGGAGGTCCCGGCTCTGCCTCGGAGACCATACCAGTTTTGATTTACCTCACTACGTGGAACTATTTCGAGATATCGAAAGGTGCGGCCATGTCGTACGTGGTGATGCTTCTGATGATTGCCATTGTGCTCGCCGCCATTTGGGTTCTACGGCGCGAGAAATCAAGCCTCGACAAAATGTATAACTGAGTGATTTTGGATCTGAGTTGCAGTCATGAATAAACGCACAAAAAAAAGAATATTTGAGAGCTTCAGGTACTCGACGCTAACGATTTGGTTACTCATCGTTGCTTTTCCCTTATTCTGGATCGTTAGCACGTCATTCAAACCAGATGCTGAGTGGTTTGCATGGCCACCAGTTTACTGGTCGGAGACGCCAACTCTGGCAAATTATGCAAACGTATGGACCGGAAAAGAAGAATATGCTGACACGCAATATATTCAGTCCATGCAAAAACCCTGGGTCGCACTTGGTAACAGCACATTAATTGCATTTATTTCGACCACTTTAGCGGTTTTCTTCGGCTCACTCATTGCGTATGGCGTCTCAAGATACCAAATGCTCTCCGAAGCACGAATGTTTCAGCTTTTGATGCTTCGCATGGTGCCTCCAATCGTAATCGTCGCGCCATTATCGCTGCATTATTCGACCTTAAAATTATTAGACACTCATCTTGGTCTAATCCTTGTTTATTTCCTTACCACCTTGCCTTACGCAGTTTGGATGACCAAAAGTTTTATCGACGAAGTTCCCGTCGAGGTTGAACAAGCAGCTGAAATTTTGGGGGCAAGCAAATTACGCACGATATGGGAGGTCGTTTTACCTCTTGTTCGATCGGGCCTTGTGGCAACGTTTCTTTTTATACTGATCCTGACTTGGAGTGAATATCTGTTGGCTTTGATCCTTTCTAAGACAGAGGTCGTCACACTTCCTATCGAGCTCAGTAAGTATGAGGGATCGACAGAGGGCCGAGTTTATGGGCGCCAAGCTGCTCTCGCAGTTGGGATTACAATCCCACTTATCATTATCGGTCTATTCATTAGTAAGCACCTGGCGCGCGGCTTTAGCTTTGGTATGGTTAGAAAGTAGGTGGATCGTGTCTCGAATAGAACTAAAAAGCTTAAGAAAAGAATTCGGATCGACTGTTGCCGTTAAATCGCTTGATTTGCAAATTGAGGATGGTGAGTTTCTTGTGCTTGTAGGCCCATCCGGCTGTGGCAAGACTACAACTCTTCGAATGTTAGCGGGGTTTGAAGATCCGAGTGACGGGGAAATTACAATGAACGGGAGCATCGTGAATGACCTTGAACCCCGCGATCGCGACATCGGCATGGTGTTCCAAAGCCACGCACTTTTTCCACACAAATATATCTACGATAATATTGAATTTGGCCTTCGAATGAAAAATGTGCCCGAGGCGGAACGTCGGAAGGCCGTCGAGGATGTTGCCGAGATGGTTCATATTACGCCGTTACTCAATAAGCGCCCCGCACAATGCTCAGGGGGCGAATCTCAGCGCGTTGCGTTGGCCCGAACACTCGTAACACATCCATCAACCTTTTTACTTGATGAACCTCTTTCTAGCCTGGATGCTAAGTTAAGGCGGGAACTGCGGGCAGAGGTGGACCGCCTCCACACAGAACTCAAGAAGACTTTTATCTATGTGACACATGACCAAGAGGAGGCAATGACCCTTGCGGACCGCATAGTTGTCATGAACGAGGGTGAAATCGAACAAGAAGGCTCGCCAATGGAGATTTATTCCAATCCAAAGTCTTATTTTGTCGCTGATTTTTTTGGTTCCCCCTCTATGAATTTGCTAGATGGCGAAGTAATTTCGAAAGAAGGAAAGGCGGTATTCCAACACGGTCAAATGGAGATCAGCGTGCCGGATACCTACGCGAACTTGGGTAGCGGTAAGGTCACGCTTGGTATACGGCCCGAGCACGTTGTTGTTTCTACCGCTGATGGTCAGATTCCTGAGACCATTGATTTAGTTGAACCAATGGGTAAAGACACACTCCTTTATTTTGAAGCGGAGGGGGAAAGACCATTTGTTGTCATAGTTGAGGGCTTGATTTTAGACGACTATAAATCGGGGCAACAGGTCCAACTGACGTTTCCAGACGATAAGGTCTACTTTTTTGACGAGGCGGGGCAAAGAATTAGATAACGCTGCTTTTGGCGCGTTAGAATGTCGTTGCAGTACTATCGCGCTTTCTTCTTCCGCTAATCGAGGGCCCCAATACTATTTAAGTTTTCCGGTCCCCCCATGGTCCATCGGTGAAATTTGGTATTGTTATAAAGCCCGCCTAAATTGAGCGGTTCGTTTTGTAAAAATTCCCTTGCCTTCCTCTCATCGCTAAACTCAACAAAAAATACCTTCCCTTGCCAATCGCCTCTGCGCCCTAAGAAAGCGCCATGGCATATTACATGTTGATCGAACTCTGACATGTAGGCCTGATGGGCCTTCGTCAGAGCGTTATCAGGGGCAATTTTATCTATTGAAGCCGTGCAATAGATAAAAAAACGGGGGTAATCGCCGGTACTTTGAAAGCTAAATTGGGTGCGATTTAGTTCAAGACGAAATCGTTTCACGATGATTTCTCTAAATAGACCCGCAACAGCAAAAGGTTCATCGTGGACAAATGTCTCAACTGCCCCTGCGTCAGGCAAATCTACTATGTGGATGGAACCGATGACTTCGCTTTGATTATTTGCATCCATCACTGGACCACGTGCGATTAGATCGTCATCGTATTGGGCGATGAAATCCCAATGTGCGCGGATTAAGGCGGTTCGCTTTTCTTTGACCCCCGGTTTGTTGATGCCCCAGGCAAAGTACTGCATGCGATGTTCCTCCCAGTAAATTAGAGATTATTCGAACCAGCTTGGGATTATCGACCACGACCCTTGATGCCACCTACGCTCCTGCGGTCGATCGCCACGGCTTTGATCATGGCGTGGACCTCGGATCCAACCCTTAGTCCAAGGTTGTCGTATGATTTACGGGTGACCCGAGCAATCAACGGCACCCCAATATCGATCGATAAGTCCAACTGTGGGCCATCTTCTTCCCGGACATCGGAAATCCTGCCCTTAAACACGTTAAGGACACTGGAGCCCTTCGGTTCCGCTGTCATTAAAGAAACATCACGAGCGCGGATATGTGCCCGCAAGGGCGTGCCTTTTTCCATGTTTAGGCCCGCTACCTGTATTTGCCCTCCTGGAAAGTTTAGTTCGCCGAGATCATAAACCGGATCGTAAGATGCGAATTTCGTTGAAATCACCGCACCCGCATCAAAGCGTCCAGTGAGAGGGTGCAGATCAAGTCGGCTCATAATTTCATCGACTGGACCTTGGGCCGCCACCTTTCCATTAGAAAGAATGATCATTTCATCTGAGAGCCGGATCACTTCTTCAATGGCGTGGCTGACGTATATAATTGTTACACCGAACTCGTCTCGAATTTTCTCGATGAATGGCAAGATATCTTCCCGACGCTGAAAATCGAGTGAGGCCAGGGGTTCATCCATGAGAAGGAGACGTGGATTTGATAGGAGAGCACGTCCAATAGCGACTAGCTGTTTCTCACCACCGGAGAGCGCATTGGGCTTACGCCCAAGAAGAGGGCGGATACCGAGCAGGTCAAGAACGTCTGCAAATTTTATCTCCGTGGGCTGGCCCCTGAGCGGTGTCGCACCATACAAAAGGTTCTTCCGAACTGTGAGATGTGGGAACAATCGGTCGTCCTGGAAGACGTATCCTATTTGTCTCTCATGAGGGCGAAGGCAGAGACCTCGCTCCTGATCAAAAAGGGGGATCTCACCTAAATGAATAGCGCCGGTGTCCGGTCTGCTGAGACCCGCTATTGCATTGATAAGCGAAGTCTTACCTGCGCCCGATTTGCCGAAAATCGTTGTGATGCTTGCGCCTCGCACTGCAAAATCTGCAGACAGATGAAAATCGCCCAATTTTTTATCTATTTGGACGGTCAACATCAGGACTTACTCCCAGCTCCAGCAATGTGACGGGCGACACGCCGGGAGATAATCTCGGAGATTATTAGGGCAAACAGGGCCAGCGCCACGGAGATTACCAACAAACGTATTGCACTTGCGTCGCCACCAGGTGTCTGGGTTTGTGTAAAAAGCGCTAGCGGAAGGGTTTGGGTCTCCCCTGGGATATTAGAGACAAAGGTGATGGTGGCGCCAAACTCTCCAAGACTGCGTGCAAAAGCGAGGATCATCCCGACGATCACACCAGGTAAAATAAGCGGGAGGGTGATGGTCAGAAACACCCGAGTTGGGGATGCGCCTAGGGTGGCCGCGGCCTCTTCCAACCCTCGGTCAACGCTATCGAAGGATAATCGAATTGCTCGTACCATAAGAGGAAAAGCCATGACAGCAGATGCAACTGCGGCGCCTTTCCATGTGAAAATCAGAGTGATGCCAAATGTGTCTTTTAAGAAGCCACCGATGGGGCCCTGTGTTCCGAGAAGGATTAGCAGGAGGTAGCCGACCACGACCGGAGGCACGACGAGAGGCAAATGAATAAGACCGTCAACTATACTTTTACCTGGAAAAGATTTGCGGGACAGAAGCCAGGCTGCACCTATGCCCAATGGTAAGCTCATACTGATGCTCCAGAGCGCTACCAGGAGGCTGAGAGAGAGGGCATCGAGTTCTGTGGGGGTAAAGGACACCATAATTAGACGGGATCAAAACCAAATTGAGAAAGACGTGCTTCCGCAACGGGTGATTGTAAATATTGAAAGAATTTGAGCACCTCTTTTCCCGTGCGCCCAATGGCCAGCGCTGCCGTATACTCAATCGGAGCGTGACTTGACGGTGGGAAGGTTGAGACGATCTTGGTGTGGGGGTTGGTGAGGACGTCAGTCTTATAGAGGATCCCGAGAGGCGCCTCCCGCCGTTCCAGCAGTGACAAGGCAGCGCGAACATTGATGCCCAGAGCCAGTCGGTGCTGCACTACATGCCAGAGGTTCATATTCTTAAGCGCTTCCCGGGCGTAAATACCGGCCGGAACGTGTGTAGGGTCTGCTAAGACTAGGCGACCTGCCTTAAGATGTTTTTCGAAAAAAGCCGCTGATAGTCGGATTGGTGCCGCACCCGCCTGACCTGGCGCGGCAAGAACCAGTTGGTTACGGACTAAGATAAATTTGCTGGCTGCCTGGATGGCCTGCTGGTCTTCGACATATCTTACCCATACCAAATTAGCTGAGATATAAATATCAGCCGGCGCGCCCTGGGCAAGCTGTCGCGCCAGCGTTGAACTGGCGGCGTAAGAAATTTTGATGTTGGTCGGATGGGTCTTTTGATAATCCTCAGCGACAGCGTCTAGGGCACCGGACAAGCTCGACGCTGCAAACACCAGGATGGGATCTGCCGCAACCGGGCGAGCGATTAGTGCCACGACGAGAACACCAGTTAGGAGTGCCATCTTCCGAAAAGGGATGTCTTGCAGATCTTTTCTGATTACGAGTACTTTCATCCAATTAATTCCGACATTTAAAGAGCCTGAATACTGTTTTATGCCTGATAAAGCGAACTTGGATCTATAATGACGTCGGAGATGGTCGTAACCTCATCACCCCGTATGGCAAAATAGAAGCAGTTGCGTCGGCCCGTATGACAGGCCACACCGGTCTGATCGACTAAGAGGAGAATTGTATCCCGATCGCAATCCCATCGGAATTCTTTGAGTTGCTGGATCTGTCCAGAAGACTCGCCTTTACGCCAAAGGCTATTTCTGGACCGAGACCAGTAGACACCGCGATTTTCCGTTAGTGTAGCTTTAACGGCCTCTTTGTTCATCCAGGCCATCATCAATACTTCGCCACTATCAAACTGCTGTGCGATGGCCGGGATCAGGCCATTCGCATCAAAGGACAGTTCGTTGAGAAGTCTGTTAAGTTTATCTTCGGTTAAAGACATGTATCTCCTCCTGAAGAAGCAGGTATTCACCCTGCCAGTGTTCCTGTCAATAAATCTCAAACGGGTCCGCTTATGTTTCTAAGGAGTGCAGTGATGCGCGTCTAGCATTACACGGAGCGCACTGCGTTTGGCAAAATATGCTCACTCAAATGCTTTCTGGCGATGCAAAATAGCGGTAGGTTTGGTGCTTCGTGGAGGAAAAGGGAAGGGGCTATCATGCAAACGGCATATCAGCTTGTGTGGATGTCTAAGGAGCGCACGCCGGATCATCTTGCGCTGGTCGATGACGAGACCGGCCGAGAGCTGACGTATGCAGAGCTCATAGAAGAGGTTGATGTTGTAGCGGCGGGACTTCACGCAGCAGGGGTTCGTCAGGGCGACCGGGTGGCGACTATTTTGCCAAGTCTATTTGATCATTGTGTCGCTGTCTTGGCGCTGCAGCGACTGGCCGCTGTGCCAGCGCTCATCAACTTTAGGCTCGCGCCGCAAGAGATCAAAGGCATGCTGTTGGACGGCGGTATGTTGGGGGTGATCGCTCTGCCAGATGATGAGCTTGTATCAACAGTCCGGGATTGCTTACCTTCTAATGGGTTTATTATGACGGTGAAGACTGCCGTGCCGGGTGCCGACTGTTTCGTTGCGTGCCGGGGCGACATAGCTTCTCTTCCGTGTCCGATCTCAGCGCCTGACGATCCGGCGTTCATTTTTTACACTTCGGGAACGACCGGGTTGCCCAAAGGGGTCGTTTTGAGTCATGGGACGTCTGAACCTCGAGTTGTTTGGTTGAGTACCCAAGCCGGTCTCCGCCAGGGCAGACATACCCGGGCGCTTGGCTTTATGCCTCTCAGTCATGCCATTGGGTTCTATGGTGTTTTTCTTGCGACCCTTGCGTTGAACGGGACATACTATGTCATGTCGGCGTTCGACCCTGTGGCTGCGGTAGATGCCGTGGAGAAACACCAAATTACATACATGTTTGCCGTACCCCAGTTATATTTTGCCATGGGACAAGCCCCGAACTATTCGCCAGACAAAATGAGATCGACGGATCTTATTCTCTATGGTGGTGCTGAGATTGATAGCGGTTTTTTGACCCAATTGGATCAGGAATGGGCTGGTACGGTTCGGCATATCTACGGCACAACGGAAACGATGTGTTCTCTCTATCATCCCGACCCTGTGGGCCAACACAGGCGCTTAAGGCCCGGTTTTTACAGTCGGACTAGAATTATCAGAATTGGCGGTGACACAAATGAGTTTGTAGCGCCGGGTGAAGAGGGCGAGTTAATCGTGGACGCGACCGGGGATGCAGTTTTTACAGAATATCTTAACCGGCCGGAGGCTACAGCGGAAAAAGTTAGGGATGGCTGGTATTACACCGGCGACATTTGCCTTTTACATGACAACGGAGACGTCGACCTCATTGGGCGTACCGATGATGTGATCCGATCTGGCGGAGAGAATATTCACCCAGGCGATATTGAGGCGATCCTTCTCGCTCATCCTGGCGTCAAGGAAGTCGCCGTCATTGGCACACCAGATAACAAGTGGGGCGAGGTGGTAACAGCTTGTGTCGCCGGAGAAAATCTGTTGGCTGTTGATCTGGGCAGGGCGGTTCAGGCAAGTGGGTTGGCCGCGTTCAAACGCCCCCGCCGCTATTTGTTCTTGGATAGTCTGCCTAGAAACGCGGCCAATAAGGTTCTCCGGCGACGCCTAAAAAGCCTTGCCGAAACATCTGTGCTTCAAGATATCTAAAGCCCAAATATTCGCAACATCATGCGTCATATTGCTGCCATATATCGGTCGAGCCCGGCCTTGAGATCGTCTATTAGATCATCGGGATCCTCGAGTCCGACGTGAAAGCGAACACACGGGGTTTTGGTGTTCCAGTTTGTGGCGCTCCGTATTAATTGGGTGCGAAGAACCAGACTTTCATAGCCCCCCCAGCTAGCACCGAGGGCGAACAGATCCAGTCCGTCAATCAGGTTAGCCACAGCCTCGTCGGGGGCCTCTTTCAACAATACGCTAAATAGACCAGAGGATCCGCTGAAATCTCTTCGCCAGATGTCATGACCAGGACAGGATGGAAAGGCGGGATGACGCAGCTCTTCAACTTCTGGCCGGCCTCTAAGCCAGTCCGCAACCTTCAATGCATTTTTTTCGTGGCGTTTGATGCGAGTGGCAAGAGTTCGAATGCCGCGCAGACCAAGATAGGCATCATCTGGTGACGCATGATATCCAAGGAGATGGGCAGAGTTTCGGATTGCATCGAAATTTTCGTCCGTTGTGGTTACGCTACCCAACATGGCATCGGAATGCCCCACGAAATATTTCGTCGCAGCCTGAACGGATACATCCACCCCGTGCTCAAATGGCTTGAAAAAATATCCCGCGCTCCAGGTGTTATCCATCACCACCTTGATGCCGGCCTGTCTGCATTCTTTTGCGATGGCCGGTATGTCCTGTACCTCGAAGGAGTGGGAGCCCGGCGATTCCACGTAAACCGTCTTTGTGTTGGCTTGGAAATAATCTTTGATGCCAGCCCCGACGAGAGGATCGTAATAGGTGGTCTCAACGCCAAATCGTCGCAGGAACTTCTCGCTTAGGTTTCGCGTTGGTGAATATGCACTATCACAGACAAGGATATGATCGCCGTGTTCCACGAAGGCTAGCATTGCGGTGCAAATAGCGGAGAGACCTGACCCTACGGAAATACATTTATCGCCACCTTCTAGTGTCGTGACTGCTTCCTCGAAAGCCCGAGACGTGGGAGTTCCAAGACGGCCATAGACAAAACTGGTGTCTCGATTTTCCCGTGCTTTGGCCAAAGCCGCCATGCTCTCCTGGGTAACAGTCGATGCATGATAGATTGGCGGATTTACCGCACCAAATTGGTCTTCTGGGTGGCTACCCGCATGAATTAGATTGGTGTCCTGCTTTTTGTTTTTGGCCATAACCTACAATGCCTCTCGCAAGCGTTTGAACCCGGCCTCAAGGTCATCAATTAGGTCGTCGGGGTCCTCCTGGCCTGCGTGAACTCGAAGTAAGTGTCCAACCGCTGCCCAAGGTATCGCCGACCGTTTTGGTGGCGGGCTTGTAAGGGTCAACAAGCTCTCAAACCCACCCCAACTAAATCCCATGCCGAAGAGCTCCATATTGTCGAGCATGATTGATAGTGAATGATTGGGGAGATTTTTAAGAAGGATCCCAAATAACCCAGATGCACCTGTAAAATCCCGTTGCCAGGTATCGTGACCAGGGCATTCGGGGAAGGCAGGGTGGAGGACCCTCTCTACCTCCGGTTGAGCCTTGAACCACTCGGCCAGTTTGAGACCCGATGCCTGATGTTGTTCAAGACGCACGTCCAGCGTACGGATGCCTCTGCTTGTAAGATAGGCATCATCCCCGCCTAGGCACATTCCGAGATAGGCCGAAGTGTTTTTGAGTGTTTTCCAAACTTCTTCGTTCGATGCTGTGACAATACCGGCCATGACGTCGGAATGACCAGCAAGGTACTTTGTGGCTGCCTGGATGGACACATCCACCCCATGCTCAAAGGGTTTGAAGAAGAAACCTGCGCTCCAAGTGTTGTCCATGATGACTTTAATACCATGTGCATGCGCCACTTCGGCAATGGCTGGGATATCTTGGATTTCGAAAGTGAGGGATCCTGGGGATTCAGAAAAAACGGCTTTGGTCCCCGGTCGGATCAACTCTTTAATTCCAGCTCCAATCATTGGATCGTAAAAGTCGGTACTCACGCCGTAGTTGGCTAGGAAACTTGTGCAAATGTCGCGGGAAGGCGAGTAGGCGGTGTCCGTCATCAAAAGATGATCGCCAGACTTTAGGAAGGAGAGAAGTGAAACCATTATGGCCGAGACGCCAGACGGGACAGCAATAGATCGATATCCGCGTTCCAGATCTGCGACGGCCTCCTCAAGAGCCATTGTCGTTGGCGTGCCGTGTCGACCATAAAACACGCTCTCAAAACGATTTTTTACCCCTTGTTTCATTGCGTCCGAAGTAGGGAAGAGGATGGTGGACGCTCTGTATACTGGTGTATTCATTACCCCTTTGTAGCGCTCTGGGTGGCTTCCGGAATGAACGAGGCGGGTGCTCGGTCGCTTGTCAGAGGTTGTCATGCTTTTATGTCTCGATTGGGGTATCGGTTCGGCTGCCCCAGTCTGTCCAGGAGCCGTCATAAATTGCCACAGTGTCATGGCCAAGTAGATGAAGTGCAAAAGAGAGAACGGCCGCCGTTACACCTGATCCACAGCTTGAAATAATTGGAGCTTCGGGATCGATGCCGGCGTCTTGTATGACTGCCAGTATCTCATCCGCCGACCTGAGGCGCATATATCTGTCCATGTGAAGCAGGTTCTGAAACGGAAGGTTGATGGAACCCGGAACATGACCCCCGCGGATGCCGTCCCGAGGTTCCGGTTCTCTGGCGTGGAAACGCCCAAGAGACCGAGCATCGACAACTTGGGCGGTTGCGCGCTCGATATTTTGGCGGACGTCATCCGCGTTTTTTACTCGGTCAACTTTAAAATCGTTGGCGGAATAGTCGGTCGGTTGCGGCGTCACGTTGCCGCTGTCCGTGGCCCGCCCCTCAGCCCGCCATTGGGGTAGTCCGCCGTGAAGTAGCGAGACCTTTGAGTGTCCGAAAATCGTGAACATCCAGAAGGCCCGCATGGCAGCCATCGCGCCTCCATTGGCATCATAACAGATGACATGATCATCGTTTGATATGCCAAGCGCGCCCACATCGGCCGCGAACTGATCGGCATCGGGCAGCATGTGAGGAAGCACAGTCTCCTTATCGGCAATGGCGTTAATGTCGAAAAAGACAGCACCTGGAATGTGGGCTATAGAAAATTCGGCTTTAGGGTCCCGATTTGCCGTGGGCAGGTGGAAACTTGCGTCGATGAGTGCCATGCCGGGCAAAGCCAAGTTGCCCGCAAGCCACTGCGTCTCAACCAAAGCCTCTGGACGGGTATAGTCCATGTGTCAGGCCTCCTAGTCTAAGCTAGCCAATCGGGGTAGGGCAGGCCTTTTTCCTTTAAGAAGGCGACATTAAATAGCTTGCTTTGGTAGCGTGTGCCAGAGTCGCATAGGATCGTAACAATCGTGTGTCCCGGCCCAAGCTCTTTGGCCATGCGAATGGCGCCCGCCACGTTGATGCCACACGATGTGCCAAGGCAAAGGCCCTCATATTTGAGGAGATCAAAAACCGGGGGCAGCGCCTCTTCGTCTGATATTTGATAAGCACCGTCGATCGGGGCATCAGCCAGGTTTGCTGTCTCGCGCCCCTGTCCAATACCCTCGGTGATGGAAGACCCTTCAGCCTTCAACTCGCCATTTTCATAAAAGTTATAAAGGGCCGAGCCCATGGGATCTGAGAGCTTGATCATAATATCGGGATTGCGCTCTTTGAGTGCCATTGCGACGCCTGCTAAGGTGCCGCCGGTACCGACTGCGCATGTAAAACCGTCTACTTTGCCATCGAGTTGATCCCAGATTTCTGGACCAGTGCCTTCTTCGTGCGCCCGGCGGTTGGCAACATTGTCGAATTGGTTGGCCCAAATGGCTCCTTGGGGATGGGTTTCTGACATCTCCGTGGCGATGCGTTCAGAAACGTGGACATAGTTACCGGGATTAGCATAGGGCACTGCCTCTACTTCCCGAAGGTCAGCGCCGGCGAGACGCAACATGTCTTTCTTTTCTTCAGATTGCGTTTCAGGGATCACAATAATCGTTCGGTAGTTACTGGCGCATCCCACTAAGGCAAGACCGATTCCCGTGTTTCCGGCGGTTCCCTCGACAATAATCCCACCTGGCTTCAGCAGTCCACGCTCTTCGGCATCTTTGACGATGTACAACGCGGCGCGATCTTTAACCGATCCACCGGGGTTCAGGAATTCGGCTTTGCCGTAAATGTTGCAGCCGGTGTTTTTCGACGCTTCTATTAATTTTATGAGCGGCGTATTTCCGACGGCGTCTCTGAAGCCTTGGCGGACGGTCATGATAGGTCACTTTCTAGGTGGATGGACAACTGACGTCAGATTACCGAGGCAAGGAACAGGGATCAAGCGCGGCTCCGTAGGGTCTATTCTCCGCTGCTTCTCAGTCGGTCGTGTGCCACTTATTGCGTATTTCAACATGGTGCAACTGAAGCCATTGTAGCGCTATGATGGTCATTCCGTTTTGAATGCGTCCAGCGCTAAGCCAGGAAAAAGCTTCGTCAACAGGGGACGTGAAAACACGGATATACTCGCCCTCTTCGGCCAGACCAAACAAACCGCCGGCGTCTCGGCTGTCCACAAGCCCACAATAAAGCTGGACAGTCTCCGACGTACAGCCGGGACTGGTGAGGTAAGTGTGGACAGGTGTCAAATCATGAATACGCAGCCCGGTTTCCTCCTGAGTTTCCCGATAAGCGGCGTCTTCCGGTAGCTGTTGGGGTTCGATCATGCCGGCAACGCATTCGATCTGCCATGGTGAGGACTTAGGCGAGGTATAACCACCTATCCGGAATTGTTCGATTAACACCACCCTGTCAGCGACTGGGTCGTAGGGGAGAACTGCGACGGCATGACCCCTTTCCAGGACTTCCCGCGACAAATCAATGCTCCAAGTGCCATCAAACACAGTGTGTTTGAGTTGATACTGATCCAGGCGCATGTACCCCTGATAACCTGTGTTATGCTCGAGAACAACGACATCCAGTTTGGCCATAATAAAATTCCAGTTGTGTCCAGTCCGCTGAGTTCTACAGAACAGTGCTACTCAGTCAAATGCGGTTGATCAGGGCGCGTGGAGTGTTTAGCGTTTAAATCCCAGATCCCCGGTAATTGGAGATCAGGTCAGGAGGACAGTCAGAACAGGTGAGACAATGAATATTTCCGTCCAGCAGCTCGATGATATGCGAAAGTCGGGCGAAGCCCATACACTGCTTGACATCCGTGAAGCGGAGGAACTCATGGCCGCGTCAATAAGCGGCGCGCTTCATATCCCAATGAATACAATTCCTGACAATCTCGATAAACTGCCGACTGATCAACCTCTCGTGGTCATGTGTCATGTTGGTGGCAGAAGCGCTCAGGTTCAGATGTGGCTGCATGGCAACGGGTTTGAAAATGCTGTGAACTTGGAAGGCGGGATCCATGCGTGGTCGCTGTCTATCGACTCTTCCGTGCCTCAGTATTAAAACCCTGTGGCATTGCAGTTCTGTTTTTAGGCGTCGACCATGAAATCAGGGAGGCAAGTATGGGCGCGTATCAAGATCAGTTTGACCGCTCTTTAAGTGATCCTGCGGGCTTCTGGGCGGAAGCCGCGGAACAAATCGTTTGGATTGAAAGGTGGGACCAGGTTCTTGAGTCTCACGCTCCAAACTCCCACCGGTGGTTTGTCGGCGGGGTGATGAACACCTGCTATAATGCAGTTGACCGGCATGTGGAAAACGGCCGGGGAAGTCAAGTGGCCCTCATATACGACAGTCCCGTCACCGGGACGGTCAAGTCCTATACCTATAATGATCTTAAAGAAGAGGTGGCCCGATTTGCCGGAGTGTTGACGGGAAATGGGGTTGTCAAGGGCGACCGTGTCATCATCTACATGTCCATGGTACCCGAGGCGGCCATCGCCATGCTCGCCTGCGCGCGCATTGGTGCTGTGCATTCCGTTGTATTTGGCGGTTTCGCTTCAAATGAGCTTTCCGTCCGAATTGATGATGCGAAGCCCAAAGTAATTGTGGCGACATCCTGCGGCATCGAGGCGGACCGTGTGATTGCCTACAAGCCCTTGCTGGATGAGGCGATTGAGTTGGCTACGCATCGGCCCGATAGTTGTATTATCTTGCAACGGTCGCAGGAGAAAGCTGCGTTGATTGAGGGGCGGGACGTCGATTGGGCCGCTGTTATGTCCAAGGCGGAACCCCATGAGTGCGTGCCCGTCGCAGCGACCGATCCTTTGTATATCCTCTATACCTCCGGCACAACCGGTGAGCCCAAGGGCGTTGTTCGCGATAACGGTGGGCATGCAGTGGCGCTTAATTGGACCATGAAGAACATTTACAACATGGACCCTGGATCAGTTTTCTGGGCGGCCTCAGACGTGGGCTGGGTTGTGGGACATTCCTATATTGTCTACGCCCCACTCTTCAATGGTAATACGACACTACTTTTTGAGGGAAAACCGGTAGGCACCCCGAATGCAGGGGCTTTTTGGCGTGTGATTTCGCAGCATAGAGTGGAAGCCTTATTTACTGCCCCGACGGCGTTTCGCGCCATTAAAAGAGAGGATCCGAGGGGAGCCTTTATTCAAGATTATGATCTTTCCAGCTTTAAAACACTTTTTCTGGCAGGCGAGAGGCTCGATCCGGATACTCTGATTTGGGCTCAAAATGTTTTAGGAGTTCCCGTTATCGATCATTGGTGGCAGACCGAGACAGGCTGGTCCATATGTGCCAATTGCATGGGCATAGAGCCCCTAAAGGTAAAACAAGGGTCTCCAACCAAACCGGTCCCAGGTATGGACGTCCGGGTTTTGGATAAAAATAGCCGCGAGGTTTCACGGGGCGATATTGGAGACCTGGTGGTTAAATTACCACTGCCGCCCGGAACATTTCCCACACTTTGGAACGCGGAGACGCGCTATCAGAAAACTTACATGGCGGATCATCCAGGATATTATAAAACGGCAGATGCCGGTTTGATCGATGATGATGGCTATGTTTTCGTAATGGCGCGGACGGATGACATCATCAATGTTGCAGGGCACCGCCTATCGACCGGCGCTATGGAAGAAGTCCTAGCGGCCCATCCAGATGTTGCCGAGTGCGCCGTAGTTGGAGTAGCTGATCCGCTAAAAGGGCAAATCCCGATAGGCCTTCTGGTACTTAGTGCTGGCGTGGCAAGGGATGATAGAGTGATTGTAGCGGAGACCGTTCAGCTGGTGCGCGATCAGATTGGCCCCGTGGCAGCGTTCAAAACTGCGGCAGTGGTCAGCCGTTTACCAAAAACTCGGTCCGGTAAGATCCTTCGTGGAACCATGCAAAAAATCGCAGATGGTGAGGATTATAAACTTCCTGCCACCATTGACGATCCGGATATTCTCGGAGAGATAACCACGTCGCTTAAGGATATCGGGTACCCGCTATCTTGAATGCTAGAAGCGCGTGCCCGAGAGATGCTGGGCACGTGCTCCCTTTTTGGCTCTTCTAGGTGACCATGTCCGCTAGAGATTTCTCAAATTCGTCAACGTCGAAATAGAGCGGCCCCATCCCACCCTGGTAACCAATTTTTCCCTCACGGTCGATGATGAAAAGACGGTCAGGCCAGGATTGGTATTTGACCTCTGCATCGTTGTCCATCGTGTCCAGAAGCATGGGAAACGAAAAATTATAACGCAGCATGCAGGCAGCTGCGACATCTGCGCGCTCATCCGCTGTTTCTGGTTGTTCGAAGATGATTCCTTCTTTCAAATTCCGTGGCACCTGATCTTCGCCCTCCGCATGAGCTTCACGAATATAGACGCCGAAGAACTTAACTTTATCGCCGAAAGATTTGGCAAGGTCGTCGAGGCGCACGGCCCCGTCCCTAAAGGGAGGTCACGTATACGAGCCGAAAATCAATCCAATAGGAGTGCCAAAATGATCAGAAAGGCGTTCCATCTCGCCGGTCCGGTTACCCGCGTTATCCAGTCGTTCAATGCGGAAATCAGGGGCATCTTCGCCGACTTTCGGCGCGTGTTCCTGATCTCGGATCACCCGACCTTCAATAAATTTCCGAAGTTCGTCGCGGGTTGTTCCGCGCGTATCGAGCCACTCCTGCGTCGCGTTTACGACAATTGCTTCAAACTTTTCTGGAAGTTCAACAGTCATCCTATGTCTCCAGACTGATTTATGTCATCAAAACAAAGGCCATTTAAATATATACGATGATATGGCCAGTTTGTTAGAATAGCTTGTGTAATACGCATGGTCCAATTTGTATTTCTTATTTTTCCTGTTAGAATATCTAAATATGAGCCGAAATCCGCCGATCCCCCCTTTAAACGCTCTAAAGGCATTTAGGTCTGTCGGGCGGCACCTCGGTTTTAGCATGGCGGCAGAAGAATTGCATGTGACGCCTGCCGCCATTAGTCAGCAGATTAAAAACCTGGAGGCCATTCTTGGTGTGGTATTGTTTCATCGCAACGGTCGGGAGACACAACTGACCGAGGCGGGACAGGTCCTTCTACCGGGCATCGAAAAAGGGTTCAATGAGCTAGAAAATGCCGTCCGAGTTTGCCGGGCTCATGGCGACTCGTCATATATCTCGTGTAACACCGTGGGGGCGTTTGCTGCCCGTTGGCTAGTGCCGCGCCTCCCTAACTGGACTGAAAGACACCCGAAGGTTGATGTAAGGATCTCTACAACGAGTGAATGGGTGACGTTTGATCGTCAGGACATTGACCTCGCTGTTCGCTTAAGCACAGGGCAGGAGGACGGTCTCCAAACAGAATTCCTGCAAGTTGAGAAGATTGTGCCCCTGTGCAGCCCATCAATTCTCGGTCAGGACCCACCGCTTCGTAAACCAGAAGATTTGATCAATCACCAACTGATACATTTCGCGCCCACGGGCGGGCGGATAAATACCCGCTGGGCAGACTGGTTGAAATTGACCGAGATCGATAGCGTGGACCCCAATCGGGGTATTTTCCTTAGCAATGGCATGGCGGCTCTAAACGCTGCAATCGCTGGGCAGGGCATCGTATTGGCGCCGAAAACGCTCGCAAGTGACGACCTGGAGCGGGGAACCCTCGTTGTCCCGTTTGAGATCGAATTGCCGACCGATTTTGCCTGGTATGTCATTGCCCCATCAGAAAATATGGAACGGCCAGAAATCCGCGCGTTTAAGGAGTGGCTAATAGCCGAGGCCAAGATGAATGATAAAGCCTCAAGTAGAACCGCATTATTGTCTTAAAAACGAGCATATTTGCTTAGAAACTTGGAGCTAATACGGTTCAAAAGACCTTAAAACTGGAATTACCCCCTCGGCGAATAGCCGAATGGACCTCATCAGGTCTTTTTCAGGCAAATCGGCAAAATTAAATTCGCCCATGAATGTATTAAAGAGACCGATCTTGGAAGCTGACATTATTTGTTGCGCGACTGTGTCAGGAGATCCCACAAACATTACCTGATTTTCAAAAATGTAGTCTGCATTGAAAAGGTTTAAACGAGTTTCTATTGATTTCAAGTCGCCACGCTTTTTATAGGGTTCCGTATAACGTTCTAGAAGTTCTTCAAAGCTCTCGTCCTCCCTTTGTGGGGGCAAAAATCCTTGATATGCTTTTGCTGCTCGATTTCTTGCGACCTGCATCGCCCTTTCATCTGTTTCATCGACGTACACCACCGTTGAATGGGCAATATTTGGTTTATTTTTCCATCCAGCCGTTTTCCAGTCACTAATGTATTTTTTGTATATTGGACCAGCTAATTTATGAGGAAAACGAGGAAGTAACCCGTATTTATCCCCATTTTCGAACAGAATTCGAGTGTTTCAGGATCTCTACTTTGCATCCAAAGGGGAGGATGCGGTGTTTGTTTCGGTAATACGGATAAATTTGCGTTCTTTGTTTTAAAGTTTATCCCATCAAAACTGAAAGGTTGCTCCTCACAAAATGCCGTCTTTAGATAAGAAACGAACTCCATCGTTGGAGATTTTCGGTTCTCATGCCCCCCGCCAAACGGCTCAAAATATGCTGGATTGACCCCCGGAACCAAGCCCAATTCCATTCTTCCCCCAAGCATTTGGTCAATAATAGCGATTTCTTCAACCAGTCTGAGGGGGTCATATAGAGCTGGAATGTAACCCATAGGGCCAATACGTAGGTATTTTGTTCTGACGCCTCCGCCTGTAGTAAACAGGCTCGGAGATGACATCCAACTCTCATCTGGACGGAAATGATGTTCAACGCAAAACGCGTGATCGAAGCCAACCTGGTCGCACAACTCTAGTTCTCGCCAAAGCTGCTCATATCTGTCATGGGGGGTCATCCCGGGTTTGGCCCAGACGTGGGAAAAGTAGGAAAATTTCATGCTAGAACTTACCCAAACAATAATGAAACCAAAAACCGACCGTTGGACCTATCTCCGCCAAATTATAGGCCCTATTTTTCTCCACCCAATTAGAAAATTTGGTGGCATTCGCATTTTTGATCAAGGCCAAAGGTGAATGCCATAAAAGTTCTAAATGTGAAAGATTTATTAATGATTACAATGTTTTATTATTTTATTTCAAGAAATTACATTATATGAATAGAGCTATTTTAAAGCGACTTTGCCAGCTTCGGTTTCAGGCGCCCAGACTTTTTCATAACTGCCATGATCGGCTTCGGACCATTCGTGCTCGGTACCTTCACCCATAAAGACAACGAAGACCTCACATCCGTCTGGGTACTCGTAAGGGCCGTGAAGTCCGTCCCAACCAAAAACATAATCGCCTGGTCGTAGATCCTTTCCAGCGACACACATTCGTCCGTTCAATACCACAATGGAATGCCAGCTTTTATGGCTGTGTGCAGGTTCCACATAACCCGGGGGGAATTTCACTTTCATATCTACGCGTTTCATGGCTTGGTCTACGGAAAAGACTTTAACCTTTATGCCAGGCGGTAGGGTCAGAAGATTATTGTCGAGGCCATCCTCCCACGGAATTTCCTCATCGTGAATTGCCTTGAAGCCATGATCGAAATCATCTTCGGTGACCTGCCGTTCCATCAATTGTCTCCCTGAGTCTAATATCGTTTGGGAGATGTTATCATCTGGGTGGAGAAGCGGAAGGCCTAACCGCCACCTAACGATGGATGCGGTGTGCAGATGTCGGCTCGCTTCATCACCGATATTTGCTGATGAGGTCGTCTGGTTTTAAGCTGTCAACGGTTCTAAGCTGCGGCAGCATGCGGGCAAATATGATGACAACGAGAATGGTGCCTATGCCGCCGACCACAACGGCTGGAACTACTCCCCACCAGGCAGCTGTTACGCCGGATTCGAATTCCCCGATTTCATTAGACGCGCCGATGAAGACGGAACTGACGGCGTTCACTCGACCCCGCATATCATCCGGCGTCACGCTTTGGACCAACATGTTCCTGATAAACACGCTTATCGCGTCGGCCACGCCCATGCAGAATAATACCCCGAATGAGAGCCAGAAGAGTGTTGAAATTCCAAACACGATTGTTCCAGCGCCAAATAAAGCCACTGCGGTTAATAAAAACCGTCCTCCATGCTTTTGGATTGGTCGCTGTGTCAGATAGGTCATGCATGTAATAGCGCCAACGGTCAGTGCCATGCGAAGCCCGCCATATCCGATCTCGCCGACCTTCAGTATTTCCGACGCGAAAATGGGCAGCAGGGCGGTCGCCCCGCCCAATAGGACGGCGAATAGATCTAAGCCGATTGCGCCGATAATAATCTGGCGCGACCAAATATATTTCAGACCTGCGAGCAAGAGGTCAATGGTCACCGGGTCTTTGCTGATGATTTGCGTGTTCGTTCTTATGAGGAGTGTCAGAAGCGAAGACGTGACAAAAAAGCCGATCGTAATTGCATAAACAACATCAATACCGAGGATGAGCAGGCCGGCCATCAGGGCCGGTCCGCCAATTCTAGCGATATACGTTGCGGTGGCTGACCAGGAGATTGCATTGGCAAAGTGCTCTTTGGGTACCAAAACAGGAACGATGGCGTTAAGAGCTGGTGCCTGAAAGGCTCGAGCTATGCCAACGATTACTAAAAGGGGCAGGATGGTTAGTCGGCTTGCAATATCGGTTAGCGTAACCGCGAATAGCCCAGTAGCTACAATTGTCATACCGATGGAGCAAAAAGCGATAATTCTCTTGCGCTGAAACCTGTCTGCCATAACTCCCGAAATCAGAAACAAGGCAAAAAATGGCGCAAACTGGGCCAAGCCGACAAGGCCCAGGTCAAACGGATCTCTTGTTAGTTTCCACATTTGCCAGAGCACGGTTGCATTTAGCATTTCCGTGCCAAACACGCTGAGGACACGCGCAAACCAATAGCGGGTAAAATCCGGATTGGAGAAGGCAATACGTCCAGACCTTCTCTCTAGTCTGGAGCGGTCTGAGTTTGAGGGGGTGTTTGCCAATTGCTTTAATATCCGTTGGCTGAAGATCTAGGGGGTAGGGGGCCGCCTAACTTTTGTCCAGCGGTAAATATATAAACGGAGCATTCTAGGATCTAATTTTAGTGGAAATCCCGCGATGTGGGGAAAAGCCGACCGACTGTCTTATCATCAGATACCGGGACGCTTCCTGATGTCAGATAACTGAGACGGTGGGAATAGTCGACTAGTGTCTCAGAAACGATATGTGTGACAATACCCTCGCGCTGAACTTGTCCCCGAACACCGATCAGGCGGCCGCCCAAAACTACCTGCCGAAAGTTCTCCATCCTGTCGGGCCAAATAATTAGATTAGCGACCCCGGTTTCATCTTCAATCGTAATGAAAGTTATACCTTTTGCACTGCCGGGACGCTGACGGATAAGCACGATGCCTGCGACGTCAACGGTGTTACCCACAGCAATATCTGCCAATGTGACGCAGGGAGTAACCCCTTCTGCGTCGAAGCGAGAGCGCAATAAGGCCATTGGATGGGCTTTGAGAGACAGCTTAATGGAGAGATAATCGTCTATAACTTGCTCGCCGATCTGCATTTTGGGAAGCGTTACCGCAGGCTCCGGGCGGGCGTCACCGCTGGAAAGTTGCTGAAAGAGAGGGAGGGCTGGCGCATCGGCGAGCCCTTTGACAGCCCATAATGCCTGGCGTCGGTCGAGACCCAGTGATTGAAAGGCATCTGCACGGGCAAGCCGTTCGAGGGCTGAGCGCTTTAACCCGGTCCGTTCTTGTAGCTCACTAATGTCCCTGTATGTACTTGCTCGGGCCCGGGTTTTTACAAGAACAGTGGCCTCCTCCTCCCGTAGCCCCCTGATCAGCCTCAGTCCAAGCCGAAGAACAGTCTTAGCGTCGTCTTCATGGCGCCATTGAGGCGCGGGTGGACACTGGAATGGGCGCAGGTCAGTCATACCAGTAACAGGGGGGGGCGCTACCGTTTCCAGTGTGCAGTCCCAGGCGCTGTCATTGACGTCTGGTTCACGCACTTCCACACCATGATCGCGGGCATCCCGCACGAGTTGGGCAGGTTTGTAAAAGCCCATTGGCTGACTGTTCAGAATGGCTGCGCTAAAAGCGGCGGGATAATGGCACTTCAACCACGCGGACACGTAAACCAGCAACGCGAAACTGGCGGCGTGGGATTCAGGAAATCCGTAGTCACTGAAACCCTCGATTTGTTTGAAGCACTGTTCGGCGAAGTCTAGTTCGTAACCGTTGGTAATCATGCCATCGATGAAACGTTCCTTGTATAGGGGCAAGGTACCGTTGCGGCGAAATGTAGCCATGGCCCGGCGCAGGCCATCTGCTTCTCCCGGTGTAAAACCGGCGGCAACAATCGCTATTTTCATTGCCTGCTCTTGAAACAAAGGCACGCCTAGGGTTTTGTGGAGCACTTCCTTTAGATCCTTGCTTGGATAAAAGACTTTTTCCTTGCCATCCCGGCGGCGGAGATAGGGATGTACCATATCTCCCTGGATCGGGCCCGGGCGCACGATGGCTACCTCAATTACCAAATCGTAATAGGTGCGGGGTTTGAGGCGTGGCAGCATGCTCATCTGGGCCCGGCTTTCGACCTGAAAGACACCCACTGAGTCACCGGCACACAGCATGTCATAAGTTTCTTTGTCTCCCTGGGGGATGTTGGCAAGAGTGAGTTTCCGACCGTGGTGCTGTTCGATAAAATCGAAGGCGCGGCGGATGCAAGTCAGCATGCCAAGTGATAACACATCGACTTTAAGGATGCCGAGGGCATCCAGGTCATTTTTATCCCATTCGATAACTGTACGGTCTTGCATAGCGGCATTGCCAATTGGCACAACCGTGTCCAATGGTCCTTTTGTGATAACGAAACCACCTGTATGCTGACTCAAGTGGCGCGGGAAACCGACAATTTGCTGGGTGAGGTCAAGGACAAGTCGAAGCATAGGGTCTGCAGGATCCAGGCCGACTTCCCGGATATTATCCTCATCCATGTCAATACTGCTTGATCTTCTCCAGGCGACGGCAGAGGACAAGGCTTGAATGGTATCTTCTGTTAGACCCATGACCTTGCCAACTTCCCTGAACGCGCTTTTAGCGCGGTACGTGATATGCGTTGCCGTTATTCCCGATCGATCCCGGCCATATTTCGCGTAAATATACTGGATAACCTCTTCTCGACGTTCGTGCTCAAAATCCACATCAATGTCTGGTGGTTCGTCTCGTTCCGTGCTTACA
>PBNV01000064.1 GCA_002723345.1 Rhodospirillaceae bacterium
AAAACCTTAATTAGTAGGCTAAACAGGCTAGTGCAGTCTTGTTAAACAAACACGATTTTTGACACTACACCTAAAATTTAAGTTCAAACATAAGGAGCGCGAGCGCGATGCCATTTAGTGGAGATTACTCAGGGTATGAGTTAGATACCAGTTTTATTGAGGAGAGCCATCACACAAACCCCCGCAGACTTTACAGTACCTATGGTGCGGACTGGCAGTATCGGGTGGACCACGAGAGGATGCGTCGTGAGCGCCTTGATCGCGCACGAGCGGAGATGATTGCAGATGACATGGGTGCAATCGTCGTGTTCGCGGGTGCGAATGTTCGTTATCTCACGGGATCCTACCAAGGTAATTGGAAATACAATATCAACATCCGTTACGCTGTTTTGCCGAGGGAAGGTGAGCCCTACCTCTTTGAAACCGCGGGTTCAGATATGCACAACGCAAGACTGGATTTACCCTGGATGAAGGACCGTATTCGTCCTGCCATGACCTGGCAATGGGCCGAGGGTGCCGTGAGTGAAATGGCAGACAAGATGGTCGCATCTGTCATGGAGGTTCTTAAGGAACATGGGGTTGAGAAAGAGAAAATTGGCGTTGATAACCTCGACTTCCCAGCATTACACGCCTTCGAAAAAGCCGGGCTGCGGATTGTCAATGGATGGCCGGCCATGTCCCGTGCACGTGTGGTAAAAACCAATGATGAAATCGAGCAGATCAAAATGTCAGCTTCGATTGGTGACGCAGCAATGTGGCATATCAAGCATGAGTGGTTGAAACCTGGGATTACAGAACGCCAGGTTGAGGCCAAGGTACATGAATTTATGTTGGATAGAGGATGTGAAATTATCTACGACATTATTGTGGCATCCGGGGGCAATACGAGCCCTTACCGTCGCTGGGCAACAGATAAGCTTATACAGCAGGGCGATTTAATAATCGTGGATATTAACGCCGTTGGGCCTGGTGGGTATTATGTCGACTTTGTTCGTACGCTCAAGTGTGCTGGTAAGTTGACACAACAAGAAATTGACCTTTACCGGGAAACCTATGACTCGCTTTATGCGGGCATGGAAAATCTGCGCCCGGGCATGACGTCAGCGGATGTCGTATCCAAGTTCCCAGAATACGATGACGATAAATACGGTACGGTTACTCTTCAGCAGTTTGCTCATTCCATCGGGATTACCCTGTATGAGGGTATGTGGATGAGTAGGGCTTATTCGCTCAAGTATCCGGCCGAAATTAAGGAAAATATGTATTTTGCCATTGAGACATTTGCGGGCCATCCTGGATTGCCTCAGACCTGCAGACTGGAGGAAAACGTGCTGGTTTCCAAAGATGGACCAGTTATATTCACAAAGATGGAGCATATGGAAGAAGCTGTTGGTGAGTATAGAGTAGGTGATTTCCATCATCCATCACTGTTGGGTTACCCCACTCACAAAGTTGCCGCAGAATAGATTCCAAATATAAGGTTACTTAACGGCACAAGGGTGAGTAAATGGAGCGAAATCCGCTCATAGTGGTTTCGTCTCGGTTAGACGATGTTCGTAACGAGGTTAGAGGGAGCAGAAAGTCTGCTCCCTCTATCGTTGCGGCGTGGCACCGGGCCAAAGAGGCCGATGTTGGGAATACTATTGTAGACTGTCACGACGAGTCTCTCGCAGATGAAGTAAAGGGTGCAGGAGCATATAGTGTCACTTCCGATCTGCAAGATATTGAACCGACACACAATTATAAACCACCATCCGGACTAGCGAGAGTGGCCAGAACAGTTACTAAGTTTGATAGGTTCTGCAATCACGATCTCATAATCCATTTGCCAGAACATCATGTTGAAATAGATCCAAAATTTTTACGTGCGCTAATGTATCCCTTAGCATCTTCGGATGTTGGTATGGCGACACTCGTTTGCGCAGTTACCCCAACCCTGCCAAAAGATGCGCCAAAAGTAAGTGTCAATTGGAACCCAGATCGGATTGTTTATGTGATGCCTGATGCTCGCGTGGGCACCATAAATAATTTTTCGCGGGACGGGTTAAAACTTACAGACGGTCAGGTTTATGCGCATATTCCCGTTTATATTTACAGGCGCGCTGCACTCGACCGTGTTGTACGCGAACCACCATGTGATAGAGAATTGGATGAGAATATAGAAGCGCTGCGCGTTTTGGACCTCGGATATCGCGTGGAGGCTCTATTTGTGCCAAATGTGACGCCGACGACGTACGAGGATAAGCTGGCTCGTTACGATTGACTATGTTGCTGTCATTGTTGGTTCAAGTTCCTTGAAGATCCAGACTTAAAAGCGATGAACCTGCTTATTAATCCGCATGTCCGACGTTGACCTGCAGATCTTGTTCAAAGCTCTCGCGGCGCCGCGCTTCGGCAACCTCCAACAATCGACCAATAACCCTTGGCTCCTGGGCGCCGGATATGGAAAATTTGCCGTCAATGATGAAGGCGGGAACACCACTGATACTGATGCGGTGAACCTGAGTGTTTTGCTGGCGGATATAATCTACGTCTTCACCAGAATAAAGATAGGTCCGCAAGGTCTCTACATTGTAGCCTAGATCTCGGATTAAATCGTAGAGGACGGGTCGACTGCCTGTGTCTAACCCGCGAAGGAAGTATGCGTGGAACAGGGCTTCTACCACCTCGGAACCGCGCCCGGGGTCTCTGGTTTGTACAAAGCGCACTAATCGATGTGAATCTAGGGTGTTCGGGGTACGAGTTATCCTGTCGAACTGAAAGTGAATACCTAGGGTGCGACCCGCCTCGCTGATTGCTTGTAAGGCGCGGTTCGAACGGTCTTCATTCCCGAATTTAGCGTTAAGATAATGACCGCGTTCTATTCCCTCTGGCGGCAGATCGGGGTTCAACATGAACGGGTGCCAGGTGATCTCGGCTGATAAATGAGGTTTTTCTCTCAGAGATTGCTCCAGCCGCTTTTTACCCAGATAACACCAGGGGCAAACCGTGTCGAAGATTACGTCTATGCGCATGATAAAGAAGCTAGTTAGGTTAACGGTGCGGATCAATATCCAAACGGTTAGAGGTTCGGCGGGACGGGGCAGGTTCCCAGAAATAATAATGGCTTGCATAAACGATTGGGCTTCAGTTGCCTATTCTATGCGTTATGATTACCGGCATGTTCCACTGGGCGCGGGCCTCGCGCCGTCTCCCTCCGGAAACTAATGACCTGGAGGGCTGAAGGTGATCAATGTATCATTCCACCCGCAAGGAAAAACCCGTTGATGTTCAGCGGGCTAAAATCAGATAAGCAATTTTAGACTACAATATGGTGAACGATCTACCCGAACTGATATTATCCAACGTTGGCAATATCTATTGCTTTTAAGCCCTTAGACTCTTCAATAGGCTCAAAGCTCACTTTCTGGCCTTCGGAGAGTTCTTGTAGTCCTGAGTCAAGAACTGCTGTGATGTGAACAAAAACATCCTTATCTCCCTCATCAGGAACAATAAAACCAAATCCTTTGGTTTTATTGAACCATTTTACTGTACCCGTAGCCATAACGCCTCCCATATTGTTCCCTGCGCTAAATTTGACCTCGTCTTCATACACAAACTATTTATTTTCGTTTTCGCACGTTAGCGAAAATAGAAAATCGACTTTTGTCAAGGCAGGCTAAGTATGCTAACCGCAAGCTAATTCAACAAACAAGAAAAAAATTCCTATTTGAATTATGGTTGCTTATTTCGGCTTTATGCTGCTTTGCGCAATTTTAGCTTAATGCCGACGACTTCATAAACATTCAGCCCGGTAATTTCAGCGATTTCATCGAAGTGAAGGGAGGTTTCTTTCAAGAGAACTTCAGCATGTTTCAGCGGATTGCGCCTCGCTTTTGAGAAACTCCGAACGTGCTGACTAGCAGTGACTTTACTCTCGTCCCCGTCAACCAATCCGCGCTGGCGTGCCTTTTCAACCGCGTTCTGCCACCGGGCCTTGTCTTCACGTTGTTGCGAGGCATTTGCTGCAAAGAACTGCGCTACTCGGGGGTCGGCATCAAACTGCCTTTGGACGGGCCCACGCGTGGACGCTAAGGCCGCGGTTTCTTGGCCAGGCTGCCACCTGCAGGCCTTTTCCAGGGTCATGCCGTATTTGGAAGCGATCCGAGTGGCCGCTGCGAGCGCATTGGCTCGCTCACCTTCGAATTTACTGCTGTTTGCAAGCTCGAGAAGGTTGCGGAACCTCGTGTGTTCTTCTGCTGTAAAAGTGTGGGCTATAGCCGATCTCCGTTAGTGTTTCAAACTTCTCCCTCGATTATTAGCACATTTGTCGTTTCTATGGGTTAACAAAGGAGGGATCAACGCGCGCGACTTGCAGCATGAATGAGGGGCTGTCTCGGCCTATCCGCTACTCTCTGGTTGAGGCCTCTGCGAAGCCAACTAGTAGACTTCCAAAAGCGATAATTGGAAATACGACGGATGTAGGCTTCGCTTATCCGAACCTGTCCGTCGTAATTTCGGCTCTGATACCAATGACCGAGCACGAATATTGAAGATCCAGACGATCCACGCGGCACTTACCAGGGAGATACCCAGGTGGTCTCTCATCTGAGAGTGTTCGGTCGGACCCTCTTTAATGTAAACGGAGCCTCTGACGTCTTAACCGCGGACAACCGCGAACTATGCCAGGGGGGCCGGCTTGGCTTCACTGGCATCAGTTTTTGAGGAAGATGTGCAAATTAATATGTCCTGGCGCGGGTCTCGCTAAATCAACCAATTCCAAATTAAGGAACGCGCTGATGGCTGGCATCTAGCGCTAGGCCGGGGAATTCATCCTTCAGGAGTTTGAGGGCAGAGTCGGTAGTCAATCCTCTGGGCGCCCGAAGATTGTACGCGAAGCGGTTCATATTTGTAATGTTTGGCGCATTAGTTACACTAAAACCGAGATCTTGGGCGACGAGGTCAAATTGGGATGGAGGATCTATAACGATAATCTCTGCTCTCGTGGTGTCCTGCGTGTATGAATTGGACAGCCAGGAAGCAATGAACCAGCCGGCTACGAAAAAGGGGGCTATCAGCAGGCCGATACCTGCAAAACGTAATTTCTTATTGTTCATTATGACACCAGTATCAGTTCTTGATACAGAACAAAGTATCCGCTTTTCATATGAATAAACGGTTAACGTTGGAGCTTTGTTCCAGCCAGAGCTTTTATTAAAAGCGTCCCCCAAAGTGGCGGGGTATGTCCGAAGGAGCTATACTAACGTCACGCCACGTTTCAGTGCAGGCGCGTCCCCGACTATCTTTAACATCCAAGGCCGGTTACCGCACAAGATGGTACCCGTCACCATCTTTCTCTATCGTGCCGTATTCGGGAGATTGGAAATGGGCAGGTAATAGCATCGTTGAAGTGCCCGCACAGTTTGCCAGTAGTGCAAGCCGAGTAGCACGGGACTCCGATTGGTCTGAACAAAAATTTGTGGACCATTCCGGGTGGATAAGCTGCACCGGATGATGTATCGCATCTCCGCATAGGATGGCATGCCGCCCGTTATCCTCAGCATGGATCATTACGTTGCCCGGCGTATGTCCATACGCTGGTTCCAGGAACACACCTGACCCAACGTTGTGATCGCCGGCGACAAATTCAGCTTGGCCCGACGAGATGACAGGTAACACGCTGTCCTCGAAAGAACCATACATTACGGGTTCGGGCGGGTTGGCATCGTGTAAAGCCTGCCAATAATTGTATTCCTTTTCGGCAAACAGGTAGCGGGCGTTGGGAAATGTCGGCACCCAAGTCCCGTTTTCCAACTTTGTATTCCAGCCAACATGATCTGCGTGCAGATGGGTGCACATGACGATGTCCACCTCATCCGGTGCCACCCCTGCTTCCGCGAGGTTATCTAAAAAAGGGCCAGAACGCTGATGCCAATGTGGCCGGGTCGGCCGGTGTTTGTCATTTCCGCAGCATAGGTCAACCAGTATTGTGTGGTTTGCTGTTCGGATTAGATAACTGTGGAAACTCAAATACAGGTCGCTGCTGGTTTCGCCAAAATGTATTTTGTCGAGACGCCCAGCTATTTTTTCCATAATTTCCGGCGTTGAGTCTGGATAAATGAGGTCAGCGGCAAAGGGAATATTTTCTAAATCAACGATGCGGTTGATCCCAATATTGCCGACCTGGCAGCTATCGCGGTCGATATTCCAGGTGGGTCGCGTGGCTGGGTTCAAAGCATCCGCCATAACCAAAATCCTCGGTTCGTTTAATACTTAATTCGGCATTCTATCGACCAGGACAACTCAGCTTTACTAAGTTTTCGGCCGATGCCGAGATTTTCTTTGCGCGCTTTCTTTTTTATGGTTTCCCTCAGCAGGGCTTGGATTTCTTCTGTTAAATCACTTTCAAGGATCATCACTCGCGACGGCGGCTCTTTCTTGGAGGGTTTCGCCCGCTGTGGCGAACGTGACGACTTTTTCTTTGCCCCTGCTTTTCCAAATATATTGGCCCAACCCTCACGATACTCGTCCGTCGCAACACTGGAGAAATAACTTATCGGACGGGACGTCGCGCCACCTTTTGCGGTCGCACCGGAACCCGATTTTTCGTTACCTCCGGTATCTGCTGCACTTGCTGTATCAGAGCTTTTTTCGCCGCTTTTCTCAGAATTTTTGCCTGATGTCTTGTCGGCGCTTTGGTCCGTCTTCTTTGCCGAGGTTGTCGAAGATTTGGCTGAACTGTCCTTGCTCATTTTTAATCTTATTCCCGAGTAATATTGACGTCATCAACTCTTCCTCTAACAAATCTGCCCCATCGGGCTCAAGCGTCAGATTAAAATGGGAAATTTATCTGAATGCTAATCTTGAGATGGAGCGGGTCAGCGGAAGATTAAGCCGCAAGAGTCATACCCTTTAAAATTCTCCGGCCCGAACGCGCGAGAAGTTCTTTCTTCTTTCCAATGCCACGATATTTAAGTTTACCATTACGTTTCAGTACGTTACCGCCAATCATCACAGTATCCACGTTGGATCCATTTGCATGGAAGACGGCCGACTCCAAAGGGTTGTGCACGGGAAATAGGTTCAGGTCATTGGTGTTAATGAGAATGATATCGGCCTTTTTTCCGGGGGAGAGAGAGCCGATTTTTGAGTCTAAGCCCAGCGCTCGCGCATTGTCGATAGTTGCCCATTCCAGCGCCTCTCGGGGTTTGATAGTCAGTGTTGTAACGGGACCCTTAGTTTTTTTGTTGATTCGCTGGTTGTCCAAGTTGCGTTGGCTTTGAAGTGTCATGCGCATAACTGAGAACATGTCTCCAGAAATATTCGACTCTACGTCGACGCCAATGGAAGGCCGGTGACCCAGGTCGCGGATTGCGCCGGTGCGGGGTGTGCCGTGGCCCATTTGGAGTTCAACTTCTGGCGTGACAGTGACCGAGGCTCCCGTGTCGAGCACAGTCTTTAACTCCCGATCGGAGAGATAGACACCGTGCACCAGGTTGTGCCGCTGATCCAGGAGCTTGAGCTTGGCAAGCTTGGTATAGCCATCTTTGTTCATGCGATTTGGTGCGCCCCAAACATGGGCGCTTACCAAGACATCGAACTCCTTTGCCAGCCGGAAGTCATGTTCGGTGACCTCCCAGGTTGAAAAATCAGGGCCAAGGACTGCCATGGCGAGTGTTACCAATGTATCATCCGAGGCAAGTTCACCTTTCCGAAGCCTCTCAATTTCAGAGCGCGGGTGCGGGATGTGGGTAAACGGTGTCTGGTTTTTCTTGGCATCGGGCTTGGGAGAACCATGGCCAAAAACGGCGCGAATACCGGCCTCTTTCAGGCCTAGGATGGCCGCGTCTGAGTGGGCTGGCGTGGCATTGTTGTGGCACCAGTCAAATACCGTGGTCGCGCCATTGCTGATTTGATTGAGGGAGCCTATCAGATTTCCTAAGTAGGTATCATTTGCGGAAAATCTAGGCGCGATTTGAGCGTGCATATGGTGCAGGTATTCAGGGATAGACCAGTTGCCAGCCACTCCGCGAATGCCTGTCTGCCACGTGTGCAAATGCGCGTTTATCAAGCCAGGCATGACGATCATGCCTGTGGCATCAATAATTTTGGCATCGCTGGCCCGCACGGTGCGGCCGATTTTTATAATTTTATCGCCCTCAATGAAGATATCGCCCTTGGGAAGTTCCCCCACCTTTTTGTCCATAGACAGAATATAACCGCCTTTAATTATCGTTCGTGCCATATTCGGCCACTCCCTGTTAATTTATGGGCGGGACAGTAGAGAGAATTCGAAGCAACCACAATTCCATAAACTTGTTTTGTGGTTTTGTGATATAATATTGCAACATCGGTCTACCTTTAAGATCATTAGGAGGCGAATAATGAGCGATGTGCAGGTAAGCCAGAGCGAGGCCCCACTCCTCAAACTAAACTTTTTGTCTCATGGTACGCTCGAGTCCCGTGACTTAGAACTATCCCGAAAATTCTACGAGGAATGTCTCGGACTTCAGGTAGTTCGAACTAGCAATGTCTCTCTTCTTATTAAGCTTGGTGGGGACAACACCATTGCCGTGGTGCAATCGCCGAAGAAGGAAAAAATGCCAATTCTTAACCACAATGGCCTGGATGTAGAAAGTCAGGAAGAGGTCAACGTTGCCCATGAACTGCTGGCAAAGCACAAAGACCGTTGGGGGGTTACGCAGATTACGAAGCCTGCTTTGCAACATGGTACCTACAGCTTTTTCTTCTGCGACATCGACGATAATTGGTGGGAGATACTCACCAACCCGCGCCGAGGGTATGCCTGGCTCTTCGAGAGGGGCGACCAGGAAGGGCGTGGTCATATGGATAAATCATTTGATCGTCCGGGCATAGACTAGAGACCCGCTTTCCATCAATTTATCCGGGGTTTTTTCTAATGTCTTGGCTAGACTACGCGCTGGTCGGTTTTTAGGTCCCGCAAAAGGTTTGATAGGGAACTGTGCTCTCGGGGGCCGGACGGGTGTATGCATCCATGCCAAGTCTCTCAGTAAAGGGATTGCTGACCAAATCAAGGAGGTCATCGAATAGTGTAAGGTCGCCGTCGTTGACAGCAGCGTCAAGCGCCTCTTCCACCTTGTGATTGCGGGCAATGTATATGGGATTGATTCGGTCGATTTTGTCTGCAACATCTGTGAAAGAGCGGTGTTGAGTCTCCAGCCTAGACTGCCATTGATTCAGCCATGCTTTTAAGCCGGACTGGTTTTTGAATAGAGTTTGGACCGGCACGCAATTTCCTCGCAGGACGTCCGATAAACGTCTGAAAACTTGCGTGAAATCTGTAGCATCGGAGACCATCATCGAGAACAATTGCAATATTAGTACTTGATCTTCCTTTGACGGAGAAGATAGTCCGATTTTGGCAGCGGCGCCTGTCAACCAGGCATCTTCATAAAGATCCCGATATTCATTGACTGCCTTGGTCATGATTTCCACGGCTTTTTCCTCATCCTCATCAATTAGTGGCAGTAACGTCTCAGCCAAGCGCGTCAGGTTCCATTGCCCGATAGGAGGCTGCTGTTCAAAAGCATAGCGCCCCTGGGTGTCAATTGAACTGAAGCAGGTCTCCGGGTTAAACACGTCCATGAACGCACAGGGACCATAATCGATAGTCTCCCCGGAGATTGTCATGTTGTCGGTGTTCATAACGCCATGGATAAATCCCACATTCATCCATTGAGCAATTAAGCTGGCCTGCGCCTTCACGACCTCGTTGAAAAAAGCGAGGTAGGGATTGGAGGCCTTCTGGACACCTGGGTAATGACGTTCAATGGCGTAGTCAGATAATTGTCTGACCTTATCCTGATCATTCCGGGCCGCAAAGTACTGAAAAGTGCCGACGCGAATGTGGCTGGCAGCAATGCGCGTCAAAATAGCCCCCGGTAATTTTGTCTCTCTGTAGACCTGGTCCCCCGTGGTAACTGCTGCAAGCGCGCGCGTAGTAGGTATGCCAAGCGCATGCATTGCTTCACCCATCAAATATTCCCGTAATACTGGACCGAGGGCCGCTAGGCCGTCTCCGTTTCTAGAAAAGGGGGTCGGTCCGGACCCCTTTAATTGTATGTCCCGTCGTTTTCCATCAGTGTCGGTAATTTCCCCCAATAGAAGCGCTCGACCATCTCCTAGTTGCGGTGACAAATGTCCGAACTGATGGCCTGCGTAAACCTGTGCAAGTGGGGCCGCTCCATCGGGGATGGCCTGGCCCGAAAAAATGGCCGCCCCTTCGTCCGACTTAAAATCGGCGGCATTTAACCCCAATTCTTTTGCGAGGGTATGATTGAAAAGGGTAAGCTTTGGCGCCGAGAATCTCGCTGCCACGCAGGGTACGTAAAACCCCTCCATTGATCGAGAAAAACTGTTATCAAAATTTATTTTCGGCTCGGCGACGCTATGCGTGTCCATAAGAGACCCCTAACTGCCTGAACTAACGTTCAATTTATCCCATTATCCAGTTTTTATTCCATTTGGTAGCTAAATTTCTGGAGATGCATCAATCATAACATCGGGGTAATTGCCAAAACAGGTTAAAATCAGAGCATAGAAAAGAATGATAGTTGCCTCTTCGGTTATTAGACTGTAACGACTAACAGGGTGTAAATTCATAGGAGACAAACCATGATTGGGGTGTTGGGAGGAACAGGTGTTACGGGCAGCCAAGTGGTTGCCGCATTGAGAGCCAAAGGTGTTGATTTTACTTGTATTGTCCGCGATCCGGACGCTGCGAAGGCCAAGTTGGGTGACGTAAATATAGTGCACGGTGATTTGTCGGAACCTGATAGCTTGGACAAAGCGCTTGAGGGCGTTGATACTCTCTATCTTCTTTGCGGTCACAGCCCTGTTTTGCAAAAGATGGAGCTTAACGGATTGGCGGCGGCGAAGCGGAGTGGAGTTAATTACATTGTTAAATCCTCTGGGTCCGAAAAGGGGATGAAGGTAGATGGCCCATCCGACATAATGAGAATGCATTTTCATGTTGAAAATGCTGTCCGCGATAGTGGCATCAAATGGGCAATTTCTCGGCCCAATTTTTTTACCAGTAATCTCATGTCGATGGCCGAACCAGTCGCTAAAATGGGTAAACTAATCACCGCTTTGCCGCCTGAGACAACAATCAGTATGATCCATCCTGCCGATATAGGTGAATGCGTGGCTGAATTGTTGATCAATGAGGAAAGGGAAGGCAGAGAATATTTTCTCACTGGGCCTGCCGTTACAATGGGCGATGTAGCTTCAACGATTTCGGAAGTCGTCGGTAAGGATGTTGAGTATGTCCAAGTAACACCCGATGTGGCCCGACAGGCGATGGTTGAGAAGGGGATGCCTGAGTGGCTGATAAATCACTCGGGAGCCATGATGGGATTTGTTGCGCAGAACTCAATGGGACATGAAACGGACTGGGTTGAGCAATTGACAGGGCATACTCCCCGTACTCTTAAAGATTGGCTTAGTGACGCACAAAAGGCCTTTATCGGATAGCATCCCGAACCCCAAAATTCGGTAGGTTGGCTATCAATGTGCGAGGTGCAGACGATTGCACCTCTGCCATTGTGAGTGTAGAAATGGGGTTATAATAAGGTTACAGGCACACTCTTGAGGGGTCCTGGGACGTTAATATTTTTCTTAATTTGGCAATTTCAGGAAGGTAATTATGAAGTTAACATCTGTATCGACTTCGGTTATGGGCGCTGCCGCTGCAGCGCTCGGTATTGCATCTATGGTCGCGATTGCGCCTGTTAACGCGGCGGAATTTAAATTGACCGCAAGTTCTAGCCATCCACCGGTGGTGCCTTGGGTAAAAACAATCAAGGACTTCGTTGTGCCCGAGTCTACAAAGCGAGCAAAAGCGCTGGGTCATACTCTTAAGTGGACGGAAGCGTATGCTGGTGCGCTGTATAATTTTAAGAATACCCTTGAGGGGATTGGTGAGGGCTTGGGTGACGTTGGCTGGGTTGGTTCATTGTGGGAACCAAATAAGCTACCCCTGCAAAATGCCACTTTCTACATGCCTTTTGTAACAGGGAATGTGAAGCTTGCCGCTGATATACAGAACGCGATGCATGATAGCATCCCCGCCATGAAGGCAGCCTTTTTGAAGCACAATCAGGTGTATCTAGGGCCGCAAACGATTGACGATTATGTCTTGATCTCCAAAACACCAATCAAATCGGTAGCTGATCTTAAGGGCAAGAAATTCTACGCACCAGGTGCCTCAGCCGCTTGGCTCAAGGGTACCGGGGCAATCGGTGTAAACGGTGGATTACCAATCTACTACAACGGGATTAAAACTGGTGTGACTGACGGTGCTGTAGTTCCTGGAACTGGAATCGTGCCATTTAAGCTTCATGAGGCAGCCCCGTATGTCACCAAAGTTGGCCTTGGCGGCGGCATCACGGGTGCTTTGACCATGAATAAGAATACGTATGACAAGCTGCCCAAAGAGCTACAAAAGATGTTCCACGACATTGGCAAAGGCTATGGCGAGTTAGTTGCGAAACGCGTCGCGGGTTTTCACGCAGCAAGCTTTAAGAAAATTTTACCGGCCAAGGGTGCTAAAGTATCCGAGCTTCCGATGGGAGAGCAGAAAAAGTGGGCAGCGGGGCTTCCAGACCTCGCTGGTGCGTGGGTAAAACAAATGAAAGCCAAAGGCCTACCTGGTGAACAGGTGATGAATACATACATGCAAAAAGTCCGGGCGGCGGGAGAGAAACCTATCCGCAACTGGGATAAATAAGATTGGGTCATTCCGATCTC
This sequence comes from Rhodospirillaceae bacterium, assembly GCA_002723345.1. Taxonomy (GTDB): domain Bacteria; phylum Pseudomonadota; class Alphaproteobacteria; order Rhodospirillales; family UBA2165; genus TMED167. The sequence continues at coordinate 12,772 of PBNV01000064.1, forward strand.
TCTAAAAAGTCAAATGATGGCGAGGTTTCGATGATCTATCGAAGTCTCGCCAATTCATTTGCTAAAATAACATCACTTCTTAACAGCGCGGGGACACTATGGGTCTTCGCGTTAATGTTTTTGATTTGCGCAGACATTATCGCGCGAGCTGGGTTTAATGCGCCCATTAGGGGTGTAACGGAAATCGTCGGATATTCTCTCATCGGTGCCGTCTTCATGCAGCTGGCTCATTCCCTCCATGTCGGGAGGTTTTCTCGAGCAGAAATGTTTATTGAGCCGCTTGCTCGGAATAGGCCCGTGACGGCAGCCCTGTTTCATTCTGTTTTCGCTTCGGGAGGTATACTTGTTTTTGGTCTTATCGCTTGGGGGACCGTTGCAAAGTTCGAGGAGGCTTGGCCAGACCTGAAATTCGGTGTCGAGGGTGATTTTACCATCCTTGTTTGGCCTCTCCGTCTGATTATTCTGACTGGTGCCGCCATGGTGGCGGTGAAGTATCTGATTTTATTGATCGACAACCTTCTGTCTTTGCGTCAGAGCTTGAGAGATCGAGCGGCGCAAGGTGGCAAGGAACCACTCGGGCTCTACTATCTTTTAATCTTTCTGGGGCTATTTGCTGGCGGATATTTCGTGGCTACCGGTGATTTCTCTAAGGTCCAGGTTGGTCTTTTTTCTCTTGTCGGTATGCTAATTGTCATCTTTATGGGCATTCATATCGGGGTAGGCCTCATCCTGCTGGGCTTTGCCGGTATCTGGATGATGATGGGATCTCCGGATATCGCCATTAATATGGTCAAGCTAGCATCCAACGAGTTTCTCCGAAATTTTTTCTTCGGTGTAATTCCTCTGTTTGTTCTCATGGGTCTGGTGGTCAATGAGTCTGACATTGGTGGGGACACATTTGATGTCGCTCGCTGGCTTCTGCGACGGGTCAAAGGCGGCCTGGGAGTGGCCACTGTTACAGCGAATGCCATATTTGCAGCAATCACTGGGTCTTCCATTGCTTCTGCTGCCGTGTTCACGAAAGTCGCGGCGCCGCATATGATTAAACACGGCTATACGCCCAAATTTGCGGTTGGGACGGTTGCGGGGAGTTCCGTGCTAGGCATGCTTATCCCACCGAGCCTGTTGTTGATTATTTATGGCTTCGTAGCAGAGCAGTCTGTAGGTTTGTTGTTTCTGGCAGCGGTAATTCCCGGGATAATTTTGGCCCTCGCTATGGGGCTCGGTATTATTGCCATGGCCCATTTTTGGCCGTCCTATGTTGGTCAACCGAACGACTCTGAGGATGAAAACCTTGATGTGGGAGAAGCGGCTTGGCTTGTTCTACCGATTATTATTCTGATTATCGCCGTTTTGGGCGGTATTTACGGCGGGCTCTTTACACCTGTCGAAGCCGGCGCGGTGGGCGCCGCTGGCGCGTTGATCATCGCCACAATCAAACGGCGTCTCACGTGGCCAAAACTTTGGAAAGTGCTTCTGGAAACGGGCCATACGACGGTCTCTGTACTGTTTTTGATCTTAGCCGCGAACATCTATGGTCGTATGCTTGCGCTCTCTGGATTGCCGCAGGTCGCGAGTGAATTTATCGGTGCAGCCAACCTTGGGTTCTTGGGTTTTATGCTGCTCTACATCGTCCTGGTAATTATCCTTGGCATGTTTCTGGATTCCATCTCCATCATGCTAATCATCCTTCCGCTCGTGCTTCCAATCGTCGAGGCTTTTGGCGGAGATCTAATCTGGTTTGGCATTGTCACTGTGATCGCTGTCGAGATGGGGCTGTTGACGCCGCCCCTGGGGATTGCTGTCTACGTGGTGCGCTCAACGGTCTCGGATGCCTCTATTACCTTGAATCAGATTTTTGCAGGTGCTTTTCCATATGTTGTGATCATGCTGTTCGTGACCATTCTGCTGATTGCATTTCCTCAATTGTCTCTCGCTCTGCTTAATTAAAAACCACGCGGACGCTTGCTCATGAACGATAGGAAAATCGCAGTTCTCGGCACGGGAGCCAATGGCAGTTGCACGGCGGCAGATCTTGCGCGCACTGGTCATCACGTCACCCTGTTTGACCAGTGGCCCGAGCATGTGGAGGTCATGCGGGAGAGAGGCCTGACGATCAATATGCCAGAGGACCATATCGAAATAGCGGTGAATGCCAATCACTTATGCGACTTAGCGTCCTGTAATGAGGCTTTTGACTATGTCTTTCTCATGCCCAAAGCCTATGACACCAAATGGATGGCGCAGCTGATTGAGCCTTATCTGACCGATGACGGTATCATGGTTGGCATTCAAAATGCTATGACGGCAGGCGACATCGAGGACATCGTCGGGCCGAGCCGTACATTGGGCTGTGTCGTAGAGCTGTCCTCGGAGATTTTCACTCCGGGTGTTGTTCAGCGTAATACACCGCCGAGTAAGACATGGTTCGGTTTGGGCGCCCTCACGCCCGTCATGGAGGCTCGCATTGGCGAGGTCAAGGGGCTGCTCAACAATGTTGGCGTAGTGTCTCAAACTGATGATATTATCGCTGCCAAATGGATGAAGCTCATCGTAAATGCTATGTGTTTGGGGCCTCTCGCCATGTTAGGCCTGACATTGTCGGATGCCATGAAGGTTCCCGGTATGCGGGAGTTCGTGCTACGTGCCGGAAGTGAGGCCCTAGCTGTTGGACAGGCCCGCGGCTACAAAATACAACCGATTTTTGGGCTTGGGGAAGAAGACATCAAAGACACAAACCGGCTCCTGGAAACGCTGTTTGATAAGTTGGCGGCGGATATTGGCCCTCGGGCCCGGGATTGTGTCCTGCAAGATCATCTTAAAGGGCGTCTAAGCGAAGTGGACCTGATCAACGGTCTTGTTGCCGAAGAAGCCGCGGCGCGGGGTGGGGGTGCGCCGGTAAACGCAGTCGTCACGTCGATCACGAGGCGCATACAGGCAGGTGACTTAACGCCTAATCCTGACAATCTGGCCCTCGCCCTGCAAGAGTTGAGCGCCTGATGATTTAAAAACTAGGAAAAGCTCATAAGATAATTGGAAATCCATGACGTTGAGAATTCCACCTCTGGTGTCTGGGAGGCCAATTGAGCTAATTACAGTCTCGTAGGGTGTTCTGGCTAACGCCCCGGACCTGGCAAGATTCAGACTCCGCGTTTTTCATTTCTAATGCCTTCCCCTATCATGGGCTTCTAAACTCGCCAGTGGAGAGGCTAATATGATCTTAATCGTGGGACCGTCCGGCGCTGTTGGGTTGCCACTTATCCAGGAGCTTTTGCGAAAAAATGCGGAGGTCCGGGCGCTCTCGTCCAGCGATGTCTCTGCAGCACATCTGAGAGACTTGGGGGTGGCAGACGTAGTGCGGGGGGATTTTCGAAACACCAATGATGTGAAACGGGCGATGTCTGGGGTAGACAATGTGTGCCTTATTCCGCCCCGCTTTCAGGAGGATGAGCTGGACATCGGTAAACGCGTCGTGGATGCAGCGGTCGGTGAGGGAGTATCGCATTTTCTATTTAGTTCCGCTTATCACGCGCAGATGGAGGATTTGGGGCACCATTGGCAAAAACTCCGTCTCGAAGAGTATTTGATAAACACGGACCTCAGAGTTTCTGTAGTTCAACCCTCCATGTTCATGCAGAATATTCGCGTAGAGTGGCCCAAGGTCCTTGAGACGGGACTTTATGCCAGGCCGTATTCGCCGGATAGTTTAATGAATGTCATTGATACCGGCGACCTGGCAGCAGCCATGGCCCGAATACTGCTCGAACCAGCATTCCAGGGAGCATCCTACGAACTATGCGGGGCTGACCTCCTCAGTCATACCCAAATGGCGGAAATCATCTCCGGCGAGTTGGGTCGTAAGGTAACGGCAGTGCAACGCGACCTCTCAGATTGGCAGGCTTGGGCGAGGGATCGTAACTGGACGGTCTATGCCATCGATACCTATTCCGCCATGTGCCGACATTACGATACCCATGGCTACAAATACGGCAATGACATCATCCTCAAGGCCATACTTGGCCGACCCCCAACCACTTACCGTGAATTTATACGGCGGTTTGTGGCGGCCAATACGTCTTAACCCCTTATTCATATGGACACTATCCCATTCCCGAGTTTGGTCCTCCTGAACTCTTTGCGTCTGTCTCGGTTTCATCTTTGGTCAACAACTGAACAGTGCAACAATGAAAGTATGAGCGGCTATGGAGAAATTAGCGGATGCCTCTGAGAAGGTTTTGTGCGCTATGTGTATTTGTATTATCTCCTATTTCGCCGCAGGCCGGCCATACGCACCCGCATATCTGGATCGACGTGGTCACGACATTCCAGTTCGAGGCGGGAAAAGTAAGGGCACTCAAGGTACGCTGGGCATTTGATCCATTTTTTAGTGCCGGCATTATAGGCGAATTTGACACGGACAAGAGCGGTACATTCGATGCGGCGGAGACAGAGGTACTCCGCAAGGGAGCATTCGAAGCGACCTTGGAGGACAGTTACTTCACCCATGTGAAGATCAATGGTAAGCCCCTTCGGCTGACACGTGTGCAAAGTTACGCTGCTATGATTCAGCAAACCACCTTGGTAATGGAATTTGTGGCATATCTGCCGGAGCTGGTTGATCCGGCGGCTGATAAATTGACCGTCTCGGTGTTAGACAACACCTATTATGTGGACGTGGCTTTTGATAAAATAGACCCAGCCCGTTTTGCCGGTGAACAGGGGGGATTTTGCACGTTTCAGATTTCGAAGGATATGAAGAACCCAATTTATTTTAACTCTGTTTATCCTGACTTGATGGAACTCATATGCACCGGAGAATGATCCAGGTTATTGCTACACTAGCGGTGGTAGTATGGTTGTCTCCAATGGCGAAAGCCTCTGGCGCAGGGGTCGTTCAGAGGGGGTTTTCTGTCGCGGACGGGCCCGCTCGCGACACCTTTGCGCAAATTAACCTCCGGCCATCAAAGCCGCCGTTGTACGAGGCCGACCCTGAGGCTGCTAGATCAACCGACGGTCCCGGGATATCCGGGGGTCTCGGGGAGCCTCAACTGCCCGGTTTTCTCTCCCAGAAGGTTCGGCGGGTAATCGATTTGCAGCGTCGCATGGTGCTAGGGCTGGGACGCTATATGGCGGATATTAGGGCCGGTGGTGGAGTGGGAGCACTCTGGGTAGGTATCTGGTTTGCATTCCTGTATGGCGCTGTGCATGCGGTCGGGCCCGGTCACGGCAAGATGGTTGTTGCCTCTTTTTTTGTTGGCAGGGAAGCCAAGCTGTGGCGGGGGGTTGCCATGGGATTTCAGATTGCTGTCACCCATGTGATCGCCGCCGTTCTTTTGGTGTGGCTTGTGGATATTTCGTTCCGACATTTTATCGGCGGATCACCAGCGGAGTCGCTTTGGATCCGTATGGTGAGCTTTGGCCTGATCGCCGCGATTGGTTTTTTCTTGCTGAGCCGCGCCGTTCGTAAGGCGTTTACGGCCGTCCGTTATGGCCTCCATCATCTTCATGCAACCGGTCACGACCATCATCATCATGATCTTGGGCATCAGGGTTTGCTGGCCTTTGTAGCGGGCGCCGTGCCGTGTACTGGCGCAATCTTGGTTATGTTATTTGCGCTCGCTAACGGCATGATTGGTACTGGGGTTATCCTAGTCGCTGCTATCAGTGTTGGCATGGCAATTACCATGTCTGCCTTTGGCGTCATTAGCATTCTGTTCCGGCGGCTCGTGATTAACTTTTTGGGGGCTCCCAAGGGAAGAACCCAGGGAAAAGAGCGGCCAGAGGTTGCCATCGCCACGGCCGTTCTGGAGCATGCGGGCGCGCTGCTCATACTGTTTATCGGCCTGTCTTTTTTCACTGCCACGTTTACCGAGTGGCGGCCATAGGTTTTCCGAAACCACATAGGTTATGTGTCTTGGCCGAAACCTCCACTAATGGTTCAGTTTCTGGCTGAACCCTGACGAAGTGGCAGCAGACCCACATAGGGGTTGGGATTTGGCGGTGAGGGTGGGATTCGAACCCACGAGACGCGTTAACGCCTGCCGGTTTTCAAGACCGGTGCCTTCAACCGCTCGGCCACCTCACCGTCTTTGTTTCGAAGAACAGGAGTGATAGCCTGTTAGGAAGTTGGCGTCCAGAGGGGGGCACACTAGAAAACCCTGTCTCGCGGCAAATGGGAGACAGACGAAGAGAGGTTAAGTAGTCTTAACTGATTTTTTGGCAGTCCTTGGACAGTTTTTTAGGGGGCTTGGGCATGTTGCGGTAGGCGCTGGCGATTAGGGGTTGCAAGGTTGATAGGTGATGGTGCATCTGCCCGTATAGGGGTGTATACTGGGAAATCTAATCCGCTCATTGGAGAATATTATTTGTTATGCCCATGATATGCCACATGGCCATGTACCCTGTAACCTTGGCGTACGTTGAGAAGTCGGATCTATGACCGGTGAGCCTAACTATGGACCCAAGCTCTCCGCCCTAGTGGTTGCCCACAATGAAGAGGATGACCTTGAGACATGCCTGCGACATCTCCATTTCGTGGATGAGATTGTAGTATTGCTGGACCGTTGCACTGATGGGTCCAAAGCAATAGCCGAGAAATTTGCTCATAAGATTATCGAGGGGGCCTGGGAGTTTGAGGGCGAGCGACGCAACACTGGGATTGATGCTTGTACGGGCCCCTGGATAATAGATGCGGATGCAGACGAGTGGATCAGTGACAGCCTTGCCGCTGAGATTCGCGAGACAATTGAGAACACGCCTTATGATATCTTTGACATTCCGGTACGCAATTACATTGGCGGACATTATGTTGCCCATGGCTGGGGCGGAGGCTCCTTTGGGAAGGTAAGCTATCTTGGACTCTATAAGACCTTCGCAAAGCGCTATGGAATGGGGCGTCATCACGCTCACGTGGAAGAGCGTGGCATCCGCGGCCCAGACTTAAAACAGCCACTCGATCATTATGTCGATAAAAGTTTGTCTCACACGCTTCGCCGCCTTGACCGCTATACAGACTACCGAGCGAAGGACCTAGTGGACCAGGGTGAAATAGGCTACCTCGGCACGTATGTGCGCAAGCTTTTGTCGCGGTTTTACAAAGTGTACGTCCGGCGCAAGGCCTATAAGGAGGGCGGGTATGGATTCATTATTGCGCTCTGCGGCGCACTATATCCATTAGTCTCTCATATCAAAGCTGCCAATGAGGTGGGCCCCGCCAGTAAAAAATCTCACTAAGCCCTCACGATGGGTGTGGTAAGACCGGTCTGTTTGTTTCCGGTTTCGAAGGGCCCTAAGTCTCGTCCAAGCCCACCATCTCTCTGAGAAATCCAGCTCCCACGAGAACTTTTTCGGGAAATTGTTTGTTTTTACCCTATTAGGGCGTACCGTGATGGCTCGGTTATTGGGGTAACCTGACTGACAGAGCCGTCTCTGAAGATCATGGATCGGTTTTTGTTGATGCGATTTCTTTCTTTTAAGGAATAGTGTGTCTGCATGGAGAGAATAGATTGTAAGGCGTTGGATGATGCTTGTCCGCTAGCCTGGACGCGAGAGCGTTTTGATCTTCCTGACGATCTTTTATATTTTGATGGGAATTCCCTTGGAGTTTTGCCGGCGGGTGCTGCGTCCGATATTGCGCAGACGGTAACGGAGGAATGGGGCCAAGGCCTCATAAGGGGCTGGCTAGAGGCCGATTGGTTCACACTTGCCCGTCGGGCGGGCGACGCTTTGGCACCGATTATTGGGGCTACCGAGGGAGAGGTGGTTCTTACAGACTCCACGTCTGTCAATATTTTTAAGCTCTGTGCTGCCCTAATGAAGCGATCTGCCACGCGTAAGCATGTTTTGATGGAAAAAGATAATTTTCCCACCGACGGGTACATCCTAGAGGGTATTATCGATCTTTTGGGCCGCGGCCATGAGCTACAAATTGTGCCGAGAGCCGAAATCGAGTCAGCCCTCACTAAGAATACCGCCCTTGCCTTATTAACTCACGTGAATTACCGGACGGGCGAGATGTTCGATATGGCGGAGCTTACCCGGTCATGTCGGTCGGTGGGCGTGCCGGTAGTTTGGGATCTTTGCCATTCAGCGGGCGCGGTGCCGCTTCAGCTAAATGACTGGGATGTGGATTATGCCGTCGGCTGCACGTACAAATTTCTAAATGGCGGGCCTGGGTCCACGTCATACGCTTACATATCCCGGTCGGCACTCGAGGGATTTTCACCGGTTATCACAGGCTGGTTCAGCCACGCCAATCAGTTTGGTTTCGAGGAGGGGTATCGGGAAGCGGACAGTATCAACAAGATGCAGGTCGGCACCCCTCAAGTGTTATCGCTCCGAGGCGCTTTTAACGGGATCATGAGTTACACAAATGTGTCGATGGAGAGCGTGCGGGATAAATCCCTGAAATTATCTAGTCTATTTATTGAGCTGGCGGAGGAACGGCTTTCACATCATGGGTTTGACCTGGCCAGCCCGCGCGATGCAAAAAAGCGAGGCAGTCAGATCTCCTTTTACCACGATGAAGGCTACGCTATCTGTCAGGCGCTCATCGCGAGAAATGTCATACCTGATTACCGCGAGCCTCGTATCTTGAGGTTTGGGATTACGCCACTTTATATGCGGTATGTGGATGTCTGGGATTGTGTTGATATCATCGCAGACATTATGGAGGCTGGTTCCTGGAGAGCCTTCCGTTCGAGTCCTAAGAGTGCTGTTACCTAGTCCCGGAATCAAAGCGGTGATGCTTTAAACGCTAGGATCACCCCTATACAATTTGGCTATGACTGAAACGCGCCAATCTGTTTTGATCGTCGGCGGTGGTCCCGTCGGCGTGAGCCTGGCCATGGAACTCGGCTGGCGGGGTATTCCATCTTTACTGGTCAATGAAAGACCAGGCACTTCGACGCATCCTAAAGGCAGTACTATCAATAGCCGCTCCCTTGAGCATATGCGCCGTATGGGATGTGCTGCTAAGATAAGGGCGGCCGGGTTACCGGACGACCATCCTACTGATAGCTGCTACGTGACGCGACTGGCGGAGTGGGAATTAGGCCGAATTAATATGCCCAGTTCACGAGAAAAAACTGGAAATCCGGGTCCCTGGGGAGCGACCGAACTTACCCCGGAGCCCATTCACCGCTGCAATCAATTTTATTTTGAAGCAATCATGCGGGAGCATGCTGATGATTTTGAGCGTACGGACATGCGATATGCCTGGCGCCTTTCATCCTTTGAAGATTTGGGAGACCATGTTCGTGCCGAAATCGAGGATATCCAGAGTGGCCAGACGGAAACAGTCATCGCGGACTATCTCGTCGGCTGTGACGGGGGCCAGGGGATGGTGCGCCGACAACTTGGCTTTACTTATGGTGGTCGGTCGAGCACGGGTGATCGCTTTTATGATGGCACCATGCTCTCCATCTACATCCAAGCGCCGGAGATTTTTGACGTAATCAACATGCCTATAGCCTGGCATTACTGGACAATTAATCCCCGTGGACGTGTGGATTTCATAACCTTAGACGGGGCGGGCGAGTATGTTCTGCTAGCCGAAATTCCACCCGGCGTGCCTCTGGAAGATATCGATGTGGATGATATCGTTCAAAACGCGATCGGTGCAGATACGCCGTTCGATATCTTGTCGGTCCAGGAGTGGATGGCGGGCCTTGCCCTCGTTACCGATCACTATCAAAAAAATAGGGTGATTTTGGCAGGTGACTCTACTCATCTCTTTACTCCGTCGGGGGGGTTCGGGTTCAATACAGGCATTGACGATACGGCCAATCTCGGCTGGAAGTTAGGCGCTGTTCTCGAAGGATGGGCGCCGGTGGAATTGCTGGACACCTACGAGATCGAACGGCGACCCATCGGCCTCCGAAACACATCTGCTTCGGGAGACTATGCCAACAAAATCGGCTCTTTAAGATTTGCGGACTGGGTAGATGAGGACAGTGCAAGGGGTGCAGAGGCGCGACGTGATTTGGAGGCTGAATTACAGACCTTTAAAGAAGAGTTCGCGAGTTTAGGTGTCATACTTGGGGCGCGTTATGATGGTTCGCCGCTGATTGTTGCAGACGGCTCCACACCACCTCCGGATCACCGTGCGCAGTACACCCCTAGTGCCTGTCCTGGCGGGCGTGCGCCTCATTATTGGATTGGTAATAAGGTCTCGCTGTATGACCAACTCGGCCCATGGTTTACTCTCTTGCGGTTGGGATCGGATGCTCCTGAGGTCGGTGCATGGGAGGCAGCGTCCCGCGACTTGGGGGTTCCTCTTAGCATTTTGTGGGTTGAGGAACCAGGCATACGCGATCTCTACGAAGCCCCCTTGGCCCTTATCCGACCTGACCAACATGTTGCCTGGCGTGGCGAAAATGGCGAGGCCATAGAGATTTTAAAAACGGCTACCGGCAGGTCAGAATGAACTTTGCATTACCATCTCGGCGGGCTTTTACTCTAACCTCAGGACGGGAACATAAAACCAGTTATGTCTGTTTTGACATACGGGCTTTGAGGCGTTAATCCGCTGCAGTCTTTAAGAATACATGTTGGAATTGAATGATGAAATATGCCATTCCGCCATTTGAGCAGGTTTCCATCGCAATTGAGGGTAGCGACGATCGGTTTCCCGTTCGTCGGATCTATTGTGTAGGGCGGAACTACCGCGCTCATGCCATCGAAATGGGAGCAGATCCAGACCGCGATCCGCCATTTTTCTTCATGAAGCCGGCGGACGCTATTGTTGAAAACGGTGCGACTATACCCTATCCCCCGCAAACCGAAAATCTGCACCATGAAATCGAGCTTGTGGCGGCTATCGGAGCAGGTGGTGCGGACATCTCAGTAGCTGATGCGCTTAATCATGTATGGGGATACGGCGTTGGCATCGACCTGACCCGCAGGGACATCCAGAACAAGGCGAAGGAAATGGGGCGTCCCTGGGATATGGGGAAGGGATTTGACCAATCTGCGCCCTGTACTGCGCTGCATCCTGTGAGCGAGGTCGGGCATCCAGATACTGAGGAATCCAGGAGTATCTGGATCAAGGTAAACGGCAAAATAAGGCAAGAAAGCACGCTTGACCACCATATTTGGAGCACGGCGGAAACCATTAGTTATTTATCGGGACTGGTTACGTTGCAGGCCGGGGACCTGATTTATATGGGCACACCAGATGGAGTCGCGGCAGTGATGTCTGGTGACAAAATGGAAGGTCATATTGATGGTGTCGATGATCTCGTCGTCACAATTGCCTAATTTTAAGAAAAAGTTGCTAACCCGCTGCAGGTAAGTCATGAAATCTAGGCGACTTGGCAAAACCGGACCAATGGTTTCCGCTATTGGGCTCGGGTGCATGGGCATGACCGATCATTACGGGCGCCGGGATGATGAGGCCCAGGCCATTGCTGCCATTCACCATGCACTAGACCATGGAGTATCGCTTCTCAACACGTCTGACAATTACGGACCGCATCTTAACGAAGAGCTTATTGGCCGTGCGCTCAAACAGCGCCCTGGGCAAGCCATCCTTAATACAAAATTTGGTTTGGTGCGCTGTCCCGATGGGAAGCGGGGCGTCAATGGTCGTCCCGACCATGTCGTGCGCTCTTGTGAGGCGAGCCTCAAACGGTTGGGTGTTGACGCGATTGACATTTACACCCAGCACCGAGTGGATCCCGAGACCCCTGTGGAGGAGACGGTGGGCGCGCTGTCTCGCCTCGTGGAGGTCGGTAAGGTCAGGTATATCGGTCTTTCGGAGGCTGGACCCGAGACCATTGGCAAAGCGCACGCAATCCATCCTCTCGTATGTATCGAGACCGAATACTCCTTGTGGTCACGGGATGTGGAGGAATATATTTTACCGATGTGCCGAAAGCTTGGGATTAGTCTTATGCCCTACGCGCCACTGGGGAGAGGGTTTCTGACTGGCAGCATCCGGTCTACCGCAGATTTAATTCCGGGGGACACGCGCACCGCGATGCCGCGTTTCAGCGGCGAAAATTTCAACGTCAACCTGGCTAAAGTGCAGGGTCTTGAAAAGGTCGCTTTTGCGAAGGGTTTCAAGGCCGCGCAAGTTGCGCTTGCCTGGGTCTTGCATCAGGATGATGCGATTGTGCCAATACCAGGCACAAAACAGATCAAGTATTTGAATGAGAACGTCCGGGCCGTGGACATCGATCTTACGCCGGATGACCTTCAAAAATTGGACCTACTGTTTGCAGTAGGTACGACAGCGGGCCCACGTTATCCGGAGGAACTGATGAGGCAACTGGGGCTTTGACCATGCACGGACGGGTTGAAGGAAAAACAGCATTGATAACCGGTGGAGGATCTGGCCTGGGCCGTGAAGCTGCAATGCACCTCGCCGAAGAGGGCGCAAACATCGTCGTTTCTGACCTGAATGACGACACGGCGCAGGCGACCGCGGATGAGATCAATGCCCAGCGGCAAGGGGCTGCCGTAGCTGCTCGCCACGATGTCTCGTCCGAGGAAGACTGGGCAGATGTTTTGAAGACTACCAACAGCCAATTCGGATCTTTACATATTTTGGTAAACAATGCCGGAATTTCAATCCACGGGCCGATTGAAGAAGTAGCATTTGAAACTTGGAAACAGGTTCAGGAGGTGAATGTTGACAGTGTTTTTTGGGGTTGCAAATTGGCATTGCCTTACATGAGGGAGTCGGGGGGCGGTTCAATTATTAATATCTCCTCAACCGCGGCTCTATATGCGAACCCGATGACGCTCAGTTATGGTGTTTCAAAGGCCTCGGTGAGTTACATGACTAAATCAATTGCGCTGCATTGCGCCCAGCAACGGTATAATATCCGTTGCAATTCAATTCATCCCACTTTTATCAAAACGCCGCTTCTGGAACGCTTGGCCGATGCCGCCGGCCGGACCGTGGAGGACGTTCATCAGAGCCTGGGGGACGTTGTGCCCTTGGGGGAAGTACTTGAGCCCCGGGATGTAACTTTTGCCGTAATCTATTTAGCTTCGGATGAGTCCAAAATGATGACAGGCGCCGAGCTTGTCATTGATGGCGGTCTTACCGCAGGCTATCTGCCTAAAATATGAGCCTCGCCTTGCTAACCCCGGTCCAAAAGAGTGAAAATCTATAAGGGGTAGGGGGCGTCGGGTTATCCAAGTTTTCCTCAGACGGGGCCAGATAGGAGCAAATGAATACCTTTCGTCAAAAAGATAGCGCCAACAGCCATAGTTGCGGTTTGTGTATATTTCTTGAACTGCTGGTCTTCCATCGCCTTAAGAACGCGCCGTGATGCAATGCTGCCGAGATAAGCCACGGGAATGACGATAATAAAAATCCAGATCGGCAAGGGGCCGAGGCCATCCTCCACAAGTCCAAGAATGACTATAAAATATGCGACCTTTACCACGTGGCCGATCCCCTGTGTTACCCCCTTTGTGGCATGAATTTGAAACCGAGAGAGGGATGTTTTGACATAATAAATATCAAGGATCGGGCCAGATACACCGGCAATGAGAAGGCTCGCGGAGACTAAAAATCCACAACTAACGGCGTTCCACGGCCGAGTTATATCCAAAGCGTATCCTTGTGGCAGCAAAAGATGCATGAAAGGAAGTAAACCAAGGCACAAAAACAAGACCGCCTTGTTCGGAACAAAAGCCAGCCAACTGAAAATACCCGTGCAGATGACAGCGCCGATAAAATAGTAACCAAGAATATGCCACTGAATATGGTCGCGGTAGATCCAGGAGCGGGACGCATTAGCCGCTGCCTGTGTGATACCATGCAGAACCATTGCCGTGGAAATGGGGAGGATCCAACCAAATATCCCCATAAGAATGCTGCCGCCGCCGAGGCTCAGCACACCGCTGATAAAAGCAGTGGCAAAAACGCTAGTGAGAAGAATGGTTATCGTTGTCGTCATATTGTTACGATTATGAGGATGATTACTCAGGTGTCCCGGCTGAGCCGGATGTACAGGAGCAGACCTAATATCGCACTAGCCACCGCCAAACCGGCCATAGGGTAGTAGGATTTAGCACCTATGACACCATACATTGCACCGGCGGTGATGGTAGTGATACCGATTGCGATGCCCATAACGACGGCTGACAGCAGGCTCTGAGCGGTGGCGGACAGATGCGGGGGGATGTTATCAGATATATAGTGAACCGCGCCCAAATGGGCAGCGCCGAAAGTCAGACCATGAAGGGCTTGGGCGAAAAATAGGGCGGGTAGAGCGTCTGTGGTTCCCATTATAGTCCAACGAAGCATGCCAGCGACGGCGGCTATTATAATCAGCATCGCCGGACTAATACGCCTCAGGACCGAAGCACTATAGTGGAAGAGAATAATTTCAGCCACCACGCCCTCCGCCCATAATAGGCCAATGAGGGCCTCGGAATAACCAATGCTTTTCCAGTGAATGGTGCTGAAACTATAGACCACTGCATGGCTCGATTGTATGAGGGCGGTGGTGCCGAGCATTAGGAGGAATGTTTTAATTCTACAGAGTTCGAGAAGAGGCGGCTTGCCGCTGGTCGAAGCTGCGAAGCGTGCTCTGGGGAGGGCCACGCATACGAAAAATAGAAGACCTAAACCCAGGAGAGACAAATAAAAAATAAAATCCGCGACGCGCCCCTCCAGGATCGCGCCCCCGCCTACTGCTGCACCGATAAATGTGATCGACCCCCAAAGTCGGATGCGCCCGTAGTTTGCGCTCTCCGTTCGCACGACATGCATGGTGAGACTCTCGGCCAATGGCTGGCTCGCGGAAAAGAACATAAAGAATAAAATTGTGACCAAAATAATTGCCCAGAAACCATCAATAAAATAGAAAGCGGCAAAGGCGGCAGCAGCAACTGCTGCTAGGCCCATCATGATTGGTTGGCGCAGGCCTTTTTGATCGGCGAATTGAGCAATTAAGGGGCTGGCAAAAGCGCGCACAAAGGGCGCCGAGGCTAACACGAGCCCGATCTGGGTTGCCGTCAGCCCTTTGGTGCTCAGCCAAACGGGCCAAAACGGCAACAAAATACCGATAACCGCAAAATAGGCCGCGTAATATAGGGCCAGCCGAGTGGAATTGGAAATAGGGGTCATATAAACAATAGGGGGCAGCACGCATTATACTGCCCCCGTTATATCTTCCCCTATCTAAAATCTACAGCCAGATTTGCATAACATATTCGAAGGGACCTTCGACGTTGGCAAGATCAACGCGTTGCAGTTTGATCTTTAGCCCAGCATCCATTCTCGCGAAACGATGGGTATATTTGCCGCCAAAATAGCGCTGTTCATCCAGGCGGTATTCCACCATATGAAAGCGTGATGTGGCGACTATTTCATCATCGCTCTCGCTTTCAATCATTACGTTGGAAACCACGTGACTTGTCCGGTGGCCGGCCTTCTGGGAGTGAGCATACGGATGTTCCACACGCCGAATGCGCATATCCATAAGATAGTGGTCTTCCCAAAAAATATTCGGCTGGCCCTCGCCGGTTTCTTGGTCCGCACTGGCAGGCATCCAATAAATCCCATCATCCGTGAACAACCCCAACCATTCCTCCCAACGGCGTTCGTCGAGAATATCGGCTTGGCGGTAAAGAAATTGCTCTACGTCTTGAAGCGTGCTTGTCGACGAGCGTGTTGTTGTATCGTTTGACATAGTCATATCTCCCTTAAGCCGACATATATTCTTTCCAGGCCGCGAACATGTTCCGCATGGGTTGCTTGCTCATTCCTGTTACAGACGTCGTAATGCCGTTTTCAACGGGATCCTGACCGTAGTTCCGATGAAAACTCACCCAATCTCCGCCGCCCTCAAGGGTCAGCCCGTCCTGACAAGCCCGAAAGTTATTTAGGTCATCGGCGTTTACCATCGTGGACGGTGAATTAACGTGATAATAATAAGCTAGCGATCGGTCGTAGATACCTTCTGGCGCTCCTTTCAGTCTGAAATGCCAAATCTCCGTAAGCGTCTTGTTCGCAGCCAAGGGGCGGACCGCTCGGAGCTGTTGGAGCGGCGGTTGGACCGACAAGCAAGGATAAACCAACACATGGTGTACGTTGGTCGAAAGAATCTCATCCATTCGTTTTTCACCATGAACGGCCGTCAATGATTCTTCATGGGCAATCGTTACCGGGTCACGCGGCCGCAGACCCATGTAGCCCGCCAGTAACGTGTGGCCATAGGGGTGGCCAATGGTGTCCAAGCTGTCCCATTTCTCATAAGGTAGTGTGAAATCAGCCAGAAATTGATAGCCCATGGGCGGCTCATCACCAGTTTTTTCTTTATAAACTCTCTGCATGTCTGCGGCAGCATCTCCCGTGGAATGGTGCGTGATCGAGGGGTGGACCGCGTCGAGCTGATTTTCCAGAAAAATTTTCCAATTGGAATGCTGGATAATGCGAAAGCAGTTCACAACGACCTCGCATTCGCCTTCGGGAGAGCGGTTACAGATATCATCGAACGCTGCCTTTGCCCCCTGGCCAAGCCATTCTTCCAGGCTTGGGCCCTCTTCAGACAAACTGGCAAAGACAAATCCACGGTAGGTTTCCTGGCGCTCCGCGCGCTTCATCTGGAGTTGTGGATCGGTCAGATCGATAACGCCTTCATAGCCCTGTTTCATTGGGACGTTTCGCAGGCTACCGTCCATATTGAACTGCCATGCATGATAGGGACAGCGAAAGGCTTTCGGGGCATTTCCATTTAGGTTGTTACAGATGAGGGCACCCCGGTGGGGACAACGGTTATAGAGAACGTTGACATCGCCGTTTTCTCCGCGGCATAGGATCATTCGTTCCTTGCCGACCCAGGTGGTCCAGTAGTCACCCGCGTTAGGTACTTGGCTCTCGTGGCCAATGTAAATCCAGGATTTGTAAAAAATATTCTCGAGTTCCTTCTCGAAAACTTGTTCATCGGCATAACACGCCTTGTGTACCCGGTCCGGTTCCACCAGAGATCCAAGATTATTGTATTGATCTAAAGGCATATTAACTTCCCCTGCTGTTTGTCTTGTTCGTCTGTTGGCAGGGACCTGATAGGGCCCCTCATTTTTCTACATATTTTTAGCCTTAATCTGACAAAGCTATCGCCAGATCAAGATCTTGCAAGTCATAAACTGCTTTTCTGGCTGATATCTTTCCGGTTAAGTCCTAATCCTGAATGATATCTAAAATGGTAAGGAGATCCCGATGAAAACGCTCGTTATTGGTGGGACTGGGCCGACGGGACCTTTCGTCGTAAAGGGGCTTTTAGAGCAAGGCCACGACGTCGCCATCTTAAATAGGGGTAGCCACGAGTCTCCGGAATTACCAAATTCGGTTGAGAGGATCATCGCAGATCCTCATTTTGAGGAAACCCTTAAGGTCGCTCTTTCAGGACGGTCGTTTGATCAGATTATTGCAAGTTATGGGCGGCTAAGAATTATAGCCGGCCTTATTGGAGAGCATACGGACCGGCTGATTAGCGTTGGAGGCTCACCCGGTTATCGCGGCATCCAAAAACCTGAGGCGGTTTTTCCGGCAGGACTTCAGGTGCCGTTGCCAGAAATTGCGCCCCAAATAGAGAGCGAACAAGAATTCCGATTTGGGTTCTTGGTCAAACAGGCAGAGGACGCGGTAATGGAAGGCCATGCAGCTGGGAACTACGTTGCCACCCATTTGCGCTATCCCCTCGTCTACGGGCCGCGTCAGCCATTGCCTTGTGAATGGTGGGTGGTTAAACGAATTCTGGATAAGCGGAAAATAATTGCCCTCCCTGATAACGGCCTAACACTGCTAAGCCGTGGGTACGCTGAAAATATGGCCCATGCGGTTCTTCTAGCCGTGAACCATCCCGAGACCTCTGGAGGGAAAATTTATAATTGCGCCGACACCCATCAATTAACCATGGCGCAATGGGTCCAAATTATTTCAGATGCAATGGACTGGAGTCTGGATGTTGTGTCTGTCCCAGCAAGATATGCTCAACCCGCCAGGGATATCATGCTTGCGGCGGCCCATTCTCATCACCAGCTCTATGATACATTCGCTCTTCGAGCAGAACTCGGATACGAAGATAAGGTGTCGGTTGTTGAAGCATTGGGTAGAACGGTGGATTGGTATATGTCCAATCCACCCGAACTGAATGCCTCCACCCAGGCGGAGATGGCCGAACAATATAGAACCGAGGACCGGCTTAAGGAGATAGTTGACGCCACGCGGCAAAAGTTTGACAGTCTGCCAGTTGAGGAAAAAACGTTCAGCCACCCCTATGCGCATCCTAAAAAGCCGGGCGAGGGCACCGACCATATGGGGCGCTGAAGGAGCTGGATGTTTCCCGGTTCAGTCGAGCTTTGCGGCCAATCGCGGATATACGTTGAGGGCGTTTCCAGAGAATACCTGACGGCGTTGGTCCGCCGTTAGGTTGGGCGTCGCATCAATATAGCGCTTTGTATCATCATAGTTGTGACCGGTTTCCGGGTCCACGCCCTGAACCGCGCCCACCATCTCTGACGCAAAAAGAATATTTTTGACGGGTACTACTTTTGTCATGCAGTCGATGCCAGCCTGGTGATAGACGCAGGTATCGAAAAACACATTGTCGAGTAAATGATCGTCTAGCCGGGGTTTTCCCATGTCCTGGGCTAGACCGCGGTATCGCCCCCAATGGAATGGCACTGCGCCACCGCCATGAGGAATGACAAATTTAAGGGAGGGAAAATCCTTAAATAGGTCGCCTGAAATGAGCTGCATGAAGGCCGTGGTGTCTGCGGCGATATAGTGTGCCCCTGTGGGATGGAAGTTGGGATTGCACGACCCACTGACATGTATCATTGCGGGCACATCCAGTTCGCACATTTTTTCGTAAAGGGGATACCACCATTTATCCGTAAGCGGCGGGTCAGACCACATTGCCCCGGATGGATCAGGATTCAGATTGCAGCCGATGAACCCAAGTTCATTGACTGCCCGCTCGAGCTCCGGAATGGAGTATTTTGGCTCGACGCCCGGGTACTGAGGAAGCGAGCAGACACCGATGAAATTATCTGGGTACAGTTGAGTGACACGATGCACCATGTCATTGGAAAGGCGTGTCCACTCCATGCTTGTGTCGACAGTGCCGAGGTGATGGCCCATACCAACAGCCCGCGGCGAAAATATTGTCTTGTCGGTGCCGCGTTCGCGCTGTTGTTTCAGCTGATTACCCTCGATACCCTCCCGGATGGCATCGTCGCTGATTTCGAGTAGTGCCCTAGTCGGTCTAAATTCACCGTTTTCAACGAGTTTTAATTGTGCCTTCCGCCATTCCATCTGAGCGGCTGGTTCCGTCGTGTAGTGCCCATGGCAGTCAATGATCATACCGCGATGTCCCCTAAGCGCGTCCCGTTAATTCGAGGCCTCTTTCCAATCCTTCATAAGATCGGACTGGTCCCGGCATAATGAAGCGGAAACCTTCATCAATAATACGCTGCATGTTGTTGGAATCTGCATGTGGATGTCCGACGACAACATCATGTTCCTTACAAATGGCGACAATTTCGGCAATATGTTCCAATAGCACGGGGTGGTCGTATTGGCGTGGATGACCTAATTCTTGCCCCAAATCACCTTCGCCGATAAGCACCACCCCAATCCCAGGGACGTTTTTCAGCATGTCAGGAAGGTTTTGGATACCGGCGGTGTCTTCAATTTGTATCACAACCAAGATTTCACCGTTCTGAGCGAGCGGCCAAACGTCTGCTTTAGAATAATATTCCTGTTGATTGAGGCCCCAGTAGCGGCACGCGCGGGCGGGGCCATCTCCACGAATTCCGCGGGGTTCGTAAAGGGGCGCGCTCTTAAGGCGCGGATAACGGCAAGCTGCAACCGCATTATATGCCTCCTCTACCGTGCTGATGTGCGGCCATACTATCCCGTAGGTGCCGGTGTCCAGTGCTTGTTTGGCATGCCATTGACCCATCTCAATGCCGTTTACTGGAATTCGCGCCAGGGGAGTTACGCGGGGTGCAATGGAGTCGCGATCGGCTATTTGACGCCGGTCCAGCATATACTGCAGACAATGCCCGAGGGCGACAATGTCCCAGGGACTATGCTCACCCTCGTATATGATGCCGTCAAATCTGGAGGCCGCCATAGCCTGGGCCGAGTTGATGTCCATCGGCACAAAGGCAGAAAAGGCGATGCCACCGTTTTCCATAGCGCCGACAAGGCCATTTAATCTTGAGGTAGCTACCATGTTGGTCTCACTAGGCTGAATAACTCGATTAAAAAGTATAGCTTGGAGGCACTGGTTACAAACTTGTTTCATCCCCGTCCGTGGCAATAAAGGCCTCATCATTGAGATAGGGACACCATGAAAGTTGAAGGTCGCGTGAGCCATATTGGACTTTGCGGTTAGATGTGCTGATTTTTCCGTCGACGATACTTCCGCCACCGCCAATGTAGGTCAGGCCGAACGATGATTTCATCGGTTTGCGACCTCGGCCAAATCGTTCCAGACTTTTTGGTTTGTGAGAAGACCATCCCTCACGACGAACCGATCGATGAAGCGAATGTCTCCAAAGATTGAGCCGTCCGGCCATTGGCCGTGCAGGGTACCGAAACAGTACACGACGTTCTCATCACCGGCGGGACAGAAGTCAAATTGTTCATAGGCTTTCTTAACCCATTGATATCTGGGCCTCCCCCAGGAGACGAGCTCGTCCAGTGTGTGGAATGTCTGGTCTCCCGGAAAGTGCATTTGGAAGTCGTCAGCCAAAAAGGATGCGGCGCCTGCTAGATCTCGGTCCTCCATTGCCTGAAGGTACCCTTTGATCATCCTAATCGTGCTGTCAGCGTTGGTCCTTGCGGTTTTTCTGTCTGTCATTGCCATTAATCCAAAAGGTGACGTTTGATAATTTTACAGCTAATCTGCCTAAATGACCAAATATATGACAGCCACCCATTGGGGGGCGTATCAGGTGGAGGTCGAAAACGGCCAGGTTTCGGCGCTCACACCATTCGATCACGATCCTGATCCTTCTCCCATCGGGCTCGGTATGCCGCAGGCGCTCAGTGATGCAGTCCGCATTAGACAGCCCATGGTGCGCAAGGCTTGGTTGGAGAAAGGTAGGGATCAGACAGGCGCGACCCCGACAAAAGGCCGGGGAAAAGGTCCATTTGTTGCTGTCTCCTGGGAACGAGCCTGGGATCTAGCGGCAGACGAACTGGAGCGAGTGCGCACCAACTTTGGCAATCAGGCTATCTATGCTGGATCCTATGGATGGGGAAGTGCGGGACGCTTCCATCATCCCAGCAGCCATCTCCATCGTTTCATGAAATGTGCGGGTGGGTATACGGATAGCATCAACACATATAGTTTTGCTGCTGCTGAGGTCATCCTCCCCCATGTTATCGGGCTCGGTATGTTTCAACAAATTGAGCTCAACACGCCTCTTACAATGGTGGCAGAGCACACGGAATTAGTTGTCTCCTTTGGCGGTATTCCGATGAAAAATACCCAGGTTGATGGCGGTGGAACAGGCAAGCACGGCGTCAAAACCGACCTGCTGCGATGCAGGAATAAGGGCGTTCGTTTTGTGAGCTTTAGTCCTCTTAAAAGTGACATGGCAGACTTTTTAACGGCCGAATGGCGGCCTCTCCGGCCCAATACGGATACTGCGCTAATGATGGGTCTGGCTCATGAGCTTGTATCTCGAGGAAAGCATTGCTCTGCCTTCCTCGAGAGCCATTGCATCGGCTTCGAGAGGTTCGAGGCCTATTTAATGGGTAAAACGGATGGTGTCCCGAAAAATGCCGAGTGGGCCGGTGCGATTGCCGGCGTTGCTCCGAATATGATCCGGGAACTTGCTACGGAAATGTCCTCCAAACGAACCATGATTAATCTTAGCTGGTCGACCCAACGTACCGATCACGGGGAACAGGCTTTCTGGATGGCCATAACCCTGGCGGCTATTTTGGGGCAGATTGGTCTTCCCGGTGGCGGTTTTGCATTGGGCTATGGTGCCACTAACCTTGTTGGACGCGCGCCATCAGGAATTCCCAAGCCAGCCTTGCCGCAAGGGGAGAATTTAGTCAGGGACTATATACCTGTTGCCCGAATTTCTGACATGTTATTAAACCCTGGCGAGCAATTTGTGTATGACGGCGAACAGCGCACCTATCCAGATATCAAGATTGTGTACTGGTGCGGGGGTAATCCATTTCATCATCATCAGGACCTTAATAAGATGGTTGAGGCCTGGCAGAAACCAGAGACGGTTATCGTTCACGAAGCTTGGTGGAACGCCAACGCGCGTCATGCTGATATAATCTTTCCAATGGCGACGACCTTGGAGCGAGACGACATCGGTGTGGGCCGCACAGACAGCTATTTTTTCGCCATGCAAAAAGCGACGGAACCCTATGGCGACACCAAAACAGATTACGAAATATTTACCGGTTTGGCAGCTCGGCTTGACTGTGAGTTAGACTACACAGAAGGTCGGAATGCGCAGGAATGGTTGGAGCATATGTTTGATAGGCTGCGCCAAAATGCAGCTGCGCTTGGCGAAGAGATGCCCAGTCTGGAAGAATTCTGGGAGCGGGGCTATCACAAGTTCTCTGATCCCGAAGGGGCAGTTTTTATGAGCGCATTCCGGAAAGACCCAATTAGGCATGCCCTGGGCACCCCCTCAGGGAAAATTGAGATCTTTTCGGAAAAAATAGATGGCTTTGGTTATTTAGATTGTCCGGGGCATCCCGTCTGGCAAGAACCTGCCGAGTGGTTGGGGGCGGATCTCGTTGAGCGGTTCCCCTTGCATCTGATTTCAAATCAGCCGGACACTCGTCTCCACAGCCAATACGACAATGGGGGATATAGCCAAAGCAACAAGCTTAAAG